>CAYWYR010000003.1:93371-189938 GCA_964462685.1 uncultured Hyphomicrobiales bacterium | reverse complement strand
TAAACGCAATAGAGATTCTTCACCGCTCGCTGTGCTCGGGTTCTGAATGACGGGGTATCTGATTATGGCGAGGCATGCCACTCCGCTACGGTTAGGGTATGGCAGGAGGGGTGAATGGTAGGGGTTGAAAGGGCAAATTATCAGGTACTTATACTTAATTGATTAAATTGCTACATAAATAATTGTAAGTATAACTAACCTATAATAGGGAAGATATGATTAAACAAGCTATAGCCGTATCAATGGCTACTTTTATGATGTTTTTTGCATCGTGTACTGATAATGCCGAACCTGAAACGAATGCTGAACTCCAGCAGGAAGTGGAGATGTATCTGGATGAGTACACTCAGGAATTCCAGAGGCTGTATGCTGAATCGGCCGAAGCTGAATGGAAGCTGAATACTGAGATATACGAAGATAATAAGGCTAATGAAGAGGCTGCCCAGAAAAGCAATAAGGAATTTGCGACTTTTGCTGGATCGGAAGAGAATATCAATAAAGCGAAACAGTATCTTGAGCAAAAAGAAGAGCTTACCGAACTTCAGGTAAAGCAACTTGAAGCTATTCTCTATGCCGCTGGGGGCTCACCTGCTGTGGCGGGGGACGTTGTTGATAGCCTTATCAAAGCGAACACTGAACAGACAACGGCTTTATACGGTTACAAGTATACTTTAGACGGTGAGCCAATCACTACTAATGAGATTGATAAAAGGCTTGCTAGCGAAACAGATATCAATGAGCGGCTGAAAATATGGGAGGCATCGAAGGAGGTTTCCAAAAATCTTAAATCTGGCCTTGCAAAGCTTGTTGAATACAGGAACGAATCTGTTCAGGCATTAGGATATGAAAACTTTTTCCAGTACCAGGTTAGTGAATACGGTTATAGTACTGAGGAGCTACTGGAAGTAACGCGTGGGATGATAAGTGATATCTGGCCGTTATACAGAGAGCTTCATACATGGGCACGATACGAGATGGCCGAGAAATACGGGGCGCCAGGCGTTCCGGATATGATCCCGGCACATTGGATGCCTAACCGATGGGGTCAGGACTGGACTGGCTTGGTTGAGGTGGAAGGACTGGATCTTGATGCTGCACTTGCTGAAAAATCACCTGAGTGGATAGTTGAGAAAGGTGAAGATTTTTATGTTAGCTTAGGCTTTCCGGAGCTTCCCGAGAGCTTTTATGAAAGGTCATCACTATATCCTTTACAGGGAGATGAGGGCTATTCAAAGAACAATCACGCTTCGGCATGGCACATGAATCTTGATGAGGATATCAGATCATTGATGTCGGTAGAACCAAATACGAAATGGTGGAGCACTACGCTTCATGAACTTGGTCATATCTATTATTATGTATCTTACTCAAATGACAGTGTTCCGCCGCTGCTAAGAGGCGGTGCCAATAGAGCTTACCATGAGGGAATAGGTACTATGATCGGTATGGCATCTATGCAACTACCATTTCTTAAAGAGCAGGGCTTGATCGCTGAGGATACAGAAGTAGATGAGATACAGCTTTTGCTTAAAGAAGCTCTGGATTATGTGGTAGTCGTGCCTTGGGGTGCTGGCGTAATGACAGAATTTGAGCACTCTCTATACGCTGAGAACCTACAGCCTGATAACTATAATGATAGATGGTGGGAACTGAAGGAAAAATATCAGGGTATTGTTCCGCCGAACGAAAGAGGAAACGAATATGCTGATGCTGCGAGTAAAACTCATATCAACAATGACCCCGCGCAGTACTATGACTACGCTATATCAACTATACTTATGTTCCAGATACATGATCATATAGCTAAGAGTATATTGGGTCAGGACCCGCACGCTACTAATTACTGGGGCAACGAAGAGGTTGGTGATTTCCTAAAAGAGCTTACCAAAACGGGTGCAACCGTTGATTGGGATGTTCATCTTCAGAATATGATCGGTAGCGATCTATCGGCTAAGCCAATGGTTGATTATTTCCAGCCTTTGATGGAGTGGTTACAAAAAGAGAACTCCGGTAGAAATTACGCTTTACCTGAAACGATCTAAATACTGATCTGACATGATGTTTATGTTGAAACGCCCTATGTATAGGGCGTTTCGTGTAAGTAACACCACTGTTGTACAAAAAGCGGACTAAATCAATCCTAATTCAAGTATAAACGTAATTTAGTACATAGAAAATTCGTCAATCATTAATTATTTCTGGAAAGACAAATGACAAAATTCTACTTGTTGACATTAGCTTGCTTCGGGCTTGTAATAAATGCATCAGCCAGTGACTTGAATATCGATATTAACGGTGATGGAGCAAATGATCATCTATCGGTATATTATAACTTAGAGACTAAGGAAAGTATATCTATGGAGAATACGGAATGGGATCTTGGGTTTTCCTCTTTTGATCCAAGATACGCAGCTATTTATACAAATATGAAGTATAATGTGTATGTAGTCCCTGGATCCAATTTCGATACTTTTGGTAGTGAGATAGATACAACAGGTATTTCTGGTTGGGAAAGAGGTGTTAACAGCAAAGATTCTTGGGATACAGGATCACTTAACTTAGGCAAGCGTGGTTTTATAGATAATATAGCCGATTACGGATGGGGCGAGTATAATATGCAAACTCACAATGTAGTGGGAAACAAAGTATTTATTATTACCGATCATAATCGCGAGACATATCAGGTTGCTATTGATGGCCTTTACAATGGGGAGTTCGTAGTGCTTTGGGCAGATCTTGATGGCTCAAATGAACAGGAACTTTCAGTAGCAAACGATGCATCAGCTAATACTGTTATGAAAATGGTTAATCTCGAAACGCAGGAAATTACACAAATGCCAAGTACAGATAGTTGGGATATCATATTTGAAAAATATCAGCTTTATTTTGAAGAGATGAATATGACAAGAGGTGTGAGCGGCATTCGTACAGCCCCTCATATCAGGGTAGCACAGGTAACTTCTGATAATCCATTAACTGAAAAAGCACCTGAGTTTCCATCTGAAGTTTGGTCTTCTTCGATTACAGAAATAGGACATGACTGGAAAACAGTAGTTAATTATTTCCCTGTAGTTTATGAAATCGATGAAGATGTAGTTTATTTTGTTCAGCGAGTTGATGAGACTGAGAATCCTATAGGCGACCCGTATAGGCTTGTGCCTGTTTCCTATGGGTCAAATGTATTTGTATTCAGTACAGATGTAAACGGTTCTGTTTTCAGTAACATTCCTTCGGTAAACGTTTATCCAAATGTTGTATCTGCTGGGGAAAGTATAACTCTTCCAGAAGGTAACTTTGGTGCTAAGGTAACGATATATGACGCTACTGGTAACATTGTCTCGGTACAAGAGCAAAACAATGTAAACACAAACAATTTGGTACCGGGTAATTACTTTATGGTGATTGACGGTGCAGAGCTGAACAGTTCAAGATTTGTAGTAAAGTAATAATAAACCTCTCCAAGCCAAGCAAATCAAAACTATGCGAGTATCAGCATTAATATCTGCTTTGATTCTATTTACATTCTCGGTTCTGCCGTTGATATCATATCAGGATATTCATACAGGTAGAAATGTTATAGTGGAAGACGGAACGAACGGCGGCAGCCTTCCGGGGGCTAATATAGTGTTCAACTGCTTGGAAGGGTGTGATGAGTATGACAGCGATACAGCACTTTTGCTATCCGATAAGGATGGGGGAAGTGCTGTTCCTTTTTATGGTAGGGTCGCTCTTACAGTTTCTTATTTAGGATATATTACTGAAACTGATACTATAGAGGCTGCAGAGACTACAAAGACTGTTACCCTTACTGAGCTAGATTTTATAGCTCAGGAGATAGTGACTACGGCACAGTCCGGCAGTATGCTGGCAAGTGAGGCCATACAGGACATCAAGATCATCTCTCAAGACAGGATTCGGCAGCAGAACGCCTTTAGCCTGCGAGAGGTATTGATGTCAGAGGCTGGAATACAGATACAACAGGATGGTGTAGCTGGTACCGGTATCAGTATCAATGGAATATCTGGGCAGAATATAAAAATACTTATGGACGGCGTTCCGCTTGTAGGTAGAGTTGACGGTGAAGTAGATATATCACAGATCAATCTTGCGAATGTTGAGAGGATTGAGATTATTGAAGGGCCGATGTCGAGTATTTATGGCTCAAACGCATTGGGCGGCGTTATCAATCTGATATCCAAAAAACAGGCCTCCGATGATTTTTCAGTAAGGTTTAACTCTGTGCATGAGATGATTGGCGGTGACGCATTTCAGCCACATGAAGGTATTTATAATTTCGACGGTGGACTATCTTACGGGCTCGGTGATTTTGATTTTAATCTGAACGGCGGTAGGAACTTTTTCGGTGGAATGAATGAGGAAGGCGGCAGCCGTAACCAAGTCTGGAATCCTAAGGAACAGTATTTTCTGGATTTCAATACTACCTACAGTCTTAATGAAGAGAATAAGATATCATTTATATCAAACCTATTCAACGAGACATTGATAAATAAAGGCTCTTTGATACAGCCGCATGGCGAGACAGCTTTTGATAATTACTTTTACACAGACAGGTTTACGAACTCTCTTCAATATGTATCGTCGGACTTTTTCGGTTCTGAGATGAATGCTGTTGTTTCTTACTCATATTTCAACAGGGTAAGGAATAACTATGTGATGAATCTAGTGACGCTTGATAGGAATCTATCTGGCGATATGACAAGGCACGATACAACAGTATTTGACAATATGATGTTCAGGGCATTTTATACTCTTCCTAAGTTCAATGAATCTACTGCAGTACAGTTTGGTACAGAACTGAATTACGACAGGGTAATAGGGGAACGGATTGAAGGTCCTAACGGCCGGGATATTGAGAATTACGCTGCTTTTGTATCTGTGGAGCAGGAGTTGGGTGATCTGAAAATTCAACCTGCTTTGAGATATATTTATAATTCCAGATATGAAGCTCCTCTGGTTCCATCGCTTAATATGCGTTACGGTATGGATGATATTACTATCAGGGCTTCTGTGGCACAGGGTTTCAGATCGCCGAGTATTAAGGAGCTATACTTGCTTTTTGTTGATGTCAACCACAATATCCAAGGTAATGAGAATCTACAGGCTGAGACATCTTTTAACGCTTCAATGAGTATGGACTGGCAAATGCTAATGGGTGAAGGAGAGGATGTTATTGTTCTGAAAGTATCGCCTAATGCTTTTTATAATGATATAAGCGATCAGATCACACTAGCGCAGGATATAAATGATCCCACATTGTTCTCATACTTTAACTTAGCAGACTTCCAGACTATGGGTGCTGGCTTAGAAGTAGGTCTAATAGGTGATAATTTCTCTCTTTCAGCTTCATACCTTTATATGGGGCAATCTCAGCGGCTTTCGGGTAATGATATGTTTTTTACGAATGAACTGGGAATCAACGCTTCTTATGATATAACCGCATGGGATTTATCGCTTGCCTCCAATACGAAATTTAACGGGGCAAGAGTTATTTTCCTAGATGGTGCTGATCAGATTTTGGAAGGGAACATGCCGAGTTTTATATCATCAGACGCTTCTATCAGATACGATCTGACAGGCCGGTTCTCACTGACAGGCGGTGTCAGAAATATTTTCAATGTTACCAATCTCCAAACCGGATTAGCAAGCGGCGGTGTTCATTCAGCGGGTTCTTCGATGCCCATTGCTTGGGGACGTACATTCTATCTAGGTTTCAGCTTTAATTGACATGAAATCAAATATGAAATATTTAATAGCTGGGTTTCTTACATTAATGATAACGGGTTGTTTTGGTGAGGATGATCCCGTAGCACCATACATACCTGATGGAACAACTATAACACAGGTAAGCCTAGGCAGCACTTATGAGGATCAGGTATACTTTTCCTTATTCACGGATTCCGTTGTTAGGGTATTGGGCAGTGATGCTTATGACTTTGCTTTTAGTTGCTATCCAGGAGACTATTCTATAAGAACCAATCCGATCGGTTTATATAGTGGCGCGAATCTCGGGGATGTGCCGATAGACTATAGAATAGATACGGGACACGATAAACCAATGTATATGAATGGTGACTCTCTACCATACCGCTTTGAAAGATATACCGGAAACATAGAAGATCTGATAATTGGGCAATGGTATGATATAGGCAGTAGGGGCCAAAGATCCTTGAATAATCTTTATGTAGTGGGCTTAGGTGTAAACAGGAGAGGAAAGTTTGAAGGTTTTGCCAGGCTAAAGATAGATTCAGCCAATACAACTGCCTACTACTGCAGGTTCTCAAATTTGGAGGGAGATTCTGTTTGGAGTGCAGAAATCAAAAGGAAGCCTTTTGTAAATAATGTTTTTTATAAGGTGGGTGAAGGTGCAAAAGATTTAGAGCCACGTACTGAGGACTGGGATTTACTCTTTACACGTTATAATGAGAAGGTGCCTGACGATACGGGTGAACTTTTTGATTATTCGGTTGTAGGAGTATTAATAAATCCCTTAAGGATACAGGCTAAAGCTATAAAGGGTTCTTTTGAAGATTTTACTTTTGTAGAAGCCCAAAGCGTAGAGTACACAGACTCCACAAATGCTATCGGTTATAACTGGAAGAATTTCGATATCGACGCTGACACTTATTTTTATGAACCTGATCTGTTTTACGCTATCAAATCAGAAGAAGGTATTTATTATAAACTAAGATTTGTCTCATTTATAGATGATCAAGGTAGCCGTGGGGCACCTAAGTTTGAATATATTAAACTTTAACTAAATATGATCGCTTTTGTATTGCGGTATGATAATTGAGTATGTTGATGTAAGTTTTACTTTATCATACAACGCATGCGATCATTAAAATTTCTTTTTTTGTCTATATTGAGCTTTCTTTCTTCGGAAAGTCTTCAATCTCAAGCCATCACCTCAACTGATAATAATCTAAATATATACGGGCAGATAAAACCTCGTGGGGAGTTCCGTGATGGTTTTAAGACGCCTTTAGATCCGGCTTTGGATCCCGCGGCATTTATCGAACAGAGAAGCCGTATTGGATTATTTTTTAATGATTTAGATAAGAACAATAGCTCCGATATGGGTGCTAAACTTGTTGTACAAGATGTTCGGATATACGGATCAACCGGCCAGATAAACAAAACAGATCCATTCCTATCGATACATGAGGCTTATGGGTATTATAAATTCTATCAGGATAAGGAAAAACCGAGCGATCTTATTATTCTAAAAGCAGGAAGGCAGGAGATCGACTTTTATAATTCAAGGATCATGGGTAATCTGGACTGGGCAGCCCAAGGGAGATCGCACGATGCTATAAGACTTGATATAAGTTCTTTGGGTGATAATCTTTCATTGGCTTTCGCTTATAATCAAGATAATATCACACCTGAGCCGATAAAGCTTTCCGATAGATTCTATCAGAACCCTACAGGATTTGGGGCCGACGGTGGCGGACTACCAAATTATAAGTATATGTTTACGTTTTATAGTGATATAGAATTATGGGGGTTCAATCTAAGGGTACTTGATATTTATTTAGGTTGGCAGCGGCCAGATGAGGTAGTCAACTTGAATACCGCTGGGTTTATGCCAAGCTTTAAGCTAAACGAATACGTAACGCTTAAGGGTGAAATTTATCTTCAGAACGGAACCAATCTAACCGGCACCGAGGCAAACGCTTATATGGCGAATATCAGTATGGCGGCAAAAGTTAGTGATATTAAAGGTAATTTAGGTGTAGATATTCTTTCTGGTACTGATATAGATGAGTTTTCAGGCCAATCATCTACATTTGATCCTCTTTTTGGAACCCATCACAAGTTCTACGGGTTTATGGATTATTTCTACGTGGGTAATGCCAATAGTCAGCTTGTTGAAGAAAATACGAGGTACTCCGTGGGCTTGGTAGATATATATGCTAACGCATTGTATAATATCACAGAAGAGTTTGCGGTCAGGGGGGACTTTCATTATTTCCTTTCTGAAGCTGATCTTTATGAAAACGGGCGAGGCAGTGACAAAGCGGAGTCAAACTATCTTGGGACGGAGTTTGATCTTACATTGAATTATAAACCTAATAAGAGTACTGTCTTTACACTAGGCTCCTCTATGATGCTGCCTTCAGAAAATATGGGTATAATCAAAGATTATGATACTACAGAACCGCAGTTCTGGGGTTATCTGATGATGGATTTGATGCCGAGTATTTTACTTGACTAAGATGCGATCGATTAAACTTAATGCTTGAAAAAAATATAGATAGCTTCCCAGGATGGAAAGAGGGGCTTTGGATGGAAAGGTTAGGAGCATTTATCCTCGCTATCCATGTAATAGGCCTTCTTGCCGCAATGATATATTTTGTTGAGGAATCTATTGAACTGGAGCAAACTTTAGTTTACTCCCTTTATGCTGTTACAACTTTACTTTTGGTGTATTTCATATTCAGGAATAAGGGTATATCACCGATTCTCTATGATACTAAAGGTATTTACTACATTTATAAAGGTGAAGTGATACATGAACGCTGGGAGAATATTTATCCTATTCAAGGAGAAAGCCATAATTACCGAAGAGCATTAAAGATAGAATTCATAAACAGGTCTGCAATAGGAAAAAAGCTAAAGGGTGTTTACTTTACCCCAAAAGCAAAGCTGATTACTCCTTATGATATTGATAATATTATCAGATTATCAAATAGTAGATATGAAAAAGGGAAGACTCATCTTCCCTTAAACTAAACTATCAGTGCCCTTTTAGTTTTTCTGTATACTTTTTAGCTTTTTATCTTGTCAGCTAATTTCAGAACCGCATCAACGTAATCATTAGAGTGGTTGTAACCGTAAACAGCTTTCCTTTGGGCTTTGACTGAATTGCCCCAGCCATGTTTCTTTAAGTAATTAGCTACTGAAAATATTGCGTCCTCTTTTTTAAAAAGATCTACTTTGCCATCTCCGTCTCCATCTACTGCCCATTCTTTGTATGAAGATGGTAGAAACTGACTCCAACCAAATGCACCGGCCCAAGAACCTTCAATTTCAGTAACAGGTACTGGCAAGCGGTTATTTATTTTGCTCATAGCTACAAGTTGATCCAATGCCCAACCAGATTTTCTTTTAGCCCTTGATAGTATTTTCTTTTTAAGCTTTTTATATTCGTTTGAGTTTTTCTTGTGCTCTTTTTCTAATACCTCAAGATTAAGGTCTATATATTCATCCTCGTTGGCGAGAGCGGTTGATAAGAAAACGGAGGGTAGCTGATTGTTTCCTGTATAACCACCATGTCTGGTCTCTACCCACAGTATAGATGTGATAGCTTCGGCAGGAACACCATATTCTTTCTCGGCTTCATGCAGGAGATCATAGTTCTCAGTCAAGAATTTTTTTGACTTATTGATTGATCGTTTGTTGTAATGAGAGGAATAGTCAGGTTTCTTAAGATACCCTGTTACATTGATTTTTACGAATTTATCGTTAAAACTTGTTTTAGGATGATTTACTACCTCCTTAATAAAACTACTATCGACCCCTCGACTATATAATTCAGTAATAACAGGGGCGAACACGACTTCGTTTTCAGAAAGGAAAGTTCCTGTTAGAGCTTGAGATTCAATTTCTTCTACCGATTGCTCTTCAGTAGCTTTAACCTCAGAGGCCTTTTTGGAAGCGGTTGCATCGTTAGACTTATAGATTTCTATATTTTTAGACTTTTCATCGGTAAGTGGTGGCGGGCTGAGTAGATAAGCCCCCATTAGCACAGTACCGCTTACTGTCATCATTACAGCCGCGATTTTTTTGTTAAAATTCATTTTACCCCCATAGTAAGTTGTTTTCTTCTTTCTGACAACAAACTTAAAGCAATAGTTTAAGCTATAGCAAGATTTAATAGTTATTTTTGTATAATCGACAATATACAAAGTAGCATCTTGAAAATAGCAGAAGATTTAAAGAAAAACATACTGGTAATGGACGGCGGGATGGGTACAATGATCCAACCCCACAATCTAAAGGAAGAAGACTATAGAGGTCGACGGTTTTCCGATATCGGTATCAATCAAAAGAACAATAACGAACTATTATCTATTACCAATCCGGATTTAATCTACGATATACACAAAAAATATATCGAAGCCGGTGCGGATATCATCGAAACCAATACTTTCTCGGCTAACAGCATATCGATGGCTGACTTTGGTTTGGAAGATCTGGTCAGGGAACTGAATCTTGAATCGGTAAAACTGGCTAAAAATGCGGCGGATGAATATCTACCAGAAAGGAAAGTATATGTAGCGGGCTCTCTGGGTCCCACTACAAGATCAGCGTCGCTATCGCCAGATATAAATGACCCTGGAAAAAGAAGTATAACATTTGATAAGCTATATAAAGCTTATAATGAACAAGCTGAAGCTTTGGTAGAGGGCGGTGTTGATATACTGCTTATAGAAACGGTATTTGATACTCTTAACGCAAAAGCTGCTATTATTGCTGTAACCGATGCACAGCAGAAGTATAATACCGAGTTACCTGTAATGATATCCGGCACTATAACGGATATGAGCGGGCGTACCTTATCAGGGCAAACGATAGAGGCTTTTTATATCTCGATCAAGCACTGCCCAAATCTTATTTCTGTAGGGATTAACTGTGCACTGGGCTCTAAGCAAATGTCAGCATTTCTGAAAGCATTATCAGATGTATGTGCATTTAACGTTAGCCTTTATCCGAACGCTGGGTTGCCAAATGAATTTGGTGGTTATGATGAATCGCCTGAGTATATGGCAGAAGCAATAGGTGAATATATTGATAGGGGTTTTATAAATATAATCGGCGGATGTTGCGGTACAACACCAAAGCATATCAAAGCTATTGCCGCAGTTGCTAAGGGTAAAGCCCCACGCATACCTAAAGAACCTATTGAAGATACCCACTATAGCGGTTTGGAGCCGCTGATACTGAGAAGTGATCTCAACTTTGTTAATATCGGGGAAAGAACCAATGTAGCTGGCTCGGCTAAGTTCAAACGCCTTATAATGAATGATGAATTTGAGGAAGCTACAGCGGTAGCAGCTCAGCAGGTGGAAAACGGCGCTCAGATAATTGACATTAATATGGATGACGGCCTGCTTGACGGGGTTGAATCCATGTCTCGATTTTTGAGGATAATATCAACAGAGCCTGATATAGCAAAAGTACCTTTTATGATTGATTCTTCAAGGTTTTCAATTGTTCATGAGGGACTGAAGAATGTGCAGGGTAAGTGTATAGTCAACTCGATTTCGCTGAAAGAGGGTGAGGAAGAGTTTTTATCACAAGCACGAATTATAAAGTCATTTGGTTCGGCTATGGTAGTGATGGCTTTTGACGAGAAAGGCCAAGCTGATACTACTGAACGCAAAACCGAGATATGCCAAAGAGCATACAACCTATTGGTAGAAAAGGCTGGTGTAGATCCTCGAGATATAATATTTGATCCAAATATTCTGACTGTAGCTACTGGCATAGAAGAGCATAATAGGTATGCTCTTAATTTTATCGAGGCCACGAGCTGGATTAAAGAAAATCTTCCGTACTGTAAGGTATCAGGAGGGGTAAGCAATCTCTCTTTTTCTTTCAGGGGTAATAATCTGATAAGAGAGGCAATGCATACTGTATTCCTATATCATGCTATTAAGGCTGGGCTTGATATGGGTATTGTGAACGCTGGGCAAACAGGAGTTTATGATGACATTGACGAAGAACTTGTAAAACTGATAGAAGATGTAATTTTTGATAGATCACCCGAAGCAGGTGAAGCTCTTCTTCAGTATGCGTCGGAAAATAGCGGTGATGGTAAAACAGTTGTAAAAAATGAAGAGTGGCGTGAAAAACCTATCAAAGAAAGGCTATCCCACAGTTTGATGAAAGGTATTGACACGTATATCATTGAGGATACCGAAGAGGCAAGGCAGCAGTATGATGATCCTTTAGAAGTTATTGAAGGCCCTTTGATGGACGGGATGAATATAGTCGGTGAGCTGTTTGGTAGTGGGAAAATGTTTCTTCCGCAAGTAGTCAAATCCGCAAGGGTTATGAAGAAGTCCGTGGCTTATCTTATTCCATATATTGAGGAAAGCAAGAAGGCTAGTGGAAAGAGTTCGGCAGTGGGTAAGATACTCTTGGCTACGGTGAAGGGAGATGTTCATGATATCGGGAAGAACATAGTTGGCGTAGTTTTAAGCTGTAATAATTTCGAGATCATAGATCTCGGTGTAATGGTGGACTCTCAGACTATTATAAAGCAAGCCAAGGAACAAAATGTTGATATCGTTGGGTTGTCTGGCCTTATAACCCCTTCATTGGACGAGATGGTGAATGTAGCGAGCGAAATGAAATTAGCGGGGCTTGATCTGCCGCTACTAATAGGTGGCGCTACAACCTCAAAAATACATACTGCTATAAAGATAGACCCCGAGTACGATAGGGAAGTAATACATGTGCTTGACGCAAGTAAGTCGGTTCCTATAGCTCAAGCTTTGACTACTGAGAAAAGCAGAAGCAATCTGGCAGATCAGATAAAAAGTGAATATTCGAAGATGAGGGAAAACTATAGCAAAAAGGCGAAGCCTTTGCTTTGCTATG
This sequence comes from uncultured Hyphomicrobiales bacterium, assembly GCA_964462685.1. GTDB lineage: Bacteria > Bacteroidota > Ignavibacteria > Kapaibacteriales > UBA2268 > CAYWYR01. The sequence goes on along the minus strand of CAYWYR010000003.1, from coordinate 177,305 downwards.
ATGAAGCTTTGGAAAACAAATATGTATGGAATAAAAAATCTGCTGGGATAGTAGAACCTAAGAAATTTGGTTTGACAAGATATCGGGGGGTTAGTGTTGACTTATTGCGTGAGTATATTGACTGGTCTCAATTTTTTGTAACATGGGAGCTGAAAGGTAGATATCCAGATATATTGAGCCATCCTAAAATGGGAGAGGAGGCTAGGAAACTATTCGCTGATGCAAATGAATGGTTGAATAAAATAGCTAATGAAAAGCTTTTTACATGCAATGGTGTAGCAGGTATCTTTAGGGCGGTATCGGTTGAAGATGATATAGTTGTACTCGATGATGACGGCAATGCTATCACGGTATTCAATACTCTGAGGCAGCAGGTTCAAAAAAGAAATGACTCGCCAAATTATTCACTAGCGGATTTTATCGCTCCACAGCATGAAGAGGTATATGATTATATAGGTGGCTTTGCGGTAACTGGAGGTATCGGCGCTGACGAATTAGCCGAGAAGTTCAAGGTGGAGCATGATGATTATACTTCAATAATGCTAAAAGTACTGGCCGACAGGCTAGCTGAAGCATTTGCCGAGTATCTTCACCGGGAAGTAAGAACGGAACTGTGGGGGTATTCGGAAGAAGAAGAGCTAACAATATATGATATGATTCGTGAAAAGTATCAGGGAATAAGGCCAGCCCACGGCTACCCGTCTTTACCTGATCACACAGAAAAAGAGAAGCTTTTCGCTTTGCTTGAAGCCGAGAAGATGGATATGAGCTTGACTGAAAGCTATATGATGGAACCAGCGGCATCTGTATCAGGATTGTATTTTGCCCACCCTGAAGTAAAGTATTTCGCTATCGATTCCATAGATAACGATCAATTAGAGTTATACAGGAATCGCAAGCGATGGGATGAAACCAAAGCTAAAAAGTGGCTTGGTAATATATTGAGATAATGCTAAGAATGAGAAAAGGTCAGAATATGATTTTGATATCCTGGCCGTTTCTCATATTGAATTCTTTGGCTGCGTTGGCCATAGATAGTGCTATTTCAAGGTAGCCGTCACTGTTTTTATATGCTACCGGAGTCATAGTTTCCAGTTTTCTTAGATGTGACTCGAATCCCACTTCATACCTTTTTCTGAGGACTACTTTTCGAGGATTTTGATCTTTCAGATATAAATCAGTGATAATGTTGCCATATTGATCTGAGAATATCATTTTACCTTCATTTTCTTTTTTCTCATTGGCGTTCAAAAATTTATCGGTTTCGCAATCTGAGAAACTCAGAGTCCCAGAAGATAGGATATCCAAAATATCAAAATGACCGGTATTTGATTTTTGGTAGGAGATATCACAACTAAGTAATTTTGAGACTAGATCAGGCTGATTTAGGAATATATATTCTAGATGGCTTTTATCCTGTGTAAGTAAATAGCTATCATTCCTTATTTTGGCCAAATAGAGCTCTTCTTTATGTTCTGATAGATATGATACTCCGGAAAGATAAATCTGATCTGGCAGGGTGATATTAGCCGCAGCGTGTATTGTGTACTTAGTTTGTTCTATGTTATGCGGCTGTATATTTCCGCAAAATATCTCAACCGGGCTTTCAGTATTTTTGATTAAAGCTTTTTTAAGTTGGCTTTCATAAAGTGAACCTGCTCCAAAATCGTGGATAAGATTTATCCTTTTACCAGCCAGTAGTTCCTTTAGTTTTATGTTAGTCATGACAAGATTGGGATAATTTTAATTGCAGTTGGCTTTCCAAACTGTTATAATTGGCTCGCTTCAGTTTCTCAATATAAAGATAAAATCTCAAGGTCAGAATGTCAGGATTCGTACATTTACATAATCATACGCACTATTCACTTCTGGATGCTATTTGTACACCGAAATCGCTTGTGCAAGCTGCGGTTGATAATAAGATGCCAGCTATAGCGCTAACCGATCACGGTAATATGTTCGGTATAATGGAGTTCTATCTTGAAGCTAAGTCAAAGGGCATAAAGCCAATACTGGGTGTTGAGGCATATATGGCCAACGGCAGTATGCACGATAAAACAGCTTTAAAGGAGAAGCGAAAGAATTACTTTCATGTTGTATTACTGGCAAAAAACAATCAGGGCTATAAGAATCTATGCAAGATGGTATCGATAGCATATTTGGATGGCTTTTACCAAAAGCCAAGGATTGACAGGGAAGTTTTGAAGGAATATTCAGAAGGTATAATATGTACATCAGCCTGCTTGGGTGGGGTAGTCGGTAGCCACTTAGTACAGGAGGATCTTGAAGCCGCTCGTGAATCCGCTATCTTTTACAAGGAGCTTTTTGGAGAGGATTTCTATTTGGAGTTGCAGAACCATGGGCTGAAAGATGATAAGTATGTACTGGAATATGTACCTAAATTAGCTAAAGAGCTTGACATTAAGCTTATATGTTCCAACGACATACACTATGATACTAAAGACAATGCAGTTGCACATAATATCATGCTGATGATACAGAATGTAAATGCACAGAACGCGGGTAACATTGATATTGAAAGGCTTAGGTATGAAGTTCCTGAGTTCTATTTCAAGAGCGAAGAGCAGATGCGGGAGCTGTTCTCGGATTACCCCGAGGCTTTGGATAATACTATAGAGATAGCAGATAAGTGCAATGTAGAGTTAGATCTGAAGACTAACCACATGCCCAGTTTCCCGATTCCTGAAAGCTCGAATGCTTCTGATCTGGATGAATATCTGAAAGAGATATCCGAGGAAGGACTGAAGATGAGGTTCGGTGAGGATATCACAGAAGCCCATAGGGATAGGTTGGATTATGAGTTGTCAGTTATCAAAAATATGGGTTTCCCAGGTTATTTTTTGATAGTCGCAGACTTTATCAAAAAAGCCAAGCAAATGGGTATAAGTGTAGGGCCGGGCCGTGGATCTGCAGCAGGTTCATTGGTTGCGTATTGTACTGAGATAACAAATGTCGATCCTCTGAAATACGATCTCCTTTTTGAGAGATTTTTGAACCCAAGTAGAGTAACGATGCCCGATGTTGATATTGACTTCGACGATACTCGGCGAGAGGAAGTGATAGCTTATGTAAGGGACAAGTACGGCGAGAAAGCCTGTGCTATGATTGTAACTTATAACAAGATGACATCAAAGGCAGTACTTAAAGATGTGGGCAGGGTTCTCAATATCCCATTAGCTGTTATCAATCAATTGACCCCACTGATTCCAGTTGTTTTTGGCAAAGTAGAGAAGCTGGAAAAGGCTATCGAACTAGAGAATTTCAAAAAGCAGATCGATAAAATAAAAAGGCATCCCCATTATGGGCAATGTGATCTGGACTCTCTATTCAAATATTCGCTTCAGCTAGAAGATAAAGTTCGGGGCACTGGTATCCATGCGGCGGGTGTCGTTATAGGGCCAGAGGATCTGACTAATTTCTGCCCGATATTCAGACCGAGTTCTTCTAAAGCGGATCAGGCGATTACGACAGCGACACAGTATTCGATGAATTACCTGGAGTTATCAGGTCTGCTCAAAATGGACTTTCTGGGTCTCAAGACTCTCTCCATTATCAAAGATATTTTAGATCAGGTTAAAACCAATCATAACGAAGAGATAGTTTTAGACAATATCGATATGGAGGATAAGAAAGCACTGGACGTGTTCGGTGAAGGAAAAACGTTATCGGTATTCCAGTTTGAGTCCGCTGGTATGCGGCAGCATCTCAAACATCTCAAGCCCGCTAATATTGAAGAGATAGCTGCGATGAACGCCCTATTCAGGCCTGGCCCTATGGAGCATATACCTGAGTTTATCGACAGAAAATTCGGTAGAAAGCCAATAGAGCTTATACATGAGAAGATGGAGCCCAGCCTTTCCTATACTTATGGCATAATAGTATATCAGGAACAGGTGATGAGGCTTACTCAGGATGTTGCTGGTTACACGTTAGCAGAAGCCGATCTATTAAGGCGTGCGATGGGTAAGAAAGATTTAGATAAAATGGAAAAGCAGCATCCTAGTTTTATTGCTGGAAGTGTTAAAAATGGACTTACAGAAAAACAAGCCAATGGTATCTGGGATTTGATTTTTTCTTTTGCCAATTATGGTTTCAACAAATCCCACGCCGTTGCATATTCGCTTGTTGCGTATCAGACGGGATGGCTAAAAGCACATTACCCTTCTGAGTTTTATGCAGCCAATATGACGGCTGAACTTAATGACCACCTAAAGCTTGTTGCCTTAAAGGAAGAAGCTGAAGAGTTCGGTGTCAGGCTATTGCCGCCTGACGTCAACAATTCCAAATTGAAGTTTGTAGCCGATGGGGAAGTGATTTACTTCGGGATGAACGCAATTAAAAATGTCGGCAGCTCCGTGGTTGAAAATATTGTTGAAGCAAGAAAGGAAGAACCTTTTAAGGATTTCTATGATTTCCTGAGGAAAATCGATCCCCAGATAGTTAATAAAAGAGCTTTAGAGGCATTGATATCGGCTGGTGCTTTTGATAATATAATGGGTAAGGAATGCCGTTCAGCACTGATGCTTGCTATTGAACAGGGAATGGAGTTTTCTAAGGCGTATCATTCCACAAAAGATGAAGTATCACTTTTCGGGGGTGGTAGTGGAGCTGATATAGCTATTCCCAAAATGCCAGAAGCAGATGTGTGGGATGACAGGACAAGACTTTTGAAAGAGAAAGAGGTATTAGGATATTTTGTGACAGGACATCTTTTAAATAAATACGAGCAGCTTATCACATCACTTAATACTTCTATAATCAAGGATGATAGGAGACAGATAATTAATGCAAAATCCGATCCGACTGATTATTCTTGGAATGTGGATGATGTAAAGGGCAATAGCAAATATCAGAAAAAGAATAACAAGAATAAGATAATCATCTGTGGTATGGTACATTCCAAAGAAGTGAGGATGAGCCGGAACAAGCGGGAATTCGCCTTTTTGAATATTGAGGATTATAAGGGGATATTCGAAGCCGTAGCCTGGTCCGACGCTTATGAATTTTCGAAAGAATGCCTCAAAGATAATAGTATAATCTGTATAATCGGAACAGTTGATACCGAATCTGAAGAGCTAAAAATAATAATAGATAGGGCATATCCGATTGATCAAATCGCTTGGGAGCTTGCTAAAGGTTATAATATATGGCTGGATTCTGATAACTTAGACCATATAATATCCATGCTTAATTCCCTTAAGGAGTTTACGGAAAAATCCATATCCTTAAGCAGCCTTCCAACAAATCTGCATATCACTTACAATAACGGTTCAAAATGTGAATATGCTTATAAGTTTGATACTAAGATCAGCAAGAACAGAAAAACCATGAACTCTTTAAGGCAAATCTTTGGTAGTAGATCGGTATTTTTAGATGTTAAAAAGGATAATGATACTCTAAATAATCTGATAACCGATGACAGTATCAGAGTCGCTGAGCCAACCGAATATGAGATAAATGAATTAAGTAGCGACTTAATCGTCTCTGAGGATACTATAATTTATCAACAAAATGAGAAACTATTTTGAATAAACTTAAAGTAGCTATTGCTATAGTTTTAGCAATTGTAGGCGCTTATCTAATAACCTGGGTAATAGCTAAGCTTATAACTGGTGTATTTTACCTGATCTTTGCCATAGTAGTATTACTACTAGCTTTGCCCTTGTATAAATATATAAAAAAGAAGATAATTAAGTAAAATGCCGAAGTTTTCAATTGAGAGGATAGGTAAAGAAACTATTGCCGCAACTGCTGCGATATTGATTGTTGGTATAATGGTTCAGCTGGTGATGATGCTGTTCGGGATACCAATATTCGAGAAGCTCAAGGAAATATGGGTTATAGTGCTTATTATTGTAATCTCAATCCCTCTGTATCTTGGTTTTCGTAAAGGTGTATAATTGTCCATAATTAATTCTCTACCAATAAGTGTTTTGCTATTAGTTGTATTTAATAACTACAGCTATGCCCAGACTACTTATCCAAACGATGTCTCTCAGCCGAGGGCGAGTGATGAAGTGATTCAGCTTACCAGAGAATTTTCCCGAGAGCTATTTGATGCTAACGGTTCAAATTGGGCTAAACCTCTCGTAGAAGCAACAAATGCTTCTGTTAATTCACGTTTCTTTAGTGATGCTTTTATCCCAAGAAATGTCGACAAACCATATTTTAAATTCAGTATTCACATGTCAACTGGCTTTATACCTGACAACCGACAGTGGATGCAGCCTGATTTTGCTACTGAAGAATTCAGTTTACTTGGATTAGCTCCTTATGTGGATGTTTTCAATGGTACTGTGAAAGATACATCTGGTTTAGGATTATATCTTCTAAAAACACTTATTAACGACGGTTTAGAAAACGGAGAGATAGAATTTCCCGAAAGATCCCCCACATTATTAGGACCAAATGTAAATCCGGAAGATAACGCGATAATTATCAAGGAAGGTGCTTTGCAACGGTTACTTCAAGCCAGGATTGATGAACTCGGGCCAGCTGCTGACGCTTTGAATGATGAGGTAATAGCATTGTTGAATGATAATCTAGAACAGGTACCTACATACTTCACATTACCAAATGGTAGTGGTATGAATTCTATGACATTCGGGGTTCCCCAGATTGAAATAGGTTCCTTGTATGGTACAGAATTGTTGATACGTTATATACCACAACTCGACTATGGCGAAAATATAGGAGAATTTGGATTTTGGGGTGTAGGTTTGAAGCATTCCCTCAGCCAGTATTTCTTCGATGCTGACTCTCTAAGAACTTTTGATCTCGCAACACAGGTAGCATATCAAAATTCAACTCTTGATCAGGTATTCGGAGAAACCAACGGTACTTTTAATGCCGTAGCCGACATCTTCAACTGGAACTTGCATGGTTCATATAATATAAATGAATGGTGGGGAGTATATAGTGGATATCAATTTGAATTACTCAATATTAATTCTAAGATTAAGTATTTTATCGGTGTTGAACAGCAACGAGCATTGGGTATGTTGCCTACTATAGAAGAGTTAGACGAGAACGGTGATGTTATCATAACTTATGAACCTACCGAAGAAAGACCCGGCGATACTGAACCTCAGTTTACTGATATAGGTTTTGAAGATATAAATCATAAATTTGTAATTGGAACTTACGTTCATCTGGGACCTGTTATGATTGCAGCGGATTACAATATAAGTCAGTTCAATTTGTTTAGCCTTGGAATAAAATATATATACGGCCAATGATTTTAGACGGGAAAAAGACAGCAGCGGATATTAGGCAGGAACTTAAGAAAGAGACAGCATCAGTAGTTGGAAAACTTGGTAGAAAGCCAGGCCTTGCTGTATTACTTGTTGGTGAGAACCCTGCATCTGAATCTTATGTTAAGAGCAAGCAAAAGAACGCAAAGGAAATAGGATATAATTCTATCCTGAGAAGGGAAAATGAAAGTATATCTGAGGATAAAGTACTAGAGATAGTATCAGATTGGAACGAAGATGATTCAATTGACGGAATACTTGTTCAGCTTCCTCTGCCAAAGCATATTGATGAGCAGAAGATTATCAACAGTATTGATCCGGATAAAGATGTAGATGGTTTTTCGCCCATCAGTATGGGGAGATTAGTATTGGGGTTGAAAGGATTCCAGCCCTGTACGCCTGCTGGCATCATAGAGCTTTTGAGACGCTATGATATTGATACTGAAGGCAAGCACGTAGTGGTTGTGGGTAGAAGTAATATTGTAGGTAAACCGATTGCGAATATGCTTCTCCAAAAAGGGAATCCGGGTAATTCTACAGTAACCTTATGCCATTCAAGAACGCAGGACTTGTCTTTTTATACTAAGCAAGCAGATATTCTTGTAGCTGCGATAGGATCACCTGAAGCAATCGACGCTGATATGATAAAAGATGGCGCTGTAGTAATAGATGTGGGTATCAATAGGGTAGAAGACGATAGCCGGGAAAGAGGTTACAGATTAACGGGAGATGTTGATCTAGTAAACTCAAAAGAAAAATTAAAAGCCTACACACCTGTACCAGGTGGTGTTGGGCCAATGACCATAGCGATGCTGCTCAAGAATACTCTTGAATCAGCAAAAAGCAAAATTTAAGAATTTGGAAAATACTTCCAGAAAAAGACTTCCTTCTGAAAAAGAGAAGTTTGAAGTACTAATTGAAAAAGAAGGTTACATTGTCGTAAACAAAGCGGCAGGTGTACTTTCTGTACCTGGTAGATTCGATGACCCTGATGAAAATCTAGTCGCCTATCTAAATAAGTATTACGGCCGTGTATTTATAGTGCATAGATTAGATAGAGATACAAGCGGCATTATGCTTTTTGCATTGGATGCGGATACTCACAGGAATTTAAGTCTGCTTTTTGAAAATCAGGAAATTCAAAAAATATACCACGCAGTACTTGACGGGGTTCCCGCCGATGATTATGATATAGATATCCCAATCGCTTCTGATCCATCAAAGAAAGGTAAGAGTATGCCCAGCGGTATGGGCAAGCAATCTTTAACGAGAATGAAAGTGATTGAGGATTATGGAAGGGCAGCACTTGTAAAGTGTGATCTTGTTACGGGAAGGCACCACCAATTAAGGGTACATGTCTCAGCTTTGGGTAACCCGCTTTTAATCGACCCGCTCTATGGTACGAGAACCGAATTCTATCTCTCTGAATTCAAGAAAAGATTCAATCTAAAGAAAAAAACACAAGAACTGCCTTTGATTTCAAGGATAACGATGCATGCGTTTTCTCTTGAGTTCAAAGAGCCTGATTCTGGTGATACAGTTTATTATGAGGCCGAATGGCCTAAAGATTTTAAGGCTTTGAACAATCAATTATCGAAGCTTTAAGGAAAATTAAAATGGCGAACGAAAAAGATACCAACGAAGACAAGCCAAAGCCACGGCGCGGAAGACCTCCGAAAAAGGCTACAGATAATAAAAATTCGAATGCTGGCAGCAATGATAATCAAAAACCTGAGCCACCAGCTAAAAAACCTACCGCTAGAAGAGGGCGACCCCCAAAGGCGGCGACTGCAGCCAAAGCGAATAACAGCGAGGTTTCTGTTAATAAGGAAGCTGCTGATAAACCTCAACCCAGAAGGCGGGGCAGGCCACCGAAAAGTAAAAGCTCAAACGTTGATTCCGAGCAAAATCCAAAACCATTAGCTGCCGCTAATAGGCCTGCAGCAAGAAGAGGGCGCCCACCTGCGAAAATAGCTGATGATAAAGCTGTAGAGAAAGAGCAATCTGACTCGAAAGCTTCAAGCAGCAATGATTCTTTGACTGATAAACCAAAGCCACGGAGAGGCAGGCCACCTAAAGCTCAGACTAATACAACTCAAGGCAAAGCAGCACAAAGCGAAGCTGATGCAAATAAGCCAGCGTTACGTAATGCGGGGGGAGCTAGTTCTGATAGCCAGCAAAAGGACGCTTCATCTACTGATGCTGACAAACCAAAACCGAGACGCAGAGGACGGCCGCCGGCTAAAAATCCTGCTGATACAAACGAATCGAAACAAGTTCAGAATAGAGAGCAAGATAAAGATCAAAACCAAACACGATCTAAGGCTGCTGCCGCTGATGATTCAGTAAATACTAAGAATACTGACGATGAATCTAAAGATTCCGGTGCTTCTCCTAGAAGAGGAAGAGGCTATAGAAAACCTGCGAATAAGCAACAGGATGATTCTTCATCTGATAGTAGCAATCAAGATGAAAAATCATCTAGCGAAGATAATGATAGGAATGCTACACCTAAGCCAAAGCAGAAAAGCTGGATGCGGACTATTGATCTTACAGGTGGTAGCCGTTCGGAATCAAATGATAATGACCAGATAGAGGAAACCGAAGAAGACTCCAAATTCAATAGGATGGAGTATTTGGAGGGTAACAAATCTAAATCATCCAATTCTAATTCCAATAGAGGAAACCGAGGGGCCAGGCCACAGGTTAAAAAAGTTCATCCTGATAATGGTAATGATTCAGAAGGTGATTCAGAGGATGAGCAACCTAAGGTTAAAGCTAATAACAGGAAGCCAGTCGGAAGAGGGGTAAAAAGTAATCAACCAGAGCCTGCAAAAGAAGATGAGGTTAAGAATGTGGAAAATGACGGGAACAGTGAATCCGCTCCCAAGAAAACAATAACAATCATCAAGAAAGAAGATAAAGCTAAAGATGATGAAGAAGTAAAGGAAAAGAGTCAAGAAGAATCAGTTGCTAAGGAAGAAAAAGGAATTAGCGATAATAAGAATCAAGACTCCGAAGATAGTAAGCAACAACAGAAAAAAACTACTGACAGTAAGCCTAAAGGTAAAAAGACGCCATCTAAATCCCAGGGTAAGGCGAAACCTGCAACCAAAAAACAAAAGCAATCTGATAGTAATGATACTGATGATAAACCAGCCGGCGGTAAACAAGCGGAAAAAAATCAAGTATCAACTAAAACTTCAGATGATAAAAAAACTACTGATAATAAGCAGTCAAACAACAAACCCAATAAGCAAAATCAATCCAACCGAAATCAGGTAAATAAAAACAAAGTATCTGAGAACCCTAAGAAAGAGAAAAAGGAAAGGGCTATTTATAGATACACACCTTCGGTTTATAGTTATGAGATCCAGAAGGTAAATGAATATCAACTGATGAATGAAAGCGAAAGGAAACATCCTTTTATAGATGGCTTTCTAAAGCGGATTACCCAGTTTATGAGGGAGAAGCTTTATGTTGATATTGATGTAAAGATTATAATAGCCGTTAGCGGAGGCGTGGATTCGGTAGTACTTACAGATGTGCTTGCAATGCTATCACAGGAGTACCACTTCAGTTTTGAGATTGCCCACTATAATCATGAACTCCGAGAAGGATCTGATAAGGACGAGAATTTTGTCAGGCATCTAGCAAACAGTTACAGAGTGGGTTTCCACGCCGGGCGCGGTAATGTCAAAAAGCTGGCAGATGAATCGGGTATGAGTGTTGAAGAGGCCGCAAGGCATCTGAGGTACGGATTTTTGCAAAAGGTAGTGCAGAAGACTGGCGCCCAGTTCGTAGCTACGGCTCATAACGCAAATGATTCTGCTGAAACCTTACTAATGAATCTGATGCGAGGCTCTGGACTTACTGGCCTGAGCGGTATCCCCCCTAAAAGGGAGTTTGGCCGCGATGCCGTAATTATAAGGCCGTTTCTGAATGTAACCAGAGACGAGATTGAAAAATATGTTTCTATAAGGAAGCTATTCTGGGTAGAAGATATAACAAACAGATCGCTGGATTTCACAAGGAACAAAATCCGCCATACTGTGATACCTGAACTTGCTGAAAAGTTCAATCCCAAACTTGTGGAAACCCTTCACCGCACAACGCAGATTCTTAGGGGTGCTGATATATTCTTGAGCAAACAAATCGAAGAGCATGCTAAACTTGCCATGGATGAATATAAAGAGGGAAGTCTTCTTATCAAGAAAGGTATTCTAAACAGCTATACTGATTTTGTTAAGGGTGAAGTTATTCAGCATCTGTTGACTAAGCACTTCGATCTGACTCCGTTGCCATCGAAACAACTTGATAAGATATCAGAACTTCCAAATACTTCAATAGGCTCCAAAGCAGAGGTATCTAAGGAAATACTCGCAATCAATCAACGAGATACGATACTAATATCGGACTTTGTTGAAAGGGAAACTAATACAGAACCTGTTTTCATTAGGGAAGAGGGTGAGTTTTTGCTGGGGGATTATAAGTATCAGGTAACTTACATGGATGCTGAGGATATAAAACTCGTTCCTGATTCGGATATCGAATATTTTGATGTAGAGTATATGCCACAGTCTTTGACTTTAAGGTATTGGGCTGATGGTGATAGGATATCACCTCTGGGAATGGACGGTACAACCAAGGTATCTGATTATCTTACCAACGAGAAAATCGAGCCGGGCGAAAGACCTAATATAGCTGTTTTTTTTGATGGTGTAGAGGTAATATGGATCTGCGGTATGCGGGTATCTGATAAGTATAAAATATCAAACAAGACGAAAAAGGTAATGAGAGTTGAAAGGTCTGAAATAGTGGTTGAGGATAAAGAAAATTAATATACCATCTATTTCGTTTGTAAACTTAACTCAATCTTAAAAACAAAAGCATTTAAATTGAACGGTACACCTCCACAGAAAAAGACTCCAGAGTCAAACAATCTTTCGAAAAACATATTAGTATGGCTATTTATAATTTTTAGCGTTTTTACTGCTATGTTCTATATTTTCGGGGATAATGAAGCAGTAGAAAAAATTTCATACAACAAATATTTAGAATTCCTGGAATCTGGCCAGATAGAATCCGCAACCATACAGAGAACCCAAGGTGACATGTATGAATTTGAGGGTGTTCTGAAGGAGCCTGTAACGATATCTAGATTTGACAGAGAAGTTAAAGTAGATAGGTTTACCACTCAGATAGGTGTTCTTGATAGTGGTACAGAAGATATCTGGAGAGAAAACGGTGTAGAGTGGAAATATAAAGAATCAGATTCTCTCTTCTGGGGGACTTTACTTCAAATGCTTCCGCTTGTGATATTATTTGTTCTTCTGATCTTCATATTCAGGAGAATGCAAGGTGGAGGCGGGCAGAAGGGTATATTTTCATTTGGCAAGGCCCGAATCAAACTGATGAACGAAGGCCAGCCTAAAGTAACTTTTGATGATGTTGCCGGGGCTGACGAAGCTAAATACGAGCTTCAGGAAATTATAGAGTTCTTAAAGGAACCTACTAAGTTTAAAAAGCTCGGCGGTAAAATACCGAGAGGTGTACTTCTTTTAGGCCCTCCTGGTACTGGTAAAACCCTTCTTGCAAGAGCAGTGGCGGGTGAAGCCGGCGTACCGTTTTTCTCGATGTCAGGTGCGGATTTCGTTGAGATGTTCGTTGGGGTTGGTGCAAGCCGTGTAAGAGACCTTTTTGAGCAAGCTAAGAGAAATTCACCTTGTATCGTGTTTATAGATGAAATTGACGCTGTTGGTAGGCAGAGGGGCGCCGGGCTCGGTGGCGGGCACGATGAAAGGGAACAGACCCTAAACCAACTACTGGTTGAGATGGACGGTTTTGAGCAGAACAGCGGCGTAATAATCATTGCGGCTACTAACAGGCCTGACGTTCTTGACCCAGCATTGCTGAGACCCGGAAGGTTCGACAGACAGGTAGTAGTGGATAAGCCGGATGTAAAAGGTAGGCAAGGTATTTTTGCGGTTCATACTAAAAGCATCCCTATGGATGAGAATGTCAATCTGGAAGTGCTTGCAAAAGGAACTCCTGGTTTATCGGGTGCTGATATAGCCAACATAGTTAACGAAGCAGCTCTTTTGGCTGCTAGGAGAAACAGCGAAAAAGTAACTATGTATGATTTCGAGAACGCCAAGGATAAAATACTTATGGGTGTGGAACGGAAAAGTATGGTTCTATCCGATAAGGAAAAAGAGATAACAGCTTATCATGAGATGGGCCACGCACTTGTAAGTGTGTTGCTTGAAAGTCTTGATCCTGTCCACAAAGTTACTATCATACCACGGGGTAGAGCGCTCGGCGTTACCTCATATTTACCGAGTGAAGAGTATCACTCCAAATCCAAAAAGTACCTGGAAACTATGCTATCTATGATGATGGGCGGTAGAGCCGCTGAAAAAATAGTTTTCGGCATTAGAAGTACCGGCGCTTCATCGGATATTGAACGTGCAACTAATATTGCCAGGAAAATGGTTTGTGAATGGGGAATGAGTGATTTGGTAGGTCCTATAAATTTCGCGAACGATAACGATGATGTATTTCTCGGTAAAGAAATTGGGCATAGTAAATCATTTTCTGAAAAGACAGCTTTACAGATAGATGATGAGGTCAAGAAGATAATAACTGACGCAAACGAACGTGCAGAGAACATACTTACCGAAAATCTTGAACTGCTTCATCTCACTTCTAAAGAATTAATTGAAAGAGAGATCATTGACGCTAACGAGCTTGACATGCTAATTAAAGGCAAGGAACTGCCACCTATAAGCCAAGCTAAGATGGACGCTTTGAAACACATGAGCAAACAAGACGATAATAACAATTCCGAAGAATCCGATAAACATATTAGCGCATAAACAATCAACGATACGAACATGACAGAGAACAACACGAACGAAGAACAACATCTGAAAACTGACTTAGAGCGTACAGAGCCTGTAGTGGAAAAGCGTGATGAGAAAATGGATACTGGTCTGACAGAATCAGGCGTTGGTAGCTTGGATAGTATCAAACCCGCACAAGTAGATTCACCAACTACAGATAATGTTAATGATGTAAGTTCTGGGGGTGAAAACGGACCCGATAGCTCTACGGATACTAACGCTTCTACACATACTGAAAATAATAAGACTTCTACTCCACCGCAAACTACAACTGGCCTAAGTACTCCTCCGAATAGAAATTCCCAAGTGGATTCTGAGATCGTTACTGACGTAAAAGTGGATGACCCTAATACTGATAACCCAGAGATAGAAGTTAAAGAAACTGAAGAGACCCCCAAGAAGCGAAAGTCTAACAATCCGAATGATGATTTAGAGTTCCCGACTGAAATTCGTATCAATCCTGAAGCGCAAGTAGAACAGGATAAATTGTTTATAAAGCTGAATGATGAGTATAAGAATATTGAAAGCCGAGAGGCGGAATCCGATGAGGATTTCAGAAATATTCGAAAGAATCTGGTAGATCTGAAAGAGAAAGCGGAAGCTCTTTTTCTGGTAGCTAAGGAAGAGAAGAATTCTTTTATCGATACCATTCAAGGATATTTTAAAAATATCAATGAGAGAATGGAGGAGAAACAGAAGCAAAGGGACGAGGAAAGAGAAAAAGTTTATCTAGAGCATAAAGAAAGAATTGACGCCACGATAGATGAAGCTGCCAAGGAAGAGCATTACAATACCGGCCGCAAAAAGCTAATTAGCCTTCAGAACGAGTTGAAGGGTATCGAATTACCGAGACAGAGACGCCATGAAGTAGGCGAGAAGATCCAAGAAGTATTTGATTCAATCAATAAGAAGCAAGACGAGCACAGAGCCCAGTTTGAAGCTGAAGCAGCAAATAATTATGCTGAAGTAAAGCCTCAGATAATCCAGGCAAAAGAAGAGGCGATGAATTCCACGGAATTCAACAACTCTCGTAAGATGCTCATAGAAAAACAGCAGATCATCAAGGAAGCTCAACTTACCAGATCACAAAAAGACGAACTTTTTGGTGAGATCAGAAAAGCTTTTAACTCAATCAATGAAAAGCAGGATGCTGAGAAAGAGGAGTTTTATGCTGAATCTCAGACTAACTATGAAAAGTTGAAACCTATCGTTCAGCAAGCGATCAATTTTGCTACCGACCCGAATAACTTTTCCAGCGCTAGAAAAAAACTAATTGATGCTCAGAACGAGATCAAAAAGTACAGGATGAAGTTATCCCACAAAAATGAGCTTTTCGGGGCGATCCGAACTATATTTACAAAGCTGAATGAGACATCCGATTCCAGCGAACTTGATCAGGAAAGCCTGGATAATTACCAAAGGCTAGATACGAAGGTTAATGAAGCGGCAATGAACGTGAGATATAATACTAATCTGAATGAAATGAGGAACGGCCTTATTTCTGTTAGGGATGAGGTTAAACTAACTAAACTAACAGCTAAACACCGAAAAGAGTTAAACGCATCGATAAGAAAAGCCTTCTCTGAATATGATAAGAAGAAAGAGGCTTACTTTAAGAACCGTAAAATCCGCCAGAAGAAAAGCTCTGGAAACGCCGCTCAAAAGATAGGTAATGAAATTACTGAACTAGAAGAGCGAAACGTAGTTTTGAAAAAAGAGATAGAGCTCGAGAAATCCAAAATGGAACACTTAGCTGGTGATGATGAGAAAGAAGTTATCCAAAAAACAATAGAAGAGAAAGAAAAAAATATCAAAGAAGTTTCCGAAAGGATAGCTACCAAAAAAGCCGAACTCGAAAAGATCAACAATCAATAATGTTGCTTTTTGTTCTTGAAACTGTAATAATGAAAAAGCCTATCTAAACAGATAGGCTTTTTTGTTTTTAGAAGTTCAATTTCTTGAAGATTTTCTCAGGTATATGTTTGATAACACTCATTATAGGTTTCCAGAATCCCGGTACGTATGCTACTTCTGTACCAGACTCGATTGCTTTGTATATTAATTGAGCTGCTTTTTCGGAACTTGCCATTAGCCCTGATTTAGGCAAATGAGCTGTCATGGGTGTTTCGATAATACCCGGCTTGATAGTGATAATATTTATGTTTTCCTTTTCAGCGAACCTTTGCCTTAGGCCTGACATAAATTCCGTAACGGCGGATTTGGCGGCGGAATAAGTATATAATGCTTTTCTTCCTCTTTCGCCGGCAACTGAAGAGATTACGGCCAGTTTACCACTTCCTTTTTCTTCAAGTTTGGCTGCTATTAATGTACAGAGACTGATATAGGATGTAGCGTTAAGCTCAAACTCTTTCAACGTAGTTTCATGGTCGTTTTTGATATTTTCTTGATCTGGTAATGATCCATGTGCTATAATGAACGCATCGATTGTTCCGAAAGCTTCATAAGCAGAATTAACAGCTACAGCATGTGAGTCGTAATCGGTAGCTTCCGAGATATAAGTGAACACCTTGATAGAGTTCGATCTAGTCTGAAGATCGGCTACTACTGAATCAAGTTTAGTTTGATTTCTAGCAACGAGAAAGAGATTACAGTTTTTGTTGGCGTAAATTCTTAGTATGTCCTGAGCGATAGCTGAAGTGGCACCGTAAAGAAATATATTTTTCATGTTGTAGTTATCCTTTTCCAAAAGTCGGAAATTAATTTAGGATCAATAAATTCGGTAAAATCTTTCCAATTTGGATAGAACTGCTTGAACAGTCGGCCTTCCATTCGTGAGTCTTTAGCTGGGTAGATGCGGCCGCCATAGCCAGCTACTAGCTTGTCTAGTTCAGCAAGCATATTAAGTGTTCTATCTCCCTCATTCCTAACATCAATGGCGAGATTTACTCCTTTCATTGGGAATGATAGCATACCAGGTGATTCTATATCCCCAAATGTTTTCATGACAGTAAGAAAAGATGATAGCTTTGAATTTGATATAATCCTGAAAAACTCGCTGAATCCTTCTTTTTCCTTTCCAAATGGTATCACGAATTGATACTGGAGGAATCCTTTTTTCCCATAAGCTTTATTCCAATCAATTACGAAATCTAAAGGATAATAAAATGGTTCGAAATGTACAAGATCGGCTGAAAACTTATTTATCTGCTTATTATAGAAAGCGGTGTTAAATAGTTTTACAGTAGTTTCATTGATAAAAGGATAGTCGAAAGGAAATGGTTTCAGGGATTCCTTAGGGACTTTTGTAGGTATATTATCTTTTGATTTTTCCGCGTTTCTACCCCTTATATAGATACCGCGACCCATATTACTTCCTTCTTTGGTGCAGTCCACCCATGCAACTGTGTACGGGAAATTTGCTTCGGAATAGGTATTTAATTCAAAAAAATCATTCAGGTTGTCGTACTTGATAGATTCTTGGTAAATAAATGGGGTAGGGAAGTCAACTACTCTAAATTTCGCTTTTGTAATTATTCCTGTTAATCCTAACCCACCGATAGACGCTCTAAATAAGTCGGAGTTCTCGTTTTCAGAGCAATTAAGAATCTCGCCATCAGTTCGTACTAGTTCAAATGATATGACATTGGTACCGAATGTACCTTTGACATGATGATTTTTACCGTGGACATCATTGGCTATAGCACCAGCAACGGTAACGTATTTAGTACCGGGGGTTACTGGCATAAACTTACCTCTCGGTACTAAAAAGGCAAGAGCTTCTTTAAAGGTTAGCCCTGCTTCAGTTTCCAGTATATTGTTCTCGGCATCAAAGGATATTATACGATTCAAGAAAGTCGTATCAATATAGGTTCCGTTATCTAGAAGGCATGAGTCCCCGTAAGTCCTCATTTTGCCTATGGGTAAGGATTCGCCCCTTAGTTCAGTAGCGATTCTGTAAACATCATCTATCCAGACGGCGTTCTTAACGTCACCTGGTGTGGCTTTTGGGAATCTCCCGAATGATTCGTAGGGTCTTGATGGTTTCATACTAAATCAGTTTCGCTGTTAATGCTATTGATAGTACGAAAAAACCTATTATATAGCTATACTTATCTTTAACGGTGAACACGATAGGATCATCTGTCATCTCACCTCTATGAGCTAAAAGCCACATTCTTGTGACCCAAAAAAGCATGAAGGGTGCAATCGCCCATAGCAATATCGGTTCTGAGTATAAAGTAGCAACTTTTGGGCTGTTGACATATAGTGTAAAAACTAATACCGCAAGATAGCCAGACGCAGGGCCGATACCCAGTAGCAAGGCGGCATCCTCAGTTTGATAACCGCGACCCATGATCTTGGTTTTTTTATCTTTTTTCATTACGATAAGCTCAGTATATCTTTTTACAACGGCTAAGGAAATGAATATGAACATCGTAAATGCAAGAAGCCATTCTGATGTGGAAACGCCTGTTGCTGCTGAACCAGCGATTATTCTAATTGTATAGAGTATCGCCAATACTATTATATCCATTATAGCGATACGCTTGAGAAGGAATGAATATGCTGTTGTTATAGTATAATATACCGTGAGTACTAATATGAACTCTCCTCTCCCAACTATAAAAAAAGCAATGATATATCCTAGCAGAAATAGGAAGGGTGCATAGAATAGGCCATGTAGAAGCGGCATATCACCGCTTGCTAGGGGTCTTTTACGCTTGCGCGGGTGGTGTCTATCTGATGTGAGATCAAGTAGATCGTTGGTAACATATACGCTTGAAGCAACTAAACTAAATGCTATAAATGCCCAGAATGCTTGAATGTAATCTGAAGCTAATTGAATGTGGGCTGTCATTATCGGCAGGAACATCAAAATGTTTTTCACCCACTGATAAACCCTGATCTGCTTTACGAGAGTTTTGAGATAACTTTTATTTCGGTTCGGTATCCTATCATGTACGGCTGTCAATTTTGAAACTTTATCGCTGAAAGCCTTGTTACGTCCAACTACAACGGCACCTTTTGAGTCTTCCCATACTTTCAAGTCGGCATTGGAATCACCGATATAAATATAATTACCTTTGCCGAATTTATCATTAAGAAAGGCTTTTTTGTTTTTTGACTTCAGGTTTATATTTTCTTTGGTGCCATAGCATCCATCGAATATATCGAGATGCTGTCCTATATCATCGGCTGTTGACTGCAGACTCGCTGTTACAAGATAGGTTGAATATCCATCTACTTTTAGCTTTTCCAGATACGCTATTACATCATTATTGTATGGCAGATCCTCAGCTTTGGTATCGCCGTATTCAAAAACCCTGCTTTTGAGATATGCTTTACCTTTAACAAGCCAAAAGGGAATAGCTAGAAGCATCAGAACATTTTTTTTGATCATCGCAAGTAGATTTTCAAAAAGCATATCCGTTCTGATCAATGAATGATCTAGATCGCATATAGCGATCTTATCTTTTGTGGATAAAGGGATTGATTCCACTTAAATTATATCCTTAGATATATCTTTTTCAAATACCTTGAGTGCCACACCGACTGTTTCATCCATATTGTAATATCTGTATTGAGCTAGCCTACCTGTAAAGTAAACGTGTTTTTCTTTTTTCGATAGCTCGACATATTTTAGGTATCTATCATTATTATCTTGTTTAGGGATTGGGTAATAGGGTTCGTTTTCTCCTATTATATATGGCTGGGAATACTCATAAGCGATTGTGGATGAGGGAGCTTGTTGGCCTGTTATATGCTTGAACTCAGTAATCCTAGTATAGTCATGATTATTAGGATAGTTCATCTGGGCTACTTCCTGATAAGTTTTATCATTTCTCGAATAGCTGTGATTCTCCATCTTGAACTTGAGTGAGCGGTAGGGAAGCTCACCTTCTGAATAATCAAAGTATTCATCGATCGGGCCTGTAAATACAATCTTATCAAACTTTACAGAATCTATTATTTCTTTATAGTCTGTATTGAGCATTAGTTTGATATTCTTGTGGTTTAATATCCTTTCGAACATCTTTGTATATCCATGCTTTGGCACGGCCTGCCAATTATCTTGAAAATAACGGTTGTCGCGGCTCAGATAAACCGGAACTCTACCTGATACGCTGTGATCAAGCTCTTCTGGTTTTAGCCCCCACTGCTTCAGGTTATAGTTTAGGAAGATATGCTTGTAAACGTATTCTGCCAGATACTCCAGTTCTTTGTTGTCAGACTCTCTAAGCTTTAGGATTGGTATTTTTGTACCAATGCCGTATCTATCAACTAAAAGCTCCTCGAACCTTTTGGCCTGCGTGGGAGAGAATAGTTCGTATATAGTATTGAAATTGAACGGCAGCGGAACGGCTTTGCCTTCAATCACAGCTTTTACATGATGGGTGTAGTAATGCCAATCAGTAAATTGACTTAAATAGTCCCATACTTTTTTCATTTTAGTATGGAATAGATGCGGACCATATTTATGCACCAGAATACCATGATCGTCATAGTAATCATAAGCGTTACCCGCGATATGGTTTCTTTTATCTACAACTAGAGTTTTTTTGTCAAACTGTGAAGCGAGCCTTTCAGCTATTACAGCCCCTGAGTATCCCGCACCGACTATTAAAAAATCAAATTTCAAATTATTATCTGGAAAGTGTTTTCAAAACTTCTTTATCGATAGATTTAGTCAATAAAGCCAACAAAATATAGACCAAAGCAGCTGATATGAGTACAAAGATAATATTAATTGTATCAACTAATAAGTAAGTGACCGATCCGAAGGCAATAATGCTTAATAAGGTATTCCTTACAGCGTATGAAACATTGGCAAAACCAGATATTGATCTGAAATACCATCCTGCGGATATGAACATAGCAAGTTCTGCAATTATAGTACCTACGACTGCCCCATAAATGCCGTAATCAGGAATCAGTATTGCATTCAAGGTGACATTGAGTATTAATGAAAGTGCGGTAAACATTATAAGTTTTTTCTCGAAACCCTGGGACATGAGCGGGATCGTAAAGTGTAGGACCATAAAAGTGAGACTTACTATAATCGCAAAATAGGGAAGTATATCTATCATTTCCTGATATTCATCTGGGTAGATGATAAGGCTAGTTTCAGGCAGAAATAAAAGCGTACCAATACCGAAGCCCATGAAAAAAGACATTACTCTTGTATAAAGCAGATGCGTACTCTTTATAGATTGAATAGACTTAAAGCTTGAAAATCTAGGGAAATATGCATGCTGTATGATGGCACTCGGCAAAAGGAATATCCCCATTATCTGAATAGAATTCTGCAGAACCGCATTGATATATGCGAAATCCTCTCTTATGAAGAGAATCATGATTTTGTCGATGTAATTGTATAACGCTACCATCAAGAAGAACACTGTAAATGGCGCGACTTTTTTTGCCAAAGAACTAAGCGATCGGAAGTCGAATTTTAATTCTATTCTATACCCTTCATTGCGATAGTAAATCAAAGTAAGCGCAGTATTGAAGATCTCTGTTCCGACGAAAAGAAATGCGGCGGTATATAAATCGGTATAATCGTTTATCAAAAGTAAAAGAAGGATAACCATCAATACAGATGTAATAAGCTGCCTATAGGCAATTATCTGCATTTGTTCTAAGCCTTGGTATATCCATCTCCCATTGATACCGCGACCGATGACATGGAGTCCGATGATGGGTATTAATAGTTGGACTACGAGCTCGTCAATAAATAAAAATGATGCTGCTATCAGTAAGCAATATGCAAGAAAACCAGCAGTTACTTTAAGTGAGAGTATCTGGTTAACTACCGATTCGACCTTCTTTTTATCAATAGAGATTTTATTGACGGCATAAGCATCGATACCGTTGGTAGTGAGGATAACAAATACTTCTACGAATGCTATGGCTGATACTAGAAATCCGAAGCTATCAACACCCATTTGGTAGGTTATGTACACGTAGAAAAACCAGGAAGCTAGTTTCTGTACGAATTCCGAAACTGCGAGGGAGCCGAGATTCTTTAGAATAGAATTGGTTGCTTTTTCCATTAAAGCTGGCTGATTATAAGGACTTCCACATATTATGGTTCAGTTCTTCAAATATATCGTCACGTTCCTCGCATTCTTCAAGGTATGATATTTCCTGCTTAGTGGGTTTCTTTTCAGAGGATGATTCCAGAATAGACATCAACTTATTGAAATCAGAAAGATGTGAATGGAATCTGTGTTCAGCATAATTCTTAGAGCTGTCATGATAAATCAGGAAGCCCCAATCGGATGCTTGCAATAGCAGGAATTGCTTTAGTGAAGTTAGCAACAGCCGCTGTTCAAATGAATTTAGCTTTTCAAGATCATTATCAGAGTAAAACTTACTGATTCTTTTTTCAGAATTATAAATATATTCCCAAATCCATTTATTCTGATCGTTAACCCATACGCTGTGATTAGAATCTACGCCCCAGGAGCCTTCCAGCGGCCTAACAACCTCGGAAGGCTTGTTATCCTCTATAGCATCTGATGCTTTGGTAAACTGCAGGGAATCACTTGAATGTGCTTTTCTGATTAATGATTCCAAAAAACCAACACCTTCAAACCACCAATGCCCGAATAGTTCAGCATCGAATGGAAGGGTTATAACTGCGTTTCTATGGCTTGTATTTTGGTATAAGTTTGCTTTTTCTTCAAGCTCTTTAAGGAATATATCTGAATGCTGATCGAGTTTGTCGGTTGTCCATTCCGGGCGGTAGTAATCCTTGAAAGCCATATCGATTTTCACATCTGTAACTCGCCAATAGCGGAGCATGGAATTGTTTCGCTTTTTATGAAAATCCAGATAATCTGGATGGCCCGGGAAGCCTCCGTTGGCACTCCATATTCTCATAGACAGATCATAATTTCGAGCCAAACCTACAACTGTGCCTTTTTTCGTGTCCTTTGTAGAGGATATATTAAAAGGCTGCATTGACGATTTGTTGAATCCGGAATCTTTATGATAATCTGAATCGACAAAGTAGTCTTTGTTGCCGTTGTAAAACCAACCAAGTGGGTCGGCATTATCGATAAGGTATTGATCTAAGAACGTGTATTGAATACCGAACTTAGAGAGGAATTCTTCTGATCCCGCCCTATGGGTAGGTTTGTTGTATGGCTCTACAGGTATCTGTGATTGCCAGGTATAGGCTGGCCTATATGCGCATTCAGCAAGCCAAAAACCTTTCGGGGAGCGGTGAAAATGCTTTTGATAGTTTCGGCAGGCAAGCTCTACCTGTAGATTGACAGATCTGTCATCACCTAGTAAAGGGGCATAACCATGAGTTGCCGAACAGGTGGCAATTTCAATATGGCCAGCGTCCTGAAGTTCTCTGAAAGCTCTTATAATATCTTGATCGAAGCGATTTATAAAATCGTTTCGTTTACCTGAATACCATTTTTGCCACCATGACGCAAGGTATTCCAAATGTCTATCGCCTTCATCCCGGAACTGTTTTTCGTCTGCGATAGCTTCCCTGATTTTTAGATCTGTATAGGCGATGAAGAGCTCAGGCGTTTTAGGGTTTGAGAGCATTTCGAGAAGAACAGGGGAAAAGTCGATAGTGATATTGGGAGAAATTCCTTCTTTTATCAGTTTATGAAATGAATTAAGCAAAGGAATATACGATTCGCACATAGCCTCTGTAAGCCAATCTTCGCCGTGGGGCCATTTGCCATGGCCGATAGCCCATGGCAAATGTGCATGGAACATAAAGACTATGTTGCTTTTTTTCATTACCTTTTAAACCTTGATCCTAATAATCAGTTGATTTTTGGATTATCTGGGAAACCTAAAAGAAGATCACTTGGATTGTCACCGTCGATTCTTATCTCACCTTTCTGTGATTCGAACTTCTTGATATTCTCATTTAAAGCACGGGATAGCATTTTGGCATGCTGAGGGGTCATGATAATTCTTGATTGGACTTTAGCTTTCGGGATACCCGGCAAAACTCTTGTGAAGTCGAACACGAATTCTGCCCCTGAATGCGAAATAATCGCAAGGTTGGCATAAGTACCTTGTGCCTGTTCTTCAGTAAGTTCGATACTGAGTTGTTTTTTGTTTTTGTTTTGATCTTCCATAATCTTAGTTTCCCTGAAGCTCGTTGATTTTTTCCGTTATTCGGTTTACCTCGGCACTCATCTTTTCAGTAGAGTAGATCTTCAGTAGTTTATAATAGTAGTTTAATTTTTGATTGGTAGGTATAGAACTCTCGAGAGATTCAAGGTTTTTGAGAGCTGCTTGTTGTTTCTGGGTATCACCCATTACGTTGTAGATGTTATAAAGCTCCATGATTGTTCCGAGATCCTTCTGGAAAGTCTCTGTATCGACTGCTCTCTGGAAGTACTCTCCGGATTTTTCCAAGAACGGGAAATACTGTGCGGTATCAGGCTTATAGTTTTTATCAGCTTTTTGTTTGTCGATTTCAGCTTCTTGAGCTATTGCGGCTTTGTTTTTGTAAACCGAGGCAAGATTTCGAAGCGCGTAATCAAAGCCGGGATCAAGTTCTATTGCTCGCTCGTAGGACTGAATAGCTTTATCGTAATTTTTAAGCTCGGAGTAAAGGTCACCCATCTGAAGGTGATATTCTTTTTTTGAAGGGTCTTTGGCTATTAAGGCTTCAAGCTCATTGATAGCGGTTTGGCCTTGGCCGTCGTTTACATAGGACTGGATTTTGAGTTGATTAAGTTGCCTGTCATAAGGTCGGAAAAGTAGCAGTTTATCCAGATAATCAATAGCTTGAGAATAATTTTCTTTATCTAACTCGGCCTGGGTGAGAACTTCTAAAGGGCTTGTGTTTATTTCCTGCCATGAAAGGTCGCTTCCTACATACATATCAGGGGCGTTGTATAGCCATCCTTTAACGAGGAAATCCGTACCGTCCTGAAGCGAATATATATAAGTAGGCTGACCGTCTATATCAAAAATATCTGTTCTTCTGATTTGGCTATCTGCATTTCTGGTAACAGTATCATAATAGGTTTTTGTCGGTGTACCAATTGAAGAAGTGAGGTCAGACTGTGGGTAATCCAGGTAGATGCCCCTTTCTAGAATTTCACGGCTATCATCTATCAGAAGCGTCATGTATTCTATGTTGGACTCTTCTTCTTTGGCTACGTTCTTCGCTTTTGAGTAGGCATTTCCCTGTAGATTTACAAAGCTGAGATTACGAGGCCTGACGATTCTCCCAACATCCCATAATGCTATCGCACTATCTATTTCGGGAGACATTGAGCCGCTTTCAGCTTTGTTGAAATACTTGAGACCTTCATTAAAGGAATTTACCCAGATAGCTTGTTGGAGCGACTGCAGGAATTGCTTGTCTTTGGGTGCGGAAGTTGAATTAGCTGCGTCAACCGATAGTTTTGCGGCTTCTCTTAGCTGGGCTATAGAGGTAATTTTATCAACTGGTCGGCCTTCTGGGCCTGGTACTTTAACTATAGCTGTTTTGTAAGTCAGCTCTGTAAGTAAGAGTTTTGCTTCTGTGTTTTGGGGATTCTTAACTAACTCTTCTTTCAAGTAGTCAATAGCTTTGAGGCTATCACCACGTTTGAGAGCAGTTTTTGCGGATGTGTATTCTTTGGATCCGCACTGAAATCCTTGAAAAAGAAATGTAGTGATTATTAGGAAAAGGGTTGTCCTTATTACGCTTTTCATAATACCTTGATAGGTTTGTGAAATAATATTTTCTCTAATTTAAGCTATTCATCTATACGTTACTAATCCTATGATAGTATAAAAAAAAAGCCCCGCAGAATTGCGGGGCTTTAAAGTCGTTTTTATGTAAGTTTTATCAAGTACCGAGCTGAGCGTAATCGTCTTGTACTTTATCGATTTTACCGATATAGTAAGTATCGAGTTTACTATGGCCTTTTATCGAAGTATCATTGAAGATGTATAAATCTTCGCCAGGGTTTATTTCAATATAGTCTTTGTAAAGCCTAAAAGCATGCCCGAATGATGTAGTGGATTCCAAGACCTCAATTTCATCCTGATCCACCATGATAAAGTCTTTGTCAAGTGAATAACCGACTAAAGTACCTTTATCAACTCCTGCTTTATTCAGTTTGCCTTTGTGTACCGTTTCTATTTTTACTGTACTTAAGCCAAGGGAGCCGATCTCTTTGGCACCTGTTACTGAAAGGTCAATAATCCTATCGCCTACATAAGGGCCACGGTCATTGATCTTAAGCAATACTGATTTATTTGTCTTGGTGTTGGTTACACGTACAACACTACCGAAAGGCAATGTTTTGTGAGCGGCGGTATAGTCATACATATTGTATGTTTCGCCGTTAGCCGTCATGCGGCCGTGAAACTTATCCGCATAGTAGGATGCAGTACCGATTTTAGTAAAATCAAAGTTGTCTGTGCTCCCAATTGCTTCTGTCGTAACACCTGTGATACCAAAAGATGGTTTATCTACATCTACGCTGTTTTGCGCAAAATCGATATACTCTGACTGATTAGCATCGTCATAGCTGATTTGATCAATAACTGAAGTCGGTTCAACATAGGCATCTGGTGTGAAACCTACATAATGTCCTGAAACAACCGCAGCTGTAGCTATACCAGCTACGGCAACCTTTCCTCTTGTCTTTCTTATAATTCTCTTAAGCATAATATGCCTTCGTTGTTCAACATAATCGGAGACACCCCGAAATAGTATTAATAACTATCAATAAGCGTGCCTTTCCCCCTTATATGTACACCTTTTTGACAAGTATTTTGGTATAAAGTTTAAAATTATGGTAAATTTCTTTTATTCTATCTAAGTATGTGGATAACTATTGCTATTTCCACTTAATACTACAACCCATAGAAGGTAATTGTACTTCTGGTGCAGGTTTGCCGTTTAGAAGCTGATCGAGAGCGTGATTTATATCCTTACCGTCGTTAACTTCATTGTTGCTAGGCGAAGAAGAATCGAAACGTCCTCTGTAATAAAGCTTAGCGGAAGAATCATATACAAAAAAGTCAGGAGTGCATTGGGCATCAAATATTTTTGCTACTTCTTGCGCTTCATCATATAATACAGGAAAGTCTAAACCCAATTCGTCCCAAAGTTTTTGCATATTGGCAGGTGAATCATCAGGATAGTTTTCCACATCATTGGAAGAAATTGCTACAAAACCAATTTCAGAGTCTTTATATTTGTTCCATAGAGACTGAAAACTCTTATGTAAATGTTTTACATAGGGGCAATGATGTGAAACGAACATTACAGTGAGACCTTTTTTTCCCATAAGCTCATCACTGCTATATTTTTTATCATTACCACAAGACTGTAGCTGAAAATCCGGCAGGTCGGAACCTAGCTCTATCATAGATGATTCAAGTGCTGGCATAGTATTTTTTGTTTTAGATTATAAAGCGATAGAGACGTTACTTTACTAAATTTGTTTAATGAAAGACAAAAAGATAGATATTTCCATAAGCCTTAATAAAGATATCAAGGGCTATATCAATCTTATAGCGATTGAGAAGGGTTTATCGGACAATACTATCGAAAGCTATAAGAATGATATTCGGAAATTCGCTTATTGGCTACAGGAAAAAGGCCGGGAAGATTTCAAGAAAGTAGGGAAAAAAGATATTGAAGAGTATTTGTATTCGATGAGTATTAGTAGAGGAGAGGATGATGATAGTTCGGTTTTAGAAAACGCATCAATCAATAGAAATATATCATCTTTAAAAGGGCTCTATAAATATTTATCAGATAGGTACGATTTAGAAACCGACCCAATGGAGAATATAAGTACGGTTAAAAAGCAACTTGGGCTACCGACTGTTCTGAGCGTAGATGATATTGAGAGTATGATTGCTTCCCAAAGGGGAGGTGATGTTCTACAACAACGAAACTCTACTATTGTAGAAGTAATGTATTCTAGCGGTCTGAGGGTATTTGAGCTCCTTAATATGAGACTTTCTTGGTTTATAGCCGAGGCTCGAGTTCTTAGGGTTTTCGGTAAAGGCAGTAAGGAAAGGCTTGTACCGTTGGGAAGTAAAGCTTTTGAAAGCCTCAGAGATTATATTGCGACAACTAGGACGTACCTTCTGAAAGAAAACTCAGAGGATTATGTATTTCTGAATAATAGAGGGAATATACTTTCGAGAATGGGGCTTTGGAAGATTATAAGAAAGGTAGCCAAGGATGCCGGACTTGATAAGGATATCTATCCCCATATTTTAAGGCACTCATTCGCGACCCACCTAATCGAGGGCGGTGCTGATATAAGGCTTGTACAAGAGATGTTAGGACATTCAAGTATATCCACCACTCAAATATATACCCACCTTGATAAGGATGCTATCAAGAATGTACACAGTAGATACTTACCGAGAAAGTAAAGGAAGATTGATATTAAAAATATAGCAATACCAGGCAATATTGAAACTCAAGAAAAACTGTTTTCATCACTTGAAAATATCAATGGCGGCGCATATCTGACGGTAGGCAATAGCGGGTTAGGTAAAGAGTATTTAGGCTTGGAGCTTTATAGAAGGCTTAACGGTATAGAAGGTGATTTTGAGAAAATGCTTGAAAGCGGTGGGCTTTATTATATCTATCCTCTACCTAAAACGGGTAGTTCCAACAATAAAAACCCTTATGAACAGCTATCGGGCAAGCAACTTGATGACATAAAAAGCCTGATCGAGACCAAAAATAGATTCGCTTTCAGTAAGATTTTGCCGCAGGAAGCGAATTTTATAAGAATTGACCAGATTCGGCATTTGAATAAGGAACTTCATAAAACAACATCCTCCAAGTATAGAGTTGTGGTGATACCAGATATTGACAGGATGAACAATCAGACCGCTAATGCATTCCTAAAGACCCTGGAAGAGCCACCCGAGAAAACAATTATATGGCTCACAACCTCAAAACCGAAGCATATTCTCCAGACTATTAAGTCACGGTGTAAAATAGTAAATATCAAGCCTCCTAAATTATCAGAACTCACCGAGTTTATTGAAAATTCAAAAGAATTTGTTGGTTACAATGAAAGCGAGAAAAAAGAGGCGATTCTAAGTTCAGATGGCTCGATAGTCAAAGTACTTAGTTATTTGAATGATTCTGACAGGGGTTTGTATTCTAGAGCAATACAATTTCTAAGGTTGACATTACGGCCTCACAATTATCAGATTGCGTTAATTGATTTTATACAGAAAGAGGTAAAAACATTAGACAAATCCGGTATGATGGAGCTAGTTGCCAATATTTCAAAAGTATTATCTGACTCAATGCAGAACTCTGCTGAAATCGATATCGAATATATGATAGATAGCGATAAAAAGACTATCAAAGCTATATCAGATAAATTTAGCAATAAGATCGATGATAGCATATTCGCTTTTTTAGATAAAGCGATCGAGATGGTGGAGGTAAATGTAGCGAAGGATCAAATAGCGATGGGTATTGCTTTGAATGTAAGAAAAAGTCTTTTATCTCCGTAATGCTTTTAGACCTTTTGCAAGGTAGGATCTATGGTTTGTTTGCGGTTTTATTATATTATAACTTACGTTTCTCAATCTTTGTTCACTCTGATAGATTAGAATTATTATGGAAAGTGTAATCCATTGATGAGCAGAAGCTACACTGTTACTTACTACTATATTAGAGATAAGTAAATTAAAAGTCAGTATGGTAGCGATAACATATAGTGCTATAAACCAATCTTCATACTGTTCAGAATTTTTATAGAGAAACCTTGCTCTTATAAATATTTTGAATGTTATGTATATGAAAGCCCATAAATAAACAACCAGACCTATTATACCTGTTTCCGTGAGTACAGCCATTATAGACATGTGCATGAATGGGATATCATGAATACCGTTCAGATATGTTAGGCCAAGACCGGTACCTACCAGCGGGTATTGCTCCCATATATCCAACGCCAACCAATAAGAAGAAAACCTATCGAACGCCGATTCACCCATTACCTGATTATTGACATCAAAAAGCAAGACTGATGAGACTCGCTGTGATAATAATTCCAATATCATGGTATCGGTATATTGATACTGAATAAAATCAGTTATCAATGCTATCAGCAGCAGTAATAAAGCATACGGAAAAAGCTTCTTAATGAAGGGCAAACCGCGTATCAACAGCAATATAAAAGCCGAGGATGCCGTAAGAAGTACTGCAGTTAATGAAAAGGTAAACAGCTGCGCTGGAATCCAGGTAATGAAGAATAATGTATTGAAAAGCTTACTTTGGATTAAAAATTTACCTGTAAAAATTTTAGGGATAAAGAAAAATAATATTGTCCCTACATTGAAAATTGCAAGTGCGGAAGGTTCCGAAAAGAAAGATGTTGCTCGGAAGAAATCACCATAGCTTAGAACTATTTGGCCAATACCCTCGGAGTGTTCAGTTCTGCCACCATCTGTAATATTACCGAAATAGATATAGGCTCCCGGCCAATCCAGCGGTCTGGCAATTAAGCCGTAGATTGCGTATAAATTCGATAACAAACCTACTATCAGCCACCACTTGAGGAATTTCCAGAGTTTCTTAGCCCCGTCATCGTAGAAAAACGAGAGTAGGAACATGCTGAAAACTTCAAGAAGGTGTATATAGCTTTTGAGAAACTGTGTAACGAATTTACCTCCTTCACCGATCACGGGTTGCAGACCCGAAACACAGGCAATCAGTATAAAAGCTAAAAAAGGTAGATGTAACCCGTTAGAACGAAATTTGAGTTCACGTTTGCCGAGCAGTAGATCATAAGCAAAAACAAGAACACCGATTAGAAAGAATAAATCGGTGTACGTTACTACATAAGTCCCTAGTTTGAAGAGATATATAAACTGGAAATGAAGAGAAACGAATGCCCATATTACTATATTGACAAACAAGTCAGATAAGGCCTCGGTCGTGTTTGTCTGATAATACTTTAATCATATCGGCTACCATATCCTCGAAGGAGAAATCCGGTTTCCAATCCCATTGTTTTTTTGCTTCTGAGTCATCTACAGTCTTTGGCCACGAATCAGCGATATCCTGTCTGTAGTCCGGCTTGTAGGATATAGTGAAATCGGGAATATGTTTTTTGATCCCTGCCGCCAGATCTTCTGGGTTGAAACTGAATGCTGTTACATTGAAATTAGTTCTGTTTACAAGTGAGTCCTTAGGGGCTTCCATCAGATCGATCGTTGCTTTTACACAATCTGGCATATACATCATTGGCAATGCTGTGTCAGGGTTGAGGAAGCATTCATAAGATCGGTTTTTTATTGCCTGATAAAAGATATCCACGGCGTAATCTGTTGTGCCTCCGCCTGGAAGGGTTGCGTTTGATATAATGCCAGGATATCTAATCCCTCTGATATCAAGATTGTATTTGGTGTGGTAATAATCACCCAGAACTTCGGCAGATACTTTTGTAACACCATACATAGTTGTAGGATAGAGAACGGAGTCCTGGGGTGTCATATTTCTCTCGACTTTTTTACCCCACACAGCTATCGAGCTGGGTACATAAATAGAAGCACCTTTTTCTACGGCGAAGTCCATCATATTGATAGTACCGTTCATGTTCACATCCCAGCATAATTGGGGATTTTTCTCGCCTGTAGCTGAAAGAAGGGCAGCCATGTGATAGACTGTATCTATTTTTCTACTTTCCGTAATATCACGGAGTTTCTTGCTATCCCTTACATCTAAAACATGATATTCGTTGTCAACTGAGGGAGATTCTTTCAAATCAGAAAGTATTACGTTCTCTTTGCCGTGTCTGGCATTAAGTGCGGTAGTAAGTTCTGTACCTATCTGCCCAAGGGCACCTGTAATTAATATCACTTTATTAATCTTTTAAGTTGTGTAAATAAACCTTATTGAGTTTATAGTGCTTTCTGTAGGAAATCACTGAATAACTGCTCATCGGTAGTGTATTCTATTTTGTCGATTACCCGACCATCGGGAGTCATTAGTACATATAGCGGTAAAGCTATTGAACCAAACCGTTCTTCCATTATTTTTTTATTCGATAGTTCGGGTTCTTTTCTTCTATCGGTATAGAGTTTAGCTTTAACTAATTGATCCATTTTAGATTTGATGGACGGCTTGGGGAACATATTTGATTCCATAAGCCTGCAATTTGTGCAGGTCCATCCAGTGAAATCCACAAAGACATTTGTATTCGTTTCCTTAGCTTTCTCTAAGGCATCGTCAAGTGTTTTATGCCATATCGCTGTGCCTGACTTATCTGGTGAAGTAGATAGGGAAGCAGTTGCCAGCACATCTTCATTTAAATAGTCTCTCGGTGGTAGGAACGCGTCAATCTTACCGAGCGGTTCGTTCCAGAGGCCCGGTACAAATGAAACAGCTATAGATAGGAAGGCGATAGCAAACATCACCCGAATGGCGCTGAGCCTATCTACGGGCGAATCCAGTTTCATCAGGAAAACGCCGAGTATGTACAGTGTGATAAGTATCGCGATGGCTATCCAGATAGCTATGAATGTAGGCCGGGAGATAAGTTCTAAAGCCCATACAAGATCAACGTTGGATATGAATTTAAGAGCTGCGGCAATTTCGATAAAACCCATCACTACTTTCAGGTTGTTCATCCAACCGCCAGACTTGGGAAGTTTCTTGAGTAGGGTAGGGAATAACGCGAGGAAGAAGAATGGTACAGCAAATACAAATGAAAAGCCAAGCATCCCTATAACCGGAAGGAACCATTCACCATCGGCTGTACCGATAAGTGAAGAGCCTACAAATGGAACCGTACATGTAAAAGAGGTAAGTGAGAAAACCAGCCCCATAAGCATAAGACCGCCTTTACCGCCTGAGTTTGCTTTTGAGTTTAATCTATTTAGGATTGAAGTAGGAATTTGAATTTCAAATGCTCCAAATAAATTAAAAGCGAATATTATAAATACGGCTGCTATCGCCATATTTATCCATGGGTTGGTAGCTATATCGCCGATAGCCCCCGCACCGAAGAAAGCCGCTGTTATCAGCCCTATCCCGACAAAAGTAGCAATTATACCCAATGCAAAAAGGAAAGCATCCAATACGGGACGAGAATCTTCTTTTTCAGATCTTTTTGTGAAAAATGATACGGTAATCGGTATCATGGGGAACACGCAAGGTGTAAGAAGAGCCAAAGCGCCAAAAGACATAGCGAGCAAAAGATAGGACCACACACCTTCTCTTTTAGCATCTTCGATCTCATTTTCGGCTGCTGAGAGAAATATTTCTTCGTCTTCTGGGGAGGCTTTAGCACTATTTGGTTCTGTATCAGATGTAGTGTCAGGTGTTATGGCAGAACGATCCTTAAAAACTGTATCTTGATCATTGTTTATAGAGTCTGCATCAATTACCTCAGTATCATTGTTTTCTGGAGTGTTTTCAATTGATTTTATAAGATAATCCGCAGACCGCTTAACTTTTGGGAGGATGGTAAACAGAACATCACTTGGGATAAGACATTTGCCATCTTTACATACCTGAACGTTCAAGATAATCTCTTTGCCATTATTCAAATCGATATTTTCTAAAGCGGTTGCGTTAACGGTAAAAGTAGCCTTTTTCTTAAGTTTACCAACATCAATCTTAAACCCTTCATCATATTCGATAACTGATTTTGAGGATACCGCAGTATCAACTTTATAACCCGAATCCTCGGGAGCAAAAATCCCTGTTGGCATCGGGCCAACGCCTCTTTCTATCATATCATAGGCGTACCATTCGTCCTTAATATCTATTGATATTGTAACAATAAATTCTTCACCTTTGGCATATTTATCGAATTTGGTTGAAGCTTTACCAGAGATTATGTCGGTAGTATATTGAGCATAAGATATTGTAGTTACTAGACTGAAGACTAGTAGAAAAATGTGATTTGAGATTCTATTCATTGTCACCTTGGAAATAATCTATGAGTCTGTCTGTTTTGTTGACTCCCATAGATTTCATTTTAATCTGTTCTGACAGTTTATCAGAAAAAACTTTGCCTGCGTTGTAACCGTAGGTTTTGAGAAGATAGTTAAGAGCTATTACTTCTGCTATTACGGTAATATTTTTACCTGGAAATATCGGTAGTGTTACGTGCATAATATTTACCCCTAGAAGATCCACTTTTGTCTCTTCCAACCCAGTTCTGGTGTAATCGCCTTTTTCAGACCAGTCTTCGAGTTCAACTACGATTTCCAATCTTTTTTGGAAACGGATAGATCTGATACCGAACATCTGGCGAACATCGATTATCCCGAGCCCTCTGATTTCCATGAAATGCTGTACGAGATTGGTACCGGTACCCATAAGGGTTGATTCTCTTTTTTTCGTAAGCATCACTACATCATCTGCTACGAGTCTATGGCCTCTTTCGACTAAATCGAGTGCTATCTCGGATTTGCCAATGCCCGATTTACCTACGAATAAGATTCCTACACCATACACATCGATAAATGAACCGTGTACCGTAGCTTGAACACTGAAATGGTCATCCAGAAATTCATTTATTATGTATGTAAGTTTAGCTGTTTCCAGCTTTGTGCTCAATACGGCAGTACCGTTTTTGGCAAATACATTGATTATCTCGTCTGAAAATATCTGTCCATCTGTAAGAACCACACATGGTACGGGGAAATCACAAAACTTTTTTATTCTTTCAAGTCTCTCGTTTTCAGATAATGATTTTAGGTAAAACATTTCGGTATTTCCAAAAATCTGTAATCTTCTGAAAATGAATAGTTCAAAAAAACCAGCGAGAGGCAGCTGAGGACGGTAGATATATTTGTCTTCGATTTTATTATCCAATCCGGTATCACCGGTTAGTACATTAAAATCGATAGGAGCTTTTATTAGCTCTTCTACCGTGATACTTGTTTCCTGAATCGTTTCTATGTTTTGATAGTTAAGCAGTTTTTAGTAGTCTTAAACTTTAGAGGTTTCAATTGATTTATATAATTCAGCGATTTGTTCTGGCGTACCTAGAGCTACAAATTCGTCTTTCTGGTTGACGGTATAATCCGCGCGGGGGTTAAGCTCCGCTTTATCGTTACGAATAATCGCTATTACCGTTACCCCGATATTTTTTCTGATATCAAGTTCAGTGAGAGTTTTACCGATATAATTACTTTCATGGGGCAATTTGAATCTTTCCAGCCTGAGTTTTTGATCCCCTGCATTGAAATTCGTTTCCATGAAATCGGAAATATTAGGGTTGACTGCAAAATTAGCTAGTTTTTTCCCACCTGTTTCATAAGGGTTTATAACTTTGTCTGCTCCAGCCTTATATAGTTTGGAGTCTAGATTTGGGTGGTCGCCCCTTGCTATAATATAAATGTCTTTGTTTAACTCTCTTGCGGTAAGTACCACAAAAGTAGAAACGGCTGGGTTTCCTATAGTAACAATAACTGCTTTGGCATTTTTGATTGATGAAAGGAGTAGAACCTCATCATCACTCGCATCACCCATAATACCTTTGAATTCAGTATTTGTATGCTCTTTTTCGGTACTTTCATCAAAATCGTTATCAATTACAACACATTGTTTTCCCCTGGCCAACAAGTCTTTATATACTATTTTGCCTACTCTTCCATATCCTACAACTATATAGTGATCATACATTTTAGAGACTTTCTTGAGCATTCTTTTTTTGCCTCGGATGTTATAAATCTGCTTGAATACCAGACTTTCCATAACTGTGGTAAAGATATAGAACAGTGATGCTATACCAAATACAGCTATCACCATAGTAAATATCTGCCCGGTATGGGATAGTTTGTGTACCTCACCATATCCGATGGTTGTAACGGTAATCATTACCATATACAGCGCATCGATCCAAGTGGCGTTTTCGTCCCCCCAAATATAATGAAAACCTAAAGTACCTATCACTATCACAGAGATCAAAATCCCTACTGGAAGGAAAGGAACCTTTAGTTTTAGTTCGGAGTGTTCTGGGTTCTTATTAACTATCACGACATTTCCGTAACTTTGCCAATACGCAATTTAATATAGTTATTCCATACAGGCGACTATTTACTATCCACACGGAACTAAATATCTAGATATAATGAAGATATTACAACTTTCACCTCAGTTCCCATATCCAAAAACAGATGGCGGTAAACAAAGTATTGCTTATCAGTTCGAGACTTTCAATAATTTAGGGATACAGACTTATTTAGTATCTATCAATAAAACCAAACCTGAGTTAAAGTATCTATCAGAAGCTAAAGAATATGGAGAAGTAACTGTTTTTCAACTCGATACAAACAACAGATTATCTTTCGCTCTGAAAAATATTGTCTCGCAAAACTCAATTTATATTGAAAAGCACCAGTCTAATCAGATTCTAGAGTCTATTTTTGATTTAGCAGATAGATTATCACCTGATATAGTATGGGCAGACCATTCGAATATGGCATGGTATGCAAAAAAGGTGTCAGAAAGAATAGGGATTCCCTTTGTATTGAGGCAGCATAATATGGAGTATCTGATATGGGAAAGATATGCCGACGATCTTAGATTCGGCCCCATGAAACTGTTCATAAAATGGCAGGCAGAAAAGTTAAAAAAAGATGAGAGACAGATTTTAAAAAATGCATCAATAACTTTTTGTATTACTGAGGAGGATAGACACAAGGGCTTACAGCTATCTGCTACTAGTGATGTAAGGCACATGTCGGTAGGGGTTGACAAAAAGTGTATTGAATATCGGACTGTGGAGCCGATCTATAAAAAATCACTAGTGATAGGCACTAACTACGGTTGGGTACATAATGTTAACGGTCTGGAATGGTTTATCACTAATGTATTGAGAAAATTAGTTGATACAGATAAAGAAATCAACCTAAATCTGATAGGGAAGAATATACCAACAAAACTTATTGAATATGATAATGTAAACCAGATCGGCTTTGTTGAAGATTATGCTGACGAGCTAGTGAAATATCAAATTTATATAGCTCCTCTTATGGTTGGCGGCGGAATCAGGTTTAAAATACTAGAAGCGATGGCTTTGGGTTTGCCGGTTATAGCAACATCAGTTTCCGCGGAAGGTATTAAAGCCGGAGAACGGGATGGACTTTTTGTATCTGATTCGCCGGAAAAACAAGCAGAAATGATTCAGACTTTGCTATCAGATAGCAAGCTACTTAATGAATCTAGAAATGCGGCCAAAGCTTTTATTATGGCTAATCATAACTGGAAGCTTATTATAACCAGAGTTGTAGAACAACTCAGATCTATTTCAACTACCTGAAATAGCTTGTTGTAGGTTATTTCTGAAGCGCTGAAATCTTACTGCGTCTTTCCCCTTGATTATCATCCGATCCATAAATACGAGCATGTTGTTTGCCATAGTTTTTATGATATCGATAGTAACAACCTCATAGGGTTCTTTTTCCATAATAACAGGCGAACGCATTACGTTATCCATACTTTTCTGTATTCCGATGAGCGCGTCAACCTCGGTAGCTTTGATCTCTATCTCGTCGAATTCGCTTCTTAAGTAAGCAAAATCGCCTATCACCATAGAAAGGGATACTTTTTCAGGTGTTTGGCCTTGGGAGTTAATACTTGTAAAAGTAATTACTGAAAGAATAGCCGATAGTATTAGTATTTTAATCATATTGATGAGTTTACTGAAAGTCTGAAAATCTGTGCGTTGCTTCCGTATTGATTATAGGAAAAGTTGAAGTCAAAATCAGAGAGTATAAATCCCGCGCCAAGTGAAATTCCTGAAAGCGCTGCTTGAGAATCAGGGGTGAGGTTCTGGCGTGTATAGAAATCATAACCACCACGCAGTCTAATGCTTTCGCTTATTATGAACTCACCACCTACTGCTATGTTTTCGAATCGTTCGAAAAAGCCGTCATAGTCATTTGCAAGATGGTGGAGTGCGATATTAAACAACAGCGGCATGCCCTGCAATCTATGGCTAAAGCCTATCCTGACATCAGGTGTGAGGCTGAGATCTGAACCGTCAAAAGTTGTGAGCACAGCTCCGGCACCAAGGATCGAGAGACCGATATTAGAGCGATTATCAGAAAATGCATAAACCAGTCCCGCATCCAACACCAAAGCCATGGATGACTGGCTTTCCAGACCTGCAAAAAGATATCTTCCTGTTACTCCATAATAGAAATTACTGTCAAGTTCATTAGAGTATGTAAGGCCGATATTGAAGTTTTGCCCGCCGAATGTAGAACCGGTCCTGATTCCGAATATATCAGAGCGATCGAAGGTACCAAAATCTACAAAATTTGTAGAGGCCGCCCATACGCCGCCAGTAGTTATATCATCATTAACATAGATAAGGTTGCCCGCGTTTATATCACCAATGTTTTTTTGAAAGGTAGCCCCTATATTTCGGGATTCAACAGTATAAAGAGTTGCCGGATTTATGAAAAGAGAGAAAATGTCGTCTTCTGCTGTTACAACCGCATTGGCGAGCGCTGAAGCCCGGGCATCGGTGATTGCTGTTACTGTAAGGTATGGGGAGTTCGTCTCTACTTGGGAAAGTAAGTCAGCACCTACAAAAAAGCAAAGCATGGATAAAATCAACTTACTTTTCATATCTATCATAAATTTTCTGAACGAAAAAAGCCGGTGGCTTTACCGGTTTGCCATTTTCTGAACGGATAAACACGTGAGTTGTTAAGCCTGTACAGATAGTGCGGCCCTGTAATGTTATATTATAGTGGAATTTGATGCGCAGTGAAAGGGGATCAAACTCGCACCTTGATTCAATATCTATCAAATCATCATATACCGCAGGTGAGAGGAATTTCAGGTTAGCGTCGATAAGTGGCAGGTGATAGCCGTGCTTTTCAACATCGGAATAGGGCAGTCCAATATCCCTTATCAGTTCAGTTCTGCCGATCTCGAAATAAGTAAGGTATGTGCCATTATAAACAATACCCATTTTATCGGTATCGGCGTAACGCACTCTATGCTTATAATTATGCTTTAAACTATAAGTCAACTATCGGAATTCTCCATAATCTGTAGAATTCTGTTCAGATCACTTTCAGAATAGAATTTGATCTCTATAGAGCCGGAATTATTTTCTTTTAACTTGATTCTAACGTCTGTCGCGTAGCCGTCTCGTAACTGCTTTTCTACTGCTTTGACAAAAGGGTCAATATCTTTTATCTCAGGCTTTTCTTTTTTCGGTTTATCCTTTAGCGATTTGATCTTGTCATTTAATTGTCTCACCGAAAGTTTTTCACTAATGATTTTCGAAACCAAGTCGCTTATCACATCATTGTCATTCAAGCCGAGGAGTACTTTAGCATGGCCGAGAGATATCCCACCGTTTTTGAGAGCTTCCTGAGCGGAATCAGGCAGTCGAAGAAGCCTTAATAGATTCGTAACAGTTGAGCGCTCTTTACTGACCTGACGGGCAACTTGTTCCTGCGTAAGGCCGCACTCATCGAGAAGCTGTTTATACGCCATAGCTTCTTCGATAGGGTTCAGATCGTATCTCTGAATATTTTCTATCAGGGCGAGTTCAAGCATTTTTTGGCTTGATTCGACACTCATTATGTTAGCAGGAACAGTTTCCAGACCTGCTAACTGTGAAGCCCTTAATCTTCTTTCGCCAGCTATCAGCTCATAGCCACGAGCAACTTTTCTCACGGTAATGGGTTGGATAACGCCATGTAGTTGAATAGAATCCTTAAGCTCGGCCAGAGCGCTCTGCTCAAAGCTTTTTCTCGGTTGGTAGGGATTGCGGACAATCTGATCTATCGGTATTTCGATAGTAGTGGAGAATACTTCGTCTTTTTTTGGGCGATCAAAACCATTGTCATCTTTTTCAAACTGTACCGATGGTATGAGAGCACCAAGACCTCTGCCTAAGCCTGTATCTTTCTTTTTCATCAGGCACTTACCTTTTTGACTAAATTTTTCTTGTGCATTTCTTTCGCTAATTCTAGATATGACTGAGCCCCAACTGAAAGCGCATCATATAGAAGTACTGGCTTACCGTGAGAAGGTGATTCTGAAAGCCTTACGTTTCTAGGTATAAGTGTTTTGAAAACTTTATCGGCGAAGTGTTGTTGCACTTCCGCTACCACCTGATTTGAAAGTCTCAGCCTAGAATCAAACATGGTAAGCAAAACACCTTCTATTTCCAGATCTGAGTTCAAATGATACCGTACAATAGATATGGTATTCAGAAGCTGCCCCAGCCCTTCAAGTGCGTAATATTCGCACTGAACAGGTATTAATACAGTATCGGAGGCAGTAAATGAGTTTAATGTTAAAAGCCCGAGCGATGGGGGACAGTCGATAATTATATATTCGTAATCTTTTTTAAGATTTACCAATGCCTGTTTAAGTACCTTCTCTCTGCCATCCCTGCCAACTAACTCAATCTCGGCCCCTACAAGATTGATATGTGAAGGCAGTAGATCGAGATATTCCATTTGTGTGGGAACAATCGCGTCATTTATATCTGTTGAGCCGCTAAGTACATCATAAACACTATTGGGTAATTGTTTTGAATCTACCCCAACTCCACCAGAGGCATTTGCCTGAGGGTCAATATCAATCAATAGTACCGATCGCTCGAGAGCGGCAAGGGAAGCCGCAAGGTTAACAGAGGTGGTAGTTTTACCAACGCCTCCTTTTTGGTTTGCTATAGATATAATTTTTGCCAAATGGGTATGATGCTTTTCGGTTAATATGATAGATTATAAAACGCAATGTACTCAAGTTAGATGATAATCTAAACCGATGATATAAAAAAAGACCGTTTGGCTTCAAAAGCTAAACGGCCTTTACAGTAAAAAAAAGAATTTATTTAGTTATCACAAATCTACTTGTGGCTGAGTTTGTAAGCCCTTTTAGGATTACAAAGTATGAGCCTGTAGTGAAGGTTTGCCCGTTAAGGTTTAGAGAGTGTCGGCCCGGCACACCGAATCCTTCTTGCGTATAAACTAGCTGTCCATTGGTATTGTAAATAGATAATGTATGCACAACGCTTTCAACGGTTGCCGCATTGATAGTTACCTGATTTGGAGATTCAGCTAACGCAGAAACATTTATAGGGGTAGCTGTAGGGCTTAACTCAAGGAAACGATACTCATCATTTCCGTAATCACATATATCTTCGATAGTTACATTTGATGAAGAATTGTCTATTTCAACTTCTCCCGCAATTGACTCTACATCTTTTACTTTAATCTCTGTTGTTCTTTCATTACCGTAAAGAGCTCTGAAATCGATTGACATTATTTGAAACTGCCTAGTGTTTTGAATGGTCGGGTTTTTACTTGCTTGATCATTTGCGAAGTTGATACTCTCTTCAAAAGTCATAGTAGCTACAGAATAATCTTGATTATAGGTGATGTCGAAGTTTTCGCCAATTGGACTAAGTACTAGAGGATTATACTCTATTGTGCCTGTAAAGCCTTGATGGAAATCTTGCAGATCCCCATTTTCATCGGTTATCAAAATCGGGTAAGTAATAGTGTTGCCGGTGCTAACAGAATAATCATTTATTTCGATATTGGCAAAAGATCTGATAATTTCAAGATTTGCATTGCTCAAAGATATTATGAATCCTTCGGCTGTTGCATTCTCGATAATCATAGGTGTTATATCTGCGCCTACTAAACCTTGTTTGGCGATAAAATCAAGAATGATTGGGTCATTATCCAAGTTATCGATCGGGTAATCAATAACAGATAAGGTAGCGAAGTTGGTAGCGTCGATTGTTTCAGTTGCGTTAACGCCTGGCATATTCACAAATTCACAATATCTGGAATCATAAGTAAGATCAAAAGATATTCTGTCTGTAGTTAAAACTTCGAATCCAGGTGTTTTATTAGTGAAATCAAGGTTTAAATTAAACCGTTCACCGACTCTCGCTTGAGCGTCACTAACTATCAATTCTCCATCAAGTACCCCAGGCTGTGCCTCTAAAGTGCCTGTGAAGGTATAACCACATTTATCGGTCTGCAATGTAATATTTGGTGTGATAAGAGTATTGGCCAAAGGCAGATATTCAAGTGGGATAGCAGCGGTTTGATTTGGCTGAATCGTTATGTTGTTAGTAGCAGGATCATCTATAAAAGTAATCTCGGTATCGCTGATGTTTCCACCGATAATCGTAAGGATATGTTCTGAGTTATTTCTCACAACTAAATCTGAAGCAGTTATCTCTCCTATACCAGAGGACAATTGATCGCCGCTAACGATTTCAAGCTCGGGGTTTGAAACTGTAGCGCGAAGTGTAACCGGAATAACTCTTGCACATGCATCAACCAGACTTACCTGTCCATCATAAGTACCAACATCGTTTGTACCAAAGTTAACTGTTATAGTTTCCGAACCCCCGTCGGGCAAGAAGAACTCATCTGTACTTAAAGTATAGTAGTTATTGTTTACTTCAGGATATACGGAAAACTCTCCTTTACTAATAGCAGTATTAGTTATCGTGATGGTTTCCGATACGTTCTCACCAGGGCATAGAACGCCGAAGTCGATTTCTTGAATATCTGTTTGTATTTCGACTTCATTTATGTAAACTGATATGGGAAGTCTGAACTCCGGGGCGTTATCCGAATTGTTAACAATAACAAGTTCTGCGTTTCTTTGGCCGAAAACTGTTACGTCTTGTATATTGGTAGAAACTTCAATAAATGTAGAACCATTCGGGTCTGCTGTCCATAAAACTACTGTAGGGTCTCTAAAATCGTCAGCATCTGGGCCTTCTATTGATACGTCAGTAATCTGGAGCTCAACAGGACCGTTATTAAATACCTCTACCTGAACGGTATTACTGGCTAATTCGCAGTTACCAGTAGGAATAGGAGTTGGCCATTCAGCCGCAATCTGTGCAGCGCCGCCACCTGCACCAGTGATTGGTGCCTCGAAAATCTGGCCACCTACTGTTAGAGAATATTCAGAGCTTCTAACTCCAGTTGTGGAAGGGTTGAACGCATATTCGATATCAATACATTCACAAGGTTCGATATCGATAGGGAACTGGGTTATTATGTCAAACTCGCTCGCTGCATTCCCGCCAAATATGGTAGGAAAATCGGCCGTTAAGCGTTGATTTGTATAATTACAGAAAGCATCCGTTTGAGTATAAGTAAGTTCTTCACCAATAGTTGTAGAACCTACATCAACTGCTTCTATATATGCAAAATTCGCATTAAGTGG
This sequence comes from uncultured Hyphomicrobiales bacterium, assembly GCA_964462685.1. Lineage (GTDB taxonomy): Bacteria > Bacteroidota > Ignavibacteria > Kapaibacteriales > UBA2268 > CAYWYR01. Next base: position 133,980 of record CAYWYR010000003.1, on the reverse strand, counting down.
GAAGGTATAATCACACCCTTCACTCTTAAAAGTGATATCTGTATTTATACATTCGCGAATAGAGGTAGTGAGCCTGATATCGATATCTACTGTCTGGTCTTGCTGAATTACATAATTTGTATTGCCTACAATCTCGAACCGTGGATCGCCTATTTCAATATCCTCGAGGTTATAATTGTTTTTTCGTGCCGTAAAAGGAATAGAAACAGTAGTCGGAGCATCAAACCCCTGATTGTAGAAATCTATACTACCGCCGAAGGCTACCGGTAACTCGACTATTGGAAGTCTATCTGGAGGTATTATATATGATTCTTGAGCAGAGGGGTTTCCATAATCGTTATAAGTGATATCAAGCTCTCCACCACTGCAATTAGCATCCCAAGTTAGTATGCAAGGGGATGGATTGGCAATTTGTGTCGCATCGCTAAGTAGGAGTTGGAAAAAGCTTTCAAATTCACTTTCATTTGTAAGATTACTACCAGCATCAGCATTACCACCAGTAGCACGAGCTATGCTTTCGAGCTCACCTGGTAAAGGTAGGCCAAGCGAAATAGGATAGAGTTTGATATTTCGAGCATTAAGCTCATTTGTCATTTCAACCTCTTTCAATGCACCCTCGGAATGAGCACCATCGGTAATAAACAAGTTGAAGACAGAATATCTCGCTCTTTCAGCTAATTGAATTACACCATCTCTAATGAAGATTTCAGGTTCACCATTTGGCAGATCTCTACCTGTTACTAATGTATCACCTAATATAGCTTTGTTATAATTCGTTCTTCCGTTGTATCCAATTTCATTCAAAGAGGCTAAAAGATCTTGTTTATCTTCACTAAACTCTCTGTGAACTCTTGTTGCTATATACCCACCTTCGCCACTTGAAAAAGTCGTAATAGCGATTTCACCAGTATTTTCAGGAAATTGATTAATAAAATTTCTAATAGCGATTTCTGCTACATCTTTACCGGTCCTGTTACTAAATTCAGGCTTGGCTCTGTTTACCATTGAGGTACTGACATCTAATGTTATGATAAGGGACATTTTAAGTCTATTGTCGTCGCATTCGATATCGTTTGCAGGCTTTATCTCACCGCCGTCGTTTATTATAAAGTTTTCAGGCCTAAGGAATGATCTCATATCCTCGCCTGCGTTATTGAATACTTTGACCTCTGCCTGCATTGCAGGGTAATTACTCGGATCAACACCAAGTATCTCGAGACGGCTTTGGGCTTGCATATCAACACTATATAGTGATGTTAATATAATTGCCAATACGATAAATATATTTTTCATACTTTTTCTTCTTTGTTTTACTTAATAACAAGATTATCAAGTAAAAATTACTTATTCGATTACAGTAACTACGTCTATTAGCACTGTACGTGAGTAAAATCTTCCTTCAGGCATTTCATTATCATATAAAAGTCTGGATTCGCCCAGTGCTGATATATTGGCTGCCGGAACCTTTAGGGCTTTACCGACTGCATTCGCTCTTCTTTGAGCAAGTCGCAGATTGTAATCATCGTCACCCAATCTATCGGAATAACCTGAGACGAAAATCTCTGAATTGTCTTCGATAGCTCTGTTTACTGATTTTAACATATCCATGTTTCTACCTTGGATCTCATCACTGTTGTAAGGGAAACCAATCATAGAGAATTTGTTGAATATCTTATCTGACTCGCCTGCGAATATTTTCTTTTGGATTGTAATCTGGTCAACTGGCAAGGTCTGTTTTTTTGATACAAGTACTTTGCCGTCGTTATCTACTATTTCCATTCTGTAATCAAGAGGTTCATCCATTTTAGGGATAAACTCTTGCTCATCTTCCTGAGCTGCAAACCAGTCTATTTGAGCAGGTGGCTCACCTTTCCCTGAGAAAGTCTTTAGATCAACGTCATTCTGAGATGTAATTATCTTCCATTCACTTATACCTACTTCCGCATTAACTGTTGGTTTGAACCTCATATAAGGCGGGTTTGAAGTACGTACGGTATCACGAATAATAATAGGCTCGAATATCTGAGGAAGATTTGAATACATCTCAACTCTCCTATTTTCTTCGATCCCGTCCTGGGTTTTAGTATTTGTAGGATTATCGGGAAGATTCACAGATTTGATTGTGATTCTATTCGGAGATACTTTCCATTCATTAACTAAAAAGTCTCTGACTGATTCTGCTCTTAGCTTGGATAGCGTTGTGTTGTTTTTCTCAGCACCTACCCCTGAATTCGTACCAATAAGCTCGATATTTGCCTGCGGATAGAAAGCCATCCTTTTACCGACAATATTGAGGATATTATAATATACGTCCATAGTCTTGACATCAAAAAACTCTCTGAAACTGAAAGATGGTTTTTCGGAATCAGAAATTTCAATGTATCGGTTCGCGATTTTTGGAGAATTATCATCAAAGAAAACAAAATTAAGTAGCGGGTGTGTTCTTATTTGGTAGTTTTCTTCTACTTTGATAAGGCTTATATCGCTCTCATTACCGTTTTCATCCACTGAAACCGCTTTGATAGTAGCGTCCAATGTCGGTTGAATAGGTGGTGGTGGGGGCAGTGGTAATGGTGGTGGTGGAGGCGGTGGCGGTGGCGCCACGGGTTTTGCCGGGGGTACAACCTCTCTAGGAGAATATCTAATTCCCACGCCAGCATTAAAAGTGTGAATACTCCAATCGAGATCTTCAACTACTGGAAGAAAACCAATCGAATAGTTGACCATCGGTACTAAAAACCATTCAAAGCTATTGGATACCGGGATATCATACGAGGCGCCGAGTTGGAGCGCGACATCAAGAGAGTTGACGCCCGTTATTGCTTCTTCTTCAAGTAGAACACGTGTTTGAGTACCGTTTTCTGGATAAACCAGCGAGGAATTATTAGTAAGGCGTTCGTTAATATCAGAAGTAGGGGATAAAAGTGTAGAAACCCTTATAGATGAGTTGATTCTCAACTGATCGGTTAATCTGTAGGCTAAGCCCAAGTTACCTCCAAAGGCATTTATCGTGGCATCATGGCTGTGTATAAACTCTCCTTGGGTAGGTTCTATACCGTTGTTTGTCAACAGCGACATTGTTTTGGTTTCAGTCTCTTCGAAAGAGCCGCTTAATGTGTTATACTGTGCCATTATCAAAAATTCTAGATCGCTGGTAATCGGCAAAGCGAAAAAAGCACCCGCGTTTATATTCGCTCCTATACCAGAAGTCCATTCCGGGCAACAGTCGTCAATATCAGGTATATCAGAATAACTACCGAAATGGAGATTTGCACCACCACCAAGGAATATTCCATATGAAGTTCTTGGGCTGTAAGGTGAATCGGAATATGCTTGAGACAGGAGTTGTGAGCCTGTGAACAATAGCAGTAAAAAGACTAATGATGTGTTCTTGATTGTCATATAGATAATGATTGGGCATATAAACAGTTTACAACTGATTTTCAAAAATATCAAAACCGTAGCACTATTCAAAGCTTAGTGGGTTTATAAACAATTAACATTCGTTAAATTTGCATTATGACAGAAATGCAAAAGTTGAAATACAGTTCGATGAAGAAAGATGAATTCAAGCCTAGGCATACACATATAGGTGATGTGCCAATAGGGAACGGTGTGTTTTTAGCACCGATGGAGGATGTGAGCGATCTTCCGTTCAGGGTAGTTTGTAGGCAGCTGGGAGCAGATATAGTTTACAGTGAGTTTATAGCAAGCGAAGGTATAATCCGAGACAGCCGAAAGGCAGCAAGGAAAATGATCGTAGCCGAGGAAGAAAGACCAACGGCTATACAGATATTCGGTGCTGACTTTAAATCGATGGCGGATGCCGCAAAAGTAGTTGAGGACGCCGGAGCTGATATTTTGGATATCAACTTTGGGTGCTGGGTAAAAAAAGTAGTTAGAAGAGAAGCTGGAGCAGCTTTCTTGAAAGAGCCGGAGAGAATGGCCGAGATGACCAGAGAAGTCGTAGAGGCTGTTGACATTCCAGTGACCGTAAAGACAAGGTTAGGATGGAGTAAAACCGACATCGTTATTGATAAGGTTGCCAAGATGATAGAGCAGACAGGGGCCAAAGCGCTTGCCATCCATTGCCGCACCAGGGATATGGGGATGACAGGGGAGGCACAATGGGAATATATTCCATGGATTAGGGAAATGGTGGATATACCGATAATACTAAACGGTGATGTAAGAACGCCCCAGGATGTGAAAAGAGCTTTCGATACAACTGGATGTGATGCACTTATGATAGGTCGCGGTTGTATAGGCTACCCATTTATATTTAAGACAGCTAAAGAATATTTGGAGACAGGGGTATTACCGGAAGATCCCAGTCTGGAAGAAAGAATACAGGTTTGTAAGGATCATATCAGTTCTACTATCAAATTCAAAGGCGATCATGGCCTTGTAGAGTTCAGAAAACACTATTCTGGCTATTTAAAAGGTTTTCATGGTGCTTCTTCAGCCCGTAAGGAACTGATGGGTGCAAAAACACTTGATGAGGTGTTCGGAATCTTAGACCGTTTCTACGATACTTTGGAGAAGGATGGAAGGCTCGATCCTATAGACTCAACTCCCAAATCATCAAGCCTATCATGTGAGTCCGAAACTTACGTACAAAAACAATTAGCCTAAACCTTTATGAATAAGTACTACGCCGCTCGAAATATAATAGCCGAGCTGAATGCTCAAGATTATTTCGATAATCCCGAATACAGTGAAAAAAAGAAAATACTCGCAGCTATGGGTGTCGGTGGGTTTTGTGTTTTTAGAGGTGAGCTTGAAAAAACCAAACAAATGCTAGTAGAACTGCAGGATATAGCGGAAGATAGGCTTCTGATATGTGCAGACTTTGAATACGGACTGCCGATGAGGATAATCGACGGCGGGACGGCTTTCCCCCATGCAATGGCTCTCGGGCGTAACTCCGATTATATGGAAACATATAAAAACGCTAGGCTAATCGGGAGGGAATGCAAAGCGATAGGCGTACACTGGAATTTCGCGCCAGTCTGCGATATCAACAATAATCCTGACAACCCTATAATCAATATCAGATCGTTCGGGGAAGATAAAGAAACCGTATCGCTGCATAGCTCGGCATACATCAAAGGCCTTCAGGATGAAAGGGTACTGGCTTGTGCAAAACATTTCCCTGGGCACGGCGATACAAGTACAGATAGCCACATGGAAATGCCGGTTCTCGAATTCGGAAGGGAGAGAATTGATGAAACAGAAAGTTATCCATTCAAAAAGGCAATTGAAAACGGTGCAAAATCAATTATGATCGGGCATCTATCAGTACCGGCACTTGACAGCACAGGTACCTCGGCCTCGCTATCTTACGACATAATAACTAATTACCTGAGAGGTGATCTTGGATTTGACGGGCTTATAGTTACCGACGCTCTCAGAATGGACTCGATATCCAAAACCTATAACAGTATCCAAGCGTCCGAATCCGCTTTGCGTGCGGGGGCCAATGTAGCTCTTATGCCAGAAAATGAGATGGAAGCTATTGAAGGATTGACAGGCATTTCGGAAACCGACCCTGATTTCCTCGAGCTCTTGAAGCAAAATTCTGAGATGCTTGAAAAAGAGTTAGAGTGGGCGCAAGATGACCAAGATTTAAGAGTAAACCATAGAATAGAACCGATTCATGAAAAAATAGCTCTGGGATCGGCTTTCAAAGCTACAGAAGTTCTGAATAAGGCTAATTTACCATTGGACGGAGAAAGCCAGATAGCTGCTTTTGCCTTTCTGCAAGCTGAACTCGATATGCCAAAGGCATCTACATTCTTCCATTTATTGCAGCAAGCTTATGGTGGCGAAGTTGATTTTGCTTTCTTGGATGAAAATATCGGTAGGGAAGACTTGCTGGAGTTAAAGCTCGGCATTAATGACGCTGAATATATAATCGCGGCTTATTTCTATAAATCGATGGAATCCGTAAATCATCTGGGGGATTATAGCAAACTGGAACCTATTATTACCCGCCTTGCCGAAGGACGGCCTATCGTACATATCGCCTTCGGAAATCCATATTTACTGAAAGAATTAGGGTTGGAAAACGTGATACTGACTTATTCTGATTCTCTTGCCTCCCAAGCAGCTGCCATCCTTCAGATTACAGGTAGGGACGTAGAATCACTTACAAAATAATGAACGCTATCTTACAACAGCTTTGCTTATTTGTTCTTTTCTTTTGATTTCTATTTCATCCCCGGCGAGTAATATATCTTTAGGCATTACCTGCTTATCACCTATGTAAACTACGGAGTAACCGCTACTCAGGATAGAATCTGGATTGAGTTTTTCGATTTGACTATCTAGAATATTTAATATGTTAGATCTGTTTTTGATCTGATCGTTAAATGCTCTGTCGATTTTCTCTGAGGTAATATCTATAGTCTGATCTTTTGATCTGATGTCATTTAGTATTAACTGGCTGAGAGTATTGATAGAAGTACTTTCAAGTTTATTCTTGAACATCCTGAGATCGTTCACAACAGTTGAACTAATAGAGTCTTGATAGTAATCTAATATCCCGATATAATCATCTATTGTTTTTGAGGATGCCATTTCAGCTGCGGCAGTTGGTGTAGGCGCCCGCATATCAGAAACGAAATCAGCTATAGTAAAGTCGATCTCGTGGCCGATACCTGTAATCATTGGGTACTTACAATCGAATATCCTATATGCCAGCTCTTCGGAATTGAAACACCACAAGTCTTCTATCGAGCCCCCGCCACGGGATAGAATAATTAGATCTGGTGATAGTTCTTCGGCTGTATCTATCGAAGCAATTATATCCTTATCGGCAGTTGTTCCTTGCATTTTAGTAGGTATAACCGATATTTTGATGAAAGGAGCTCTCCTGCTGAAAGTAGTAAGCATATCCTGTAATGCTGCCCCTGTAGCTGAAGTTATTATAGCGACAGACTTTGGAAGTGAGGGTAATTCCTTTTTCACAGACTGATCGAAAACACCTTCTTTGGATAGCTTGTCTTTTATCTTAAGAAATCGTTCGTAGAGATCGCCAAGGCCTACTTCCTTGATGCTTGTGCAGTCCAACTGGTAATTGCCGCCCTGCATGTAAAGCGATAGCCTACCTTTGCAGATTACCTCATCTCCGTTGTTAATAGAATCAGGAAATGTACGGCTTCTCCACATCACAGTCTTAATCTGAGCTTTATCATCTTTTAGAGTAAAGTATTTATGGCCGCTTCTATGGCGGGTTAGGTTTGAAATCTCACCTTTTACAGCAATCGAATCAAATGAGTTCTCAATCATATCTTTTAATATGATTGTGATTTCCGATACACTTAAGGTTGAGTTATCCGTTGTAGAAGTAAGCATAGAATGATAATGTAATTTTAGATTCTACAAAAATATGAATAAGACAGTACTGATAACAGGATCAGCAAAAAGAATAGGTAGAGGTCTCATTAAAGGCTTTGCATCTAAAGGTTGGGATGTGATCATACATTATAATACATCGGGAAAAGAAGCTGAGGAGTTAGCTAAGGAAGTAGATAGTGAAAATGTAAAAGTCGGTGTCTATCAGGCCGACCTCAGGGACAAGGAACAGATAAGTTCTATGTTCGAAGAAATATCGAAAAAGTATAATAAGATTGATGTACTGATAAATAATGCTGCTATTTTCCCTAAGCCTATAAATTTCAAGGACTTAGATGATGATATTTGGTACAATACCCAGAATTCGAATCTCAATAGTGTCTATCATGTTACTAAAGAATATACCAAGCATTACGATGAAGGAAGGATAATCAATTTCGCTTCGCTTGGTGCTTATGAGGTCTGGAGCGGGAGATCGCACTACCATGCTGCAAAATCGGGGGTTTTACATTTTACTCGTGCTCTGGGTAAAGATTTAGCTCCGAATTATTCTGTTAACTCTATTTCCCCGGGAGTAATAGAAATACCAGGCGATGATACAGATGACAAATCAATAGCGTTCGAAAAGCGTATTCCTATGGGTAGGTTCGGCAATACAGATGATATTTTCGATGCGGCATATTTTTTCGCAACTGCCAGTAAATATATAACATGCCAAGACTTAATGGTTGATGGTGGATGGCATTATACACGATAATAAAACAAAGATGAATAAAAGTCCAAATTCGATAACATCGATACCAAGAGATTTACAAAAGGCCAAATTAGCTTTCTATGACGAGAATTTTATTGAAAGCAAAATGGGAAGGCCGGTAAGGATACTATCTGAATATCTGTACCCTTATGATCATTTTAAGAAAGAGGGTATTGATAAAACGATAGTTTTTTTCGGTTCCGCAAGATCAATAAGTTCCGCTGAGTATAATAAACGGGCAAAGGAGCTTGAAAAGCTTATAGAAATGACCCCTGATAGCCAGAAGGAAAGCTTGCTTAGGGAAAAGAAAAAACTGAATTCTCTCAAAGCGATGACAAAGTATTTTGATGATGCTGTTGAGCTTTCAAACATGGTATCGCTATGGTCCAAAGAATTACCTGAGGAAAGTAAGGTAGTAGTCTGTACCGGCGGAGGGCCAGGAATCATGCGGGCTGCTAATAAAGGTGCTTACTACGCAGACGCACCAAATATTGGGCTTAATATCACCTTACCATTTGAGCAGAAACCTAATCCATATATAACACCGAAGCTAAATTTTGAATTCCATTATTTTATGATGCGTAAATACTGGTTCGTTCATTATGCGGAAGCTGTGATAATCTTTCCCGGTGGCTATGGCACAATGGATGAACTGTTTGAGCTTCTGACACTGGTACAGACAGGTATAGTTGATAAACCTTTGACTATAATCTTATATGGAAAGAAGTTCTGGGATAAAGTAGTGAATTTTGAATATCTGGCCGAAGTAGGTATGATAAGTATCGAAGATTTAGCATTATTCAACTATGCCGATACCCCGGAAGCTGCATTTGAGACTATACGCTTAGGCCTACAGAAAAGCGAGATGACAAAAGCCGAAGCTACTACTGATAATTCCGTTGAATAGTTTTTAATGAGTCCTCTTTATCAAGTTTACGAAGTAAGTTCAGTTATAAGCATACTAAAGAGTTATAATTCTAGGCTAAGCTTGCCTAATATTTCCGCAGGGCCTGTGAGTAGGTGTTTGTCACCCTTCAGATCAACCGATATGGGAATTTTGCTAGTAGGTATTATTCTATAGGGTCTTTCCATCTGATAATTTATATCAACTGCGACCCCGGTTGCCAAGGCGCCCGTTCCGCAGGCACCTGTTTCAGAATTGACTCCTCTTTCAAAAGTTCTGAGTCTTACATCATTTTCATTTTCGGTAGAATAAAAATTAATGTTTACGCTATTGGGAAACTTTGAGTCCATTTGTATCTGGCGGGCTAGCGGCCTTATATCAAAGGATTCGAATTCCTGGTCTTTTTCGGGTAAAAAGCGGTCTTGACTTTGGAAATTAGCGTCTGCTAGTTTGTTGTAGTCTATACAGAAATGATCGCTGGTATTATCAACGAAAATACCTTCTATAACTTTGTCATTGATATTTAACGATCTTGCTTCTGTTATTGCAGGGGGATCAAACTCGATTTGGTATTCTTGGCCGAAAGTTTTTCCATTATAGATTCTAGAATTCATCTCGAACCGGACGGAGCTTGAATTTATCTCTTCCAGATGTTCTGCAAAAGCCAGAATGCATCTTCCGCCGTTACCGCACATCATTCCTGAAGATCCATCAGGATTGAAAAACCAACATTCGAAATCATACTCGTTACTTTTGTTAAGCATCATAAGCCCTTCGGTGGGTTTTCTGTTGATTCTTGGATTGTTACATAAAGTCTTGGCCAGATTGGATGCTTGCTTATGAGTGAATTGGCTCTCCCTGTTATCTAAAACCGTGAAAAGGTTACCCGCACCCGACATTATCCATACATCAGTTTTCATTAATCAGCCCCACGATACTATTTACTATTTGTTTGTTACCAGCTACAATAGTCTCATCTCCGATTTTATAGTCGTTACCTAAATAATCGGTTACAATGCCGCCACTTTCCCTTACCATCAGTATTCCTGCAGCAACATCCCAAGGGTTAAGCCCGGTTTCCCAGAATCCCTCGAATCTACCATCGGAGGTGTAGGCGAGATCCAGAGCTGCAGCTCCTAATCTCCTTAGCGGAACCCCTTTTTCTATTGTACGGGCAAGAATATCCATAATCGAACCGCTTTCTTCTTTCATACGATAGGGGAAGCCTGTAGCTACAAGGCTACTTTCAAAATCAATTTTATCGGATACTGTCGTTTTGGTATTGTTAAAGTATGAACCGTGATCTTTCAGAGATAGGAAAGTCTCATTTGTAATTGGGTTTATTATTCCTCCGCAATGTAGATTTCCTTCGATTTCCAATGCTATTGAAGTGCAGAATACTGGTACTCTGTTGGCAAAGTTAACTGTTCCGTCCAAGGGATCGATTATCCATCTAAATCCTTTGTCATTGTTGTCTTTACCAGATTCTTCAGCTAAGAAAGAATGATCGGGGAATGCTGACTTTATATCAGAAATTATGAGCTCTTCGGCTTTGAAATCATAGTCAGTTACTATGTTATTTGAACCATCTTTATCTTTGATCGTAATATTTGTTCCAAATCCTTCTTTAAGTAGCTCCCCACTTTTATATAAAATATTTACCATTGTATTATAAAAAATATCTTCTGTGTTGATCACTTCTATTCCTGTTTGGTAAGTATGATTCAAAGATAGGTATTATCTTGCTGTTATCATTAATTCCTCATTTGAGCAAAACCTATTAGAAAGTTGAGAACGAGCTTAATAAATATTTCTTTCATTCTGATTTTATGTATTCAGAACGTAAACTCCCAATCAGGTCTGCAATACTTTTCCAGATCAAAGGGTAATCAATTAGATACTCTATCGATAGAGAAAAACGCAGAGCTATCCGGGGCATCAGAAGGCCTATTATATGAACCGATTGATATCGAAAAATATATCGTTGGCCCGGGAGATGAGTTTATTATTTCTATACTCACATCCAATACCGACCCTGTTCAGTTTAAACAAACTGTTTCCCCCGAAGGAAAACTTATGATACCTGGGGTAGGTTCGGTTTTAGTTAAAGGGCTGATTTTAAAAGATGCTTACGAGTTAGCTTCAGATAAAATCAAATCTGTTTACAGATCGGGTCAGATAGATATAGTTTTGGTGGGTGTAAGGCAGTTTAAGGTTACTGTTAGCGGTAATGTAGTAACGCAGTCCGTAGTGCCGGCTTACGCTACCGAAAGAGCTTACGAAGTCATTCAGAAAGCCGGTGGCCCTCTGAGCTTAGCATCTATAAGAAATATTGAGATATACAGGGACGAAGAAACCATCAGAGTCGATCTACCGAAATATTTATATTCAGGTGATGAGGACTCTAATCCCTATTTAATGGGTGGCGATCAGATATATGTGCCACTTGCTGATAAGGATAATCTTATAGAAATAGACGGAGAGGTTAAAAACCCTGGCAGTTATGAGTTTATAGAAGGTGATAAGGTTGATGATCTTTTAGCTTTTTCCAAAGGATTGACTTCTATAGCTGATTCTTCAAAAGTCGAGCTTTATAGATATAATGAAGCTAGTGATAATGTAGAAAAAATGATATTAGACCTTTCTGGGTTAGAAAGTAGTTTTTTAGATATAGATCTTAAATCCGGTGATAGGATTTATGTGAGAGAGTCAAGTGGTTATTATGAAGGAGATTATGTAGTTATCACCGGTGAGGTGTATAGGCCGGGTAGATATCAGATATCTGACGGTATGACAGTTCTTGAAGACCTTTTAGAGAAATCCGGCGGGTTTAAGTCGGATGCAAGTATTGAGAATTCCAAGTTCTTCAGAAGAAAAAACGTATCTTTTTATGATCCAGAAATGGCAAGGCTTTCAGAGATTCAGCCTGCGGAAATGAACGATATGGAAAGACAATATTTCTATTCACGGATCAATGAGGTTTATGGAGCTCTATCAATCAATTTCACTGAACTCGGAGAAGAGAAGCAACTTGAACTGATAGATATGGATTCTGTTCATGTACCTGGTAAGAATCTCTATGTAAATGTGCAAGGAAGGGTTAAGAAACCCGGCCTGGTAAAGTTTGTGGACGGAAAAGATTATATTTACTATATCAATGAAGCGGGCGGTTACAGCTCTGATGCTGACCCTGATGTTGTAATGATAAGTAAGGATGACGGTTCATCCAAGTATTATGCTACAGATGATGATTACAGAATAGAGAAGGGTGATAATATCTTAGTACCGCCTGAAGAGCCGATTGATACTGAAAGACTAGTAACAAATATAGTGGCTATAAGTGCACAAGTACTCGCGATAATAAGTATCGCACTTACTCTAAACAATTAATTTATTTAATTCCTTTCTTGATGGAAAACAAAGAACCAGACAACCTTTACCCATTGCTTGTAAACTACCTATCCAGCAGAAAGAAGTTGATCGCTTTAATTACTTTTTCAGCGATAGTTTTAGGTATAGGATATACTTATATAGCCCCCCATAGTTATACTGCGACTACAACAATTCTTCCTCCTTTAGAAAAGTCCGGAGGTGGTGGGCTGACAGCACTGATGTCTTCGGTAGGTAGTTCTGTTCCATTCGGTGGGCTATTAGGCGGATCCGGTTCTAGTACCGAATACTATCTAGACATTCTCTCTTCACGGAGATTGACTAAAAAGGTTTACGAGGAGTTAGATATAGAGAACCATAATTTATTTGAAGACATCCCCGAAGAATACATTATAAAAATCTTACAGAATTCGCTTGAAGCTGATTTCGAGCTGTCTGGAATAATTACGATGGATTATAAGCTATCAACTAATTTTTTCCCTGACAGCAGTGACAAAGCTGAGGTAGCTTTGCTTTCATCGCAGATAGCGAACGAATACATCAATCAATTAGATGAGTTTCTGATCAACCGAGATAAACAGAAAGCTATAGATACACGAATCTATATTGATAGTGAATTGAATAAATATAAAGCACAGGTTGATTCTTTAGCTCTAATGCTGGAGGAGTTCCAAAACCAGAACAAGCTTTTATCCCTTGATGAGCAAACCCAGGCAACGATTACACAAGCTATAGGAATATCTCAAGAATTAGCAATCGCTAATACAGAATTGAATTTAGCAAGGATTACGTTTTCGGATGATTCTCAAGAGATCAAAGCTCTGGAAAGTAAAGTAGAAATGCTTGAAAGGCAGTACAGTGCGGCTCAGTCTGGAGGCATCTCATCTTCTGATCAGTTCTCGTTACCATTAAATAATCTTCCCAATCTAGCAAGGCGATATGCTGTGCTTTATAGAGATAGGGAAGTCCTTGAGCAGGTAATTCTATTCCTTGAAACACAGAAACATCAAGAAGCAATCCAAGAAACTAAAGACGTTGCTCAGATCGATGTGTTAGATTATGCAGAAGTTCCAATCAAAAGAACCTCCCCATCCCGGCTGATAACAGCTGCCGCAAGCGGTCTTATCGTATTTACACTTACAATAGCCGGTCTATTATTTATAGCTTATAGGGAAGGTAAAAGGAGTAGTAACTCAATAGTGGAATAACAATCAGCAAGTATCTCAGCTCTCAGTTTTTTCTGATTAGTTCTTCAGCACTTTTTAGAGCAGAATCAGTAATGTTTTCTCCAGCGAAAAGCCTTGCTATTTCCTTGCTTTTTTCATCTCTGCCCAAACTGATTGATTTGCTATATGTTGAACCGTTCTGCTCAAATTTCTTTATATAGAGGTGCATATCAGCTTTTGCTGCTATTTGTGGAAGGTGTGAAATAGCAATAATCTGTTGGCGCTCTGATATATTTTTGATTTTACGGCCAACCTTTATCGCAGCTTCTCCAGATATACCTGTATCTATCTCATCAAAGATAAGTGTTCTCTCGTTATCGGAATCGGTAAGGGATTTCATAGCCACCATCAACCGGGACATCTCTCCGCCAGAAGCTGTTTGATTTAGGGGTTTGAGCTGTTCACCCGCATTAGCGGAAAACAAAAACTCTACTCTATCTATACCTTTGGGAGTAAAATCATCTCTTTTAAGTGTACCGTAATCCGGATGGCTGATATTGATCTTGAAGTCACCTGAAAGCATTTCCATTTCTCGGATACCTTTAGTGACCGAATCAGCAAAAATTATCGAATTATCTTTACGAAGACCAGAGAGTTCGGTGGCGATTGGGGATAGTTTCTTCACTAAATCATTGATATCCATTTCCAATAAATCTATTCTGTCATCAAAGCCTTCTACTTCCGATATTTCGTTCTTGAGTTTTTCCCTAAAGGCTATTAGTTCCTGGTGGTTCCCATATCGTTTGTAGAGTTTTGCCAGAGCCTGCGAACGTATTCTCAGCTGTTCAATCCTAGAAGGATTGTATTCTGCCTGTGCTCCGAAGTCATTGGCATAAATGCTTACTTCTTTTGCTGTTATCAGAATGGATTCTATCTCTTTGATATATGTTAAAGCATTTTGATCGTAAGAAGATAGTTTTTTTAGCAGATCGATAATCGCACGAGCATTATTGAATAAAGAATACTCTCCATCATAAGATAAATCTTGTAAGCCGTTGGTATATCTGGATATAAACTCAGAGTTTTCCAACATATCGAGCTCTGATTTAATTTTACTATCCTCGCCTTCTTTAGGATCTACCTTTTCAATGTCATTTAGGACAAATTTATTATACTCGTTTGCTTTAAGTGCATCTTGATAAGATACTTTAGTCTCCTCAAGTTCTTTAAGCTTCTCTTTCAGTTTCTTGTATATTTGTTTGTACCGATCAAGAATGTGGTTGTATTTACCCGCAGCATCCAATAATTCTATATAGTTGCTTTCGCTAAGTAGTGATCGGTGAGTATGTTGGGTATGAAGATCAAAAAGTTTGGTAGATATCAGTTTGAGTTCTTTAAGGCTGATTGGAGAACCATTAGCGAAGCATCTTGATATAGAAGAATCTCTTAGCTCTCTTGTGAGAATTAGTTCATCACCATTATCTAAGATGTCAGGGGCTAAGTTTTTAAGTCCCAATGGGATAGGGGATAGTTCTATTGACACGGAACATTTTTTAGATCCACGCCTTATCAGGGAATAGTCCGCCCTGTTGCCCGATAGTAATCCTATAGCATCAACGATAAGAGATTTACCCGCCCCAGTTTCACCGGTAATTATATTAAAGCCTCCGTCGAAGTCAATAATATTCTTCTCGATTATAGCAAGGTTTTCTATTGTAAGTGTTTTTATCATTAATGATATTTGCTAAATATTTTATCGGCTATAGTTTTAGAATAATTGAACTCTTCGATATCTATTTTTGGGTTCGAAAGATTATTATCATTCATAAAAGAGATTATCGATTCTGTTGGTATATTACCGACTAAGGTATTATCAGCCATAGGGCAGCCACCAATACCTAGTAAAGCCCCATCGAATGTATTGCAACCTGCATTATATGCAGAGCTTATTTTTTCTATTGAGCCAGGTTTATCGGAATGCAAGTGCACTCCAACTCTTATAGAATCATGAATTTGCTTGGTTGATGCCTTGTAAAGCGAAAATATATCTTCATTGTTAGCTTTACCAACAGTATCGGAAAGCATGATCCTAGAAATACCCAAATCGCTCAATCTTGATATCATGTCGGATATATCTTCTGGGGAATACTTATCACCATAAGGATTGCCGAAAGCCATGGATAGATACACGACCAGTTCTTTATCATTTGAATAAACAATGCCTGAAATATCCCTTAACACTTTTAAAGAATCAGTTATAGATTTGCCAGTATTCTTTTTCTGGAAGGTGTTGTTAACCGAGAGCGGATAGCCAAGATATTTGATTTTATCTTTTTCTGAAGCGTCAACCGCGCCTCGCGTGTTTGCTATAATAACTAGAAGATCGGTTCTGGTATCATTTAAGTTAAGACTGGACAGAACTTGTGCTGTATCTGCCAACTGAGGAATAGCTTTAGGAGATACGAAACTACCGAAATCCAGACAATCAAAACCAATGGATAGCAAGGATTGGATATAATCAATCTTTTCATCTGTAGGAATAAAATCTTTAATGCCTTGCATGGCATCCCTGGGGCATTCGGTAATGTAAATTTCAGACATGGTATTCTTCATTGATTATGAAACCAAGATAAGAAACGTATGATTATTGATTTTGATTCTAATTGATATGCAATGTACAGCTGAATGAGCTTATATGTACACATCAAGTATCCTATAATATATATTATGTAAACTAAGTATGATTGGATATATGAAAAGCCTAACAACTATCTCCCCTATGGATCTGTACTAAACACTGAAAATCATATATACCGCAAATGCGAGCAATGCTATACCGACGATCTTATGAATTATCTGGTTAGATGTTTTAGTCAGGAACTTTTTACCGATTATGGCTCCTGTGATCGCAGCTCCGATTACGACTATCAGACTATTGGTATCTAAGCTTTCGAGATTATCATTCATCGTATATACGGGTATTCTTGTAAGGTCTATGATTAGTGACAGAACCGTACCGGTTGCTATATAAATTGATTTATCTTTTATAATGTTTATTAGGAACGCCGATCTTATAGCTCCTTGATGTCCGCTAAGGCCGCCGAAGAAGCCTGAGACGGCACCGCCTATATACGGATTGAAGGCATGTTTAGAGATTTTGGATCTAAGACTAAAAAGATCGATTATGGCAAAGATCAGTATTATAATACCTAAAGTTATCTGAAGAAAGTCTTCGTAACCAGTAAGGTAATTAAGTAGGTTTGCTCCAATAAAAGCGAAAAGAAACGACATTATACCGAAAGAAAATAGCAATCTGTAATCAACATGCTTACGCATGAGAATGAACTTGAAGATGTTATTCGATAAATGTATTATAGCAGTTGCTAGAACAGCTGTATGGAGATCATAGGTTAGTAGGAAAACCGGTAACATCACAGTTCCTAAGCCGAAACCTGTGAAGAATGTTGATAGTGACGCTAAAAACGCTACCAGCGCCTGCAGGGCAACATCATATTCCATAGCGGATTTTTAAGTATTAATCTATTCTAATCAGTTTACCATAGACCGGATCAGTAAATACCCTACTATCAAATTCTACTTGAAAATAATACACTCCATTTGATACCGGTGTCCCATTTCCATTTTTGCCATCCCAAACTATAATGTTTTTACCATTGGAAACATCTTGATCCATAATTGTCCTTACGATATGGCCGCTGTTATTAGCAATGGTAATATTTGCTATTGAATTTTCTGGTGATGTGTAGTAAAAACCAATCTTACTGTTTTCATTTGATGGATTGGGATAAACAATAACTGAATCGGTTCTCGCATTTCTCGAGATGTTAAAAGTAATATCCAATGTATCGGATCTGTTTGAGCCGTCGGTAAACCAGGCCTCTATATAATTGGTATTATACTCGCCATAAAATACTTCGTCTTCGGTTAGATCAAACGATACGCTACCCTTTAGAGGAACAAATCTATTGTTGGAAAGAAATTCGATGCTATCGGTATCGATGAACTTGTTGTTTACCCTGATTTTGAGATTTGACAAATCCTCAAGCGGCATTGCGGAATTATCGTATAACTCCATGTATATGTTAGGTGTTGATGTGGTGAACATCTGATCAAATGCTACTCTATTATCGATTTCCAAGTATAATGAAGGCTTTAGCGTATCTTCTGATATAATTGTTGAAGATAAGAAACTATTATTGAAATTGTAGATATCATAACCAACTGATTGATAATCAAAATTAAGATCATTGGGAAGAATATCTGTTACAATTGTATCATTTACTATAAACAGAATGCTATCACCTGCTTTAGTTTCTGCTAAATCATTATAACTCACAGATAAAGATGCGTTATCTGTATTTCTGATACTAATATTTTGAACCGCCGCACTATAAGAAAGAAGGTCGCCCCTTAGCAATATGGAATCTTTATCGAAATATTCTTTCGGTAGAATATATTCAGGCATCGCTGTATAATTGAAAGAGATATCCCCTATCTGGGTGTTCTCAAAATAGCTGTCGGACCAGTACATTTCCAACTGTGCTGACCGAACATCTATATTATCCCAGTTGAATGAGTTTAGGTCACCCAATGATTCAAATCTATAATGATTCTGAGAGGTTGAATCCCCTATTACATATATAACAAGAGAGTCCACCGCTTTATCATTAGGTTCTATATTTAGATTAATACTTTGCAGTTCGCCGATGTTCGGTATTTGTCTGGTTCTGAGGTATGAGTTAGGTGATTTTAACAGAATAGAACCTTCGAGATTTACCGAATCTGAATATGCGAACCTGGAGCGGGTAAACTCTTGCATGTTCTCATCCTTGCTACCGACAAAAGCCCAGCTGGTGAGAATAAGCGAATCCGGAAATTCGACACCTATTTGCTCAAAGTATTGGGGCAGGGAATCTATATAATAAGGGCTTGATTCATCTTCATAAACATAAAAAGCTTCCCAATAGTTTCTAGCTCCCATCCCGAATACTATATCATCGCTGGTTAAGGTATCTTGTAAAAAGTGGACCAGATTATCGGCTAAGATATCACGTATGCTGTCGTTTTGATCATCTGTAAGAGTTGGATCAAAGAATCTGAATGTATGGAAGGCATATTGTTTAGGTGTTTTATCAGGATCGAACCTATCATATACCAAAAACATAAACCCTTCCAAGAATGGGGCGCTGGCAAGAAACTGTTCGGGGCCCTCGTTTTTTGAGCCATACATTTCTACCAATAATGGATTATCCGCATAACCTATGCTGTTTATCAATCTATAATTTATGGTGTCGATGCCGCCGAACAACTGACCGTTGTCGTATTCAAGATCATAATCGGTTGATATCTCTTTAATATCAGCTGTAGGTAAGGTATGTTCAACCTGATTGGTTGTATAGTTCTGAGATGAAGAGGCTTTGAAAGGCACTTTCAAGGTATCGGAGCTCGCTTGGGTGATTCTATTTCTATATGTAGCATATATTATATACTCTTCTCTATCGGTAGCATTGAAATCCGATTCAGCGGTTATATATTGATCATAGATGACTATAGATTCTGATAAGTCGGACAAAAGATTACCATCTTGATCATTTAACGTAACCGAAAAATCATAATTCACTAAATCCTCTATTACGTTAGTAGGAAGAACGAATCTAAATTGCTGCTTTTCAGAATTTACATCCCAACCGGATAATGGTTCCAATGGTAGTATCGAATTCTCGAATATATAAACATTCGATGAACTGATATTTTCCGATTCGAACTTTTCAGAAATGTCTAATAGTCTTTCTGGATCAACTATAATCTCGATTCTGTTTTCTTGCCTGTTGCCATTAACGGGTATTGCAAGGGAGTAATTTTGGATATTACACGAGTTTTCTACTATAAATGTATAGGTATCGGTTACACCATTCCAGGTTCTATTTATCGTAATATTTAGACTATCTAAAGAACGAACACCGTTATTATAGACTGTGAAATTGATGAATATGCTATCATTGTCGTAGTAAATCGTTGAAGAATCAAATTCATTACTAAAACTAATTGATTCATCGAGAATAATATAATTCGGATTTACATCAAGTTTGATTTTGGCAGCCGGATCGCCAAGAACGTTATAATTATACTTAACAGCTTCCAGCCACTCATCTTCTCTGGAGTTCGGAATATTCCTGGATCGCTGAAAAAGCCCGCCCGTGGTTCTGATGTTAGAATTACGAAGAACATCAAAAGCATTCCATACTGGTATCGGGTCTGTTCTGGTATTACCTGTAGAACTGCTACCAGTTGTAAATATAAATCCATTTATAGAATCCATAACATAGGATTCATTACGGCTCCAGATCAGATTAGCATCAGAGAAAGCCCCTGTATTACATGAGATCGTAGAGAATAATCCATATCTACCATTATTATTGAGTGCTTCTACCTGCCATCCGTCAATTTCGAAAAGTTCTGCGGAGGCATGGCCAAAGTATGTTGTCCATAATTTCCCTTTGTTGATCTCATTACGAATGATGTTACCTTGATTTTCGGTAACTGCATCGGTTGATACATTGACAATACGTACGCTATCCATACAGAACTGGGACTGTTTCAGACTATTTACAGCCAGCCCAAAAATAGATAGATACTGATTAAAACCTCTTTCAACAAAATTCTTATCGTAGCCGTAGATCGTTAGCAGATCTTTATTCCAAGGCTCTAAGGGTGCAGCTTCGTACTTTCTCATTTTGCTTAAGTAACCGCGTACATCATCGTTTGTGATAGCAGATAACCTAGATAGCTTAATATCAGCTATATGATCAATTGTATCAGAATATGAAAGCCATGTATCAGAAGCGGGCAGCCCAAAAGTTGGTACAAAGGACTGGATATTACCATTTCGGAAGTCATCCAATCTAGTATTATAATTCGCATCGCCGATAATAAAAGCGTACTCAGGGGGCGTATCCCAGTTAAAGTACATATCGGCTATATAGTCTTTTATAGCTCTTGGGTGTTTAATTCCATGATTATAAAGATCATAAATATCCTGCACTTCTACTGTACGAGTTGTATATCCTGTTTCTTCTCTATATGCTGCATATTCTCGTGCGCCTTCAAGAAGTTGATTTTGTGTGATTATCAGATAATCAGGATTGCCTTGTTCATCAGCTATATCTGTAACCTTTGATAAACCAAAAGCATTTCTTATGCGGGATTCATCAACTACTGACATTTCTGAATTCGAACTTGTAGAAACTTCATAAGTATATGATTTTAAGGAACTTACAGGCAGAACCCTATCAACCCTATTGCTTTTTTCTTCAAATAACTTTTCGTTATTATCATAGAGTTGGAAAAGAACTTCACTGTTTGCAACGCCTGTAGTAGAAAATAAATTATCAACAGCCGACATAGCTCGGTTGATAATAACTAGTTTGAATCTTGAGTTATCTAAATTGAACCTACTTAGAAATTCATTGGAATTACTGCTGGAAAATCTTCTCAATAAAAGATTATCACCATTAGAGCTATGCAACTGATCAAAACTGAATATATAGTAGGAATTGGTATCTACATAAAAGTTGTGATCACCTATGTTGACAGCGGCAAAATTATCTGAACCTGACAGATAGACCTGAAGGGGTGATTCAGAAGATGGCAATTGTTGGAAGGTACCAGCATTTTCAGATATAGCTATTCCCCTGGGGTTTCGAAAGCCTTTTACTTTATATTTTGAATTTGATAGGCCTGCAAACTCAGACAGGCCTTTCCTAGCGATTGGTTCTGCATTGAAAGTGACTTTCAAAAAATCGAGATTCTTCTCATAAGGTATTGTATCGATATAAACCGCACCTATACCATAGATATTCGGGCCGTTCAGAAATATATTGGAACTGTTATAACCGTACTCATAATAGCCGTTTCCATTTCGAGTTGATCTGTTCTCTATCTGAGAATTTTTAAGGTGGTTTATATCTTCCGATGGTGTAACATCGTTTCTTGTTCTATTAAAACTATAAGTTATTCTTGAATTGATATTGCCGCTATTTCTGGGGGCGGTAATCTGATAGTAGTCACGGTTATAGATTCGGGCTGACTTATTTTCGAAATACTGGAGCGACGATTTGTAAAGCCCTTCTTGTGCCGAAGTGGCATGGGTAAGTATATTAACCCCATAGCTATACTTGTTATCTTCTTCCAAATGGATATTATGCTCTGCAGTTAGTCTTTCTTGGCCATTTGATTGGTTAACTGCTACAAGGTGTTCTGGAATGAAACCGCTTTCAGTCGTTAGGAAATAGGTATTATATGGGGAATAGAAATGGTAATATGTTGAATCCCCCACTACCCTATCATTCCAAAGATAGATCGTATCTGAAAGATCGAATATTTCATTATTACCTGAAAGGAAATATGGCTTAGATTCTTCTTTGAATACAAGTTTTATTTCGGTTTTACTTTTACCTATAAAACTTGAATTCAGATTTTGTATCTGCTGACCAGTAAGAAATGTAACGCCTTTGATATCTGCATGGAATCGAAATGTATTACCAAACAGCCAATCGTTATCCTGAGAATTGTTTTTCAGATCGGTGTTCTTCTTTGCGTTAGAAGATTTCAAAGCTTTTTGTCTTATCAGATAAGCATCTAAAGGATTATCAAAAACATCATAAATAGAAAGGTTTAGGTTTCTATCAAAATCATACTTGGACATGCCAGAATCGAAATAGAAGTCTGTTATTTCAGTAGGAGAAATGATATTGATATAATCAATACCTAAATGCTTCCCTTCATATATTTCAATGCCTTTATACTGATCCAGTAAATGAGATTGATCTAAACTGCCATCATGGGCAAATATATAGGATGTGTTCTCTTGAATACCATATATCTTACCTTCCGCCAATGTAATAACTGGCAGTAAAATCAATAAGGCAATCTTGATAAGATTCATTTAGATATTCCATATATAAAAAAACCGTATGCTATACTAATATAGAATACGGTTTTAGGTCAAAATGTTACAACTAAAGTTTAATGAACTTTAAGATCGCAAAATTTTATTTGAGTTGTTTTGTATCACCGAAGCCGATAGTCATATTATCTACAATGGCTTTACCTACAATCTCACGTACTTTTGAGTCATCTGTTAAATGTTCGGAAATAGCAGCCTGAACTTTTTGTTTGATGATCTCGGCGTTTTGCCCAATTAGAGCGTTTGCAAGGTTATGTATATCGGCCTGTTGATCTTTAAGAAGCTCGAGCTGGTTACGGTTCGCATCCTCCATTTTCTTAAGCATCTTATCCATACGCTCTTCTTCTTCTGTGTATAGGAGTGTAACACCCATAAGTGAAAGCAGGGAGAACTCAAGGAATATAGCACCTAGAATAGCAGAAGGCTTTGTAGCGGGAATAAACTTAAGACCACGAATACCAACGGCGATGATCAGTACCGCAGCACCGATATATGCAAGACCAGTTACGTTGTTCGAATATTTTTCAGAGAAGTGGTGAGCCATATACAGTCTCAGGCCACTGAAGATCTTAAAGTGATTGTTTGACCAGTCCTTTCCTTTTTTAGTATCAGCAATCTCCGAAAGTACGAATTCAGAGAAGAACTCTTTGATTCTGTTGTAGATAGCTTCATTACGGAAGAAAACTATATCAGTATCCTCATCCCAGAGATCGTCGAAACGTATCAGCTGTGTCGAAGCATCAGCGTCAGCACCAGTTCTATCCCATATTTTACGGAATGCTCTTTCGACTTCGAATCTATCGGCTTGCTCAAGTTCTTTGTCTGGCATCGTAAGGATATTAACGATTTCATCGGTAAAACCTGTCTGAAGCCTGATTTTTACCTTTACATGATGGATTTGTTGGGCGAATAAGGTAGCCATAAGCCCTAATGATGTTGGCATTACCATAGTTATTAGGATCATTACTACGAAACCTACTACCAGAGAGATAATTGAAAACCCTATTCTTGGCTCTAATATAATGGCGTTTTCACCCAAAGCCGGAGCCTTGATGTAGAAATCATTCTCGCCTTTCATATATCCGTGTTCTTCAAGGGTTCTTGTTTCCCAAGCAGTATCAAAGATATATTCATTATTGATAAGATCTTTGCTTATCTCAGTAGAAGTTGTAACCTCATCTGCGATAGCTTTGCTTTTGGTCTGGGCGTACACACCTTGATCAAATTCAGCGAATTTTAATATTTCCTCACCAACCGGCTGGAAAAGAGGCACGATTGCACCTGATATCGCGTTAGGTATTAAAAACACCTGAGTAAAATAAGCTACAGCACCGATGATAGCGAGTGCGATAGCAGTCTGGACGAAACCTACTTTAACGTGGTCCGCTTTTCCAAATCCACCTTTAGTCATAGACTATACCCTTAATAATTATATGTAACGTTTGTATCGTTGGGGTAGCCACAATAGCGATAATGAATACTATATGTGACGATTCAACATGAATTAGGAAAAAGAGATATAGGCAGCCTTACGCTTATTGTGTATATATTTACGATTAGATAAAGATCAATATAGGAAACAGAAATCAAATATGAAAGATATTAATCCAAAAAATGTTCACAAAGTGTTAAAAGATCACATTCTTTTAGATGGTTATGATATGGTTTTGGACCTTGAAAAGAGTGAAGGATCTTATATATATGACTCAAAACACGGAAAAAAGTTTCTCGATTTTTTCACTGGATTCGCTTCAATGCCTATAGGATACAACCATCCGGAGATGATGAACGATGAATTTATACGTGAAATGGGGCTGTTGGCAATCAACAAGCCAGCTAATTCAGATCTATATACCGAGGTATATGCTTCCTTTGTTGAGAATTTTTTCAAAAAAGCTGTACCTTCAGCGTTTAAACATTCTTTTTACATAGCGGGCGGGGCCTTAGCGGTTGAAAACGCAATGAAAGCGGCCTTCGATTGGAAGACTAGGCTTAATATTTCAAAGGGTCTATCGAGTGATTTGGGTAATAAGGTAATTTATTTGAACGAAGCTTTTCACGGTAGAAGCGGGTATACTTTATCGGTAACCAATACATTACCTGATAAGGTAATGCTATTCCCAAGGTTTGACTGGATCAAAGTTTCCAATCCCAAAATCGTCAACCCTTTGGAAGGTAAAAACTTAGAAGATACCGAGAAAGCGGAACACCAATCTATCAAAGAGATAGAAAAGGCTATTTCAAAATATCCCGATGATATCGCTTGCATACTCCTGGAACCTATACAAGGTGAAGGTGGTGATAATCATTTCAGACCTGAGTATTTAAAAAAGCTTAGAGAAATATGCGATGACAATGATATAATGCTGATATTTGATGAAGTGCAAACAGGCGGAGGCTTAACAGGAACTTTTTGGGTACATGAACAGTTAGGGGTAACGCCTGATATCCTCGCATTCGGCAAAAAGATGCAGGTATGCGGAATACTCAGCACAGATAGAATAGATAGTGTAGATAACACTGTTTTTCAGAGATCTTCGCGAATCAACTCCACATGGGGCGGAGATTTAGTGGATATGCTACGGTGTAATAAATATCTTGATATCATTTATGGAGATAACCTACTTGAAAATGTACAGGAAATAAGTAAGCTTCTGATGCAAAAGCTAAATGTCTTAGCTGACAAACATCCTGGGAAAATCTATAATATCAGGGGGCGTGGATTATTCGCCGCCTTTGATATCGATCAATTTTTAAGAGGTGAATTTCTGAAAAACTGCATGGATCGTAATCTTATAATATTATCATGCGGTAAGCAATCGGTAAGGTTTAGGCCCCCGCTTAACCTATCAACTGTGGAACTTGACGAGGGAATTGAAATAATCGACCGTTCCCTATCGGCTTTATAAAATCAAAAAATATAATAGATAATGCACGATACTAAAGAAAGAGAAGAAATAGCTATAGTCGCCGGCCTTTTTATAAAAGGTGGAGATAGAGAAAGAAATATGTCATATCTTGAAGAACTTGCGTTTCTTGCTGAAACCGCTGGTGTTGTTATAGCTGATAAGGTATGGCAGGAACTTGCCAGCCCTCAACCTGGAACTCTTATCGGTAAGGGAAAAATAGATGAAATCAAAGATCTCATCGAACATCATAAGGCTAATCTTATAATATTCGATAATGATCTAAATTCTGTGCAGATCAGAAATCTGGAAGAGAAGTTAGATGTCAAAGTGATGGACAGAGCCGGTGTTATACTTGATATATTCGCCAAGCGAGCTAAATCCGACGAAGCAAAAACCCAGGTTGAGCTCGCCCAGCTACAGTATCTGATGCCGAGGCTTACCAGAATGTGGACTCACCTATCCAAGCAATTTGGCGGTATGGGTACCAAAGGCCCTGGTGAGACACAAATAGAGATGGATAGGAGGATGATAAGGGAGAAAATAGACCATCTCAAGAAAAAGCTGGAGCAGATAGACAACAGACAACAGCAGACAAGAAAAAACAGAGATTCTTTTGTAAGATATGCTTTAGTAGGATATACGAACGCCGGCAAGTCCACAGTTATGAAAATGCTTACTGATCAGGATGTATATATAGAGGATGAGCTTTTCGCGACACTTGATACTACAG
Organism: uncultured Hyphomicrobiales bacterium; assembly: GCA_964462685.1. Classification (GTDB taxonomy): domain Bacteria; phylum Bacteroidota; class Ignavibacteria; order Kapaibacteriales; family UBA2268; genus CAYWYR01. The sequence goes on along the minus strand of CAYWYR010000003.1, from coordinate 107,782 downwards.
TTAGAGCTGTACACCTGCCCAAAGGTGATAACGCTTTACTATCAGATACAGTAGGGTTTATAAGAAAACTGCCCCATCACTTGGTAGCATCTTTCAGATCCACCTTAAGTGAGGCAAGAGAAGCGGATTTTCTTCTCCATGTTGTAGATTTATCTTCGGCAGATTATGAGGATCAGATTGAGACAGTCAATAATACTCTCAAAGAACTAGACATACCAATTAAGAATATCACTTATCTGTTTAATAAGGTTGATCTTGTAGAGGATAAAGAGATAATAGCTATTACGAGAGAAAAGTATGCAAACTCAGTATTTATAGCTGCAAAAAGCGGATTGGGTAGCAATGCTCTATTTGAAGAATTACAGAAGATGCATGATACGATGGCAAAAGATATCAAGATATTTCTCCCGTATTCAAAAACCGGCCTATCAGGTACTATTTATGATGTAGGGAAGGATGTTCAGGCAGATTCCGATGAGGACGGAACAACATATAGCTTTAAGATCATGAATTCAGAAGAACATAAAATATCTAAGTTAGAAGAATATTTTGTGTGATTTGATAAGTTAAATTTATTAGATTACTTGTAAATAATTGTCAAAAATATTTATTTGTAAGTATGTCTAAGTTCTTTGTTTTTTTTACGTTCCTTGCTTTGTTAGCTTCTTGCGACAGTCCGATCACAGAATCTGAACTTGATTTTCGGTTCTATAAACCCCAAGATTTTATTCAAAGTTTTTCTGTTTATGATGCCGAAGGTATTAAAACCAAGGAGTATACTTTTGAATACGATGAAGGAGTGATTTTTTCAATATCTGAATCTTACCCTGAAAATAGGGTCGTTTTTGAAATGAACGACAAGATTGATGAGAACAACTATATCTTCACCAATTATGATTCTGATCATTCCGTCTCCGGCCCACGGAACGTGAAGTATAAGTTGGAACTTTATGACAGATATTATAACATATCCCCTGATTATGATGAGGATATGATTATGCAAAGGGGCTTTAGCCAAAACGGTAATGTTTATATGGAGGTAAACTATCAGGATAGGGAGTTCACCCGCTACAGATATACTTATTTTATAAACAGCGAATCACAGTCGGTTATAACTGATACCAGACCTGAGCAGATTCAATCTGATGGTCAGGTAGTGATTTCAGTTGATACAATGGCAAGCGGCAGGGTAAAATATACAGATTATCCAGACAATCCCTTTTTCTATTTTACTGTACCGTTCAGCAATGATAATAGATTACCTGATTTAGCTATTTCCAGCTCTTATCGTTTTCCAGAGCGTATAGTGCATTTTGTTAATTCAGATTTTATAAATAGAGAAATCAACTTTGAATATGAGGTAAATGAAAACGGTTTACCTATAGTTATGAGATTTGACTGCGAGCGAGTAGAAATGTTCAATGGATTTACGGAATTTTTGTTTGGTCCAGATTATGAAATAAGGTTCGTTTGGGAAGAATAAATCTTCGGAAAGTATAAATCTTAAGTTTGGGCCTGAAAAAAAAAAAAGAACCCCGCCAGAGAGCGGGGTTCTTTGTATGCATTAGATAAAATCTATTTTAATTGCATCGATTCCTAGTGTGAAATATAGATTCTTATCTTTTGGAGAAGACTTGAAAATATGGTTTTCCGTAATCTTGCTCAATCCTAAGTATATAGTTTCCAACTGGATAGGTAGATATATCTACATCAAAAGTAGAAGCGGTTATCGAATCAGATATAAAAATAACATTACCGTTTAAATCTACTATCGATATCTGATATTCTTCGCTATTTTCATCAATATTAACCGTTATTCTATCAGCTGAAGGATTTGGGAATATTTGGAAATATTCAGAATCATTATCATTTACAGATGACACTTCAGTAGTAATGTACATGTCTGATTCTACTACACTATCCTCTTCCTCGATAGTAACTATCATACCATCGGCTAGGTAACCGATTTTGTCAGCTGTCAAACTGTATTTGCCTATAGGCAGATCATCTATTTGAAATTGCCCCCTGTTGTTTGTCATGTCATTATAGGATTGGCCGGTGGCCTGGTGTATTGCATATACAGTAACGCCTGATTTACCGGTTGATTCCTGTTTGGACATTTCTTCTTTTGCATCGCCGTTTGAATCTACTTGTCCGCGTATAATGCCTTTACCGCTTCTAACCCCTTTTTTGGTAAGTGTAATATCGATATTGGCTACATTACTGTTTTCGGTTATTTCCAATATGCTTGCTTTGTCCCATTGCATCTCCGCACCTGAAAAAGAATAAAATCCGTGCATGTAATCTTCTGAATACGGAATAGCCATAACTACATATTTTCCAGGCAAAAGATTAGTTATTTCGTATCTACCGTTATCATTGGTTTGTGTAGGTATACCTTCGTATCTACCCATATAAGTATCCCTTTCATAGTCTGGGTTTTCCTCAATCAAAAAAGCAAATACGTCAGTATTGACGGTGTTCCCTTCTTCTGTAGATACCATACCTGATATAGAATTCGCAAACGGCTCTGGTTTTCTGAGTATGAAATCCATGCTGCCAGCAAAGTTCTGATTGATAGTCGTAGCATCTATCCTAGTGGTTGCATCTTTCCAGTACTGCCTTAGTAATAAATCAATGCCTCTAACCTCATCAACTCCATAAGCTTCGGCAATCACTGTGTATGTAAGGTCAATCGGCAGATTTAGCTCAAAAATTCCGTTATTGACATTAGATGAAAAATGGAAATATCTGTTTTGATCTTCATTATAACCATAGGCTGTAACTACAGGTGTGAATTTTCTGTCAAGAATATCTTCAAGAGTAACTGTTCCGTTAATGGTAAATGTCTCTTTGCTAAAGGCTCTGTTAATCACAGCGATCTCAGAATTTTCATTGCCGCACTGTATCTGTATATAAGGCAAGTCTTCCCTATTAGCTATAATTGGTCTGCCGTTTTCATCGATTTTGAAATCTATAAAAGTAGGGTCGCCGCCTTTAACATTGACCGCATAGTAGTACTTTCCTTCATCTAACCCATCAATAAAAGCTTGGCCGTCTATAACCTCTGCAGAAAGATCTAAGTCGCGGTGTCCGAACTCGTAGTCCAAAAGATTATCCAGAACACTTTCAGGATATAGATCTATTATACCATAACCATACTTTTCCCCGTCCTGATCATTGACAGTAATTTCCAAAGAGGTTTCCTCTTTGCACTGTTTTATAATAACTTGATAGTTAACTATCATTTGGCTGTATGTATCAGTATCAGATGCTTGAAATGAAAAGCCAAAAGTACCTCTCTTTTCTGGGGTGAACGTGATGGTTTTGCCGTTGATATCCGAATTTTCAGGTTGCTCTACTACAATAAACTCTATCGGTTGTCTTGACTCACTGTCCAGTAGCTCAACTTCAAATGAATACTTCTCACCAACTGTTCCTTTTCCATCTTTTGGATCGCTAATACTCAACTCAAATTTCTCTTTTTCATTATACTCTCCTATTCTGCTTATTAATATTTCAGAAGGGGTAGATTCGACCCCTTCCGAGTTGACAGCCGTCAAATAAAATTCATAAGTGTCGTTTGCTTCTAAAAAAGGAAGAAATACATGGATATCAGGCCTTTCGTTATTTGTCTCCAAGAAATATTCAAAATCGGTTAAGTAAAAAGGTCCGTCGTTGTCGATTTGTTTTGAGTAGAGATTAAACTCTACTTCACCTGCTTGATAGTTGAATATGTAGAGAGGTAGGATATTATCGAAACCCAAACCCATGCCTTCGATATCGATAAGCTCCACCTCGGGTGCTTCAAGGGTTGGGGTTTGACCATTAAGGCTTACTGGAAAATGGCTAATCAAGAAAACCAATGCAGCTAAGGCAGCCAACATTTTATGTGAAGTATATTTCATTTGAATGAAACTCCTTTATATTTATTAATTATATTTTATTCAGGTGTGTTTGGTTTTAAGTAACGTGATATTTATAAAGGACGCAAAATGAGAACTTTTTCTTTTACTTGTTACTTGCTACATCAGGGCATTTAATTATATTGATAGCTTGACAATTGATTAGATAACAAATTATCTTAGCACTGGAGGATGGTACATGTCCGATACAGCATCGGTTGCGCCACAGAAAGGGCATCCAAATGGCCTTTATATGTTGTTCTTTACAGAAATGTGGGAACGTTTTTCCTTTTATGGTATGAGAGCTCTTCTCATATTATATATGACAAGGCAACTACTCTATTCAGATGAAATGGGTTTTGGCGTATATGCGGCTTACGGAGCTCTCGTATATGCTACTCCTTTTCTCGGAGGTTTGATTGCCGATAATATTTTAGGTTATAGAAAATCGGTAACCCTCGGTGCTATACTCATGTCGATTGGCCACTTTTTGATGGCCATCGAGACTGATTTCTTCTTTTTCGGGGCACTGGCATTTCTTATCATAGGTAATGGATTTTTCAAACCGAATATATCATCAATGGTCGGTGGCCTTTATGAGGAAGGAGATAACAGGAGAGACGCTGGATTTACCATATTCTATATGGGTATAAATCTCGGTGCGTTCCTGGCTCCACTTGTCTGCGGCGTTATAGGTGAAGGATTTGGTTGGCATTATGGATTTGGACTAGCAGGTGTTGGTATGCTGGTTGGTCTTGTAACTTTCTTATACGGCCAAAAGCAACTCGGAGCTGATAACGGTACTCCCCCGAATCCCGAAAGACTCAAGAAAAAAACTGCTGGTCTATCGACCGAGTGGTGGGTTTATATCTTGTCTTTCCTTATCGTACCTATGTTCGGATTGCTTGTTTATAATTACGGAGCTATGGATGTAGTACTTACACCGTTTGCGCTTGGTATATTGATATTCTTGATCTATACAGCGGTCAAAAGTGATCCAGTGGCAAGGGACAGGATATTTGTGATATTGATATTATTGGTGTTCTCGACTGTTTTCTGGGCTTTCTTTGAGCAGGCAGGTTCATCGATTACATTATTCACAGCACTGAATGTAGATAGGTTTATCGGGGACTTCCAGATTCCGGCATCAGTATTCCAGTCTGTAAACCCTGCGTTTATAGTACTGCTCGCACCATTAGTATCAGCGTTATGGCTCAAACTTCAGAAAAGCGGAAAAGAACCCTCAACACCCGTTAAATTTGCTCTTGGTATCATTCAGTTAGGTGCTGGGTTTGCTATGTTAGTACTCGGCGTTCAGTCATCTGAAGCAGGTATGGTGCCGTTGATCTTCTTACTACTCGCTTATTTGCTCCATACCACTGGCGAACTCTTCCTATCTCCTGTCGGGCTTTCGATGGTAACAAAACTATCGCCTAGGAAAATAGTCGCAATGGTTATGGGTGCATGGTTTCTTTCTTCAGCAATGGCCCACCACTTTGGCGGTGTGATAGCTACAATGACTTCTACTACGAAGTATATGGTTCCTTCATTGGTATATGAATCTAAGATAGGAATGACAGGTACCGACACTATCAGAGCGGTTCTTGTGGATAACTCCGAGGATGAAGCAACTTATAAAGGCGACCCAATCAATATCATAATCAATGTTGGTTCTGATAAAGAGATGGGCAGCGAGTATGAGTATGACCTCAGTACCTACCGTGAGTATAAAAGGCTTTCAGCTGGTGAAGAATATGAGATCGACCTTAGAGTCGCTTTTATCGACCCTACCAGGGAGATGACGGATTTGGAGGTTTCAGGTATTGACGAAGGAATATCTGGAGAAGCATTGGTTTCTGGTGAAATGCTTACCTATAAAGCAGGTAGCGGTACTTATATGGATACCCTCAGGTACACGATGTGTGGTAAAGAGGACGATGATTTCTGTCAGGATGTAGAACTTATTATGAATGTAGGTAATCCTAATAATACCGGACCTAGAGCTGTATCACAGGAAATAGTTTATAATATGCCTGAAAGAGAGTTCTTCAGTAAGTTTCTCGGTGAGGCAGAGCTTGTTATAAACGCGAATGAAATAGGCTACGATACTGATGGCGATATCGTAAGTATGGAAATAGACCCATCTGGTAATATGCAGGGCTATGTTAAGCAGTCGAAAACGTTGAGCCCGTTTATGACTGCATTCCGAACTCAAGAAATATATGCTTCGGTATTCAATGTGATATTCATATCAAGTTTGATAGCCGGTGGTATTCTGCTATTACTTACTCCGCTCATCAAAAAATGGATGCACGGTATCAATTGATAATTAAAAATCTTTTGATATAGAGTTTCAAATATGGAAAAGACAAACACAATACTATCCGGTGTAACTCCATCCGGTAAATTGACTTTGGGGCATCTGACGGGTGCCCTGAAAAACTGGGTGGAGATGCAGAGAGATTATGACGCTTACTTTATGATAGCTGATCTGCACGCTATCACAGTTAAACAAGAGCCTAAGGACTTAAGACAAAGGACTATCGATACCGCAGCTTCATTTATTGCTTGCGGCCTTGATCCTGAAAAGTCAACAATATTCGTTCAAAGCCATGTACCAGCACATGCGGAGCTTGCATGGGTACTCAGCACTTATACGGGTATGGGCGAATGCCAGCGCATGACTCAGTTTAAGGATAAGTCCGCTAAAAATGAAGCAAACGTGAACGTAGGACTGTTCACATATCCTATTCTCATGGCTTGTGATATTTTGCTCTATCAAGCTGATGCAGTACCTGTAGGGCAAGATCAGAAACAACATCTGGAGCTGACCAGAAATCTAGCACAGAGATTCAACCACAATTATAGCCCTACCTTTACCATACCTGAGCCTTTTATCCCAATGATCGGGGCTAAGATAATGAGCCTTCAGGATCCGAAGGTAAAAATGTCGAAATCCGATCCTAACGAGAACGCCACGATTTTCCTGGATGATGATGACGCTGCTATAAAGCGTAAAATTAGGAGGGCTGTAACTGATAATGACCAGTCCGTAAGGTTTTCCGATGATGAGGGTAAGGAAGGAATATCAAACCTTATTACTTTCTATCAGGTAGCCACCGGTTTGTCCGTAAAGGAAATCGAAAGTAAGTTTGAGGGAGCAGGTTACGGGGATTTCAAAGCGGAGGTGGGTGATAAGATGGCGGAATACATATCGCCTATCAGAGAGAGATATTTGACTGTAAGGGAAGATAAGAACGCTATCAAAGAGATTTTGAAAGCCGGAAGAGAAAAAGCAAATATCAAGGCAAGAAAGACTCTATCTAAAGTATATAAAAAAGTTGGCTTCGTTCAGCTGTAGATAAGTTTAAGATTTTGTCTCTGATCATTATATTTGTAGTCTTCGATTAGGCATACTATTATATTTTTCTTAATTCTATATAAGATAATACAGAATGGACAACACAAACCAACTCCTTAAGATAGGGGTATTTTACGACGGAAACTTTCTTTATCATATCAGTAATTATTACAATTACTTTCATGAACGTAAAAGCCGGCTTAGTATAAAAGGTCTGCATGATTTTATCCGCTCAAAAGCAGCGGAATCAGTTGGCAACCGCTCAAATACGCGTATGGCACAAATAGTTGACGCCCATTATTTCAGGGGGCGATTAGCGGCATCCGAAGCTAACCAGAAGGGTAATCAGCTATATTATGATAGAGTATTCGATGACGTTCTCAGCTCCGAGGGGGTAACAACCCATTACCTGCCAATCAGGCATATAGGAAGTGTGAAGTACGAAAAAGGAATGGATGTATGGCTTGCTTTGGAAGCATTTGAACAGGCTTTCTACAAGAAGTATGACTTCATCTGTTTGATTGCCTCAGACGGCGATTACGTCCCTTTGATCAGGAAGCTGAATGCCTTAGGTACAAAAGTAATGCTTCTGGCTTGGGATTTTGAATATACCGATGACTTCGGAAATGAGAAGGTAACCCGAACATCTCAGGAAATGCTTGATCTGGCTACGATTCCTATTGCTATGCATGAGGTGATTAACAACAGAATGAATAAAGATGACTCACTGATCAATAATCTCTTCGTGATGAAAAACAGCGCTGACTATAACAGTAGCTATGGCTCGGGTTTTACACGTGATAACTATCGAAGTTCTGAAAAGGAAAGCAGAGGCATCCGTACCAAAAACATTCGTAATACCGCTAAGGAAGAGTTTGACAACAACGAACCTTATGATGATTCTTATGATGATAATAATGTAGGTAACGGCGTTGAAACAGGGTCAGTTCTTTCAATAAAGAACGGTTATGGATTTATAAAATTCCCACCGAATAACCTTTTCTTCCATTTTCAGGATGTACTCAACGTTGACTTTAACGAGTTGCAGCCTGGAGATAAGGTTTACTTTAAGATAACCCAGAACGATGAAGGTGAGGACGTAGCAACAGATGTAGAACTCGCATAATGGATAACAAATATCTTTATCTAACGATAAATCTTTTGATGACAATAGCCGGATTTGCCTTTTTGGTTCAATCCGGCTTTCGTTTTGATACTGAGGTTTTCGCTTATCCTTTGGATGATACTTTCATACATTTATCTATTGCTAAAAACCTTGCGTTTGATGGTGTCTGGGGAATTACTTCCCATGAATTCAGTAGTACTTCCTCTTCCCCGCTTTTTACAATTTTACTAGCATTGCTCATATCTATTTTTGGCAATGACACTACCATACCCTTATATTTTAATGCTGTTATAGCTTTTGCTACTATAGTTTATCTAAATGTATTCAGTTATTGGTCCAAAAACGATAGATATCTCGGAATATCAACTGTGATAGCTGTTCTGGGGTCGCTTCTGTTTAATCTTACAGCTATGGGGATGGAACATGCCTTACAGTTGTTTACAGTTCTGTTGCTTGTTGATAGGATATTCAAAAAGGATTTTTATCTAGGTAATACTTATGAAAGTAAATGGTCAGTTGACTGGATTTTGCCTGGTTTAATTATACTGGCGGTATCAACTAGGTTCGAAAGTATTTTCATAGTGGCAGGGTTATGTTTCGTACTGCTTTTATGCAAGCGTTTCAAACCAATAATAACACTGTCTTTCTGGGCTTTTTTGCCCGTGATAGTCTATGGATTCTTCTCTATTGTAAATGGTTCGGGATTTTTCCCGAATTCACTTTTGATGAAAGGACATTCCGGCAGTAGTGTAATACATACTTTATACCTTCATATTGGTTCATTTATGAAAAACATATACATGAATGAGTCACTTTTCGCAATATTCGCATTGATACTTCTCATTCAATTCGGTTTTTTCAAAAACGAAAAAAAATCTGATTTTGATTTTATAAAGCTGTTTGTATTCCCGATTACTATTGGGATACTGCATCATTTATTTGCTCAGGTAAATTGGTTATATCGCTATGAAAATTATACGCTTTTTATCGCTGGGCTTTGTCTTTTCCCTCTACTAAGGTTTTTGCTGAACAATCTAAACTTGAAAAGTACCAAAGATTCATTAGTAGTTGCAACTGTCGCTATCTTATTTATAATGCCATTGCTACATAGAAACGCTTATACATTTAAAATACATAAGAACGCACAGAGTGACATATACTATCAACATATCAGTATAGCTGACTATGTAAGCTACAGTAATCTTTTTGATAAATCGCCTTTGGGAATAAATGATATTGGAGCGATAGCATATTACGCAGATCCTAAATTGTTGGATATTTGGGGTCTGGCAAATTACGAGTTGACTAAGTTCAAACATCTACAAGCTTCTGAGTATATGCCGGGTATTATAGATTCTTTAAAGCCGGAATATGCTATATACTACAAAGAAATATTTTCAGAGTATTTTGAAGGTTGGGTAGATGTAGCAGTATGGGATTCTGGGAAAACAACTGTAGCAGCGAGCCAAAGAGTGTATTTTTCAGCAGTTGATTCCAGCCGAGCAAGATTACTGTATAGTGATCTTATAAAGTACCGGAATAACTTCCCTGATAAAGTAAACTTCGATGTTATTTTCAGACCGCAGTAGTTTTTTTGACCTGTTCAGGAATTTTTTCGATTTTAGTTTTTCCTGATTTATCGATGTATCCTTTTTCGAGTGCGTGCTTTGCAGCTTCATTTGTTTTTTCAAATACAACCAGCTCGGAGTCCATATCATTTATCTCCAGAAGCAGTTTTTCAAATTGTGCAGACTTCTGGCCTTCGATAACATCTCGTATGTAAACTGTTTTTATCCGGGAAGGGTATTTTCTAATAGCCTCTGTATAGATTTCCGCATCTTCCTGTCCACTGTCCCCTATCAATATCACATCAGTAGTATTGAAAAATTCCATGAGTTCGGAAATGTATCTTAATTTATGATTTTTTGTCACAGGGGCAAAAATATAAGAATCGGTTATACCGAGGTCTTTTAGAAACAAAGGTGCTTTAGGGAAATCATTGTACTCTATAAATTCTTCCAGGACATCATAAATATTCCAAGGGCTGCCGCTAACAAAAAAAAGTGGCCTTACCGGTAGGTCATTACAGTTTGCCAAAGCTTGAAAGAACTCTCCAGTACCTTCAAAAGCCGCTCGGTTTCTTGCTCCGTTTGTGATAAGTTCCTTCAGCATCTTCAGAGGTGTCGGGATATATGATTTCATTATGGTATCATCGATATCTGAAATAACCATGAAATCCGCTTTAGGATCGGCAATGTGTACATAACCTTTAGATTCGATTTTGCTGACGTCAAGCCTGTATTGTTTGCCATCTGAATATACGAGTAGTTCATTCCACCCTTTATCCAACTTTTCGTTTATCTCAAAATAGAAAAACCCTTCTTTATCGGTTTTGGTAGTATATGTCCTGTTGTTAATATCAATATTTACGATAACTCCAGGCACTTCATCGCTTTCGAATCTTTTTAGCATGTACCAAAAGTTTTTAGCTATAGCGGTTGTGTCATGGGCGTTATCAGGGTTTTCTAAGTGGCGTTCTGCTTCTAACACTCTGCCCCTCAATCTGAAAGAGTGCTCATCACCGTATCCATTATAGCATTGGATAATTACATTAACGGGTTCAAAAAATCTTTTACCGATAAAGCTTTTTGTGATATCAAAAGAATCTTCAAGTTTATTTATCGCGGTTTTGATCATAGTAGTTCAGTATATCTTTTTAATCTACTTTACGACTAATAATGAAACTTATTTGTTTCTAACATTAGTTACCCATACACGTCATTATGTTTTTCAAATCCTAATTATTAAATCATGCGCCCCGCAATTCTTTTTTTATTTATATCAATACCCGTTATCTCATTTGCATCAACAATCAATGGCCAGCTGGTAGATATAGACAGTGATGAACCACTGCCTTATGCTAAGGTCGGGTTATTGAACCCAAGCGATAGTACCGTAATCGTCGGAGGGTCGGCTAATGAACTCGGTGCTTTCAATCTTGAAACGGAGTACACTGGCAAAGCTATTTTATCAGTAAAAAGCCCAGGTTATGTATCCCCGGATAAGATAATCAATCTGCCAGATGATACTGATTTAGGTTTATTGAAACTCAACAAGATAGACGCTTTGGCAGATGCTATAACCGTTGAGGGGCAGGCCGCTACAGGGCAGCAATTAGGTGATACGGTGCAGTTCAACGCTCAGGCATTCAAGACGAACCCGGATGCCGACGCTGGCGATCTTGTCAACAAACTACCGGGGATAAGCAATGACGGCACTGGGCTGAAAGCCCAAGGGGAAGAAGTTAAAAGGGTTCTAGTAGATGGAAAAGAGTTTTTCGGTAATGACCCGAACGCCGCCCTTAAGAATATCCCGGCCGAAGCTATCCAAAATGTACAGGTGTATGATAGAAACAGTGATAACGCAGAGCTGACCGGTGTAGATGACGGGGAAAGTGAAAAGACTATCAATCTTAAGCTTAAGGAGGAATATAAGAGCGGTTCTTTCGGTAATGCGGGAGCTGGATACGGAACTGACGATAGATTCGGGGCTAACGCAGCGGTAAATTATTTCAACCGAGATACAAGGCTTTCATTTCTCGGTAACGCGAATAATATCAATAGGGTGAATTTTACCAGTGAAGATCTTTCGGGTGTTGCTGCTTCTCAGATCAACGGCGGTAGCGGTAGAAGAAGATACAGATATTCAAATACTTCGGAATTCATGGTAGGTGGTATCGAGGGTATCACTTCTACCTTTTCCGGGGGTGTAAACTATATCGATGAGTGGACCGAAGGTTCTGAGATATCGATGTCATACCTTAGCTCTCTAAGGCAGAATGACAGAACGACTATTCAGAATATCGAATATATAGGGCCTGATGTTAACGGGGATGAATTTGATAACGATCAGCAATCTATTAATGATAACTTAGAACACCGAATAAGCGGAAGACTTAGATTCCCTATCGATACTACCAACACTATACTATTTATACCGCGATTTAGCTGGCAAGGCTCGGACACTGATTTTTCCCAAGACGGGTTTTACGATGATTTCGATAGCGAGCTTAATAATTTCACGTCTAATGAAAATATAAGTGATAACAGTGCGCAGAGGTTTTCCGGTACACTTCTGCTTCAGCATAAGTTTGATAAACCCGGCAGAACTATCCAAACAGATGTTCAGGTGGAGACAACCCAGAACAACGGGGATAATGAGTTTATCAACCAGTTCGGTAATAATCCAGAATTGATATTACGAGAAGATATTCAAGGGCAGGATATAAACAATAACTCCCAAAAGTATGAGATAGAAATCGATTATACAGAGCCTCTTTTCTGGGATGACTTTTTGCTTACAATGGAAGCGAACACGGAGATAGAAAACTCTGAAGTATCGCAGGTTACTTTTGATAGAACGGCAGATGGAAACACTGTAATCAATAACCAGTCATCTGATCTGAATGTGCAGTATAACAGATACGGTTGGGAGACTGGATTCAGATACGGAAAGAAAGACTATACTATCTCTATAACTGGTGAATACAGAAGAATTGATATGGACAATAGTTTTACCTTGCCAATAACAAACGAATTTGAAAGGACTTTTGAAGCTTTCACTCCACGAGTATTTTTCAGATATAACTGGGGTCAGAATAATATCAGATTATTTGGTAGGAGAAGGAACGGGCTGCCAAGTGCCAACCAGTTGAACGATGCGATAGATAATAGTAACCCTTTATCTATCAGGCAGGGCGATAGCCGGCTCGATCAGGAGATGAACAACTACTTATGGGCCAACTATAATTATTTCGACACTGAAACCAATCTTAATTTCTTCACTCAGCTAAACGCGAGCTTTACTGAGAACACTATCGGAAATATCACTAGAGTATTCGCCAGGGATACGACTATTGAGAACGGTTTGGATGTGGGTGCGGGCTCTCAGTTCCTTACTTATGGAAACTTAGGAGAATCTTATAGTGTTAATATATCCAGCGGGCTTAGTAAACAGATAGAGCTTTTGCAATCTAACGCAAATCTATCTCTCAATTACTCTCATAGTGAGAATCCAAGTATAATTAACGGTGCTGATAATATTAATAACAATGACAATATAGGAGTGGGTTTAAGGCTGTCTTCCAATATCAGTGAGAACGTTGATTTTACATTCAATTTCTCCCCCAGTTATAATATCACAACCAATACGGCCGGTGCTATACCTGAAAACGATTACTGGAAAAACTCTCTATCGGGTAATATAAACCTATTGTTTTGGGATGGGTTCGTACTGAGATCTGATGTAAGTTATACAGCTTTTGACGGTCTGGGAGAGGGATTCGATCAGCAATTCGCTATTTGGAACGGGTCTATCGGGTATAAATTCCTGGAGAAGGATGCCGCGGAAATATCGCTTTACGTATTTGATATATTAGGGCAGAACCAAAGCATCAACCGTAATATAACGGAGACCCTTATATCCGATGAGTCCAACAATACCCTATCGCAGTACGTGATGCTGAACTTCAACTACCGTATCAGGAATACCGCTAGCAGCGGCGGTGAAAGGCCTAGAAGGTTCGGGAGGTAAGAGATAAAACAAGGGGGCCGATATAGACCCCTTTGCTGCTGCGGAAAGAGAGGGATTCGAACCCTCGGTACGGGCTAACCGCACACACGCTTTCCAGGCGTGCCATTTCAACCACTCATGCACCTTTCCGTTTATTGCTTTTGTGAAAAAGCAACATCGCAAATTTATGTTTAATCTTAGCGAAATCCAAAGTTAAATTTGATCTTTAATTTATATCTGTTCATCTTTTCTGATAAATTCCTAGCTGGAGAAAATAGTTACTTCAATCCACTTATGTAACACAATTTCTCTTTCTCCTACTTAGTACTTCTAAATATTTCTAATTATTTCAGTGATCCTACAATATAATCTTCACTATATGCAATCTATGCCACAGAACGCATGAAAGTAATGAATAATTAATAATGAGTAATGAGTAATAGGTAAT
>CAYWYR010000003.1:0-93271 GCA_964462685.1 uncultured Hyphomicrobiales bacterium | reverse complement strand
GAGTAATGAGTAATGAGTAATGAGTAATGAGTAATGAGTAATGAGTAATGAGTAATGAGTAAGACATTATTTATTATAAAGTGTTTATAGTAAATTAGAGAACACCACTATGGTATTTTTATTATTTATATAAGGATTGTTTAGTCATGAACATGATTTTTTTGATAGCTGCTATTGTTTTTGCGGCTGTGGGATTTGCCCATTCCCAGGGACTTGAGAAAATATGGGAGATGGAATACGAATACCAGCCTTATGCCGCTATCGTAGATGAGGAGGCGGGAGTTGTATATCTGGCCAGTAACGATGGAGTAATCTTTCAGGTCGATATTACCGATGGTAAGAAACTGATGTCGTTTCAGCAAGGGTACTGCCCGAGTCTCTCGAGGGAGCTGTATATTCTTAAAGAACATAATATAATAGTCGGAAGGTGTTTAGGTGGGCTTACTACCTGGGATATAGAAACAGGAGAGATCATTCAGACCCGAGAGCTAGAAGGTAATGAAAGGACTATGAGATGGGCACACACTGATCAGAACTATATCTATGTAAGGATAATGGAGTATGACGGTAACAAGGAAACTTATCTTATTCACCGTTGGGATCCCCTAACAGGTGAAGACGAGAAACTGGAAACGCTTACGATACCCGAAGAACTCGGACAGCGCCCAGTCTATCCGATGATGTCCAACATAACTTCAACCGGGGATTTTGTGCTTTATACAAAGAGCGAGCTTGCTTCCAACTATAATATAGAGGGGCTATTTCTGATGAATGTTTCCGATCTTTCAAAACGCGATACACTTTTTAGCCGCTGGCAGGAAAAAGAACTTGGGGAAAAAAGCAATGCGCTTATGCCAAATCATATCGGCATATCAGAGGATTCCAGATATTTATCCTTAGCGACCACAAAATCAATAATAGGGTCAGATCTGAAATTCGGCACTGTATATTTTTATGATATTTTATCGAAAGAATTCGTTTTCGAAAAACAGAATACTGAGCCAAATGAGGCAGTATTCATATTAAATGACGGGAGGGCAGTCAATTTTTGCGGAAGTAGTCAGTGGCCCGCTGTAAGAATATACAGCTTCCCAGATGGTGAAGAGCTATATTATTCAGGCGGTCTCAAATGGAGCCCAGATTTTGTAAACAAAAACTATTTAGTATCAAGTTATATAAAATCTGCATCTTTATATCGCTATACAAATACTGACATAGATGAATTACCCGAAGAGCCTAATACAAGACTGCTTAATGATGGATCATCTTTAGTCTTGACAGCGCTAGACAATTTATCTGATGTTTTAATTAGTGAAATTAATGGAAAAATAATTTATCAGAGCTCAGAATTACATGCCGGTGAAAATATACCTTTATCCTACTATGAATTAAATGATAAGTTAATTATTAGCTACACTATAAAGGGGGTAAGGTATGCAGAGAAAAAAATATATTGATTGAATTTATATGCTTTCTAATTATAGTCTCATGTTTCACAAATTTAAACTCTCAGACATTAGGACCTAAAAAACATCAATTCGATTGGAATGGTACGTCAACTTATTTAGATGCTGATTCTTCTTATTTTGATCAAAGCGTTATAATTCGAGGATGGCATTGGGATGCACCAACAAAGTTTAACAGAGAATCCAAATCAAATCATGTAGATGTTAGGTTTGAATCTCTACTTAAAATACGAAACTTAGAACCTAACACTTATGTATCACTTATTCCTAATCCAACTAGCCATGGGGGAGCCAATTTACTGAATGCTTATTGTATTCAATTTGAACCAACTCTACTTGTAGATAATGCTAACCCAATGTTATTTAATAAAAAAGAAAATGATACCACTGGAGCAATTTTTGGATTCAGAAAAATAAAAGGCACTATACCTATTAGTACTTCAGATCCAAATTTTGACAGACTAATTGTCGGCGGTGCACAAATGATTGGAGATACGGTATTAGCAGAATCTTGGCCTGACGACAAATATTTATTGGCTGAAAGAATTATGGAAATGATGTTTATGATGATACATTAGAAATCAAACCTAATATTGTAGATATATCTTTAAATGCTAATCTAGATCTCATGAGCCGTAGAAAAAATTATCTTTCTATTAATTTAAGAAGGCTTGATAATATAACCAATCATAATGAAGACTTTGACCAATCGCTCGAATTGAGAATTAAGTATTTTTATTATACTGAATCTCAGCCTGGTATAATCACAGAAAATAGTGGCTATATAAAATTTGATAGTGTACCGATTAGTCCGCAGATAGATGATCGATTGATATCTCTTGATAGTACAACAGGATATCACAGAGGTAGAGTCCAAAATATGATGTTTGGTAATGGTGCTGACAAAATTATTATAACTAAAGGAATGTTACCAAAAATAAATGATACTTTAGGCAGGGATATCACAATAAGAGGGTCTTTTCTTTGTGGAAAGTTTAAGATTCAAAATTATCCAACATTCAACTATGAGTTAGCTACAGAAAATAATGCAATTTCGACAAATAATGATACATTAATCACAAAAATGCAAGTCGAAATAAGGTATTTAGGAACTGGAAATCCAACACAAGTAGCAATAGATTGGATTCGGTTAGAAACCCCAAATACATTACGATTCCTAGAAGGTGAATTCGACGATCTTATTACTTCAAACATTCAAACCGCTATTGATACATTTGTAAAAAGTGATATCACATCAAAAAATATAAAACTTCATAGATTAGATCCTTTTGTCGAAGTCGGTTTTCAAGAATGGCTAGGATGGAAATATTATACTGAATTAGTAGGTAATATTGTAGCTACAGAAAATGGTACGTATATGGCTGAAAGATTTAATCATCTGATGAATCCACCCACTGTTTGGTATAGCTTAGCAAAAGTTAATGGTGATGTACCAGCACCATATTCCAGAAGACCAGGTTTCGGGAACGAAGAAACATTTCATCTCGGAGTAAGGAATGGCTATACTGGTTGGAAACAGGACACCTTCAATTATGCATATACTGATGCTGATTCTATAGAATGCCATTATGAGGACTTTTTATCTGATAAAAGTTATTCTAAAAATATTACTTTTTTTAGAGATAATCCTGACAGTTTGGATAAATATAACTACATGAATTCAATAGATAATAATCATGGCAAAGTTTCATGGTTATCACATTTTGAATATTATAACTATAAAGTATATTTTGATGAAAATGAAGGAAGAAATCACTTGTTTAATGATAATATATGGTGGGCACAATTTTTTATTCACAATTGGTATCATGGCCATATTTCAAAAACAAACCACTATATATATCCCAATGAGATACCTCAAATTGGATTGTATAGCTCCAGAAGACCTGTTACTTCATCAGAACTTAGAGCATATTCGATGTCTGCAATAATGTTAGGTGCAAAAGGTTTGCTTTTTGATGGAGCAGAAACCGGACAAATCGGTGATGCTCCAAACCTTACGCAAATGTCTAATGGGCCTTGGATTGCTTATGGTGACCCAGATTCTACAAATAAGGTTAATGATTTGATGAATAAGTCAAGTTTTGATTACTTGAGCTCCGATTTATTAGGTTCTGATTTCTATACTACTCCTAACGATATACCTGTATTTGACGGTACAGTCGCACCATTGATTGGTTTTCCCCTAACCCCTTTAGATACTTTAGCTAAATTTCATGATAGACCAGCAAACAAAATTTTTATGGGTAGAAAGTCCCAAAGATTTGAACTCAGGAAATTATATATGTGGATTGATGATGTTCAGGATACATTATTAAATTTAAAACTACAGTCGCATTTGGCATTTGGTTATAAAAAATGGTATCAACAACATCCGCAATTGACAAAAAATCTATTACAACATTTTATTAGTGAAAACAGCATCCGAACAAAACATCCGAGTAGAAATGATTATGAAGGTACGCATGCTTATAACTTTCAGGATTCATCATTTTACGATATAATGATTCACGCCGACAGCAAACATGATCCAAACATGGATTCAGTGTATAATCTCGGTATATTGAACAGGAGAACAAACCCTCTAATCCGTGAAGATATAAACGGTATCATTACACCGTATTTCTATTCAGGCTATGAGTGGGATTACTTTACCGATACAATTTCTAGCCATCAAAATCTATGGGGTTCAAAAACTTACACCAAAGAAGAATGGAGAACAATGTACCGCAACCGTATGGGGTGTAGAGAAATCAGTATAATGCTAAATGATTCTATTTATGATATAAATAAACAGTATCTCAGTATCACTGAGTTAGGTAATTCTGATAACGATTCCATTGGATATGGAACAGATTGGCAGTGGTGGCGTAAGGATAGATGGGATCACAGAACAGATATCACCCATGATTTCAAAGATTCGCTTAAGATAGAGCTACTACCTGGAGAAGGTAAATTCCTCAGAGTTGCTTTAAGAAATGTGTTCGATGTAGATTACGAAAGCGAATATGGATGTGATATCTGTGATTATACGGATCAATTCATTTTTAAGGTTATTCCCGATGGTAGCTGCTGTTATAGTATTGAGATAGAAGGCAATACTAACTGCGAAATTACAACACCGATTTTCATAAGAGCATCCGGGACTGAGACAGGCAACATTACTTGGCTAAATAGTTCAATCAGTGGTCAATTTGCTTCCACACAAGACAGTTTGACTAGTGTTTTAGATAGTGAATTATCTATATACCATAATACATTTAAAATAGGTGATATCTGTATCGCAGATACTTTAGATGATGTAACAATAGATATTGGCTTTGGTAACTATATTGATGGTACATATGTAGGATGTGATCTTAAAAGCAATATTACACTTCCGACCTGTAAAGATTGCTGTTCTTTGATAGAAAGTATGATTATATCCAGTAGAAAAAATACAGATGATCCCATAGGTGGCGCTCCTATCTCATACTTTAATGGCTACACAATACCTGACTCGGTTGATTTGAGCTGTTTTGAAAATGTTGATGTACAATTTCATGATGGTAGTATAAAATCAATTGTACCTGATACAAATGCTACGATTGCACAAGATCTGTCCGGTAAGGAAATCAAAATCACCAGTTACTACAACGGATACGTAGGTAACGACACAATCGTAGATATCAAGTTCCTCTTCAGGGACTCCCAGGACAATATCATCTGCGAAAAAACCGTACAGCAACATATACAGAACAATATCGGATACGATCCGCAAAATAACGATATCGAAATAAATAATGACAGTCCTGATCCACCGCCATTTAAACAAGGTGTATATCAAAACGATAAATCAGCTTTATTTGCAATAGTTCCGAATCCTAATCAAGGTAATTTTGAAATTAAATTTGGTGCTTCAGAGGTGGAGTTTGATCTTATCGAAATCGTAGACATTACGGGAAAATTGATTCTATCTAGGATAATAAGTCCTGTAGATCAATCAATAGGTTCATTGTTTATTAACAGCGAGCTTAATAATGGAGCGTATAGTATTTTAATATATAGTGATGCTAAAATCGTTACAACGTTACAATTATTAATCGATAAATAATTAAATTGATCTATAGAAATACTAAGTATAAAGCGGAGTCTAAAAATGGCTTCGCTTTTTTTATCTTCCCTACTGGATATTACTTTCATCTATCCATTGGAGAATCTGCCAGGGTTCTAATGTATTTGGCCGGACAAGGCTTACCGTTGCCCTACCCTGGACTCTTTCTATATTGTTTTGCTGAAAATATACTTGAAGGTTGAAGCCTCGGGAAACCGTACGCTGCACGGAATCTCCGAAATCCAGAACTATATCGTTCCATATCAGGTCGATATTATCCGTGTTCGTAAATAGGCGGCTTGTAACGATCATATCTTCCTGCCTGATGAGTATTCGCTCTACAGGCACGTCATCTTCAAAGTCAGTATATGAAAAGGTGAAGTCCGGATGTAGGAGCCTGCCATAAACAAGAGTATCACGAAGTATATAGGAGTATCGCCAGTTCTGGAAAACGCCTTCCACAGTCATCTGATCCGATACTACTAGCCCGCCGCCTTCACCTTCCCTGAGCTTAGGTGCGAATGGATTATCGCATGCTTGGAAAGTAATCGCGATAATACATATTACAGCCCATAATATGTAAGATTTACTATTCAGTTGAAGAATCCAGCTTTTAGGTGGGAGAAGGTCGGTATCTCTGGTATCAAAGTAGAATCAGATGATTGATCTATCCATGAGGAGATTCTCCAATTAGCTTGCTCATCCCGAGAAATAGTGAACTGAAGTCTCCCTTTGAACTGATTTGCTACATTATCTGCCTGATGCGGGATATTCAAAGTATAGCCGGCTGTATATATCACCGAATCTGCGAATGACTGAGGTGCGGCCGGATAGAGAGTAAGATCGGGACTAAGTCCTTCGGGTATGTTAGAGCGCATCGTAAGGAACCATCTCCGTTCGGCGCCTGATACGCTCCAGTCCTCGAAAATGCCTTGAAAGGAGTTGGTGGCTTCAGCGGAGGGTATGAAGTTGAACTGTGGGTCTTCCGCCAAGGCCTGAATATAGTTTTCAGTAGCAAGCGATACGAATGATCTTTCCAAGTTGGTAATTACAGCTTCCCACGATGTTTGTGGTAGAAATACTGCACCACCAGTTTCTGGTTCTTCTGGGTTTCTGGTATCAAATGGGCCACAAGCAGTGCTAATCAAAACAATGGCTAGAATTAGATTATTAAAAATATATTTTTTACGATCCTTTGTCATAATCTAAATCTTAAAGATATGGTTTCTTTGGCTTGTTCTATATTATCAAGTTAATAAATCATAACTCGGTAGCACCGTGGATGGCTCGGGCGAGTGTTGCGTCGTCGGAAAACTCCAACTGGTGGCCCATAGGTATTCCGGAGGCTATCTTTCTGACTTTGACATCCAGTGGTTTTATCATTTTAGATAGATATTGAGCAGTTACCTCACCTTCAACTGTCGGATTAAGTGCTATAATTATTTCATCGGTATCCGACATTCTTGATATCAGCTCCCTTAGCTTAAGGTCTTGTGGCCCAATGCCTTCCAGTGGGTTAAGAACGCCGTGAAGAACATGATATCTGCCTTTGAACTCTTTGGTTCTTTCGATTAAGGTAACATCACTTGGCTGTTCCACTACCAAGAGTTTATTATTCTTCCTTTTAGGATCCGAACAAATAATGCAAGGATCTGTTTCAGTAAAATTATAGCAGCTATTGCATAGTAAGACTTTACTGTGAATGGTGGACAAGGCTGTACCGAAATCCGATGCGAACTGAGGGTTTTGCCTGAGTATATGGTAAACCAAGCGTGTAGCTGTTTTTCTGCCTATGGAGGGCAGGGAACTGAAATATTTGACTAACTCATCGAGTATATCAGACTGAACGGACAAGATTCCTTCCTAAAATTGACTGCGAATTTAAAAGATTATTTGAATAAATCCATACCTGGAATATTCGGCAATCCGCCTTGAAGGGATTTCATGTTCTCGTTAAGCTTTTCCTGTACTTTTTCCTGAGCACTGTTTACGGCCGCTATGATTAAATCGGTCATCATTTTTTTATCATCGAGAATAGAATCATCGATATCGATACCGATTAGTTTGTTGTCGCCGCGCATTGTCACCTTTACTAGACCTGCACCGCTTTCGGTCGTGATCTCGGTTGATTCAAGCTCTTCGCGCATTTTCTTCATATCGTCCTGCATATTGCGGACTTTACCCATTATATCTGCTATATTCATATTCTACCTAATAATTGATCTTAGATGTTTTTGTTAAAACGCTTTACGATAGTAGTTGTTTGATTACTATATAATACTGTTAAAGTTATCGGTAGGTACAACTTTTTTTCTTTAGCTCGTATTATGGATAAATCACCCATCATATAATAGGAAAGTGCAAATGAGTATATTCAGTAGGATTGCTGATATATTTAAGTCCAATGTCAATGACGCTCTGGACAAAGCCGAGAACCCAGAGAAAATGCTTCGGCAAATGGTTCTCGAGATGGAAGAAAGCGTAAACAAAGCCACTCTTTCTGTCGGGCAGGCTATAGCGAACGAACGCTCGCTTGAAAGGAAACTTAAGAAAGCCCAAAGTGAGAGCCAGGATTGGGATTCGAAAGCAAGGCAAGCCCTAACTGCTGGTAATGAAGATCTTGCTATGAGAGCCTTAGAAAAAAAGAAAGTAGCGGACAAAAACGCTTCGGAATTGCAACCTATAGTGCAGCAGGCCAGCCAAACCACTGCTAAGCTTCGGGATCAGTTGAACCAGCTAAAATCTAAACTGGATGAAGCGAGAACCCGCCAGTCAACCCTGATTGCCAGATCCCAGGCGGCGAAAGCCCAAAAGCAGCTATCACAGAATGCTGCGGGATTCGGTAGTGACGCATTTTCTAAGTTTGATAAGTTAGAAGGTAAGATAGAAAAGACCGAAGCTGAGGCTGAGGCTTTCTCGGAACTCTCGGAAGGTGATAGAAGTTTGGAAGATGAATTCAAAGCGTTGGGTGCGACAAGCAGTTCTGATGAGCTTGAGGCCATGAAAAAAGAAATGGGACTTCTTGAAAGCAAAGAACCTAAACAACTTAAATCAGCGGAGGGAGACCAATGAGTGTAGATGCAGTTATAGACAAAGCAATACAGGATGATCATAACCCACTTCCCCAATCTACCCCTGATTCCGTAATGGATAGGATAACGGCAACAGTTGCTGAATGCCTGAAGGAAACCTATCCGGACTTTGTGGATTATGAAAACAGGACATTCACTGTTGAGCACGGCTCTACGATAGTAATGATAACGGTAAGGCCGTTTACCGACAAGGAAGCTTGTATCGAGTGCTTCTCTCAGGTGGTTAGCGGTTGCGAGATCAATACCGAGATACTTGCATTCCTTTTAAGAAAGAACACTGAACTGCACTTCGGTGCATTTGGGTTGCTTTTTGATAATACGATTACATTTTCTCACAGTATCACGGGCAGTGATATGAACAGGGATGAATTCAAGAACTCACTGAAAGTAGTGGCATTTATAGCAGATCACTATGATGACAAAATAGTAGAGCTTGCAGGCGGCAAAAGAGCATGCGATTTAGATGAAAACGACCTTATGGAACAGTAACCTGATAACCGCAAGATTTTAGCTTTACTGAAAAGAGTACTATCAAGTACTCTTTTCGTCTTTAAGCTCACCTTTAAGGAATTCATCTATCGCTATATCGAATTTTGAGTGGTTTGTCTCGAATGGCTGCATATTGAATTGCACGATAGAATCTCTTGCGTTCGCGCACATTTTTCTGGCAATAACTGTATCACAGTCCGATATTGATTTTGCCATTTTCATGTGTTTTTCTTTACCTGCGTCAAAGACTCCGAGGTTGAAAGGTAGATTGCCCGGCCCTTCCCCTTTTTTTGAAATATCCGGCAGAGCTGATCCTGCATCATCTTGATACAGAGTTCGGACTTCTTCACCTACTATTTCATTGTTCTTGATATCATATACTTTAAAATATTTGATAGAACCAAAAGCACCGAGTATATGTTTACCGTCTTTGGAAGCGATAGCGACTTTTCTATTCATTATTTTTCCAATAATAGTGAGTACACAAAACAAAAGACGTAGCTGTTGTAAATTTGTTAACCATGAACCGTTCCGATATAGATAAATATATGAGCTCAGCCCTCAGCCAAGCTAAGTTAGCTTTTGATAACGATGAAGTGCCTGTGGGTGCTGTGCTGTTCTCAGGTTCAGAAATTTATTCATCATATAATCTGACAGACAAAAACTCTAATGCAACATTGCATGCGGAATCAAATGTAATAGATATGGCGTTAAGTGATTGCAATAGCAAGTATTTAGATAGTGCTAAATTATTTGTCACCCTAGAGCCCTGCCCTATGTGTGCAGGTAAAATATGGCTGTCGAGAATATCTGAGGTTTATTTTGGTGCTTATGATAGCAAAGCTGGAGCTTGCGGATCAGTTTTTCAGATCCTCCCGAGCTACCACTTGAATCACCGCCCAAAAGTTTACGGTGGTATTATGGAGCGGGAATGTTCTGATATCTTATCTGAATTTTTTAAATCAAAGAGGCTTTAGGAGTCTTAATAATGCCAGAAAACGGAAAGCTGTATATCATACCAACACCTATCGGTAATATCGAGGATATTACTATCAGAGGGAAGCGGATACTAAAAGAGTTGAATCATCTTGCATGTGAAGATACCAGAAGCACAAAAAAACTATTGGGTTTATTGGATATAAATTACCAGTCAAAAAATCTGTACGCCCACCATGAACATAATGAAGCCATTTCTGTGAACGGACTCATTAAAATACTGCAGAACGGTGACGATATTGGGTTGGTCTCGGATGCTGGAACGCCTCTTATCTCTGATCCAGGGTATAAGCTACTAAACTTGTGCAGGGACATCGGCATAGAGATAGTCAGCCTTCCAGGTGCTTCTAGTGTAACTTCGGCACTTGCGGCATCTGGGCTGCCGACAGATAGATTTGAATTCCTGGGTTTTGTGCCTCAGAAGAAAGGTAGGATGACATTCATAAACAATCTCAATAATATTACTCATACCAGCGTCTTTTTTGAATCAACCCACAGGATAAAGAAACTTTTTGATTCTTTTTGCGAGCTAGGACTCAAAGATAGAAATGTATCTGTGGCCAAAGAGATATCGAAGCTTAATGAAAAGCATATCAGGGGCACTGTTGGGGAAGTAAAAGCTATCTTGGAAACTGATAACAACCTATTGAAAGGTGAATTTGTGGTAGTTTTAAGCAAATAAGTAACCTTTTGCACGTTTGATGTGTCTTAAAAATAAAATGTTCATTACTTTTGAAGGTATAGACGGTTGCGGCAAGACAACCCAAATGGAACTGGCCTACAAATTATTAAAGGATTTGGGCAGGGAAATAATCGCTGTTCGGGAGCCAGGTAGCACGAACTTTTCGGAAAAGATAAGAGAGCTTCTTCTAGATTCAACTTTGGATATAGATCCGATAAGTGAGTTAATGCTTTTCCAAAGCGCTAGGGCCGATCTTACAAAAAAAGTGATAATGCCTGCTATAGACAGAAATAAAATTGTTCTCTGTGATAGGTATTATGATTCCACAACAGCATATCAAGGATATGGGCGTGGTATTGATCTAGAAGCTATTGAAAAGACAAACTATTTGGCAAGCTTTGGATTAGTACCGGATATCACTTTCTTCTTTGATGTATCTTGGGAAGTATCAAAAGCAAGAAGAAAAAATGATATCAAAGACAGAATGGAAGCTCAGAAAAAAGAGTTTTTCGATAAAGTGGCTTTTGGTTATAAAGAGTTAGCCAAAAACAATTCGAGGTTTGTCACCTTGGAAGCAGACGGAGACCCTAAAACGATACACACAAAGGTAGTATCAAAAATCAACAAGAAATATAAAAGTTTAAATAAATAAATCGGTAACGTTATGAAATTTCTACAAATTCTTGCATTGCTCCTTGCAACGGCAAGTATGTCAGTAGCTACAGATAAGATCTCAGATTATGAAAGATTGAGTTCAGTTGACGCTGTAAGCACTGGTAAATCAGTTAGCATAGAATATAATTCTCTATTCACCCCTCTGAAATCAAGCGATAGCAAATATCTTGATGTAGCATTATCTGCTAATGAGTTATATCAATTTGAAATGGATAGAATTGAAGCTGATATTCTTTTCTCGGGTGATAATAAGAATCTTGTCATTAAAGATTTTCAATTCGCTAGCGATAAAAAAGCCGATCTTGTACTTGTGAAAACAAAACCAATCTATGATGAGAGAACTACTTTCAAAGTCCGCGGTAAGGTTGTTGAAATGCCAAAGATAGATTCCTATTATGGATATCTGAAAGGTGAGGAAAATTCACACGTATATTTAACTGAATTCAAAGGTAGGCTATCTGGTTCAATAGTAACTGATTCTAAAACATACAATATCGGTGAGGTTTTCAGCCAGCAAACAGGCCAGAATATTCACGTGATCAAAGAGAAAAACGTAGTACTGGACGGTTCTGACGGGATAACTTTCTGTGGTGTTGAGGAAGATGATTTTGATAGCGTAGAAATACCGGAGATAAATGAGAAAGACCTTGATATGCAAAAAAATGCCGAAGGATTTGTTGAGGTTGTAATTTCTACCGCTGGTACTTATGATTATTTAAGAAGAGTCGCTGCCCGTGAAGGTGCTCTTAACAGTAACCCCGATGTAGATGATTTAGATGTATTCTTCAATTGGGAGTTTTCACCTGAAGCTGAAGTAATATTTGAACAATGCATGGTTTACATGGTTCAGGTAATGGACATGACTTCCAGAATATATGAGAGACAGGCCAATGTGAGGTTTAGATTAGCTACCATAGAGCAGTTTGGCTCAGATGACCCGATGATCGATATACAGTTAGCTGGAAATAGAGCAGATGCAAGCGTAAAGCTAAATCGCATGCCAGATATTTGGAATAACAGAACTGACGGAAGCCACTTTGTTGTTCTATTCAATAATTCTACAGCAGATAACGGTTCTAATATACTTGGTATAGCAATGAGCGGTGAACCTAGGAGAGGAAACTTCTGTATTAAGAACAGAAGCTATTGTGTTGTTGGTATAGCTTATGATTATAGAGAGCCGAGTTTTGATAATTCTGGCGATATCCACACTACAGCCCACGAACTAGGGCATTTATTTGGTGTACCTCATACGCATAATAGATACTGGTTCGTAGTTGATCCCCAATCAGATGTTAGAGATACATGTGTCACAACAACAAGCCCTGGAAATGGTACGGGTGATGCTTATACATCTGGGCAGCATTTTAGAAGGCCTAGAGCAGAAGTGCCACAAAGAGGAACAATAATGAGTTATTGTCATATCGCTCCCGGTGGTAGAGTTTCAGATGATTTCCATCCTTATATAGCTAGTAACTATTTGGGGTTTGCAGCTCGCAGAGCCCAATGTGTTAACAATCCAGATTCTCCAGTGGTTAGACTAACTAACTTCCTTGGTAGAAATATTATGTCTCCTGGGACAGAGGAGATCGAGTGGAGAAGTTTCGGAATCAGTTCTGTTGATCTCCGATATAGAATAGACGGCGGCGACTGGATCACAATCGCTGAAAATGTTGACGCTAGTTTAGGTGGTTATAACTGGGTAGTGCCAAGTGTTGAAACAAGCGATTTGCAAATCGAGATATACAAATCTGGGGATAGGCAACCTGATACTCAGCTTTATGATAGATCGCTGTTAGGTGTAAGGGTACAGAACAGATTCGTATCAATTACAGCACCTGAAGAAGATGAGCCAGTTGGGCAACAGATAGATTATCTAATAACCTGGGAAGATAATCTTGTTAATAATTTCCAGATTGATTACCAATATGACGGTAGCGATTGGAAAGAAATCGGTAGAACAACAGATAACTCTATTAGCTGGGACGCACCTGATGATTTTGTTGGTGATGTGCTAATCAGGGTAATTGAGGTAGGTAATTCTTCATTGAGTGATATAGTGTCAATAGACTTAGGCAAAGAAGACGGTATCTTCCTTACACCAGTGAATAATGATACTATTTGTGAGGGATCAGTAAGATATGATATTTCTTTCGCTACTGAATATGTTGATATGGTTAATATCAAATATTCTACAGATGGCGGTAATACATATAGAAATCTTGGTTTTGCAGATCTAAACTTAAAAGTTGATGAAGTTAGCAGTTATGAATGGCCTGAAGTGCGAACAACAGGGTTACAGGATGATTACAAACTGGCTTTATTTGCAGTAAATACCTCAGATGGAGATGATATCCTACTTCAAGAGATAAATCTAATAGTAGATGACTGCCCTCTTACAAGTGTTGAATATGACCTTGGAAATATCGGTACACTTTCAGTATCTCCAAATCCAGCATCTGATATGATAGATGTTCAGTTTGATAATACATACAGTATTCTGGAAAACACTTTACAGATAATAGACCTAACTGGAAGGGTTTTATATGAAAGAACCGTAAATACAAGCCAGGGAATCAATACTTTTGAGATAAGTGTGGAAAATCTACCTTCAGGTAATTACACCTTAGTAATAGGAAATGAGACAGGAAGTGCCTCTCAAAATGTAATAATCAAAAGATAAACACATTAATATCGTAAACTATAACAGACCTCTACTCAAATAGGGGTCTGTTTCTTTTTGTATCAACACCGGATAACTTTATCTTGGATTGTCCATTTCTGTAAAAACCTTTATAATTATCATGTATGCTTGATAAACTGATAGTAAAAACACTTCCTTTGGTTCCTAAACCAATAGTTAAATTATTCGCATCAAAGTATATCGCTGGTGAAGAAATTACCGATGCGGTCAGAGTGACCCAAAATTATGCGAAGGCTGGCGGTGTGACCACAATTGATGTGCTCGGAGAATATGTAACGAGTAAAGGTCAGGCCTTAAAAGAAACTGCAATGCAGAAAATGGTTCTCGATGCCATTGAATCTGAAGGGATGCAGACCTATCTATCTGTAAAACCCACTAGTGTAGGTATGGGTATCGACAAAGATTTTGGTTATGAGAATATTTTCGAAATCGTAGCCTATGCACACTCTAAAGGCATATTTGTACGGCTTGATATGGAGAATTCGCCGTTCACAACAGATACCCTGGATTACTATAAGAAAGTCAGAGAATCAGGTTATGATAATATCGGTTTCGTTATCCAAGCTTATCTTAAAAGATCAATGAGTGATATTGAAAGCTTGAAGGATTATAAACCGAATACAAGGCTTTGCAAAGGGATTTATGTTGAAAGCCCTGAAATCTCTGATAAAGATTTTTCAAAAGTCCAGGATAACTACAAACTGCTACTTGAGAAAATGTTCGATTACGGATATTATGTAGGCATAGCAACTCATGATGAAGATCTACTTGAACATGCGGAAAAATTCTTATCGGACAACAATATAAGTAAAGAGCAATATGAGTTTCAGATGCTGTTGGGTGTTAGGGAAAGCAAACGTGATGAACTGCTAAAAAACCATGACGTCAGGATATACGTACCTTTCGGTAAAGACTGGTATGGTTATTCGATAAGAAGATTTAACGAAAACCCAGAGATGGCTAAAACTATCGCTAAAAGTTTTTTACAATTTTGGAAATGAGATGAAGTACATTTTATATTCGATAAGCCTGCTGCTTATAAGTGCATGTGCTACTGAGAACAGTACAGACAGCATGTTCAGAAGCTCTACCCTACCGGCTGACTCTGTGCTTACTGTGGGAACATTTAATATAGCATGGCTCGGCGATGGGTATGATGATAGAATTGACAGGACTGATTCTGATCATAAAAACATTGCGAATATTATAGAACTTCTTGAAGCGGACGTGCTCGCCTTACAAGAGATTGAAAATGAGAATTCGCTCCGTAAGATTATTAAGTATCTTGATGGGTATGATTATAAAATGATCGACACAGAAGCCCCGCAGGATAATGCTATAATCCATAGAACAAATGTGAATATAGACGAAATATCGCTGTATATGCCTGTAAATGTGATGGAGGGAAGAACTAGACCGGGTCTTCTTATCAATGCCTCCAAAGCCGGAAAGGATTTCGAGCTGATGTCGGTTCACTTTAAATCAACCAGCAGGTATGACGATACCCCTGAGAAACGTGAACTGAGTTTTGAATTAAGGAGAAAGCAATCAGCAGCTGTTTCCAGATATGTAGATTCCATGATATCCGCTGGCAAGTATAATTTTATGATAGTCGGTGATATGAATGACAACCCTAATCGCAAATCGACAAATATATCGGAATTATCTTCAAGGCTTAGATTTTTGACTGATTCGCTTGAAAGCTGTAAGAATCCTGATTGGGATATGATAGATCATATAGCTCTTAGCCCTGCAATGTACAGAATCTATCTAGATCAAAGTCTTTTTGTATATGATTTCTATTCAAGTATGAATGAGGTCACGGCAAGAAAGATATCGGATCACTGCCCCGTGGTAG
Organism: uncultured Hyphomicrobiales bacterium; assembly: GCA_964462685.1. Classification (GTDB taxonomy): domain Bacteria; phylum Bacteroidota; class Ignavibacteria; order Kapaibacteriales; family UBA2268; genus CAYWYR01. The sequence goes on along the minus strand of CAYWYR010000003.1, from coordinate 77,195 downwards.
CTACATTTTGGTTAGGGAGTATTTGAATTGGATACTATAAGGGAAAAGCCTGAGAAAAAGAAATTCAGATTACGTATTGCTCATCGCTATATAAAGAAAAGGTATATAGCTGCGTTTTCAGTTACCCTTATGATAATATTCGATATTATTTTTCAGGATTCGGCGGGTTATCTAAATGCCTGGTTTTTGATAGTGGAAACTATTGATACGATTTTTGGAAGCAGCCTTCTTGATGATTCCCACAAATTTATTTTCTATCAAGATAATCTCGGAATAGGTGCTCTGCCCTTCACATGGCTTTTGTTTATCCTTTTTCATTATCTATTGGCATTGGTAGTAAAGAGTTTTTACGAGATAGGTCATTCATTTTATTTGAATATTCGTGGCACAGCAGAAAAGATAATCGCTGAAGAGACTTAAATCAGTTTTATAGTTTATTATTCGGTTTGCTATACTGATAGATACTTGTTAAATTTGTAGTCATACTTTTCCATCACTTAGTATATCCAGATATCAGATGTTTGAGAGTTTACAGGAAAAATTAGAGCAGTCCCTGAAGAGATTCAGAGGCCAGGCAACAATATCGGAAGATAATATTGACGCGGCACTAAAAGATGTACGGAAAGCTTTAATAGAAGCTGACGTTAATCTTAAAGTAGCTAAGAAATTCACCGATGATGTTAAGGAAAAAGCTCTCGGAACAGAGGTTAAAGGTAAGCTTCGTCCCGATCAACTCATAGTTAAGATAGTTCATGATGAGTTAGTGGAGCTAATGGGCAGTAAAAGAAGTGAGCTTCTTACAAGCCCTCAACCCCCTACTGTAATCCTTGTTGCAGGACTTCAAGGTTCCGGTAAAACAACATTCTGTGGTAAACTCGCACGTAATCTCCGCAAGAAAGGCCGACAGCCACTACTTGTAGCCTGTGATATCTACCGCCCAGCCGCAATAGATCAGCTTATCCAGTTAGGTAAAGAGAACAAGATCCCTGTCTTCACCGAAGAAGGAAATATGGACGCTCTTGATATAGCGGAAAAAGCAGTAGCCTATGCTAAGAAGTTCTCCAGAGATACTGTAATAGTCGATACGGCTGGCCGCTTGACAATTGACGAAAAGATGATGGCAGAAGTTGAGGGTCTTGCAAAGGGGCTAGAGCCAACAGAGACTCTTTTTGTCTGTGACGCAATGATAGGCCAAGATGCGGTCAATACAGCTAAGGCATTCCATGATAGATTAGAGCTTACAGGCGTTGTACTTACCAAACTTGACGGTGATACTCGCGGTGGTGCTGCCCTATCGGTTCTATCGGTTGTTGGTAAGCCGATTAAATTTGTCGGTACTGGTGAGAAATCTGACGCTCTGGAACCGTTCCATCCGGAGAGGATAGCTTCTCGTATCCTTGGTATGGGTGATATACTTACCCTAGTGGAGAAAGCTGAAGCACAGATAGACAAAGAGGAAGCTCAAAAACTTGAAGAGAAGATCCGTAAAAATCAGTTCTCTCTCGATGATTTCCTCGATCAGCTGGGTATGATTAAAAAGATGGGTTCCCTGAAAGACCTGCTTGGTTTACTGCCGGGAATGGATAAGGGAATGAAAAACTTAGAAGTAGATGACAGAGCTTTCACAAAAGTTGAGTCTATCATTCACTCTATGACAAAATCCGAAAGAAATAACCCAAAAATCATCAACGGTTCTAGGCGTATGCGAATCGCTAAGGGATGCGGTAGAAGTGTACAAGATGTTAACAGGCTTCTGAAGCAGTTTGATGAGATGAACAAGATGATGAAGATGATGACGCAGGGTAAGAAATCCCGTCTGATGTCTGGCTTAGGCGCTTTAGGCAAAATGCCAGGTATGGGCGGTAGAATGGGCAGAAAAAAGAAATAAAACCATAATTGCTGGCTGAAATGCCATACAAGACAATTATCAATTGTTACACATAATAAACCTATAATAAAATGGTTAAAATCAGATTACGCCGTAAAGGCCGTATCCATCACCCGGTTTACGATATAGTTATCGTGGATCAGAAAGCACGAAGAGACGGTGCTTACATAGAGAGAATAGGTCACTTCGACCCTAACACTTCTCCTTCTACTGCATCAGTTGATCGTGAAAGATCAATATACTGGTTAGGTGTGGGCGCGCAACCTACCGATACAGTAAAAAGAATCCTAAGCTACGAAGGTGTACTTCTCGAAAGATTCCTTCAAGGAAAAGGAGTTTCTGAAGAAGAGATAGCCGAAAAAGTAGAAAAGCATAAAGAAAACGCCAACGCTAGATACTTTAAGCAAAAAGAAAACAGAAAGAAGAAAGCGGAAGAGAAAGCGAAAGCAGCTGCAGAACCTGAAACAGAAGAAGCTCCAGCGGAAGCTGAGGCGCCGGCTGAAGAAGGATGATTCTTCCTTAAAAAGTCAAGAAACTATAGCCTTGGTTGTAATAATTACACCAAGGCTTTTTTTTATAGCTTTTCCAGCTCGATCAGTTTAGCCCTGATGACAGAGGCCTGTGCGTTCAATTCCGCTATAGGGCTTCGGGTAAGTTCTTCTAAAGAATCCATAAGATCAGGGAAAAGGGATCTATAGCTCTCTATTCCCTCTTTTGTTCTTGGTATCGAATCAATATAACTAAGTACTGTAATGAGAAGACTTAAGAGCCTGATCGATATGCCAGATGAGCCGTCTTTGGGATTTCCTTTATCATCAATTATAGTTTTGTGGATAAAATCCGCGGATTTCAAGCTGTAATTGACAGCTGCTAGGTAGTTATGATCGTGGGAGTACTGCCTACCTAACGAAAAGTTAATATTGGCCAGTGAAGTAAAGAGCTCTTCCTCAAGTTTTACTTGCCTCTTGGTACCTTTTACACTCGCTTTGGTAATATCATCCAAGCCTTTGTTAAATCTTCTCTCCAGCTGTTTGCCTTTGTCCCGCACTGCATAGATCACAATTACAGCACCGGTTATAGTGATCAGAAGCATCATAAAAACAAACCTCATAGTCTGCTCTGAGAGGATTCCATCGAACAACTCGCCTCTGAATCTTTCAGCTTTCAGCTTGTTGTTCAGCATATAATTATTTGAGATGAGCTTATTATTGAACTCGGTGAGCGAATCGTTCTGTTCAATAATGGTAGCTAACTGAAGATTGAGAAGTCTGATATCGGAAGTAAGCTGTTCAGCAGAATCGTTAGATAGGATTATACTGCTATCGGATTGGGAATAAGTATTTATCCCACAAAAGAGCAGAAGAGCAAGAACTAAGTATTTATTTGTCATAAGTTGATCGGTGGATTAACCATATAGAGTTGGTTTACGTATTAATAACGAATCTGATCAATAAATATGAAGTATATGTTAAGAATTATTACATTATTAATTTTAAGTTCCCTGTTATCAGTTGCGGTATACTCCCAACCGATAATGAAACAAGCCGCGGATTTATATCGCGCAAAAAACTTTGAAGGGGCCTTAGAGCTATATGATAAAGCTGTACAACAAGGGATAAAGCAGGGCGATCCGATTCTTTGGCGTGGAATGTCTCACTTTAATCTTGGTAACGGAGAAAAAGCTCTGGAAGATCTTAAAGCCTATCTTGAGACAGATCCAAATAATGCTGATATCAATAACATAGTCGGCCTTATACTTTATGAATCAGGTACTGGTGAAGAGAGTATTTTTTACTACGACAAAGCTATAGAATCGAACCCGCGGAATGCACAGGCATATCTTAACAGAGGAATTGCCTGGTTATCTGTAGCAATCGATGATAACGCTATCAAGGACTTTAATAAAGCCATCGAATTGGAGAATAATAACGCTTATGCATATTATCAGAGAAGTATATACTACAAACAGAAGAATGAATATATAAACTCGCTCGCAGATGTAAACAAAGCGTTATCCTTAGGGTTGTCTAACGCTGAAATGTACGCACATAAAGGTAATGTTTTATCAAGCTCAGGTAAAATGGAAAACGCTGCTATTAGTTATGGTAAAGCGATCAATCTTGATCCTTCGATAGAATATTTAAAGAAGAGATCAGAGATTTACAAAAAATTAGGCAAGATGGATTTGGCAGAGAATGACACAAAGAGAATAAGTACCATCTTAGGATCCTCAGCTACTAATAAAGGGAAGGAATCTTACTACAAAGTAAATGATATCAAAGAGGCATTTACTTTAAAAATACCTGATGACTGGACTGCGATCACGAAGAAAGATGCTGGTATTACCAGATTAAACTGTATCCCAAAAAAGTATAAATCCAGACCAGATGAGTCCCCTATTGGTATCAAATTCGTATTCTATAATGACTTGGATAAACACTATAAAGGTAAATCGCCCAAAGAGATAGTGGAATCATTTGAAAAGGAAACTCTGTATTCAGGTATGGGGATGCATACTTATGAAATCAAACAGAGGAAGTTCAAAAAATACGGGGGTATTGACTTTATGATGTTTTTGATAGAAACACAATCCAGGCCTACCGATCCTGTAAATTTACTTGAGAAAGGTATTACGAATTTGAATGATAATATCCTTGTATTCTATGCTTATGGAAAGAAGGGAGAATACCAAGTGATGACAGATACATTCGAGTCAGTTAAAGAATCAATTGAGTTTACTGGAAAATATTGATCTGAATCCTTATTGCGGGTCGGCTGTTTTAATAACTGTTGAAGATGGACATAAGTACTCGATTTCACATTTGCCGCATCTTGGTTTACGGGCAACGCATGTATTGCGGCCATGGTTAATGAAGTAGTGAGTGAAAATAACCCATAGCTCCAAAGGAATCAGTTTTTGTAATTTATATTCTATCTTTACTGCATCATCAGTTTCAGTAAACCCAAGGCGGTTTGATATACGCTTAACATGGGTATCAACCACGATACCAGGCACATCGAAGGCGTGGCCAAGCACCACATTCGCAGTTTTTCTGCCCACTCCATCCAAGGCAATAAGAGATTTAAGATCGCCTGGCACCTCTGAATTATGTAATTCAATTAGTTTACGGCAACAGGCCTGTATATTCTTAGCTTTATTTTTATAGAAGCCTGTGGAGAAAATATCCTTTTCAAGCTCAACCTGCTCTACGTCAATATAATCCTGCGGGGTGCGGTATTTCGCGAACAGTGATCTTGTAACAATATTCACTCTCGCATCTGTACATTGTGCTGAAAGCATCGTAGCGATCAATAGCTCAAAAGCGTTGGAATGATCCAGCTGAATCGTAACATCTGGATATCTACGGGAAAGAATATCCAAAACCTCTTCCATTCTGGCCTTTTGGCTTTTTATAGATTTTGGAAACTTTCTGTTGGCAGTTGCAGTTTTTGCTTTAGGCATTGATTGCTTTAATTAGTTGCTTTTAGCTCGTTCAAAAGAGCCTGTCTTTCGATTTCAAGCTGTCTGATTTTTCTATCGATCTCATCAAGTTCTTGCGGCATAGAGTCTATCTCTATCCTAAGCTTTGAAGCCGCCTCATCAATTAGATCGATCGCTTTATCGGGGAGAAACCTATCTGTGATGTACCGGTTTGAAAGCTCTGCGGCGGAAATGAGTGCACTATCGGTGATACGTACCCCATGGTGGACTTCGTATCTTTCTTTTAGGCCTCGGAGAATAGAAATCGTGTCTTCTACATTTGGCTCGGCTACATATACTTTTTGGAACCGACGTTCAAGTGCTGCATCTTTTTCAATATATTTTTTATACTCATCTAAAGTGGTGGCGCCTATGGCTCTAAGTTCGCCTCTGGCAAGTGCTGGTTTTAGAATATTGGCTGCGTCCATTGCTCCGCTTGTGGCTCCTGCACCAATCAGCGTATGCATCTCATCTATGAATAGTATTATCTCTCCCTCAGATTCAGATACTTCTTTAACGATGGCTTTGAGTCTTTCTTCAAATTGACCACGGAACTGAGTTCCAGCTATAAGAGCTCCCATATCAAGGGCAACAACATCTTTATTCTTTAGATTTTCTGGTACATCCCCACTAACGATTCTTTGAGCGATACCTTCAACTATTGCTGTTTTACCTACACCTGGTTCACCTATCAGAACAGGGTTGTTTTTAGTACGGCGGGCTAATACTTGTAGGACCCGCCTTATTTCCTCATCCCTTCCGATGACAGGATCGATCTTGCCGAGCCTTGCTTGATCATTTAGATTAATACCGTATTTGGTAAGCGCTTGATACTTATCTTCCGGATTCTGGTCTGTTACGGTTCTTCCCCCTCTAATATCCTTGAGTACTTTGCGAATATTCTTTTCGGTGATATCTCGGCTGCGCAATAATCCACCGAGATCGTTTTTCATGCTAGACATTTTTAGGAGTATATGCTCAACAGAAACATATTGATCCTTCATTTTGGTAGCCTCGCTCACTGACTCATCAAAAAGAGTGGTTAATGAATTCGAGGGATATACTTGAGAGTCGCCAGCTACTTTAGGATTCTTATCGAGCATCTCATTGATCTTTATCCGAAGATAATCGGTATCTGTGCCTATTCTTTTTATTATATCAAACACAACACCTTTGGTATCCTGCAATAATGCGGCAAAAAGGTGGGAGGGTTCAAGTGCCTGATTATTATAGCCCTGTGCTATTTCCTTGGCAGTTTGGAGTGCTTCCTGAGCTTTAAGCGTAAATTTTTGTAGGTTCATTTTCAGTCATACTATATAATTTTATCATCTACTTGAAAGTGACGTATTTTTGTATTCCTATTGTCTTTAAATATATAGAAATATGCTTGCAATTTTAAAAACTATAATCCTGATGTTCATCTACATATCAGGAGCTGGAGTTCTTTACTGGGTTTTCGGAGTGTTGGACATTGAAGCGGCATTACCATTACAGGGATTAGCTCAGATAAGCTTTTTACTCGCACCTTTACTGATACTCCTAAATATAGAAAAAACTAGCATAGAAAGCCTTATCGGTACACACAGGCCTCCGATAAGGATATATATTACATGTCTTTTCGGACTTTTTGGTTTGATATTTTTTAATGCAGGGGTTTTATCAGTACAGGAGTTGGTCGTACCCGAAAGTATTTTTGATTATATGAATAGTATCACGGAAGATTATAATGATTCATTATCCAGCTTGCTTAGCCCTAATATGCCTATTTGGTATGTAACCTTGATCGTAGCTGTGATACCCGCGATAGTTGAGGAAATCTTGTATAGGGGTTATCTCCAATCAAAGCTAAATATGATTAGCCTACCTTTGGGTTTTGTGATTATCGGTCTGATATTCAGTCTCTTTCATTTTAACCCTATCTCGTTTATAGGTCTGTTCTTTATATCTGTGTATTTATCATTTATAAGATATGCAACAGGATCAATCATTCCTACTATGGTAGTCCATTTTATGAACAACTTTATAATGATACTTCTTTATTACAATGTAAACGATGCTTTTTTAATGAGTGATAATGATACAGTTTCGGAAACTGATATGGCGAGTGTGTTATTGATACTTGTATTGGGACTGATGATTCTGTTGTTTAATTCCTTTGCTTTGTATAAATACAAAAAAGTGATCACGAATCACAGTTGAAGCAAACCAGCTATTACTTTTAAGTTGTTTTTATCTTGAAAGTCAATCACTTTGGTACTTCCACTGTTTTCTTTCTGAACTCTTCGAAACCAGGTAATTTGCCTTTTTGCATATCTGCGGGTATTTCTTTTAAATAGTTCAATAGCTTCATGCTTATCTAAACCTTTCAAATGAAGTATAGCTTCTTTATAACCTACCGTGTTTAAACTATTTGGCAGATTGCTGAGTTTATCATTTTCTAGTTTTATGTCATCGATATTTAATTTAAGCCGTTTTAATGCATTTTCAGTTTCAGCAAGCAGGCCATTTTCCCAGATAAAATCACATCTTTCGTTTATGCGTTCGTAAAGTTTTACCCTCTCTTTGTCATCATTTATAACAATTGGCAGGATATATAGAGGAAAGTATGGTAGCTCTTTAGGCTTTGCTGTGGCTTCACTTAACCGCTCCCCTGTTTGTTCATGATATTCGATTACTCTTAGAAGCCTAACAGGGTTTTTATCGCTATATAACTCTGCTGATACTGGATCAATGGTCTTCACAACATCAAAAAGATAATCTTTTGAAGCGTTTTTATATTTATCATTGATTGTATCTTTCAGGTTTTGATCTCGCGGCAGTCCAGTACCAATACCGTTTATCATTGAAGAAATATAAAAACCTGTTCCACCTACCACAATAGGTAGTGATTTATTCTCTTTAAGGATTTTTGAAACTATATTATTTGCCTCTTCACCGAACTTACCGCTAGAATATTCTTCATCAAGCTCTAATATATCAACGAAATGATGTTTATTTTTTTGTAGAATACTCTTATCTGCTTTGGCCGTTCCTATATCTAAATGTTTATATAGTTGCCTGGAGTCAGCGGAAATAAACTCTACCCTACCGAAAATATCATTATTAACCAGATAACTGCTGAAGTTGATTGAAAGTTCTGTCTTTCCCGATGCCGTAGGCCCAGCTATTATTGGCAGAATAGGTTTATCAGTCAGCTTTTTTTGCATTGTCTTCTTTTTCAAAATCGAGTTTGGATTCTAAGATAGACTGTAGTTGATCTATTGGAATATTCATTATCAGTTCACCGCTTTCCGCTAGTGATATCCAACCTGTCTCCTCCGATACAATTAGTACTATCGCATCAACTTGTTCAGTTAAGCCGATGGCTGCTCGGTGCCGCGTTCCTAAATTGCGGCCTGCATATTTTTTCTGATTGCTAAGTGGTAGAACGCATCTAGCTGCTTCTACTGTCCTGTTTGCTATTACCACAGCCCCATCATGCAAGGGTGATTTCGTTACGAAAATGGAAAGTAATAATTCATGAGATACAAGCGCGCCTATAGGTATACCGGTATCGATTGTCATTTGTACAGTTTGGTTACGAGGAAAAACTATAAGAGCACCTATATGTTTTTCGGATAACTCTTTTGCTGCTTCAATAACAGGGTCTAGTGTCTCAGATATTTTGGTCTTTACGAATAATTGAAATATAGGCGTACGGGTTATCAGCAATAGTAGCTTTCTTAGCTCAGGCTGGAACAAAATGATAAATGCTAATAGCCAGATATCTACTATAGTATTTAATATCCAGTTTACTGATTTTAGATCAACAGCTTCTGTGATGAATTTGAGACCGATAAGAATAACCAGACCAAAGAGGATCTGGACAGCTATAGTGTTTTTAAGAGATTTGTAAACCCAATAAATTATAAGGGTTACCAGAGTGATATCGAGCAGATCAAATAAAGTAAAGGATAGAAACCCTATGCTGAAAAGTTCGATATTGAGCATTTAACGGAAAATTTGATTTAGATAATATCTAATATATAAAAAGTCAGATATATAGGTTCTTATCTTCTATAAAATTCTGCACTTTTCTTGGCATAAGATAGTTTATACTCTGTTTATGCTCTAATCTATATCGGATTTCACTAGAAGATATATCGAGCCTTGGGCAATCAATATACAAAGGCTCTATACCAATTAGATCGGTAAGTTCTTCAGCGTTTACTTTAGGATCGTATTTTGTATCCGGCCTAATGGCTATACTCATTCTTGCAATATCCAGAATTTTTTGCCAGTCCTTCCATTTTTTGAACTTTTGCGCCTGATCACTTCCTACGAGAAAATAAAGCTGGCTATCTGGATGTTGAGATTTAAGATATTCAAGAGTATCGATAGTATAGCTTACACCACCTTGAGAAATCTCATAATCACTCGCGGTAATTATTTTGTTTCCTTCCACGGCAGTATTGAGCATTTCAAGCCGATCTTGGGCGCTTGGATATAGATGTACTAGGTCTTCAGTCTTTCGATCAACTTTGAAGGGGGAGATATTCGCCGGCATCATATAGCATTTAGATAGACCCAGCTGTTCTACAAACCGCTCTGCAATAATTAAATGTGCGAAGTGTACGGGGTTAAACGTTCCGCCAAAAAGACCTATCTTTTGCATGTTATCCCTATAAAAAAGGGTAGGAAAACCTACCCTATCAGCTAAAAAATATTAAAGCTAAGATTATACTTTCTCGTAAACCAGACGGTCCCTAGTGGTTTCCTTGCCGTGCACTACGTTAAGGGCAGGCATTACCATTGAAGATTTAACTCTTGCTTCAAACTCCTCTCTGAATTTTAGCAAGAAACCCCTTACAGGCCAAGCCGCCGCATCACCAAGGGCACAGATTGTATTGCCTTCGATATTATCACAAACTGTTAGTAGCGTATCTAAGTCTTTGGAAGTCGCGTCACCTTTTACTACTCTCTTAAGAGTTTTTTCAAGCCATCCGCAACCTTCTCTACAAGGTGTGCACTGGCCGCATGACTCGTGATGGTAAAAATGAGCTATCCTAAGAGTGACTAGCGGAATATCGGTAGTCTCATCCATAACCATAGTACCAGCCGTTCCAATATGGGTACCGTACTGTTTCAAGGACTCCTCATCCATTCTGACGCCTTCAATCTCATCGCCCCTTAGCGGTGGCATAGATGACCCGCCAGGGATAACGGCTTTTACTTTTCTTCCACCTGGAACGCCGCCACAAACATTGTGGATAAGATCCGTTAAGAGTATCCCTGTTTCAAGCTCGTAAACACCTGGTTTGTTAACATGCCCGGATACACCGTAAAGCAAAGTACCAGCATGCCCTTCTGCACCAAGCTTAGCATATTCTTCCGCTCCGTATCTCATAATCGGCGGGACTGCGGCTAAGGTTTCAACATTGTTTATAGTAGTAGGCATTCCCCATAAACCAACATTGGCTGGGAAAGGTGGTTTGAATCTTGGGTAAGCTCTTTTACCTTCAATTGAGTTCATAAGAGATGTTTCTTCACCGCATATATAGGCACCTGCTCCCTTGTGAACATATATATCAACTGAGTAATCGCCTCCAAATGTATCTTTCATTTTTGGGCCGATAACACCTTTTTCGTAAGCTTGGTCAACTGCTTTTTGCATAATATCTACCCATTTATGGTATTCACCACGGATATAAATGTAAGCCGCTTTGACGCCCATAGCTTTACCAGCTATCTGTATACCTTCAATAAGTTGATGAGGATTATCTTCAAGTATTTGTCTATCCTTGAAAGATCCTGGTTCAGACTCATCCGCATTTATTGCAAGATACTTAGGCTTATCATCGGTTTTGGGCATGAAAGACCATTTTAGGCCGGTCGGGAAACACGCACCGCCCCTACCCCTAAGGCCGGATTTTTTAACTTCGCCTATTATATCATCAGAACTCATACCAACGGCTTTTTTGTACATTTCGTATCCGCCGTTTTTCATATATACATCGATATCATGAAGGTTAGGAATTTCTGGTAGTATTAATTTCGGATTTTTATCCATCGGTTGCCTTTCTGCCGTTTCTATAGTTAGGATAGTAGAATCTTTTCAGAGATATTTGACTGAATATGCAAAGATATGAAATTGCATCAGCATTTACAGTATCGGACGTATGTATAACAGTTTTAATATCTACAATATTGATAGTATTAAAGTGATTCTATCGATTCTTTTAAAGTATCGACTTTGGTTTTCATATCCGACATCTTCTTTCTTTCCATTTGAACGACATTTTCTGGTGCATTGTTTACGAATCTTTCATTTGAAAGCTTTTTTTCGATCCCTTTTATCTGACCTGAGATGCGGTCTATTTCTTTTTGAAGCTTTTCCTTTTCCTGGTCTATATCGATAAGGCCTTCTACTATTACTCCGATTTCACCAAGAAGTGATACTGTAGAAACTGAGCTATCAGGCTTATTATCCGTAATCCTGAGTGATTCGCACTTTGCCAGATCAGAGATCATACTATTATTTGACTCAATGATAGCACTGATTTCGTTAGATTTTGGGATAAAGAAAACAGGAACTCGTTGCCCTGGTGATATTGCTTTTACCTGGGAACGGCTTTTTCTTACTTCATCGACAAAATCCTGTATTTTTATAAAATCAAGAGCTTCTCTGAACTCCTGGTCAATAACCTGAGGATTGCTTGTAAAGGCTAATATATTAGCTCTTTCACCTGCTGAGATACTCCATATCTCTTCCGTAATATATGGTATTACTGGCTGCAGCAATTTAACGATCTGCTGCAGCACAGCCTCAGCAAATAATACTTTCTCCTGTTTTGTAGAGTCATCAGCATTATTATATCTGAATTTGAAGCATTCTATATACCAGCCACAGAAATCCGACCACACAAAATCGTAAAGGGTTTTACTATAATCATTTACTTTGTAATGCTCTAAATCCTTAGTTACTGATTCGATTGTTTCGTTGAGTCTTTTTATAATCCACTTATCTTCAATATCAAGATTGGCCGAACCCTTATTATCTATTATTCCAGCAAGATCGAGTTCATCTTTTGTAGAATCTTCCTCTTTTTTCATTAGGATGAACCTGCCGGCATTCCAAAGTTTGTTTACGAAATTCCTGCCGATTTCAATAGAAGGTATGTCTTGCTGATCAACATCGACATCCATTTTAACGTCTTGGCCGAGCGGTGATAGGTATATCATAGTAAACCTAACAGAATCAACACCATAGCTATCGAAGATATTTAGAGGATCGGGTGAGTTACCGAGTGATTTAGATAGTTTTTTTCCTTCACTATCCCTTATCATCGATGTAAAATATACATCTTTGAACGGTATTCTATTACCAAACTTTTTACTTGCCATAACCATTCTAGCTACCCAGAAAAAGATAATATCAGGACCGGTTATAAGTAGATCGGTTGGTAAGAATTTATTCATGTCCTCTGTCGGGTCGTTATTTCCATCCCAGCCCATAGTTGTCATTGGCCATAGCCAAGAAGAGAACCATGTATCAAGTACGTCGGGGTCTTGGTGAATGTAGTCATTCTCATTTAACCCGAGATTTTTCCTCGCTTCAGCTTCAGACATAGCTGCTGTATGTCTTCCTTTCTCGTCATAGTAAACCGGTATTCTATGGCCCCACCATAATTGCCTGCTTATGCACCAGTCCCTGATATTGTTCATCCAGTGTTTGTATGTTTTCTCCCAGTGGGGGGGATGAAATTTGATTTCACCTTTTTCTATTGGCTCTAATGCTATTTCCGCCAGCGGTGCCATCTTTACAAACCATTGATCTGATAAATAAGGCTCTATCTGTTCTCCACCGCGCTGAGAAAAGCCAACGTTATGAGTATAATCTTCTATTTTGTGCATAAGGCCAGCATCTTCAATAAGCTTGACCATTTTCTTGCGAGCATCAAATCTATCCATACCTTGCAGTTCGCCGGCAAGCTCATTCATAGTCCCATCTGGGTTGATAGTATTTATCATCTCGAGAGTATGCCTTAAACCTATTTCATAGTCATTAGGGTCATGAGCAGGTGTAACTTTAACGCAACCTGTACCAAATTCAGGATCAGCATAATCATCTGCTATTATTGATACAGCTCTGTTTACTACTGGAACGATAACCTTTTGGCCTATTATGTCCTTATATCGTTCATCCTTAGGGTTTACGGCAACTGCGATATCCCCGTAAAGGGTTTCTGGCCTGACGGTACTAACGAGAATCTCTCTATCTGATCCTTCGAGTTTATATTTCAGGGTGTAGAATTTACCGTGCACCTCTTTAAAATCTACCTCTTCATCCGATAGAGCCGTCATAGAGAGGGGGCTCCAGTTTATAATTCTTTTACCTTTGTAAATAAGGCCTTCATTATAAAGCTCTACAAACACTTTCTGAACTGCTTTATAGGCTTTGTCGTCCATTGTGAAAAGGGTTTTATCCCAAGAACTGGAGTTGCCCAGTCTTTCGAGTTGATCTACGATTATACCCCCGTATTTTTCCTTCCACTCCCATACTTTCTCGAGGAATTTATCTCTACCGAGATCGTATTTGGTTACTACTTCTTTAGCAAGTTCTTTCTCAACTCTGGCTTGAGTGGCGATACCTGCATGATCAAGCCCTGGGAACCAACTAACTTCTTTACCCTCCATTCTGTTTCTTCTGATGAAGATATCTTGCAGAGTATGATTGAGTACATGCCCGAAATGTAAAATGCCTGTAACATTTGGGGGAGGCATTAAAATAGAATACGGCTTGCCTGAACCCTTGGCTGTATTTGAATCATACAAACCCGAATCTTTCCAGCGTTTTCTGATAATGGGTTCACGGTTAGAGTAGTCGAAGTTTTTTGGTATATCTTGCATGTTTTTATCTATATCCATTCCAATGTGGAATAATAATGAAAACTGTTACATTAATTTAACAGATCAGTATTACTTGATAAATAATATTTCTTTATCTTGCGTCTTCATGATATACAAACATATCATTCCGTTTCAAGATAATACAATCTTATTATTAATAACAGGGACATTCAATGTCAAAACCTAACCTAAAGAGAATAGCCGTTATCGCTATTGGTGCGGCGGGTTTACTTGCTGGTACTGCTTGTACCAGTATGGTTACAGAACAGCAATTGGCAATGCTACAGGATCTTCGGGATCAAAAGGCATCTCTTACCGCTGAGATAAAAAGGTATCAAGATGATACAAGATCTCTTCAATCTGAACTTCAACAAAAACAAGCCAATGCAAATGATTGCGAAGGCCGTAAGAAATTCGTTGAAGACAGATTAAAGGATTGGCCAAATGTATGGCCTGATTTCAATCCAGCTGAAGTTAACGCACCAAATACTAGGAGGGGGAACTGATGAAAAATCTATTTATAATAATCCTTCTCGGTATAGTAGCATACGCTTCAAACCTTACTGCGGCTGAAATGCCACCGGCAAGTAAACCGGATACAGAACTTACGGAAGATGAAGCTGAACTTAGGATCGGCGATCTGAAAAAAGACGTAAGGGAACTGGAAGGAGAACTTTCAGAGGCTAAAGAGAAATATGAAGCAACACGCCAGCAGATCACAGATGCTGACAAAGCCCTGATGGATTGCGAGAAAGCTATCTTAGCTATGATAGAGGCTACTCAAGCTGATATCGATGCTTTCCGTACTGCTTTGGGCGAGATCAGAAACAGAACTCGACAGATGCAAAGAATGAGCAATGACGAACTTGCAGATAGAAGAGATGATGTAGCCGTTCTGGAAAACGATCTGAACCAACTTAGAAGAAATAAGATCGCTCTATTAGAAGAATTCTATCAGCCCATAATTGATCTTGCTCGTGAGATAAAAGGCCTTTACAGAGAAAAGAAAACAACCACATATACTGTAAGACCATGGGCTACAAGCCGTGACTGTCTTTGGGTAATAGCCGGAAGACCAGAGATACTTGGTGATCCGAACCAATGGCCTAAGTTATGGCAGGCTAACAGGGAAGAAATCAGAAACCCTGATATCATTTATCCAGGCCAGGTACTGGAAATACCTCAGAAAGGTGATATGGATGCTGAAGCAATGAAGCTTGAGCGCCAGTATTACAGAAACAAAAGAGAGCAGATGCAAGCTGAGACTGGTGTTACCGGAGAAACTGGTACAAACTGATGATTTTTATAGCTGCATTGAAATAAAAACCCAAACCCCACGATTTAAAATGAATCAGTGGGGTTTTTTTTATCTAGGAATATATGGTAGAAGCTTCAGAGCGAATTATTGAAGTAGAGGATATCAATCTGGGTGAGCTATTGGGATATAACGATAGCTTCCTTAATCTAATCGAAAACAGGTTTCAGGCCTCCACGATTATCATACGCGGCAATAATATCATTTTGCGTGGCAGTGATGAGGAACTCAATAAAATTGAGGGTGTCATCAGGGAAATGATCTACATGCATAACCGCAACGGTTCTCTGAATGAAGAGGATATTTCTATGGTGCTGAATTTTATCGATGCCATAGAAAACGCGAACACTAAAATCTCCCCTGGCTCAACGCAGACAATTATCTACAATGGTGTAAAAAGCGTTATAAAGGCAAAAACACCTAAACAGCGTGAGTATTTTAGAAAGGTTCTGGATAATGATCTTGTCTTTTCCATTGGGCCCGCAGGTACTGGTAAGACTTTTTTAGCTGTGGCTTTTGCCCTTGCGGCACTGAAGAGAAATGAGGTATCACGTATAATTCTCTCAAGGCCAGCTGTTGAAGCCGGCGAATCACTAGGATTTTTGCCCGGGGACCTGTCTGAAAAAATCGATCCTTACCTAAGGCCTCTAATGGACTCTCTCCAAGATATGCTTAGCTCTGAGAAACTAAAGGTACTCAAGGAAAGAAACATTATCGAGATCAATCCATTAGCTTATATGAGAGGAAGAACACTCAATAACTCATTTGTTATACTTGATGAGGCTCAGAATGCCACAACTACACAAATGAAGATGTTCCTGACTAGATTGGGCCAGGGTAGCAAGGCTATAATAACAGGTGATAAGTCCCAGATAGATCTTCCGAAGAAAGTAGGTTCAGGACTAGTGGAAGCTGAACGGATACTCAGTAAGATAGATGGAATCGACTTTGTCTATTTCGATCATCATGATGTTGTACGCCACAAATTGGTAGCTGATATAATAAGAGCCTATGATAAATCCAGCAATAAATCTGTTCAGGAAAAAGAGTAATGTCTTTTTTGAAGGACAGCCAACAGCTTTTTGATGGTATCATTTCGGGTGATATCAGAAGTATCAGCAAGGCAATAACCATTGTCGAAAGCAACAACCCTTCTAAAAGAAAAGGTGCAGAGGGTTTAATATCCAAACTTGTAGCCGATAACATTCAAACTGTACCAGTCATAGGAATATCAGGCCCGCCCGGCACAGGCAAAAGTACTTTTATCGAAAAGCTTGGCTATCATTTAGCAGAATCCGGCAAAAAAGTAGCTGTTCTAGCTGTAGATCCGTCGTCATCACTAACGAAAGGTTCCATATTAGGTGATAAAACCAGAATGGATCTGCTTTCCAATCATCCTAATGCCTATATTAGGCCTTCCCCTACGGGCAATGTAATGGGCGGGGTAACCAACTCCACTAGAGAGTCTATAGCGATACTTCAATCCGGGGGCTTCGATATAATTTTTATTGAAACGGTGGGTGTGGGGCAATCAGAGTATATAGTAAGATCGATGTGTGATATTTTTCTCTTGCTTTACCAACCAGGAAGCGGAGATGATCTTCAGGGTATCAAGAAAGGGATAATCGAGATCGCTGATTTTATCGCTGTAACCAAAGATGATGGTGATAACCAAAAGATAGTAAGGGATAGCATAAGTTATATTAAAAACGCTTTGTCTATTTCAAAAGATAAAAACATTATAGTTTGTAGTATTTCAGCGTACACTGGTAAGGGTATAGATGAGCTTTGGGATAGACTTATGTCACTTTTTTATGGGATGACATCAAATGGTCAATTATTGGATTTGCGATTAAAACAAAAGGAACAGTGGATAAAAGATATAGCATTAAATTATATCACAAATGATTTTAACAGATATTTGAAGACAAAAAAAGAGCTTAATATATCAGAAAAAAGTATTTTTGCATTAGCTAGAAATCTTAATGCTGAATTTATGGAAAGCGGATATGAAAATTTTACTAGGGACACATAACCATGGTAAGATCAAAGAGTTCAAACAGTTAATAGGCGATAGACAGAACATAAGGTTTGTTACCACAAGTGATGTGAACCTAGAAAACCTAGTGCCAATTGAAAACGGGACTACTTTTAAAGAAAACGCATTTATCAAAGCTAAAGCCTTTTATGTCAGAAAAAAAATAGCTGTCCTTGCAGATGACTCTGGTTTGATAGTGAATGTCTTAAAAGACAAACCCGGGGTGAAATCCTCGAGATATGCTGGCTCAAATGCTACGGACGAAGACAATATAGCCAAGCTACTTCGAGATTTAGAAAATGTTGATGATAGAAGGGCTTATTTTATAACTGTTATATGCTATTATGACGGCATAGGAGTCAACTATTCCGAAGGAATAATAGAAGGTTATATTGCGGAAAAACCTAAAGGTGAAAAAGGTTTCGGGTACGATCCGATTTTTGTGCCAGATGGATATGATAAAACTTTTGCAGAGCTTGATCAGTCCATTAAAAACAGCATAAGCCATAGATCAAAAGCTATGGCTCGGCTAAAAAAAGAACTATTAGACAAGCTTTAAGAAAGTTGGGATATTATGATTTGGGTAGTGAAACGAAGAAAGAAGTACCTTTCCCCTCTTCTGTTTCAAGCCAGATTTTGCCGTTCATCTTCTCAACATATCTCTTTGTGATAGAAAGGCCAAGCCCGTTGGAGGATTCCCCACCAGTAGGCTTGTTGCTCAGCTTTACAAACTTACCGAAGACTTTTTCTTTTTCATCATCTTTAAGGCCCGGCCCGTGATCTTTCACTTCAACCTGGATTGAGTTGTCATTTCCATTAGAAACACTGACAAATACTGATTCATTGTGTCCAGAGTATTTGACCGCATTTGAAATCAGGTTGTCAAATACCTGTTCCAGAGCTGATTCATCAGCATAAACAAGGCCTCTGCTCAAATTATTATTAAAGTAGATGTTAATGTTCTTTTCGTTTGCCCTTTCTTTATAATCTTCAACAACTCTTTCAGCTATAGGTACAAGATTAATCGATTTGAGTTCAGGGGTATAATTGCCTTGTTCGATTTTATTGATGTCAAGAAGATTCTGTATAAGGGACAGCATTTTTTTAGTTGAGAAAAGTATATCCCCCAAGAACTCTTCCCTGTCTTCCTCATTTATACCCTTATCTTCTTTCAGTACCTTTGCGAGCATTTGGATATTATACACGGGGTTTTTAAGGTCATGAGAAACCATGCCTAAAAACTCGTTCTTTTCATTATTTACAGCAATCAACTCGCTATTGAGTTGCTTCAGTTTTTCTTTGGAAAGAGTTAAATCCAAATGAGTCTTGACCCTTGCCAGGAGTTCGGAAGGGTTAAACGGTTTTGCTATATAATCTACAATACCAGCTTCAAAAGCAAAAAGGATATTCTCGCTATCTACATTTGCCGTTAAGAAGATGATCGGTATATCTTTGAAACGAGGGATTTCCTTAACCCGCCTGCAAACTTCATAGCCATCGATACCTGGCATCATTATATCCAGGAGTATCATGATCGGACTGTGATCTTTTAGAATATCAAGAGCCTGTTGCCCGTTGCTGGCTTTAAGCACCGTAGTACCGAGAGGCCTTAACGCTTGGGAAATCACCTGTATATTTATTCTGTTGTCATCAACTACGAGTATTGAATAATCAGAAGTATCAAGCATGTTTGACTTATTGTTCATTTGATATAGAAAGTTTTAATTCAAGCCCGTCATAAGCGATACTGACATTATCCGGTAGAGACGGCTCAAGTTGCGAATGTTTGATCTGGTGGGCTATATGGGTTAGATATGCTTTTTTGGGGGCAATCTTCTCTATAGCTTCCAGAGACTGTTCAATATTAAAATGAGTTGGATGTTTTTCAGGTCTAAGTCCATCTATAATCAGATAATCCAAGCCTTTCAATTGAGAGTAAGTTTTAGCCGGAATAAAATTAGTATCAGTGCAATATGCAAAATTTCCTATTCTAAATCCCTTTACTTCTAATTTACCATGCCACAGTTCCAGTGGCATCAGAGTAATATCACCTATCGAGAATTCATTATTATCTATAATATTCAACGGTACAACTGGTAAACCGCCGCCTGATTGCAGGACTTCTCCAAAAGCATAAGGGAATATTCTTTTAAGGGCATTGGCTGTTTCCTGATGTGCATAGGCGGGTACACTTTTCCTATTGCTGAAGTTATATCCTCTTATATCATCGAAACCGATGATATGATCATTATGAAGATGGGTATAAACTACAGCGTCAATATCGTCTATATCATGCTTTAATACTTGTTGTCTGAAATCAGGCCCTGTATCAATTATAATACCTGTGTCCTTATATCTGATATACAAAGAACAACGGGTTCGTTTATCCCGTGGGTCGTCTGAAGTGCAGGTATCGCATGAACAGCCTATAACAGGCACACCTGTTGAAGTACCGCTTCCGAGAACCGTGATATGTAAATTTGAATCTATTGTCATCTTTGGCATAAAAAAAGGGACATACTGCCCCTTTTGTATTTAGCTTAACCTGTTATAAGTATCAAACGTGTCTTTCGGCATGATAAGATGATCTAACTAGCGGTCCAGACTCGACATGTTCAATTCCCATTTTCTCGCCTTCGGTTTTGTACCAGTCGAAAGTCTCAGGGGTAACGAACCTGTCAACTGGAAGGTGTTTTACAGATGGTTGTAGGTACTGACCTATCGTAAATACATTCAGACCTATCTTAACAAGGTCGGCCATAACTTCCAATACTTCTTCGTCCCTTTCACCAATACCGACCATAATTCCGGTTTTGGTTCTCATTCCGTTCTGCTTGCAGTAATCGAGAAGATCAAGT
This sequence comes from uncultured Hyphomicrobiales bacterium, assembly GCA_964462685.1. Lineage (GTDB taxonomy): Bacteria > Bacteroidota > Ignavibacteria > Kapaibacteriales > UBA2268 > CAYWYR01. The sequence continues at coordinate 56,726 of CAYWYR010000003.1, read as the reverse complement.
GACCTTTGGTAGCGAGCCTGTGGCCTTACAGTCTTGTAGATTCTCGGAACAGTCTCAATATTGTGGTTAAGTACGTTAGGTTTAGCTTCTATCACTCTGTCGAGAGCTTCTTTGTCACCCTTGAAGTCTGGTATAAGTACCTCGACTGTAGTATCTGGGTTGACTCTTCTGATCTCGGTTATGGTCTTAGCCCAAATCTCAGAACCCTGATCCGGCAATTCATCTCTGTTAACAGACGTTACTACAGCGTGTTTCAAGCCCATCTTCTCCACTGATCGTGCTACGTCAAGTGGCTCGAACGGGTTAACAAGACCTGGCCTACCTGTTTTAATTGCACAGAAGCCGCATGATCTCGTACAGGTATCACCTAAAATCATAAATGTAGCTGTCCCAGCACTCCAACATTCACCAATGTTAGGGCAGCGTGCCTCTTCACATACAGTGTGTAGTGATTTTGAGCGCATCATCTTTTTGATTTCTGCAAACTGTTCACCACCCGGAGCTTTTACTTTAAGCCACTCGGGCCTGCGACCTTTAGTTATGGAGTGAGTCGGATTGTTCTTATTCGCTTTATCAAAAACAGGGATCTCTAGCTTCTTTATCTCGTCCGGAGAAGCAATAATGCCAGATTTATCAGTTCTGACACCTAAACCTTCCAGTGTGGCGAACTTGTTTTCTCTTGGTTCCAATGTACTCATCGGGAGGGCCTTTACTTTTATGAAATTATCAACCTAAAAATGCTCTTAAGCTTTTGCTTCTAGAGGCATGTCTTAGTCTTCGAATAGCTTTTTCTTTGATCTGTCTTACTCTCTCACGAGTGAGATTGAATTTTTCACCGATCTCCTCGAGTGTAAGAGACTGTCCTTCAAGTCCGAAATATAAACTAATTACATCAGCTTCTCTTTTGGATAGAGAGCCGAGTACCTGCTTAACTTCAGTTTTCAGAGACTCACGTATAAGCTCACTGTCCGGTGGTGGCTGCTGCTCGTTTGGCAAAACGTCAAGCAGACGGTTATCTTCACCTTGAACAAAAGGTGCATCAACAGATAAGTGCCTACCTGATATTTTAATAGTCTCAGATATCTCTGATACTGACATACCAAGCTGTTCTGCTAATTCAGCAGCCGTGGGCTCGCGTTCGAACTCTTGCTCTAACTCGCTGAATTTTTTACCGATTTTATTTAGAGCACCAACTCTATTGAGCGGCAGTCTAACGATTCTGCTTTGCTCGGCCAATGCTTGAAGTATGGATTGGCGTATCCACCATACTGCGTATGAAATGAATTTGAAGCCACGTGTTTCATCAAATCGCTTTGCTGCTTTTATCAGTCCCAAGTTGCCTTCGTTTATCAAGTCGCCAAGTGAAAGTCCTTGGTTCTGATACTGCTTGGCAACCGATACCACAAAACGCAGGTTTGCTTTTACCAGCCGTTCCAAAGCTCTGACACTTTGTGGCCCGCCTCCCTTTATGAGTTTGGCGAGTTCGATCTCATCGTTAGCCTGAATAAGATCAACCCGGCCTATTTCCTGGAGATACTTATCAAGTGACTGTGATTCACGATTGGTATATTGTTTAGTTATTCTCATCTAAACCTTAAATACTGTAGGGGTAAAACTATAATACCCCGAAATTAACAAGATTACAAAGTTACCGAATAGATCAGTTTTTATCAAGTCCGGTTTGTTCAAATACGTCTGTGTTCGCTTCTGCGTTTATAAAATCACTGTTTAGCATACGTAGATAGTCGTCTGTTGTCAGTAGCTTTATAGCTGTATTGATCATATTATCTTTTTTTGCGGCATAACTTCTATATTCTTCGAGTTTGAGGTTCTGGCGCATCAATTCGGTTTTTACCAAATCTGAAATTAGAGGGATTTCAGACTTTAATTTTTCTTTAGTGGCCTCTAAGGCAGATTGTTTTGTCATCTGAATCAAGTTGTCATATTCCAGTTCTAAACTTTGAGTAGAATCGATTATGGTATAATCGAGATTGCTGAGCTGTGGATAACCATAAAGGATATCCGTAAACTCAAGTGAATCTATCATGCTTAATATATATTCTTCTGGAAGTTTGTTGTTCAAGCCATACTTGCTTCGGCCGTCAAGGTTCCTGACTAAATGGTTGAAAATGTATCTCGAATTCAATATAGAGAGGTATTCATCGGGCAATTCAGAATAATCTACGATTGTATCAGGCAGTATTCCGTGATGGTCGGATATTATTCTGCCGTTCGCAGTTGTGTAAACTGTTGTGTCATCGGCGAAACTGTCTCTATCAAGTACAAGCTTTTCAATATCGAGCTTCTGTATACTTCTGCCGGAGGGCGTAAAGTAGTTAGCGGTGGTGATCTTGAGTTTTGCGCCGAAGGGCAGATTCGCATAGGACTGAACGAGGCCTTTCCCGAAAGAAGGCCTTCCTATTACTATACCCCTATCCAAATCTTGAATTGCTCCTGATACAACCTCGCTTGCACTAGCGCTCTGCTCATCGATGATAACGGCTATAGAAAGATCTTCGAACTCGGGCTCTGATGCGGATTTATAGGACTGCAGATTTATATCAAACCTTCCTTTGGTAGAAACTATGTCTGTATTCTTGCCAACAAAAGTTTCTACTATTGAAACAGCTTCGCTCAGCAGGCCACCACCGTTTCCTCTCAAATCTAATATAAAACCAGAAAGTGGGTTGGTTTTATCTAGGTTTCTTAATGTTTTTCTAAGCTCATCGGCTGAGCCCCTAGAGAATCGATTCAGTGCTATATAAGCTATTGAATCATTCAGTAAAGTCGAGTAGCTTACCGCGGGGTCATTAATACTCATCCTTTCCACTACAACTGGGATTTCCTGGTTGTCCCTTAAAAGTACTACCTGGCTTACCGTACCTATCTCCCCGCGTGTGTAATTCGATAAAGAGTCCGATGAAATTCCATATAATTCCTTGCCGTCAACAGATTTGATAATATCACCTGGCCTGAAACCGGCCTGATCAGCCCCGAAACCGTTACGGACTGAGGAAACGAATATATTAGAGTCTATGTAAGCTACCCTTATACCGAAACCTACATATTCCTCACCTTCGAGCCTATCGGATAGAGTTTCATCATTTTTGTCGTAATAGACAGTATAAGGGTCAAGATCGGCAAGCATCCCGTCTATGGCTTTTCTCATCAATACTTCGGGATCGACATCGATTAGGTAATTTATTGCCAGCTCTTTATATACGGCACCAAGTATATCAAAACTCTTACCTATTTTCTTAAAAAACTCATCCTGTGAAAGTCTGGTGGTATCTTTAGCAACGGTTGCATTTACAGTATTGGACTGGGAAGACGCACTAACACTTGTAATTATAAGTGTAAGCGGTAAAATAAGGAGTATGAGTAAGTTTCTCTTTGCATTCATTCGATAATAGAACGTTGTAGCATCGATATTGTTATGTTCAATTTACTAGCAATTGTTCTCTGCCACTCATAATGAAAGTTTATACCCATACAATAGGTAATAATACCATAAATGTGCAACCCAGTTACAATAAATAGCGTAACTACATCGAATTTGAAAACCAAAAAAGTACTAATCCGGAGATTACCGATTATGAAGAGATTATTTCTCTCTTTGGCGACAGCTTGTATGGTCGCTACTTCTATCAATGCTCAAGTGCCTAACGTAGATGCCACTAAGCTCAACACAAAGCTACCGATCGACAGTAAGATCCGTACTGGTACATTACCAAACGGCCTGAAGTATTATATAAGGCAGAACAATCAGCCAGAGGATTTCATTGAATTCAGACTTGCAATAGATGTTGGTGCCTTGCAGGAAGATCCGGACCAGAACGGTGTCGCTCATTTTACCGAGCACTTGCTTTTCAACGGTACTGAAAAATATCCTGAAAACAAGCTTTTGGATTTCTTAGAGAAAACAGGGGCTAGATTCGGTGCTGATATCAATGCTTATACCAGTTATGACCAGACCGTATATATGATTCCGATTGCCAATGAAGGGGATAATCTTGAAAAAGGCGTTGAGATATTATCTGAATGGGCTGATAAGGCTCTAATGGACGACAAAGAGATCGATGCGGAAAGAGGTGTCATTATCTCTGAATACAGACAGAGAAGAAGCGCGATGCGCAGAATTCAGGATGAGCTTCAACAAGTAGCTTTTGAGGGTACAAAATATGCGGATCATGATGTGATCGGTGATACTACTCTACTTATGAAAGCACCTTATGAAGCTTTCAAAAGATTTTATAGCGATTGGTATATCCCTCAAAACCAAGCAGTAGTAATCGTCGGTGATATAGATGTAGATAAGACAGAAAGCCTTATCAAAAAGTACTTCTCAGATGATAAGAACCCTGCAAATCCAAGAATAGTTGAGGATTACGCACTTAAAATGAACGAAGGCATTAGAGCTGGAATAGTAACCGATCCTGAGATGCCTTATACAATAGCGAATATCACGATGAAGAAAGGCCCAGCTGAATCCAGAGGGACTATCGGTGATTATAGGAGAACGTACACAGATATATTGGCTTCTTCTATGATGATGATGAGAGCCCAGGAAATGATCCAGTCAGGTAATCCTCCGTTCAGGCAAATGATCGCTAGAGTAGATCAGCGAGGTTTCGGTATATCTTCTTTTGATCTTACCGTAATACCTTTAAACGAGAATATTTTAGGTGGTATCGATGCTGCGATGAAAGAAGTAATGCGTGTATATCAGAACGGGTTTACTGAATCTGAACTGACAAGAGCGAAGGCACAGGTACTATCCGGCTATGAGCAGTCTTACAATTCAAGAGATGACCGAGAATCTGGTGATCTAGCAATGGAATATGTGAGGAACTTCTTAAGTGATGAAGAGATCCCGGGTATAGAATATGAATATGCTTTAGCTCAGTCTTTTGATAAAGACATAACTATTGAAGATGTAAACTCGAGAATCAAGAGCTTCATCAATACAGAAGATAACATAGTGGCTACTATAGCTGCACCTGAAAGCCCGCAAATCCAAGTCCCTACAGAAGAAGAACTGAAGAACGTAATCATGGAAGCCGCAAATGAAGCCTATGCGGCCTATGAAGATGATACAGAAGGACTTGAGTTCTTTACTGAGAAACTTAACCCTGGTAAAATAGCTGCTCAATCTACAGATGAAAAGTCTGGTGTTACTACATTCGAGCTATCAAACGGTGTTACTGTAAAAGTTAAACCAACTGATTACAAAGCTGACGAGATTCTTTTCAGAGCTTCATCTCCGGGCGGTACCTCGCTTGTATCTGATGCAGAATATAATAACGCAAGATATGCTGCTTCGCTGGTAAACGCAAGCGGGCTGGGTGATTTTGACGGCCCTACCCTATCTAAGCTTATGGCTGGCAAAAACGCAAACGTATCACCTTATATCTCTGATTTGTATGAAGGATTCTATGGGCAATCCTCCAAGAAAGATCTCGAGACTATGTTCCAGATGCTTTATATGTACTTTACTAAGCCAGTTATTAATAAAGAGGCTTATGATTCTTGGAAGACAAGTACGAAATCGAGCCTGGCTAGTAGATCAAACAGCCCGATGTCCGCACTTCAGGATACTGTGGGTACTGTTATGAACAGCTATCACTTCAGAAGCCAGCCGACCACTGTAGAGATGATTGATCAAGTAGATATGATGAAAGCTTATAATATCTATAAGCAGAGATTTGCCGATGCTGATGATTTCACTTATTATATCGTTGGTGATATATCTATGGATGAGCTCAAGCCCATGCTTGAAATGTACATGGCTAATCTCCCGACACAACCAACTAATGAGCAGTGGAAAGATGTTGGCGAAAAAACGCCAGATGGTGTTGTTACCAAAAAAATCTATAAAGGCTTGGATGACAAGGCTTATGTGTATTTATCTATAACAGATGATTATGATTACAGCCGTAAGAACAATATCGATCTTGATCTGCTAAAAACAGTTGTAGATTTTGCTATGACTAAGAGATTACGTGAAGAAAAAGGCGGTGTGTATTCTCCTTCCGTAAATTATAGTGTATCGAAAGAGCCGAATCCAGAATACAGTGTTAATGTGTTCTTCTCCTGTGATCCAAACAGGGTTGATGAACTAGTAACCACTGTTACAGATTATTACAAAGAGCTAAGAGCCGAAGGTACTGAGGCTGCTGATCTTGAAAAATTCCTGAAACAAGAGCAAACTCAGCATGATCTGAATATGAAGAACAATAATGCTTGGATTTCATGGATTATGGGTGCTGACAGAAATGATATTTCATTAAATGAGTATATGTCATACAAAGATGACCTATCTAAACTAAAGTTAGAGGATGTGAAAGAAATCGCTAATAAATATGTTAAAGATAGTGAGCTCAAGACTTTCATAATGTATCCGACAGATTACAAAAACTAATCTGCTGATACATTGTTGAAAAATAAAAGCCTGGTCAAATTTGACTGGGCTTTTTTGTTTATACCATTGCCGTTAAATTATACTATAACAATAATCAAGAGAATGGATTTGAATACAGCAAATAAGACAAAAAACAGAATAAAGGAATTACGGTCATGTTTATGTGTCGGCCTGGATTCTCAAATAGATAAACTACCAGAAGGCATTGACAGATCATTGGATGGTCTGTTTGATTTTAACAGCAAGATAATATCTAAGACGTCTAGATATGCGGTTGCTTATAAACTCAACTTTGCCTTCTATGAGAGATATGGAATACAGGGTATGGAAGTCCTTGAAAAGACAATCAACCTTGTACCCCAAGATATTCACATTATCGCAGATGCTAAACGTGGAGATATCGGTAATACTTCTAAGGCTTATGCTGATAGCGCCTTTTCTCATTTTCGCTGTGACTCTATTACAGTCAGCCCATATATGGGAAGGGATTCAGTTGAGCCGTTCTTAGAGTATTCCGATAAAATGATATTTCTTTTGGCTCTTACATCAAATCCGGGCAATCGTGACTTCCAAAGGTTGCAGGTAAGTAACGGTAAGTACGTTTATCAAGAAGTTATAGAAAAATCTTGCAGATGGGCAGATGCGGATAGGTTGGGTTTTGTAGTCGGTGCAACCAATCCGGAAGAACTCAAAACTATAAGGCGGGATATCCCCGATAGGTTTTTGCTTATACCTGGTGTAGGTAAACAAGGCGGAAGCGCAGAAGAGGTTATGAGAGCAAACCAAAAAGGGCCCGCACTTGTCAACAGCAGCAGGGCTATAATATATCCCAGCAATGATAATGACTGGCTGGTAGAGGTAGAAAAAGCCGCTTCAGAAACCTCAAAGAAACTAAGTATAAAGTAAGTAGAGATTTAATTTACAAATTTGAATTACAAATGAATGAGATTGAGCTACAGAGAAAGCTAAAAGTACTTTTCTCAGACCCTGCCAAGCGCCATAACACAGTCAGCGGTAAAAATATTCAAATACTCAGTATCGGAGAGTTGAACACCCATGACGGACCAGACTTCAAAAATGCAGCAGTTATGCTGGAAGGCAATATAGCTGTAGGTGATATTGAGTATCATATCAACGAGAATGACTGGTATAACCATTCTCATGATACCGATGACAACTTTAAGAACGTAATTCTACATATCGTTTCTAATAAGTCGAAAAGCCAAAAAGATACAGGACTAGAGACTTTGGAGGTTGATATAAAGACTTTAGAATCAATCGATTCAGGTAGCTACAAAGCCGCCAAACCAGAGAATTACGAGGACATTCAGCATTTTGCCTTAGTACGGTTACTCAGAAAGTCATCGGAAGCATTCACGATATTGAAAGAAAAGAACCTCGAAGAAGCTTTGAGGGAAGAGATAAGTATTTTTATTGAAAGATATCAGAAAAGACGACGCAGACCAGTTTACACAGACCAGAAACTTAGTGAACTCCCTCAGAAAATCTCAAATTCAGATACTGCGCGTGTATTAAAGGCAGTTGCCACTAATCAAGAAATTGATATAGTATCATCTCTTCAATCTCTAATAGTAAAACCTATAGCAGGTGAAGGCGATCATCTTCGAAGGGAAATAGTTCTGAATTGTGTGCTGCCTTTAGCTGTATGCCTATCGGAAGAAACTGCGAGATTGGATATATTTATCTGGTACTGGTCGGCTGAAGCACTAAATAGTTATGGCGTACTGAGTAAGAAATACCCGGGCTATAGCCAAAAATATCTTTGGCAACAGCAAGGCCTCTTAGAATTCCAGAGGATGTACGGCAATAAGAAAAATATCGTATCGGAATCCCTGGAAAATTACGGCTTCGCCAAAGTACTGGATTTCTATAAGTTCGGGAGTACAGATTTCGAGGATGTATTATCTACTGGTGCCGATCTGTAATTTGTAGGTTTTGTTAAAGCTTTCTGATCTGATAGTAACAAAGTAAACTCCTTGAGCCATTGTACTTCTATCAATTGATCCAGTACCTGAGATATCGCTTATATTAGTTACTTCATTACCTAAAAGATCATAAACGACAAGCTGAGATGATTCTGGCAGATTCTCATAGACTATTCCCACTTCCCAATTCATATAAACATTAGGCTCTAGCACGGGCTCAGTATATTCGAATGATTCGGTAGAGAAACTACAACCATCTTCTGTAGTAAAAACAGATTGATATGTGCCTGAGATATCCAGTTCTATATACTGATCAGAACTATTAAGAGGGATTCCGTTTCTAAACCATGAATAAGACAAAGCACCATCAGGGGCTATGAGTAGATTATTATTCGTTCTCACCCTTCTGGTTTCCGGTTTTAGTACAGATATATATACTGTATCTGAGAACCCGATACAGCCGCTTAGATCATTGCTATAAGCGCTATAATATCCTTGCTCTTTAATTGATATAAATGAGTTTACCTCACCGTTATTCCAATAGGTATCATTCTCCCAGCCCGGCTTTTCGGGTGAGTAGATAAAAGCTATCAAACTATCACCTTCGCATAGAGTATTATCGCCGTTACGGTTATTTGCTATCCCGATAAAAAACTTCGGTTCATCCCTTATATCTACGGAGATTTTGTTAGAATAAACAAGATCGCTGTCCTCCTGAATGCTTACCGCCCAATAATCCCCAGGCTTTTCAAAATCTCGATCTAATTCTTTATTCCCATCATTCCATATAATATTACTTTTAAGATCGATTGTTTCGTTAAGATCTGCGGTTAAATCAATGTTGGGTAAAGTATCCCAACAGGTTGATAGCGAATCAAATGAAAATTCTGATCTCAAATTATCACGATTAGTAAATTGGGTTCTCCACAACCCCCTACCGAATGTTGAAACAGTTAGGTTTCCGTGTATCGGGCTGTATTCAATATCGGTAAAAACGGAAGTAGGGATATCTTTTGAAATTATCGTCCAAGGCTGGCTTCCGCTTTCTTTGATATGAACGGCCATATCAGACACGCAAACTATTGGATAAGGTCTCCCCAACAACTCCATCGCGTTGATTGGCAGTTGTGGTAAGCCTTCCCCAATCGCGTCATCGAATTCGCCGTTATGGAAAACAGCTATTCTGTTTGTAGTATTATAAAGACCGAAAGAAATATAAAGTGAATCTCCCGTTGTGGAAAATTCAATATCCATAACCTCTGTCTGTGGCAGAACGAACTGCTGATATGATTCGAATTTATCTTCAGTGATATAAAGCGTATCATGCTTTGCTACCGCAATGATATTAGGATCAGTAGGGTTGAATGAAAAGGCATTTATCATCCTGATATTACCAAAATCTGTAAGTACAGTACCTAAGCTATCCCCAAAATCGAATTCGAGTAATTCCGCAGCACCGTAATAGTATCTGTCGCTGTTTGGAATAGCCTTTATATTCCCTCTGAACGGATAATAGATTCTGTTTTTGGCTCTATACAAATCGACAGTTTTGCCGCCGTCTTCAGAATCACCTAATACACCCGTTTGGGTCAAAATGGATATATGGTCGGGTATGGAATCGCTTATAATGGCATCAAAACCGTCTCGGCCAACTATATGCCTTACAGTGCCGTCAAATGACATAATAGTACCGTTATCCTGAGATGAACCTATGAGATAATCCGGGTGCTGATGAGATTGTTCCACCCTATAGAACTGTGTGATATTCAACCCGTCTGAATGGTTCGTCCAATTTTCATTACCTTCTACCGTAGAATATATTCCGCCATCATTGCAAGAGAAGAATCTACCTCTGGCATCATCAAAATAGAATTGGTGATGGTCAACATGTACATTTCTAGCAATGGTATCCCATGTAACACCGCCGTCATTAGTGCCTGCGGCCATCACTCCGCCAATGTATATATTATCCTTATCCTGATGTGATACCATTAGGCTTAGATTATACGCTGTTTGACCCTTGATAATGTTCTTACCTATAGGTACATCAATTTCAGTGACATCTTCGGTATCAAGCTTCATTTTACTTAAAAAGTGAAAGTTCTCGTCTTGTGCACCTGAAGCCAGTAAATAGAGATATTCAAAGTCAGCTGGGGACCAATATAAAACAATCCTCCGCGATTCAGGATATTCCTTTATGACTTTGAAATTATCAAGACCGCCAGAGCTTGCCAGAAGTGCCGCAGGCCCGGTATAACCTAATGAAGTAGCGTAATATGTATCATTTTCAGGAACATAAGTGATTTGCTTAAAATCATCCGCGGATTCACCACTGTATATTATTTTTTTTGAGTATTCGTAAATTTCGGTTTGCTGATCCAAAATAAACAAGTTTAACCCATTACTGCCTACTGTAATAATAGAATCGCCGTTTCTACTAAACTCAAAATCTGAAATGATTATGTTGTCTTGAACTCGAAAAGTATCAATTGCTTTATCCCAGGTTATGCCTTTATCGAAAGACTGGTAAATGCCTTCTGTAAAGCCGCCAGATAAAACTACTCCATCGCTATCACCGGTAATCACAACAATATGGTTAGGATTCGAAGGATTAACTCTGATAGCGTTTTGGCCTATAACCAGACCATCAGAAAGGATTCTCTCATTCCAGGTATCGCCGTTATCGTAAGTAATCCATAAGCCACCTGATCCACTCAGAACATACCACGTATCTGGATCGCTCGGGTCGATCAGCATGCGGTCCACCCTTCCGTTGCTGAGTAGTGGTGTCGGGTGGGGGTTAAATCTTTTAGGCCCTAACTCTTCCCATGAATAATCGGACTGCGTAAGGAAAGATATATCTTTGTTGTGCTGCTGATTTTTATAATCAGATATGATTTTTTGGACATTTACCGTATCAAAACCTTTTCTCGCGTTCCAATAATTATGTATTCTGGTTTTATGTTTCGGCTTAGAGAAAGTAAGTGCAATAGAATCAAGATAGCTGTTGTTTGAAATAGCATTTCTATTATCGGGAGAAAAACTCAGATTCTCATCAGCATTTATCTGAGATACTGCAAAAGTTATCCACAAAAAAGAAATTATATATTTTATTGATATCCGCATACAAAAATAGCTCCTCTATTATTGGAGGAGCTATGGTAGAATAAGTTTTATTTAATGGTCAGATTGGTAGTATATCCCTTATCGCCTTCTTTGAACACGGCTATATAGCTACCTGATGCTAAATTGAGATTCAAGACTGAATTCTGAGAAACATCGTTATTAGCAAATACAATTTTTCCATTCAGATCATATATCTCCAAATCCATTATACTTGCCGGTAGGTTCTTAAACGATATAGTATTTTGAGCCGGATTAGGGTAAATTATTGATTCACTTATCTCAATCAGCTCTACTCTTGTACCTACTACTGCTACAGGATCGGACATATTACCACATCCGGCTGTAGAGTAGGTTTCGACTGTATAATTACCATCCCAAATAGGAGTGTAGTTTCTTGTAGTAGCTCCATCTAAGGCTTTTCCTTCCCTATACCATTGATATCTATTACCAAAAGTAGAGGTCAAAGTCATAGTTCCAGAATCAAAAGTTACAGTAGGCTTATTAGGTAAAGGCAATGTTGTCAGAACTATAGTTTCCAAAGTTATTGAACAACCGCCTTCTTCCTCTACGGTTAATACATACTCGCCTGGCTCAGAAACATTTAGGAACCTCTCACCCTCTTCTCCGTTCCAAAAATACTTATCGTAGGTAAGCCCAAGTACTCTTAATGTAATTGTGTCCCCTTCGCAGAACTCGCTGTTTTCAGGTACACCTAAGATAGTCGGTGCTTGAATTCCGGACTCAACAACAGTAGCAATATCGGAGGCAGCAACACAACCGTTGGGTGCTGTGTTAACAGCATAATAATCCCCAGGTTCTTTTACCCATATACTACGGGTTTTTTCACCTGTATTCCATTCTATATTGCCTGCGCCGGTATATGTGAGTTCTATAGAGTCATTAGGACATAATTCTATATTCCCGCTTACATTGATTCCCGGTTGTAATACATTAGAGCAATCAACAAGTTGTTTTACCCATGCACCGCTGCCATAAGTAGCTGCGTAAAGTTCAGTTTGGCTGCCTGGTGATTCAAAATCAGTTACCACTACATTTGGCATACCATCCTTAAATGGTCTGAATCCAGTACTACCGTCCCTAACATAAACTCCGATATCAGTACCAGCATACATACGGTTATTGCGATCTACAAAAACGGCGTTTACTGAAAAGTTTGGTAGTCCGTTAGAGATATTCTCAAAATCATCACCTGTAACTTTCCAGACCTTATTACTTGAATTGTATCCACCTACCGTATAATACAGTATTTCGGAATTATAGGGATCGGGGTATAGATCGGTTACGAATCCCGACACCACAGTTCCGCTTGGTGCGATTATCGTCCAGCTATTTCCTCCGTCAGTAGTTTTGTATAATCTGGAGTTGCCACCGCTAACGGTATAATATATCGTATTCGGATCTGTTTGTGATACCACAACATCCTCGATATTATTGTTATCAGTTCGGCTTGTTATCCTTTCCCAGTTATTACCTCTGTTAGTACTTCTCCAAAGATTTTCATAACCAGCGTAAATTGTTCTTTCATCATGCGGTGATACTACAAAAGGCACAACCCAATCACTGCGCTCGCCGTCTTGTCGGTTGTTGCCACCACCTATCTGGGCGGTAGCGTTATTGGTAAGGTTTACTCTGTAAATGTTTCCGTTCTGGTTACTTACGTAATAATGATTGTCAAGCACCGCGATTTGAGACCGCATACCGTCACCACCTAATATTATTCTCCATCTTTCTGAATCCCAAAGAGATGTTCCGTTGTCCTGAGCCCCACCGATTACCCACATTCTACCGTTTACTCTTTCTACCGATATATCATAATACTGAGTAGTCATTAAGTTACTTGTTATATCATCCCAGGTTTCTCCCTGATCGGTTGATGCTGATATACCCCCATCATTGGTAGCATATATCGTGCTTCCATCTTCAGAGAATACCAGGTAATGAATATCGGCATGGACATCATCTAAACCACTGCCCTGTAGTGTATTTAACCAGAATGCAGTGATTCCGAAAGATTGACCACCATCTTCGGTTTTCCAGATATTGATACCGCCAATATAGACTTCGTTTTCATCTGTAGGATTTACGGCGAGCGCGAGATCATAAAAGCCCTGCCCGCTGTCGAACCTGTTACCGTTCGGGTCTCTAACCAAAAAGTCCCTGTCATTGGTATTTAGCCTTACCCAGTTCATTCCCATATCAGTTGATTTGTAAAAACCCTCCATTCTATTATCAGACCTGCTTACAACTGCATATAATGTGTTTCCGTTATCAGCAGGAGTTGTAGCGATTTCGATTCTATTGGTGTTAGGAATACTTCTCTGATTTCCGATGAATTGTCTGTTGTTTAAACTGAAGTTCCCAAGAATAAATCTATAGCTATTACTATTATTGTACCCGCAATGTAGTATATCAGTATTTACAGGGTTGATTTTGATATCTCTGAAAGTTCCGTCAGCAATTTTTTCAAATGAAACACCACCGTTGAAAGATTCCAGCAAACCGTCGTCAGTACCGAGAATTATTCTGTTGCTGTTTTCTGGGTGAATGATAATTGTCGAGATAAAACTTGTACTGTTACCGAAAAGTGCCCCCTGATCTGCAGCAAATCCAGTATTTGACCAGCTTGCTCCGCCATTAGTGGATTTAAGTAATCCGATACTAGGAACGTTAAAGTCATCTACACCACCTACTGTGTTACCATTCAGATTGACTATGGAATTGACATCACCTGTAGCAACATAAATCACATTGGAGTTTCTAGGGTCAATAGCGATATGTGAGATAGCCAGTGACATGAAATCATCATAACCGACAGCTGACCAAGAACTACCTCTATCAGTAGATTTCCAAATACCCCCGCCAGCGGCACCAGCCCATAATGTATTAGGGTCGTTGGGGTCGATTGCCATAGCATTAACTCTACCATTACCCAGAGTAACTGGGCCGCTATGGCTAGGTACACCTATAGGGCCGAGTGGTTTCCAGTCCATATCGGAATTCTTTACATCAGTATTCTTAGGATATGACGATTCCTCTTTTAAATATTCCATATATTTTTGTTGAAGGAATTCCGTGCTAGGTATTTTTCCTTCCTCTGTAAGTCTGCTTTTCCAAAACCATTCGAATCTTTTGAAGGGTTTGTAACCAGTTCCACCTAGAGATTCACCGTATTGGGCTTTAAATTCTTCCTCCAATACCTCTGTTGATTTATAAAAGTCACCCTCTCTTAAATTTTCATTTTGTGGGGTATCAGAATTTTGAGAAAAAACAGCAATTGAAGTAGCTGCGGAAAGAAACAACAGTAGTAAGAACTTCATCTAACACTTTCTTTAATGAACAGAAATACATCTAACTATCAATATATGAAATAACAGGCGGATGCCAGTACTGTTATAACACATTAAACGCGATAACGTTTCATAAATCTGCAAAATATTATCCGCGGATAAGCCGAAGAATAGATTTCAACGTACTGACTTTGTAACAGTAATATCTAATCTTCGTTAAAAATGTAATTCCTGTAATATCGAGGGTATCCAATGATAGTAGAGAACGACAAATCAACTTTGTCTATTGAAAGATCAGATATTGATAATATTAGATCGATAAATATCGGTGGCAGTTTAGATGCTTTTACCGCAGATAATCTGGAATCAGAAATCTCAGGTGGAGTTCAGAAGGGTATTTATAACTTCCTCATTGGTTTTCAGGAATTAGACTATATATCTTCCGCAGGCCTCGGCGTATTTATGACTCATATTGAGGAAATAAGAGAGAACGGCGGTGATATAAAACTTTACGGTATGAATGATAAGATATTCAGGATATTTGACCTCTTGGGCTTCCCTCTGATATTCGATATCAAAGATACTAAAGAAGACAGCTTTAAATTATTCGAGGTTTGATATTTGAATACTTTTTTACACGATAATTCTACTGCTGATACAACCTTTTTCAAAGAATTTAAAAGTTGCTGTTCCGAACTATCAAATATCAGGATGTTCGTAAGGAAATCTTTTGAATCTTATTCTGTGCATTCTGATATCACAGAAGATGTTATAATGGCAATTGATGAAGCTATCACAAATATCATAAGGCATGGATATGAAGATTGCAATCAATCAATAGTAAGAATATCTATGTCCATAGAGGATAACTATTTAAAAGCAGTGATCAAAGACAATGGGAAAACTTTCGATATTACAAGACATCCAGATCTCAAGCCTGAAAAACATCTTAAAGAAATGAAAAAAGGTGGTTTAGGTGTTCATATTATAAAAGAATTTATAGATGTCATCGATTATTCTACCTCTACAAACGGAAAGGTTGAAAACACTCTGATACTAAAAAAGAAACTCTCTTAAGTTTATACATCTTTACTGATACTATTTATTCTACTCCGTATATATTATCTTTGTAATCCTATAAAATCAGATATCTCGGATAGCAGTTGAAGCTGATATTACTTTTGTCTTCCATCATATTAGGTATAGTCTTAGGGCTGTATCCTAAACCATTGGCACCTAAACCATTGTGGTGGAAAGCTTTTGCTTTGGCAATTGTACTGATTGCGGCTTTGATTACTATATCTACCCCTCTGGCCGGTAATTTTGGTGATATGAACTGGACTCGTAATCCTGCTGTTGAAAACGTTCCTGTCATTGTTTCTTTAGATACCGAATATAAAAAAAGCAATTCTAACATCCCCTCTGATAGTAAAGATATAGAGCCAGGATATATAGAGGTATCAGCATTTAATCCAAGCAATCTTTTCGAGGACAGAAGTACCTCTGAAAAGATTTTGATATCCGATTCCGATTATAGAATCGCAAGAAATGAAGATTCATTTATCGCTAACATGCGATTCGATGAATATGGTAATGCGGTTGTGGATGATATCCAGAGTATAAACCCTATTCTATACTTCCCTATTAATCCCGCACTCAATCAAAAAATCAAGAACATGAATTTTCATGTTCCTATGTCCTGGGTTGCGACCTTAGCTTTTTTGATCGGGGCTATTTTCGGTGTAAGGTATTTAAGAAAAGGTAAGTATGAATTTGACAGTATATCGGTTAGTTCCAATTACGTGGGTTTGGCATTCGCATCCATAGCGATGGTTACCGGGATGGTATGGGCTAAGTTCAACTGGGGTATGTGGTGGTCTAATGATCCCAAACAAGTATCTTTAGCCGTACTGCTTCTTATATATCTAGCGTATTTCGCACTGAGGGGAAGTATGCCTGAGGGGCCTAAGAAATATAAAGTATCCGCTGTTTATAGTATTGTATCTTTTGTCTCCGCTATCTTCTTCTTGTTTGTGTTGCCGCGGCTAACACCGAGCCTGCATCCAGGTGGAGCTACAGATGACAATATGGGGCCTGCGGTAAGTTTTGGCGAGGGTATACTTGATTCCAATCTGGCTATTATATATTATCTGTCGCTTTTCAGCTACATACTCGTTTATTTTTGGATGACAAATCTACTTACACGCGGTAGGCTGATTAATTCTAGAATAGCAGAACTGGAGGATAAAGTTGTTTGATTTCCTGACACAAAACGATATCTATATCGTTTTGATAGTATCTTCATTGCTTTGGCTGGGATTTAGTCTTTTGATATGGAGACATGATAACAGAATTAAAGCTTTAGAAGAAGCCACCAATCAATTAAGCAATTCCAAGAAAGGTTACCATGAATAAAGGCGTTCTGCTGGCGGTAGGTTTCGGTGTTCTCTTTTTAGTATTAGCCTTTACCATGTTTGATTCCAGCAAGATAGAGTTCAAGGATTTCGGTTCTGCCCCTCAGGGTAAGACAGTTAAAGTCATGGGGACTTGGGATCAAGGAAACCCTTATGACTACGATGTTGATAACAATCTCTTCGTTTTTGAACTAACCGACCAGAAAAAAGAAACTCGCAGAGTAGTTTATCAGGGCAGTAAGCCCAATAATTTTGAACTCGCAGATATGATCGTTGTTGAAGGCACTATCTCAGATGACGGTGATTTTCAGGCTGAACATATCCTAACGAAATGCCCGAGTAAGTATGAGGGCACTTCAAAAGAGTTTATTGAAAAAAACAATATTGAAAGCTAGGTTAAATGCCAGGTCAAATAAGTATCTATGTCGCCACGGTATTCGCATTCCTCTCCATCATATTCTATTCCCTCTCCAAGATAGGTTATTCCAAACGAAATGATCTATCCGATGGTAGTGGTGGTACAATAGCAGATTATAAAGATAAATGGCTTATTATGGGCCGTTTCTCTTACTACGGATTGATGCTTTCAATCCTTTTCGCATCTCTCTATCTGCTTTCCAATATCCTGCAGAATAATTTCCAGTTTACCTACATCTATGAGTATTCCAGTACTGAACTGTATGACAACTTTCTTGTTGCTACTTTTTATGCTGGCCAAGAGGGTTCCTTCATGCTCTGGACTCTCATGCTTACTATAGTGGGTTTTCTTCTGATCCCTTATGCTTATAAAAGAAAGATGGAAAACTCATCGATGATAGTGTTTTCATCGATCATTCTTTTTCTCGGAATCATTCTAATATTCAAAAGTCCTTTTGAATATGTTTGGAATACTTATGCCGATCAGAATATACCGGTAGGTTTCACCCCAGAGAACGGTCGGGGCCTTAATCCAGTCCTGCAGAATTATTGGATAACCATTCATCCTCCTATATTGTTTTTGGGGTATTCCCTATTGGCCGTACCTTACGCATTGGCTTTTGGCGGTTTCTTACGGAAGGACTACCGCTCTTGGATAAAGGCTAGTATTCCATGGAACTTAGCAGCTGCCGGGGTTTTAGGTACAGGACTTATGCTCGGTGGATTCTGGGCTTATGAGACATTAGGTTGGGGTGGTTTCTGGGCTTGGGACCCGGTTGAAAACAGCTCTCTGATACCTTGGCTGGTTTGCGTCGGCTTATTACATACTTCGCTTATAAGCCTGAAAACCGGCGGGCTGGTCAGGACGAATTTTTTCATGGCGACAATGTCCTTCATATTCGTACTTTATGCTACTTTCTTGACAAGAAGCGGAGTTCTGGGTGACACGTCAGTCCATTCATTTGTAAGCCCTGGGCCTGTAGTTTATCAGTTATTGCTGATAATGTTAATTGCTTTTGTGGCTCTGGCGATCATGCTAATAGCATTCAGAAGTAAAGATACCACTAAAACTAAGCTTAAGTATTCACTCTATTCAAAAGAAGCGGGGCTCATATTCGGTACGGTTATCCTGTTGGTTCTAGCGTTTTTAGTGGTAATGGGCACAAGCTGGCCAATACTGGCCGAAATCTTAGATGAACCAAAACAAGCTGTTGATCCCTCGGTATATAATAGTTTAGGCCTCCCTCTTGGCATATTGATCCTTGTGGTTAGCGGTATTTCAGTATTTCTGCAATGGAAGCATACACAGTCACCACTTACAAAAAAGATAACTGTATCTACTTCGATAGCTGTAGTAGCTACTGTATTGGCACTTGCTCTGGGTATGTATGACCCGTGGTATTTGTTCATAGTTTTAGGTACTGCCTTTTCTTTTGCGATGAACGGTGCTTTTATTATTGAAAGATCAAAAAAGTCTTTTGCTTTATCGGGCGCTGGAATAGCTCACATCGGTGTAGCCTTATTAATATTAGGGGCTATGTTCAGCGGTGGATATATGGAGACCGAACAAATATCGCTCAGGCATAACAAACAGGAGGAAGTATTTGGTAAAAAGATTTCCTATGCCAAACGAGAGCAGATCGAACTCTACTGGAAGGATAGAGACAAGTACAAATATTTTTTGTCTGTAGATCAGGATACCGTACATCCGATCTTCTATTGGAGCGATTTCAATGAAAGGCAGTCCCCCTTTATGGAGCCTGGTATTTTCCGTACGGTTTCTCAGGACTTGTATTTTTCACCTAAGGCTTTAATACCGACTTATCAAAACGATAAAGTAACTCTGAGGAAAACAGAGAGTGCCCCGTTCACTATCGATTCAAACTATACAATACAGCTTATTAAGTTTGATATGACCGAGGTAATGAAAAACCCTCAATCCGAAACCGTTACTATGGGTGCTGTAGTCAGGATAAGTAATGTTGAAAAAAAATATATCTTGGAAGATACTCTTTACACTGAGATTGATCTTAAGAGAAACTTAAACGCCCCTTATTGGTACGAACTAGCGGATGATGATCTGGAGATCGGCTTTATGCAGCTGATACCCGATGAAGAGGACATTGCGATGACTCAGGCCGTTTTCGCCTTCAAAAGGCCATCGGAGGGGAATAACGAGATCTTGGTTTTTGATGTCAGCCGTAAACCGTTTATCAATCTAGTATGGGCTGGAACAATTGTAATGGTAGTAGGAATATTCCTTTCTATGAGCAAATACATTCCTAGAAGAATCAAATAATATAGGGATAACGGTTGTTAGTTTTCAAACTATACTTGCTGACGTACGTATATTGAAAGAAAGATCACAAACAAGAAAAAGACTATGAAAAAAATATTATTATCACTTTCATTTTTTGTTGCGGCAGGATTAACATCTGCTTATGCCAGCTCCCCTATAGAGAATAATAAAGTTGAAACCCAGCAAGATAACTTTGATGATATCGCTCTTGCTTCTAGTTTTAAGCGAGGTGGTATTTACGAGATAGACAAAGTAAATAAGCCGAAAAAAGATATGGCCGTTGATTTCAGCTGGACAGATGAAAATGGCAAGACTCAGAGTTTCTCTGATGCAACAAAAGGCAAAGTCGTATTCCTGAATTTCTGGGGTACTTGGTGCCCGCCATGCCGAGAAGAGATACCTGATATCGTGAGTATAGGAAATGAGTTTAAGGATAAGGATTTTGTTGTAATCGGTATCGCCTTGGAGAGAAGTAGAAATCCTAAACCAAAGCTATCTACTTTTATGAATAACAATAAGATATCTTACGCAAATTTTCTTCCAAACAGCGACCTGAATAATGCCTATGGTGGCATAAACGCTGTACCTACTACTTTCCTTATCGATCAGAACGGAAAAGTCGTAGAAAGAATCGTAGGTAAAAGAACAAAAGAAGAGTTTTTGAAGTCTATCAACAAAATACTTGATTAAATTTTTCAACACAGCTTGCACAGTTCATCTGGCATCCTTATTTTTGTATTCTTTTTTGAGGCGCCAGTAGCTCAGCTGGATAGAGCAACAGTCTTCTAAACTGTAGGTCAGAGGTTCGAATCCTCTCTGGCGTACAAATCAAAAAACTGAGCCAAGTCCTATATAGCTAAGGACGGCCCAATCCCGTCAGGACCGAGAGGTAGCAGCGGTAAGTCGTTTCTTAGGGTGTATAGATCACTTGGCTCTTTTTTTTTTATCTTTGAATTGAGCTGGCGGTCTATCCCGCCTTCCCTTCTTGATATTATCAACCCAATCATGATCAAAAAACAGATCGTAATTAATTCTACTGTTTTCGATGACCGTGTGGCAATACTTGAAAATGGCCAGATCGCGGAATATTTTGTCGAAGAACATGATCAAGAAAGCTATTTAGGAAATATATATCTTGGCAAAGTATCCAAAGTGCTTCAGGGGCTGAATGCAGCCTTTATCAATATAGGAATGGATTCGGATGGGTTCCTTCATTTCTCTGATGTAGATGAATCCATGGAAAAGAGTGTTATAATTGAAGATGACGGCGATGACGAGCCTAATTCAAGCAAAAAGCAAAAGAAAGAAAAGGATTATGACAGATCGACCGCTATCGCACTAAGGAAAGACCTACCGGCTAATATCAAAAATGCACCAACCTTTTCTACAAAAAAATCCGGTGATGTTACGATAAACATCAAGTCAGGCCAAGATATTATCGTACAGGTAACTCGAGAGGCATACTCTACAAAAGGTGTAAAACTATCTACCAAAATAGCTCTGCCGGGTAGGTACATGGTTCTCCTACCTTTTGATGATATGCTCGGTGTTTCCCAAAAGATTTCTTCTTTCAGCGATAGAAAGAAATTACGCTCCGCTGTGAGAAAGTTTAGGAAAGAAGATTACGGCTGTATAATAAGAACCGTAGCCAAAGACAGAAAAGCAGAAGAACTAGAAGAAGATTGGAATTCCCTAGTTGAGACCTGGGAAGGAATAGAAAGGAAAGTATCCAGTAGTAAACCTCCTACCCTGCTTTATAGCGATCTTTCTTTATCAAAAAGTATTATCAGAGACCATCTGTCGAAGAATGTAGATCATGTCTATCTTGATTCAAAAAGTCTTTATAGGGAGCTTCATGATTATATAAGCATAAAAGCCCCTAAGATGCTGGATAAGATAGAGCTACATGACAGCCATGAGAATATCTTTCAGCGTTTTGGCATCTATAGAGACCTAAGCAACGCCACAAAGAGGCAGATTTACCTTAGGAACGGCTCCTCTATTGTTATCGATCAGACAGAAGCTATGGTTGTGATAGATGTGAACTCTGGCAAGGCTACTGAGTCTGACCAAGAGAAAACTGCCTATATCAATAATATGGAAGCTCTCAAGGAAATAGCAAAGCAGATAAGGCTAAGGGATATGGGCGGTATGATCGTCATCGATTTCATAGATATGAAGTTTGAATCGAATCGAAATAAGATCTTTACGGAGATGCAGAAAGAGCTCGATGGTGATAGAGCTAAATTCGTTGTCTATCCGCTTACCCAACTAGGCCTTCTACAGATAACAAGGCAAAGGGTCAATCAGAATATTACTGAAAAAGTAACCCAAATCTGTAAGACTTGCGACGGTTCGGGCAGAATACCTACCATATCCACTGTTATGTATTCTATTGAATCCTGGATTAAGAATTTTAGAGCAAACTCAAAAGAGTTTAAGATACTGATTGAATTAAATCCAGAAATAGCAGCTTATCTGACAGAAGGCAGAATATCGAAATTGTCTAAACTGATGTTTAAATACTTTCTTCGAATCAAGATACAGGTATCCCATAATCTGGCTTTTGATGAGTTCAGAGTTTATTCCATACGCCAACAAAAAGAGATTACAAAAAGTCACGGTTGATTCATGAAAAAGATTGGAATACTTGGATCAACTGGTTCTATAGGTACACAGGCTCTTAAGCTTATAAAAGATAATCCTGATAAATATGAGCTGGTTTATCTAACCGCTGGCAAAAACGAAAAGTTACTTTCCCAGCAGGCTTTAGAGTTTAATCTTTCAACCGCCGCGATAGCTTTATCACAAAACGAAAGTAACTTCTCCTACCCCGATAGCTTAGATATCAAATATGGTATTGACGGTATAGTCAAGATTATAGAAGATAATCCAGTAGATCTTATAATTTCTGCCATAGTAGGTTTCGCAGGCGTAATACCTACATATACAGCATTAAATACCGGTACAGATGTAGCACTCGCCAACAAGGAATCATTAGTGAGTGCAGGTGAGCTGATCACCGGAGTTGCAAAAGTTAACAATTCCCAGTTAATAGCCGTCGATAGTGAGCATTCCGCAATATTACAGTCACTCGCCGGTGAAGACTCAAGCTGTATCAGTAAAATGATACTAACGGCATCAGGCGGCCCTTTCCGAGAGAAACCAAAAGAAGAATTTGCCGATATAAAAGTGCAAGATGCTTTGAAGCACCCTAACTGGTCAATGGGGAATAAAATAACAATCGATTCAGCTACTTTGATGAATAAGGGCTTAGAAGTAATAGAAGCTAAGTGGCTTTTTGATATAGCTTCTGACAAAATAGAAGTAGTCGTTCACCCTCAGTCGATAATCCATAGTATGGTGGAGTTTTGTGACGGCTCCATTAAAGCACAGCTTGGAATACCTGATATGGCGGTTCCCATAGCTTATGCTTTATCGAACCCTAACCGGTTAAAAATAAAAAATAACTCTTTAGATTGGACTAAGATAAGAAAACTTGATTTTCAAGAACCCGATTTAATACGTTTCCCCTGTTTGAAGCTTGCTTTTGAGGCCTTAGGGAGTGGATCCGGCTACTGTAATGCGATGAACGCTGCAAATGAAGTAGCGGTTTCATCGTTTCTTCAGGAGAAGATAGGATTTAACGATATCCCTGATACTATAAAATCCGTACTTGATAGTAAGAACTGGGATTCTGTTACGTTACTTGATTCGGTAATCGATACAGATAAGCAAGCCAGAATTATCGCCAACGACTATATCCACAAAATATCCTAATGTTTGATACTTTAAGCACACTCTTTTTCTTTATTGTAGCAATTATTATTCTTGTAACCGTACATGAGTTCGGCCATTACTTAGCAGCTATATGGACTAAAACCAGAGCTGAGATATTCTCAATCGGGATGGGTAAAAGGCTTTTCGGGTGGAACAAACTAGACGGTTTTACATTAGGTGATATCAATCTGAAAGATAAAGATTACGGAAATCATACCGACTGGCGGCTATCACTTCTACCGATTGGAGGATATGTTAAGATATCCGGTATGGTTGATGAATCAATGGATGAAGAAACTGTTAGATCAGCTCCCAAAAAACATGAGTTCAGATCTAAAACCGCATTGCAGAAGATTTTTATTCTTTCGGCTGGTGTGATCTTTAATATTATCCTTGCTTTCTTGCTTTTTTCAGCAGCCAATATCAATACAGAAGACGAGATTTATGACACGACGACAATAGGTTGGGTAGATCCTTACGGTAAGCCTTATGAAATGGGTTTCAGGCAAGGTGATGAGGTAGTGGCAATAAATGGTATGCAACCAGAGAACTTTCAGCAAATCATTAATTCTATCAACCGTGATGATGTAGGTGTTGATAGAGAAATAGATATCACAAGAAAGGATGGCAAATCTACACAGATATTTATTCCTTATGATTCAGTTTTGAAATTTATTGCGGCCAGAAGCCCGATCGAGTTTGTACCTGAAGGAGTAGTTGTTGTTTTAGGACAACCAGTTTCAGGCAGCAACGCTGAAGAGGCCGGGCTAATGGCAGGCGATACAGTACTTTCAGTTAACGATACAAGAATAGAAAGCACAAGACATTTCCAGCTATCTGTAGGTGCTAACAAAGGAAATACTATAGATCTAAAAGTATCACGATCAGGCGAGGTAAAGCAAATTCCTGTTAAAGTAAATGATAAGGGTTTGATAGGAATCAATATAGGCTCAACTTATACCGGTGACATATCATACGATAAAGTCTCAATAGGTGAGTCATTTGCCAGGGGCTGGAATTCAACAGCAGATATGTTCACTTTATTTTTCCAGTCAATCGAACAGATTTTTGCTGGTTCGATTGAAGCTAAGCAGGCAATAGGCGGCCCAATAATGATAGCACAGCAAGCTAAGATGATGGGTGATCTGGGTATTGGCCCGTTTATGATATTTTTAGCTTCTTTATCAATTTCACTTGCGATAATCAATATCCTTCCTCTTCCAGTTCTAGATGGTGGCCACATTTTAATTGTCATTATTGAAAGAATAAAGGGCAGCGAGCTTTCCGAGACTCTTAAGATGAGGATTCAAGCGGTGGGCATGGTAATGATGTTCCTATTGATGGCGGTTGTAATTTTTGTCGATCTCACAAGATAATACTAATCATTTCTAAAAGGCTTTCTAATGAATATTCTGATATCAAACGATGACGGAATAGATTCCCCTGGTATATTGGCCTTAGCACAAGAGCTAAAGAAATTCGCAAACGTAACTGTAGTAGCACCACAGGGCCAGATGTCGGCTATGGGGCATGCCCTGACTATAAACAGGCCGCTGAGAATCCATGAGTTCAATAGAAAGAACGAACTTTTTGGCTATGCTGTTGATGGAACGCCTGCTGATTGCGTAAAAGTAGCACTATCCCATGTGTTGGATATAAAGCCTGATATGGTGGTATCCGGTATAAACCACGGAAAAAACACGGCAGTCAATATATTATATTCGGGTACTGTTTCGGCAGCCTCGGAGGGAATGCTCACCGGTATTCCTTCAATTGCTTTTTCACATGATTCCCATAGTTATGATAGAGATATGAGCATACCCGCTCGATATGCTGGCATTATAGTAAAAGCATTAACAAAAAATAATAATCTACCAAAGAAGTCTCTTTACAATGTGAACATTCCCGACTTGCCTTTCGATCATATCAAAGGCATTAAGGTAGTAAGGCAAGGTGAATCGGTATGGCAGGATAGTTTTGATGAGAGAACCGACCCATTCGGGCAAAAATATTACTGGTTCTCCGGTAACTATCAGCATATCGATAAAGATCCTGAAAGCGATGATGAAGCATTGAAATTAGGCTATGTAACTCTCTCCCCCCTAATATTCACATTGACGGACGATGAAGAATTATTAAGATTAAAAAATTTCAGTTGGTAATTTTTGGCAAAATTTATTGATATCGAACTTATTGCTAATGGCATGGTATTGGCTGTAGATGCAGTTAATTCTATCGGTCAAATAGTATTGCCGCAAGGTTCCGAGCTTCAGGATAAGCATAAGGATATTTTGTCTCGATTTGGTATCAGCAGTGTGAAAGTAGAAACTGAAGAATCCACTAATGATCTTGAAAATCTTGAGATAATGAAGTTGAAAATCCTCGAAGAGATAGATTGGAAGCCAAGGAACAGCAATGAAGAAGATCTGATAGAAGCAATTTCAATATTCAGGATCAACCACCAGAATGAAGCAAATACAAAAGATCATATCAGAGATTAAAGACTTCCCTACTCTGCCAACTATTTATTATCAGCTAAGCTCTACAATGGAAAGAGATAACGTATCTGCTAAAGACGTTGCAGATATTATATCCACAGACCAATCCGCAGCCGTAAAAGTACTGAAAGCAGTTAACAGCCCTATATATGGATTACTTGGTAAAGTAAGCTCTATCGAGCAGTCTATCGTATATCTCGGTCATAATGAAATTAAAAACTTAGTTCTAGCTTTGTCTGTCATAGATTCCTTCTCCAGTATAAAAGGCGGTGATATGATCAAACCCAAAGAATTCTGGGGCTATTCGATCGGTGTCGGTATCCTAGCGAGAAAGATCGGTAAATCTATTAAAGCTGAAAACGTTGATGAATATTTTCTTGCCGGAATTCTCAACTCTATTGGCAGGTTGATATTTCTTAAATGTGTACCCGATCTATTTGCACAGGTACTGTCTTTCTCAAAAGAAAACAGAGTATATACAAGGGACGTGGAAAAAGACATTATCGGTATGTCTCATACGATAGCGGGCAGGTTGCTTTTTGAAAAATGGAAACTCCCTCTGCTATTACAGGAAACTATTTCTCAACAGTACATTGGGGTTACCAGTTCAGGCGATAAGCAATTGATTGCCTCCATCCATTTAGCCATGATAGCGGTAAATCTTCTGAAGTTGGGTGAATCCGGTGATTATAAAGTTCCGAAACTGAACTTTGAAATTTGGGAAACTCTCAATCTTGACGATAACTTTTTTTCTGAAAGTCTTGATTCATTTGAAATAGAATATAAAAATTCCGTAAACTTGCTTTTAAGCTAAAGTTTAATAAAGTATATAATATT
Source organism: uncultured Hyphomicrobiales bacterium (assembly GCA_964462685.1). Lineage (GTDB taxonomy): Bacteria > Bacteroidota > Ignavibacteria > Kapaibacteriales > UBA2268 > CAYWYR01. Next base: position 29,680 of record CAYWYR010000003.1, on the reverse strand, counting down.
GAGCAACAAAATCCTTATCATTGATGATGAACCTGATCTTCTAACAGATATAGGTACTATTTTAGAGTTAAAAGGGTACAACGTACTACTTGCCAGTGACGGCACCCAGGGTATTGAAACTGCTTTTAATGAAATTCCTGATCTTATACTCTGTGACATTATGATGCCTAAAGTAGACGGTTATGGAGTATTGAAAGCTGTATCAGATAACCCTCTAACTTGTGAAATCCCCTTTCTCTTTATTTCAGCTAAATCAACAAAGGAAGATATTAGAGAGGGAATGAACCTCGGCGCCGATGATTATATTACCAAACCTTTTGATCTGGATGAGTTATTGACGGCCGTTGATACCAGAATCAAAAAAGCAGAAGCCAGTACAGATAGTATCAATAAAAAGTTTGAAGGTATCAAAGAGGTAATGAGCAAGACTCTGCCTCACGAATTCAGAACCCCCCTGAACAGTATTCTCGGCTATTCTGATTATCTTATCAAGCAGTGGAAGGAAACCGACGAGGAAACAGCGGTTGATATGCTTAACGCTATTAATACTGATGCTAAAAGACTGAATAGATTATTTGAGAACTATCTCTTTTATACTAAGATCAGTGCAATGCTTCAAAGTAAAACAGATAAAAAGGAAGCTAGAAGAAGCAAAACTGAAATCCCCGAGGTAGTTATAGGTGATGTACTTATGATGGCTACTTATGATAAAGATATAGAACTACATACGGAGTTTACAAACCAAGATTTTTCACTATCAATCAATAAAGAACACTTTACTAAGATAATATTTGAACTTATCGATAACAGCATAAAATTTTCTGATCCGGATGCCGATTTTATTAAAGTACAAGGCAGGGTCAAAAAGGACGAGTATTTTCTTAGCTATAGTAATAAGGGAAGGGATTTGCTCGAAAAAGATCTTCTCGATATTGATGCTTTCAGCCAGATTGAAAGAAACAAATATGAGCAACAAGGTACCGGTATGGGTCTGGCAATAGTTAAGAAAACATTAGAGCTTTATGAAGGTGGGATAAGTGTAGAGAATAGTGATAGCTGGACTGTTATTACGATTTCGATCCCAATCCATAGTTAATAATATTTATTATTTAAGTTAAGTCTTTTATAGGCTCCTTTCCAGAGTAGCTTTTATCTCTACCGATACATGTCGTTTGAAAAGCAATTCTTTATCCGGGTCTTTATCGACTCCACTACCTTTTACATTCCAAGTCACCTTATCTGATAATTCTTTATATTTTGGGTGTTTGGTGATTATCTTTTTAAGTTCCAATGCTGTATAATAAGCCCTTAGTTTGCTCAGAAGCATATTATCCATAGTAGCGCCGGATTTAATTTGAATTCCCATTGCCTCATTACTGAGATCTGGGCCTACATACTTGGAACCCTTCGGTATCGGTCTCGGGTCGGCGTAGCCTAGTATTTCTATTTCCATTGATTCACCTACCGCGGAGCATTCGCTATCAAGCCTGTTCATAAGGTTATATATATACATAGTCGCGTCGCCGATAGCTTCATCAATCTGTGGAGATAGTTGATCGTATATCTCAGTAGGTTCATTTATATATGAGGTGGCTTTATTATTATTGAAAACACCGTATTCTAATTGCTGTTTAAGTTCTTCCAGATTAAGTGTTGTAAGAGGCTTATAATAACCAGTTGAAAAGAAAGGGAAATTATAATCTTCAAATGTAAAGACAGGTTGCTTTTTACCAATTATTATATCTTGAACATATTTAGTTGGTTTTGTGGGATTACAAGCTGCCTTAATAGGTTTCGTGACTAGTGTTTCATCTATACATTCGGATTTATACGATAATGTATAAACACCGCTTTCATTAATCGATTTGTTATACCTGCCATCACTATCTAAATACAATGAAGCTGATGTTCCTGAACCCAGATCGTTCAGTTTCAAAGTACCATCAGTGATAGCTTTACCATCAGTATTGTAAACCCTCCCTGTTATACTGATAGAATTGCATATTTGAAACTTGTATAAATCAAAACTTCCGCATCCGCCTTCCCTATCACTTGATAAGTAAATATCACCATTGCTGATAGTGAAAGTAGGTTCGTTTGATTCTGAATTTACTGGTTCCGGAAGTTTTTGAGCGTCTTGGTATAAGCCGTTTTTGTATATAGCATAATATATGTCGGTTTGGCTATTGGTGGAATCCCTCGAACTGAAATAAAGAGAACCGGATTCATCTTGTACTGGATTGAGCTGGTCAAATTCATTATTGATCGACAGGCCAATATTCATCGGGGTGGACCAAGCGTTCATAACCTTTTCGGAATAATATATATCATGTCCTCCGGCTGAACCTTCTCGGTTGGATGAAAAGTACATTGTTCTAGAATCAGGTGAAATAGAAGGGAATATATTATCAGAAAGTTCTCCCCCCAAATCCACCATCATAGGTTTTGCCCAAAAGCCATTCAGATAAACAGATTTATAAATCTTATAGTATTCCTCATTATAAAATCTCCCGCTGAATACAGCTGATACAGTCCCCTGTTCATCAGTGTAAAGAAATGGGGTGGAGTATAACTGAAAATCATTGAACAAGAAATCTACGATAGGTTCAATACCGCCTTTATCAGTTCTAAGAACTTCCAATCCTATACCGTCTTCACCAGCATCAAAACTATAGTATAGGCTGTTATTATAATAAACTGGTGAAAGCTCCGCGAATTGAGTATTCTCTCCTCCGTTCAGGCTCCCGAGATTGGGATTGCTCTCACAGTCGTTATAATCTATCTTTTGTGAACAACCTGCTATAACAAGCAATAATAAAAAACTGAAATATAATGTATATTCGGACTTCATAGTTATTTTTATCGGCTTAATGAACGAACTACTTTAGAATGAGAACAAGTCACATTCGGATAGATAAGAACAAGATCATCAATAATCTCGCCAAGCTTAGGAAAGCAGCTGGAAAGAGTGATATTATAGGTATTATAAAAGCTAATGCTTATGGACACGGCATTAAAGCTGTTGCAAATATACTCAGATTGCACGATGTAGAATATCTAGGTGTTGCCTACCCTGTTGAGGCCGCTGAACTTAGAGAAGCAGGCGACCACGGCAAAATCATTATCATAGTTCCGCCATCGCTTGATGATGCTAAGCATCTGATTGATAATGACTTAGAATTCGTAATCGATAGCTTTGATAGATTAAAAAAATTTGATTCATTCGCCAAAGATAAAAACTATAAGCTCAAAGCCCATTTATTCATTAATACAGGAATGAACAGGGACGGTATTTATCCTGAAGAAACACTGGATTTTTTCACTAAAGCCTCTGATCTTGAGAATATACATATAAAGGGAATCTGTACACAGTTGGCAGAATCAGAGATGCATTCCTCAGATTTGGTTAGAATGCAGATCAATAAGTTCAAGAACACTTTAAGGCAACTGAAAAAAGCTGGTTTCGATCCCGAGATGAAGCATATAAATAATACTGGGGGAGTAATAAACTACCCAGAAGCTGGCCTTACCCATAGCAGGACAGGTATCGGTTTGTACGGCTATGCAGATGAGAAAAATCTTGCTGATAAGATTGATTTAGAGCCAGCAATGACAGTACTATCGGAGATACTTACCATCAGAACAATCAAAAAAGGTGAGAATATAGGTTACTCCAAGCAATACATATCTGATTGTGATATGAAGATAGGAGTGGTTCCGATAGGATATGGTGACGGGTATTCCAAACTGTTTACCAATAAAGGAAAAGTAATACATAACGGAAGTTTCTTACCAGTGATTGGTTCGGTATGTATGGATCAGTTTATGATTGATCTTACTGGTTCCGATGACGCTAAAGTTGGTGATGAATTAGTTCTTTTAGGCAGCCAAGGCAAAACCACCCTAACCGCATACAATCTAGCAGACCAGATCGGCACTATACCCTACGAGATCCTAACTACACTTAACAATAGATTAACCAGAAAATATTATTGAAAATGAATAAGACTAGTTTTAAAGCGATTTTATCAACAGATTCCGATAATAAGGACTTTAACCTATTGGAATATAGGGACATACAATTTACTAGCTTAGCTGATAAGGGTGTACTTATAAAGGTTGATTATTCTTCTCTCAACTATAAGGATGCCCTATCAGCAAAAGGGCATAAGGGTATAACACGACAATATCCACATATTCCTGGCGTTGATGCCTCTGGATCAGTTGAAAGCTCTGATAGCGACAGTTTCAAACCTGGGGATAATGTTCTTGTTACCGGGCATGATATGGGTATGAATACCTGGGGAGGGTTTTCTGAATTTATAAGAGTACCATCGGAATGGGTAATACCATTACCAGAAGGTTTATCCACCAAAGAAGCTATGATGCTTGGTACTGGAGGTATCACTTCAGCAATATGCGTACATGAGATCATAAAATCAGGTATTACTCCTGAATCAGGACCTATTTTGGTAACAGGGGCAACGGGAGCAGTTGGTACAAGCAGTATAGCTATATTGGCAAAACTTGGATATAAGGTAATAGCATCGAGCGGAAAGAAGGAGAAGTGGGACTATCTTAAAAGTATTGGAGCTTCAGAAGTTTTATCAAGGGAGGAGGTTGATGATAGAAGTAATAAGCCACTACTTAAAAGAAGATGGAAGGCAGCAATTGATACCGTTGGCGGAAATACTTTATCTACCGTTATAAGGTCAACAGATCATCACGGCGCTATCTGTGTTCTGGGTCTTGTATCATCACAATATTTTGATATGAATGTATTCCCATTTCTGCAGCGTGGTGTTAGGGTAATAGGTATAGACTCAGCAGAAAGAGGTTATGATATCAAAAAGGAACTTTGGAACAAGCTATCAAACGAGTGGAAACCCAAAAATCTTAGTGCTATCGCAACAGAAGTACAACTATGCGATATAATTCCTGAGATCCATAAAATTTTAGAAGGAAAACAGGTTGGCAAAATCCTAATCAACTGTAAGTGATCTCAACCAAATCACCATCGGGTATTACCGAATCAAATGCAGGCAATTAATCTGAATAGAAGCCCTCGAGAAGTGTTATGGTGTTTTCTTTAGGATTATATTCTACATTCAGCCCATTGGGGAGGGTTGCTTGATGTTTAGTGTGCCCAATATGATTACCGAATGAAACCGGTATGTTCTTTCTTTCAGCTACCTCGAGGTAAGCTTGAGACTCTGTATAATCGGAAACATGAGAAGCTCCTTTTGAACAGTCATCACATCTACCTATGAGAAGTGCTTTATTAGACAGATTATCAGATAACTCTAACTGTTTCATCATTCTGTGTATTCTATATGGAGCCTCGCCAACATCTTCAATATACATTATCGAACCATTGAAATCCGGCAGATATTCTGAACCGCATAATGATGATAAAAGGCTGAGATTCCCGCCCAGAAGTCTCCCTCTCACATTCTTATCAAAGTTTGATAAATATCGTGTATTACTAGGTAAATCCGCATCTAAAGCGATTTTGATTCCACTATTACCCGATTCAAGCATTAGCTTTAGAATATTCAGAGTGTATTCATTCATCTCGCTTATAGCTACAGGGCCATGCAAAGTAGCCAATCCAGCTTTGACAATAAACGCATTATGTAAAGCTGTGATATCAGAATAGCCTATGAACAGTTTCGGATTGTTTTCAATAACAGCATAGTCTATTTTATCTATCAAATCAACAGAGCCATACCCCCCTCTGATACACCATAAACCCTTAATGTTGCTATCCAAAAATGAACTGTGGATAGCATCGACTCTTTTATTGATAGTATTGGTACTATAACCAACCATATCACTTACCAGAGTCGGATGAACTACCGGAACATAACCTAAAGACTCTATAGTTTTTTCTGCTTTTCTAATCAGAATAGGATCAGTTACGTTAGTGCCAGGAGCTATCAGTGCTACCCTATCACCTTTCCTAAGCCTTTTGGGTTTGACAATAGTTTTTTGTGATGTGTTGATAGTGTCCGCGTAAAGAGTGTTTTGCATTACCGCGGCACCCGCCACAGTAATTACAGCTCCTCTTAGAAAATCTCTTTTGTCCATTAACCGTCACATTCTTATGTTTGCTACGATAGTGTATTGATTAATATATCATAACTTGTTAAAATACCATATATGGTTTACTATTTTGAGACAGAAAAAGATGAAGAAAGTGGCTACGGGGTATCTCCAGAAGCTGATTTAAAGCGATTTCTGAATATATGTGCTACTAATTTAGCTGATCATGATGAAGAGCTGATAACTAAAGCATATTGGAAATGTTATGAGAGCCACAAAGATATCTTGAGAAAATCAGGTTTCCCCTATTATACTCACCCACTTCGGGTAGCTACAATACTTCTGACTGAATTCCCTACAAGTGATAAAGAGTCAGTGGCAGCGTGCCTACTGCATGATACGATCGAAGATGTAGATGATATATCTAAGGATAGCATCGAGATTGAATTCGGTAGCTCTATCGCGGAACTAGTAGATGGTGTAACCAAAATAAGGCATGAAGAGACGAGTAAATCAAAAAACACCGCATCAACTTATAGGAAACTCTTTCTTGCTTTGGTAAAAGATATCAGGGTAATCCTGATCAAACTGGCCGATAGGCTTCATAATATCAGAACACTCCATTATATGGAGGAAAGAAAACAAATAGAAATCGCCAAAGAGACTTTATACTTCTATACTCCATTGGCACATAGGTTAGGCCTTACAAAGATAAAAATGGAGCTCGAAAATCTTTCTTTTTTATTTTCTGACCCGCAGGCTTATGAAAGTATTAAATCTGCTTTAAGTGAAAAGCGCAGAGATTTTCTGATTTATATAGAAAAGTTCGTAAGCCTTATAGACAAAGCTCTTAATTCTGCAAAAATCAAACATGTTACTACAGTAGTACATAAGCATGAGTATGAGATATATGAGATGATCAACCGCGGTAAGCGGCTCGAGGATATAGATAATTTTTACTCTGTGGTAGTTGTATTGGATAGTAATGATATCACTAATTGCTATAAAGCACACGGAGTGATTGCAAACGCTTTTAACACTGTTAGTTTTGTGGATTATATAAGCAGTAGTAAGCCCGATTGGTATAAATCACTATACACCGAGATTTTCGGCCCTGACGGTAAGAAAGTTGAGCTACTTATCCGAACCTCTGAGATGGAAAGATCGGCTGAAGAGGGCTTTGCCTCAAAATACTCATTAGAACTCGGCAGGAAGCGAGCAATAGCCTTCAGCGATGAAGATATACAGCTCTGGGGCGAATGGATGCATGATATAATCGAGAAAGAAGGTGATGCTGCTACACAGATAATATGGAATTCTATCAAAGTAAACCTTTTTGATCATGAACTTGTAGTATTTTCTGAAAGCGGTGAAAGGTATCAGCTACCTGAAGGGGCTACGATAATCGATTATGCCTTCAGTAAATCAGATTTTCATGGGATACATCTGGTTTCGGCCAAAGTAAACGGCCATGTAAAAGATATCACATATCAGTTAAGAAATGGCGATAAAATCGAGCTGTTCACCTCAGACAGTTCTTATCCAAAACCAGAATGGCAGGATTATGTTGTAACGAAGACAGCAACACTGAGGCTGTTTTACTATTTTGAGGATCAACTCAAAAAGAATCCGATAAAGTTAAAGCCCCAAGAGGTTTCCTTGAGGTTTTTAGGGGAGGACAGAGAAGGGATGCTAAGGAAAATCACAAAAGCCATCGGGCTTGCAAATATGAAGAAAATCCATGTAGAAGAAAACGAAAAACTGTTTGAAGGTAATTTAAGTTTGTCCGTACATTCTGAAAATGAGATAAATAGAATTATATTGAAGATTCTTCTGATTGACGGTATTATAAAAGTAGAGAGAGCTGCATAATGGAAAATTTCAATTTTGAAATCGGTAAAGGTCTGATGATCGTAGCGGGATCGGACAAAGAGATTTCTAAGCCCGAAATGGAATGGCTGGAAAATACCTGGCTTTGTGATGTTGAGAATGCCGACTCTATATATGACCTATTGGTAAGGTTTAATTACCGTGAAGAATCAAAAGAAGATTTCTTCAGGGAATTAGGAAGCAAGTTCGATGATTATCAGAAAAAGAAATTCATATATGACGCTGTAAACATGGCTTCATCAGATGATATATACTCTAAAGAAGAAAAAGAGTGCATTTCCCAACTATCGGATTATTTCGAAATAGAATCGGAAGTCATATCCGCTATTGAATCCTTAGTGGAGATGGAAATGGCTGTAAAGATCACTAAAAGTGCTATACTTAACAAGCCTTAACCAATAGTGCTTGCTATTTCTATCAACTTGTTGAAGGTTTCGGATTTTAAGCTGGCTCCTCCTATTAGTCCTCCATCTACATTTTGAATATTTAATATTTCTTCAGCGTTTTCAGGTTTTAGTGAGCCCCCGTAAAGTACTTTTGTATCGATGTTAAAATCGTTCTGGCTAATTACGTTCTTGATATGCGAATGAGCTTCTTCTATTTGATCTGAATTAGGTGTAAGGCCTGTACCGATAGCCCAAACCGGCTCGTAAGCAATTACCATTCTTTTGATCCCATCCTTAATTGATGTTAGTTCACCGAGTACACTTTCGATTTGTTGTGACAAAATATCATTGGTAACACCGTTTTCTCGTTGATCTTTTGATTCCCCTATACAGATAATAGGTATCATATTATTCAAGTAAACAGCTTTAGCTTTCCGGGCAATCATCTCATTATCTTCATTGAAGATACTTCTTCTTTCAGAATGACCTACTATTATAAATTCACATCCTATTTTCTTAAGCATAGGAGCTGATACTTCACCTGTGTAAGCGCCACTTGTGTGGGAAGAGCAGTTTTGCGCAGCTAGGGCTATGCTTTTTTCCTTTGCGTAGGATACCAATGGAAATATATTCACGAATACAGGTGCTATAACAATCTCAACATCGCTTTTAGGATTTAAATGCGAAACAAGATTCTTTGATTCATCGATATCGAGATTTAGCTTCCAGTTACCTGCTATCATTAACTTGTTTTTCATTTCTGCACCCCTGATACATCGTAAATAATATAGTTTTCTAATTTTTTATCTGATTCAAAGCCGACACCGGTCACATATTCCTGCGGACTATCTATTGTTACATATTCGTTTGAGAAAATCATTTCAGTGTCGTTCTTCCATTGAAGAAAGGATGTTTTAAGAGTGGTTTGTGTCGAATCGGATACAACTACAACGTTATTATAGGCAAACATATTTTTTGTTTTATCATCAATCATAGCTGAGTCAGCTGTAAGCTTACTTATCCTGTCACCGCTTTCTTTGGAGTAAAATATTACCACGACCCCACTATCAAGCAGTGTGTATTGTTCTGAGTTATAAACCCTTCCCCTACCAGCTATTAGTTTTGTTTTGGTAAGATTACTGTCAACAAAGGATATTGTGAAATCCCTGCTGATCTGATCGGGATAATCCTCTTGGATCTCTTGTTTCGGTATTGCTTCATCATCCGAACCAGAACATGATATGAACAGAAATGTTATTACAAAAAAAATAATCTTTATGGTTTTATTCATTTTAGAGAACATCCCCGAGTTCTTTAAAGTTTTTACTTATATAGATATCATTATCTGTAAATCCGCTCTTTGCTATAGTATTGTCGATCAACCTTGTCTTCCCTGAGAAAGCAGCTACGAGCAATGCTATTTTTTCTCCCGGCAAAAATATATCAGGGGTAGAAAGATCATGAACTGAAACGGACTGTACATAATCTATCTTGAGTTTACTGTTCTTGCGGATATGGTTTATCATAACGGCATTAATGATTTTTCTATCAAGTTCACCTTTCCCAATTGCTTTAGCTCCTTCTTGTAGAGATCCAAATATCACCCCTGCTTCTTCCTTGTCTGCATCGGATAGGTATTTATTGCGAGAACTCATAGCCAATCCGTTGGGTTCTCTTATAATCGGGGCGACAACTATCTGGATACAATAGTTTAGGTCATTGACAAGTTTTTTGATGATGAGTGACTGCTGTAAATCTTTTTGTCCGAAAACAGCTATATCTGGTTCTACGATGTTGAAAAGTTTTGCTACAACAGTAGCTACTCCCCCGAAAAAGTGTGGGCGTGTTACGCCATCCAGTACTGCACCTAAGTGCCCGACATTGATCTGGAAGGAATCTGGCTTGGAGTTGATATCCTGGTATGATGGCACGAAAACAATATCCGTACCGGCCATCTCGCACTTTTTCAAATCACCTTCTTCATCCCTCGGGTACTGATCAAAATCTTCATGTGGGGCAAACTGTAGCGGGTTCACAAATATTGATACAATCACTATATCAGCTTTCTTTTTGGCAATATCGATAAGGCTTATGTGGCCACGGTGCAAAGCCCCCATCGTAGGAACAAAAGCTATTGTTTTACCTTTAGCAGAATAAGCTCTCGATAGGCTTCTCATTTCATTAGGGCTGACTATTTTCTTCAATTCTTGTTCCGATATCCTATCGTATTTTAACTAAATATAGACTGGTAAAAGTAATTTGATTATTTTTGACAGTAGTTTGTTTGTTCATTTCAGACTGCATCCCAGTACTAAATCACAAATATATAGAATGCCAGATTCAACACCACTTTTCACAACAACTGATTTTGATAATCACACGGTACCAGAGTCAGATATTACAGTAACTTCTGAAACTGCTCAGGAATTAGGACTGACTGTTAATGAATATGAGCTTATCAAGCAGAAATTAGGTAGAAACCCATCATATACCGAGCTTGGTATTTTTTCTGTAATGTGGAGCGAGCACTGTAGCTATAAGAACTCTATCCTTCAGCTAAAAACTCTCCCCCGCAGCGGCGGCAGACTGCTAGTTGAAGCTGGAGAGGAAAACGCGGGCTTAGTCGATATTGGAGACGGATACGCTATTGCATTTAAGATTGAATCCCACAACCACCCTTCAGCTGTTGAACCTTTTCAAGGTGCTGCAACTGGAGTAGGCGGAATCCTTAGGGATATCTTTACAATGGGTGCAAGGCCCGTTGCCGCACTTAACTCACTTCGATTCGGACACTTAGATAGTGATAGAACTAAATATCTGCTCTCAGGTGTAGTCAAAGGTATCAGCCATTATGGCAACTGTTTCGGTGTGCCAACAGTTGGTGGCGAAATCTATTTTGATGAATGCTATACAGATAACCCGCTGGTTAACGCGATGGCTGTAGGGATAGTTAAAGCAGATCAGACTGTTTCCGCCGCAGCGGACGGAGTTGGGAATCCAGTATTCATAATGGGATCATCGACTGGAAGGGATGGTATTCATGGTGCTTCCCTATTGGCTTCCAGAGAGTTTGATGAAAAAACAGAAGATATGAGACCAACGGTACAAGTTGGCGATCCGTTCCAAGAAAAATTGCTCCTTGAAGCATCTTTAGAACTGATTCAGGCTGGTGTGGTAGCCGGTATGCAGGATATGGGGGCCGCTGGCATATCTTGTTCTACCGCGGAGATGAGCGCCAAATCAGAGACGGGTATGGATATTAATCTTGATCACGTACCGCTCAGAGAAGCTGATATGTCAGCTTATGAGATAATGCTATCAGAGTCACAAGAGAGGATGCTTGTAGTTATCCATAAGGGTATGGAAGAAAAAGCAAGAGCTATAGCTGAAAAATGGGACGTACCGATGGATGAGATAGGAGTTGTAACAGATTCTCAAAACGTAAGAATACAGAAAGACGGCAAACTCCAATCAAATATTCCGGCTGTATCACTTGTGCTTGGTGGGGATTGTCCGGTATATACTCGTGAGATAAATACTCCTAAATATTTCGAAAAAACTAACATCAGCAAAGACACTCTTAAGGAAGAGTATAATACAAGTGATAATCTGAAAGAAGATTTATTTAAGTTATTAGCTACCCCAACTATCTCTTCCAAAAGATGGATATATGAGCAGTATGACTCCCAAGTAAGAACCAATACTATCAATATCAGCGGTGATGCGGCAGTGATGCGTATCAAGGAGATAGAAGGCAAAGGTTTTGCGGTATCCACCGACTGTAATAGCCGGCTTGTTTACCTTAACCCTTATGAGGGTGGTAAGGCTGCTGTAGCAGAAGCGGCAAGAAACGTAGCTTGTACTGGGGCTAAACCTGTAGCTATAACCAACTGCCTCAACTTCGGTAACCCTTACGATCCAGAGGTTTACTATCAGTTCAGCGAAGCTATCCGCGGTATGGGAGATATGTGTAGAACTTTAGATACTCCCGTTACAGGTGGTAACGTTAGTTTCCACAACGAATCAAAGAATAACGCTATCTACCCTACCCCTACAATAGGTATGCTTGGGGTTTTTGAAGATATAGAAAAAAGGATGAGCTCTGGCTTTAAGAACCCTGGGGATTCTATAGCCGTCATAGGCGGTTTTGGTGATAATTTTTCTGGTAGCGAGTACTTAAAACTCAAATCAGGTAAGATTATCGGGGAAGGACAGAATCTCGATATGGAAAAGGAAAAGTCGCTTCAAGAATGTATATTAGAACTTATCAATTACGGTATGATAAATTCAGCACATGATACAGCCGAGGGCGGTATTGCAGTAGCCTTATGTGAAAAAGCTATTTCAAGCGATAATGTTGTAGGGTTTTCCGCACCTGATCTAAAAAATGATTCTCTTACTCTTTTCAATGAAAGCCAATCCCGAATCATAGTAAGCTTTGATAAAGACAAGAATCAATCAATCAAAGAGCTAGTTGATAAATATAATTTGGATTATACTGTAATAGGCTCTGTAACCGATGGAGATATTAAAATCGGATCATCGATAGATACAGATCTTAACTCAGTAGTAGAAGCATACGAATCCGCCATCCCATCACTGATGAAAAATAACTGATATGAAAAATCTTACTCTTCTTTTGATATTAGCTTTTGCTGTAGCTCACTTAGTTGGCCAACCGAAAGACAATATCGTTAAACTCCCATCTTCTCAGCTGAGAAATTTCGGGCCAGATGATCTCTTGAGCCTTAACCGGCTTGGTGACCCTCAGATATCACCAGATGGTAGTTGGGTTATGTATAGTTTATCCACGCCCGACTTAGAATCTGGTAAAAGCAAAAAAGATCTCTATGCTGTCCGAATAGACGGCTCAGAGACTATTTCTCTTACAGATAATATCGGTTCTGATTATAGCGGTAAGTGGATTGATAATAACTCTTTCTATTTCATCTCATCAAGGATGGGTAAACCACAGCTGTTTACCAAAGGCATTACAGATGAAGAACCTGATATGCTTACTGTTCTGCCAACTGGTATTAGCAATGTAATCGTATCACCTGATAAGAACAACTATCTTTATACAGCTGATGTTAAACTGGATAAAGATATAACAGATATGTACCCGACAGCCCCGGGCGCGGTTGCCTACGTTTATGATGATCTGCCTGTAAGGCATTGGGATCACTGGGAAGACAAAAGCTACAGCCATTTATTTGTATCCCCATTTAAGAAAACCAGCATTAGACTTAATCTGATGGAAGGAGAAAGATTTGATACGCCACTTCAGCCTTTCGGTGGTGCCGAACAGTTGGCTTGGTCTCACGATTCAAAAGAAATAGCCTACACTTGTAAGAAGAACGGGAACTATGAACAAAGTACAGATTCAGATATTTTCGTAGTTGATCTGATCTCCAAAAAAACTGTAAATATCACCGAAGGTAGGTTGGGCTATGATATGAACCCTTCATACTCACCTGACGGGAAATATATCGCTTTCCATAGCCAGGTAAAGCCAGGTTTTGAAGCAGATAGAGTACGACTTATGCTCTATGATAGAGAGACTAAAGAGATTACGGAATTAAGTACATCTCTTGATCAGTGGGTAGGCGGTTTTGTCTGGTCACCTGATAGTAAGAATCTATACTTTGATGCGGCCGATGGCAAAGCAAGAACTCAGATTTACAGAATTGACTTAAACGGCAAGTATGAAATCCTAACCGATGGGGACTATAATTACGGTTCGGTAAGCATATCACCTGACGGAAAGACGTTAGTAGCTACTCGACATAATTTCCATAGGCCAAACGATATAGTGACTGTTGATCTTTCAAGCAAATCAGTAAAGCAGATAACCAATGTCAATAGCTCTTTACTCACTGCGGTAAGTGATATTACCTGGGAACCAAAGTATGTTGAGACTACAGACGGAAAGCAAATGCATACTTGGTTCATCTATCCCCCGAACTTTGATAAAAGCAAAAAATATCCCACTCTGGTTTATTGCCAAGGTGGCCCGCAGTCCACTATAGATCAATTCTTTAGTTATAGATGGAATTTCTTTAATATGGCTTCTCAGGGCTATATTGTTGTCGCACCTAACAGAAGAGGTATGCCAGGGTTCGGGCAGGAATGGAATGATGCTATAAGCCAGGATTGGGGCGGGCAAGCTATGCAGGACATACTATCGGCAACAGATTTCGCCAAGGATCAGCCTTTTGTTGATAGCGATAAAATGGCGGCGGTAGGTGCTAGTGCTGGTGGATATACCACGTTCTGGCTGGCTGGTAATCACGATAACAGGTTTGATGCTTTCATCTCGCATTGCGGGGTTTTCAATTTGACATCCATGTATGGTAGTACCGAAGAACTGTTTTTTGTGAATCAGGAATTCGGCGGCCCGTATTGGGAAGATGAATATAAAGATGGATACATCAAAAACTCCCCGCATACGTTCGTTGACAAGTGGAATAAACCGATTCTGATAATTACAGGTGTCAACGATTTTCGTGTGCCTTATACTCAGAGTCTCGAAGCTTATACTGCAGCGCAAGTACTGGGTATCCCTAGTAGATTACTAGTCTTTCCAGATGAAAATCACTGGGTACTTGATCTGCAAAGTGCTTATGTTTGGCATAAGGAATTCTTTAGATTCCTAGAAGAATATGTAAAGTAACTTTTTTCTTTATCCAAAGGAGTAACTATGTCTTATAACAGTTACAGTAAATATGCGTCGAGCAATCCTATTGAACAAATAGTAACCGATGACGGAACACCGACATTAATGCTAACGGGGCTGAATGAGACTTATCATTCTCGTCACGGTGCAAATTCAGAATCCGAACATGTATATATAGGTATGGGTCTTCTTCAGCTATCTGACCTGTTGTTTACGGGCGATTTCCCTGAGAAAGAAAAAATCAGTATCTTCGAGATGGGTTTTGGAACAGGACTCAATGCATTTTTAACTTCTAAAGTACCGGTTTCCGATCATAGAGGCAAAGAATATAAGGTTGAGTACACGGGTGTTGATTCCGCACCTTTAAATCTGGATATCCAAACAGAGTATATGAAAGCCCTTGATTTATCGAATGAAGATCGCTCTCATTTCAATACTATAGCTGAAGAGCAATGGATACCAATGGATGATCTTGAAGAAGGTGGGTATAAAAGACTTAACCCACGTTTCGGTTTTAGAAAGATCGAATCTGATATTAGGGATTATCTTGGTGATAGATATGAAAGAAAACTTGCAAGCTACGATTTAGTTTTTTGGGATGCGTTCGGCCCAAAGAAACAAAGTGAACTTTGGGATAAGTGGATATTCAAGAGAATGTATGATATGATGTCTGACTGTTCCATGCTTGTGACTTATTCAGCAGCAACAGCTGTTCAGAAAGGATTACTTGAAGCTGGCTTCCAACTCGAGAAAATCCCTGGGCCACCGAATAAGAGAGAAATGCTAAGAGCGTATAAGTTTAAGGGCGATTCAAAATAAAGCAATGAGTAGTAAATTATTACGTTATAAACTATATTGGAATTTTAACTGAAAGTTTAGTTTATGAACGGTTATGGATACGGAAGAGGTGGTGGTTTCTTATCATCGATTCCCCCCTTTGTCAGGTTTGTACTGATTACGAATGTAGTAGTTTTTCTACTTTTTAATCTGCTGTTCGCTAATTTCTCAATAGGCGGTGCCCCACTTGCCTTGTATATTCAGAAAATATTTGCTTTAATCCCAATTGAATATGAATCATCATATTTTCTACCATGGCAACTTGTAACCTATCAGTTTCTTCATGGAGGGTTCAGCCACATTTTCTTCAATATGTTTGGTATCTGGATATTCGGTACTGAGCTAGAAAGAGACTGGGGATCAGCAAGGTTCGGAGTCTTTTATCTTTTAAGCGGTATTGGTGCAGGCCTACTTCAGATATTTGTTTCTGATCTGCCTACGGTTGGTGCCAGCGGAGCATTGTTTGGTATTCTTATAGCCTACGGTATGCTCTATCCGAATAGAAAACTCCTTATATTCCCTTTATTTATTCCTGTAGCTGCTAAATATCTGGTAGCCTTTTATGCCGCCATTGAGCTTTTCAGGGGTATAAGCGGTGCAAACACAGGCGTTGCTCACTGGGCTCACTTAGCGGGCGGCCTGACAGGGTTTCTTTTGCTTAAATTCGGTAAAGATATCGGGGTATGGAAGCTTGCCAATAAATGGTTCGGCACCAAGGGTATCCAGAGCGGTGGTTATAGCTCTGGAGGGTTTGGATTAGGAGGAGGATCATTTGGTGGTGGTTCTAGCTACGGAGATAGTTATGGACAGTCCAGTTCTTCTGGAGGAAGCCCTTTTTCAAGACTTAAAATGAAAGTCAATAAAGAACAGCCACAATCTTATACCCCAGCACCTAAAGCAGAAAAAACTTTCGATATAGATGGCGAGACCATCAACCAATCAAAGATCGATGAAATTTTGGATAAGATATCTGCCGGCGGCTATCAAAGCTTGACCGATAAAGAGAAATATATCCTAACAGAACTAAGTAAACGAATATAAACCTATTATTCAAGGTTAAAAGGTATGATAGATCTACCTACTCTAAAACCCAATAAAGAAATGCCTAGCGAGAACAAATATCCTAGGCGTAAAACCAGACCCGTCAATGTCGGCGGCATACAAATCGGTGGTGATGCCCCGGTAGCTGTCCAGACAATGACGAAAACAAAAACCGCTGATATCAAAGGTACTCTGGAGCAGATCGCCCGCTGTGTTGATGCCGGTGCTGATGTGGTAAGGGTTACTGTTAACACAAAAGAAGCAACCGAAGCTATCGCTGAGATAGTAAAGAAATCAGCAGTACCTATCGTAGCCGATATCCACTTTAATTACATGTTCGCTATCAAGTCCTTAGAGGCTGGCATAGCTAAAGTCAGGATCAACCCTGGTAATATCGGTAAAGAAGAAAGAATCAAAAAAGTACTGAATGCTGCCAAAGAACGTGGAGTGCCTATTAGGATAGGTGTAAATTCTGGCTCTTTGGAAAAAGACTTACTTGACAAATATGGCTATCCAACGGATGAAGCACTTTTTGAAAGTGCTATGCGACATGTGGAAATAGCACATAAGTATGGTTTTGAAGACCTAGTCGTATCTGTAAAATCTACTTCTGTGCCGTTGATGATATCTGCATATAGATTAATTGCTGAACGGACAGATATTCCGCTTCACCTTGGAGTGACTGAGGCAGGTACTTACAAGACCGGTGTCATAAAGTCATCAGTAGGTATAGGTACTCTACTTGCCGAAGGAATCGGAGATACGATACGTGTTTCACTAACCGATGAACCAGAAAGAGAAGTAGAAGTCGGTAAAGAAATACTGAGATCGCTAGGACATGCACAGAGAAATGTAGAGATAATATCGTGCCCTACTTGCGGCAGACTGGATGTAGATCTATTCAAAATAGTTGGCGAACTTGAAGAAAGAACCAAAGATATTAAAAAGCCTGTCAAAGTATCTATTCTTGGATGTGCCGTAAATGGGCCTGGCGAAGCTGCAGATGCAGATATCGGTATAGCGGCTAGCAAGGGTAAAGGTCTTCTATTTAAGAAAGGTGAATCTATCAGACATGTAAAAGAAGAAGAAATAGTAGATGTTCTCTATCAAGAGATTCTGGACTTTGAGCCAGAGTATTAAAACTAAAAAGGTTGATCTATCTATAGACTAATTTTAAAATCAAATCCTTGGCAAAACCGCTCAGGATTTTTTTATTTATTATTTGTTGCGACCAATGAAAATACATAAGGTATTTTATCGGAGTGTTTCTCATGCCTGAAAACTTTATCTTCTATTTCTATCATGTTCTTAAAGCAGTTATAAGGTGAATAGTCATACTCTGTCAAACTTTCAACTGATAAACCATTATCAATAGTTGCTTGTACTACTTCTGCTAAGCCATGATTCCATCCAACTTCGGTAATCTCTAAATCACTACTGTTTTCTGTATAAGATCCAGATCCGGATTCGATTATAGGCTCTGTGTTGAAATATCGATATATGAAATCATGCATATTTTCATCCATCGTCCATATCAAAGGATGAAACTCTACCAACAACAGTTTGCCCCCTGGTCGGAGAAATTCAGAAGCTACTTGAAGCCATCTTTTAACATTGGGATGCCAGCCGATTACGCCATAAGATGCGAAAACTATATCATATTTTTCATTATGTATGTTAGGCAGATTATAAATATCGGCTTCTATGAATTTGGTATCTGTAGATAAGATATTGGCTAATTCTTTTGCTTTTTCAATAGCCTTATTACTGAAATCGACTCCAATTACATGAGCTTCACGCTTGGACAACGATATCGAATCCATCCCGAAATGACATTGTAGATGAAGTATTTTTTTACCCTTAACATCACCTAAAAGTTCAAGTTCTATAGGGTTTAATGAATCTGGTTTGGTAAGGAAGGATTCTAAATCATAAAAAGCTGAACCGACATGAGCATCAACCCGATCGTTCCAGCTTTTTTTATTGATTTCTATGTAATCCATTTAGGATGGTTCAGAAGGGGAAGCTACTTGAGCTTTCATGTGTTCCCTATTCATATAAGCGATAAATTTGACATCTATTGATTTAGGGCAAGCAGCTTCACACTCGTAGTGATTTGTACAGCCACCAAAACCTTCTTCGTCATGTTGAGATATCATATCTAAAGCTCTAGTACGCCTCTGAGGTTCACCTTGCGGAAGCATATTCAACTGTGACATCTTTGCACCTGTGAAGAGCATAGCAGACGCATTAGGGCAAGCAGCAACACATGCTCCACAGCCTATACAGGCCGCTGCATCCATTGCTAGATCTGCGGTCTTTTTTGAGACTGGAAGCGCGTTTGCATCTTGAGCTTGGCCAGTTCTTACACCGATGAATCCACCAGATTGTATAATTCTATCAAGTGACGTGCGGTTGGTTACCAGATCGCGAACCACTGGAAATGCTTTGGCTCTGAAAGGTTCAACTGTAATACTGTCACCATCTGAAAACTCACGCATGTGCAGTTGACACGCTGTCGTGCCCTTGCGTGGGCCGTGCGGCCTGCCATTTATAGACATAGCACAAGATCCGCAAATACCTTCACGGCAGTCATGATCGAAGGCAACCGGTTCATCGCCTTTCATAATGAGATCTTCATTCAGAACGTCGAGCATTTCCAGGAAGGACATGTGTTCTGATACTTCCGCTAATTCATAATCAACGAACTTACCAGTAGCATCGTTTGCGTTCTGTCTCCATATACTTAGTTTTAACTTCATATCGGTATCCTTTCGATTTTTGGTAAGACGTTATTTATAACTTCTAACGCTTAATTGTACATTTTCGAATTTCAATTCTTCTTTATGTCTTGTTGGTCGGTTTCCAACACCCTGGAATTCCCAAGCGGCCACGTGAGAGTAATTCTCGTCATCTCTTTTTGCTTCGCCGTCATCCCTTAGATGTTCTTCTCTGTAGTGAGCGCCACATGATTCATCTCTTTCAAGCGCGTCATAAGCCATTATCTCAGTAAACTCCAAGAAATCCGCTACTCGAGAGGCTCTTTCCAGAGCTACGTTTACGTTAGAGTTTTCACCTGTAACATTTACATTCTCCCAGAACTCTTCCCTAATGCTTGGTATCTTTTCTATCGTTTCTCGCAGGCCTTTTTCGTTTCTGGCCATTCCAACATTATTCCAGATCAATTTGCCGAGCTCTCTATGGAATGATGTAGGGGTACGTTTACCTTTTACATTCAAGAGTTTATTGACTTTATCATGTGCATCTTGCTCGGCCTTCTTGAACTCTGCATGGTCAGTACCCATGCCATCTGGTGCAATAGAGGCAAGGAAGTTGGCGATTGTGTATGGCAATACAAAGTAACCATCCGCAAGGCCTTGCATAAGTGCCGATGCACCAAGTCTGTTCGCACCGTGATCGGAGAAGTTTGCCTCACCGATAACGTGAAGACCAGGTATATTACTCATCAGATTGTAATCAACCCATAGGCCGCCCATAGTATAGTGGGAAGCAGGATAAATCATCATCGGTCTTTCGTAAGGGTTATCACCTGTGATCCTTTCATACATCTCAAAAAGATTACCATAACGCTCTTCGATAGCGTTTTTGCCGAGTCTGTTTATAGCGTCACGGAAGTCTAGATAAACACCGTATCCCGTCGCACTAACTCCGCGGCCTTCATCACAGACTTTTTTTGCAGCTCTTGAAGCAATATCACGAGGTGAAAGATTACCAAAACTGGGATACATTCTTTCAAGATAGTAATCTCTTTCATTTTCAGGTATATCGTTCGGGTGGCGATTATCACCGGCTTTTTTCGGTACCCAAATTCTACCGTCGTTTCTGAGAGACTCAGACATCAAAGTAAGTTTGGATTGATAGTCACCAGCTACTGGAATACAAGTCGGGTGTATCTGAGTAAAACAAGGATTAGCAAACAAAGCACCCTTTTTGTATGCCCTATAAGCTGCAGTTACATTACATGCCTGGGCATTAGTAGATAGGTAAAAAGCGTTGCCATAACCACCAGTGGCAAGTACTACAGCATCGGCAATGTGTGATTCGATTTTTCCAGTATGAAGATCGCGAACAACTATACCGCGAGCTCTACCATCGATCACTACCAGATCCATCATCTCTTTTCTGGTATGAAGAGTTACGTTTTTACGCTGTACCTCTTTCATCAGAGCTTGATAAGCACCAAGAAGAAGCTGCTGGCCAGTCTGGCCTTTTGCGTAGAAAGTCCTCGAAACCTGAGCTCCGCCGAATGATCGGTTTGCGAGCAGGCCTCCGTATTCTCTGGCAAAAGGTACACCCTGAGCGACACACTGATCGATAATATTTACCGATACCTGAGCAAGCCTGTAAACATTGGCTTCTCTAGATCTATAATCACCGCCTTTAACAGTATCGTAGAATAAACGCCATATTGAATCACCATCGTTCTGATAATTTTTGGCTGCATTTATCCCACCTTGTGCGGCTATTGAGTGAGCTCTTCTCGCACTATCGTGAAATGTGAAAGCGTCAACCTTATATCCGAGTTCTGACATGGTTGCAGCTGCCGCACCACCTGCCAAACCTGTACCTACAACGATGACTTTATATTTTCTTTTATTGGCAGGATTGATAAGCTTCATATCGAAGCGGTGTTTATCCCATTTCTCGGCTAGATTACCGGAAGGTATTTTTGAATCAAGTACCATACTGTAGACCTTTTCCTTTTACCAGTTTACAATTAATTCTATGCCCTCAATGGGTTCTACTATTCCAAAATTCACCCCTAACGGAATAGATATATAGCCTAAAGCTATAACAACGGCAAGCAATAATCCAGCTTTCTGAAGTTTAGGGGTCAAATCTTTACCATGTATCCCTAATGTTTGGAACATAGAATGGAAACCGTGCTTTAGGTGAAGAGCTAAGCCAAGTATCGCTAAGATATAAACAACTGTGTAAATAGGGTTTTTAAAACCAGCTATCACCATACTATATATATCATGAACAATACGGCCGTCAACCAAAGTGAACTGCTCATCAACTACTGGGAGAACACCCCAAGTGAAATGAAGAAGATGAAGTATGATGAAAAGCAAAACGGTAATACCGGCAGTCACCATCCAACGGGACGCTAATGTGGATTTTCGTGGTTGGTAATCCTTATAATCAACTTTTCTCGCGGCTTTATTTCGCGAATTTAGCGTAAGAGTAAAGTATATATGGGCAATCACTGAAACCAGTAAAACTATGCGGGCAATCCATAGTCCACCGCCTAGATCTATTAAGAATTGGCCATACTCATTTAAAGCCTGAGGACCTTGAAAGATCAGAAGATTACCTACTAAATGACCAAGAACGAAGCCGTACATTATAAGTCCGGTTATCGCCACCATGGTCTTAGCAAAAATTGTAGATTTAACTAGAGCCACTTGGAAACTCTCTTATTAGTGAAAAATCCTGTCGAATCGCATCACTTGGATACAGATAAACAAAAATACAGCTTTTAAGTTTATACATCAAGTATATTATTCATACTGCATGATATAGTTATGAACTTTATTTTCCTGATGTTTTAAAAAGAGCGTTTTATTTTAAATAGTTCCTCTGAACTATTGATCTCATATCTGCATACTAAGTTTCTTGTGTTATGATACGTATATCAAGTAGAATAGATCATAACCATATTTTGATATAATATTAGATAAAATGATGCAATAATATCCGCTGTTGATAAATTTATCTTTATCTACGGATAAATAAACTGACACTAAGCCGATGGTGGATGTGTAGGACCCTCTTCATGTGGTTCTGATGATGAAGCAGCCTCTGGGTTTTTTAGTATCCGGCTAAAAAAGTAAATGGTAAAACTCATCACGGTACCGATGGTAAATATCATCATAATCAATGCATCAGTCTTCATAGTATAACCTCTTATCCTTTACTCTTCTTACATAAGCTTTTCTTACCAATACCGCAATGAACACGAATAATCCAAGCAGAAGTATTCTTGCTCCAGTCAGTGCCCAGGCTGTATTTTCTTTCTTGGTTATTTCTTTTTCTAGTTTTAGTATTTCATCTTGTGATACATTTGTAGATAAGGCTACTTGATATTGATCCTCAAGTTCTGATATTTCCCTATTCAATCCTTTGTTGGATATTTTGGATATAATTGAACCATCAGCAAGTTCCCATCCTTTACCTTCGGATAAACCTGATATAGCTGCACCCCAGTCACCACTTCTAGGCTGAACTAACGAGCCAAGGAATACCACAAGAATCAATACTGGAGTAACGTATTTAATCACATATTTGAAAAATATCGGTACTTTCAGTTCAGCACCTCTATTGATTTCACGCCATCCTTTCGTAATACCGAAGAACCATCCAAAAAGAATAATCTCGGCCAATGCCAGCAGCACAAGCGAGACTGTTCCAACCCAGTAATCATACTCATCAAAAACACCGTAATTGAATAAGAATACAGTTGGTAGTCCCATTATTAGCACTATCAGACCAAAGGACCAAGCACCTTTCTTTCTTCCCCAATTGAACTCATCATTCATAAAGCCCATCCATGGCGTACCCATAGCGAGTGAGCTTGTTATACCAGCGAAGAAGAGAAGCCCGAACCAGAAAAGACCTGCGAGTTTACTGAGTATATCACCCCATTGATCAAATAAGTAAGGCATTGTCTGGAAGGCCATACCGAAGCCTACATTTTCTTTTACCCAATCTAGCCCGAGATAACCCGCGGCAATAGGCACAACTACCAGAGAGCCAAGTACAACCTCTACAAACTGATTAACGAAGCCTGCTGAAACTGCATTCAACGCCACGTCACTACGCCTCGCATCAAGATAGCTAGCATAGCAATGAATCGTACCCATACCTACCGATAGCGTAAAGAATATCTGCCCTGCAGCTGCAAGCCAAATTTTAGGATTCCATATAGTAGAAAAACCTGGTTGCCAGAAAAAAGTAAGGCCATCCCAAGCCGAAGCATCAGGAACTTCAGAGGTTCCTAAGGTCAGGCCCCTTATAGCCAGAATAGCTCCGAATAAGAGAAGTAGCGGTACACCGATTTTAGCGGCTTTTTCCACACCCTCTAACCCTTTGGAAAGTATAAATGTATTCAGAGCTAAACATAAGATGAAAAACACAACTGCTTCATAAGGAATGCCTACCCCAAGAGTGCTTGCCCCTATCGTAGTATATGTCGTGAAAAACTGAGATACCTCAGTTTGAGTCATGCCGGAAAAAGTCCCCATAAGGGAATGCATCACATAGGATAAGGTCCAAGATTCTATATAACAGTAATAAGCCGCAACACCGATATTGGTGAATATTCCGAAAACACCCATGTATTTCCAGAATTTTCTCTTTGCCATAGCATCGAGTATGAAAGGTGTTGAGTGGTGGCCATACTGGCCGCCGTATCTACCTGCAGCCCACTCCACCCATAGAAGTGGAATACCCATTAACACAAAACAAATCAGGTAAGGAATGATAAATGTACCGCCGCCGTTTTCAACGGCTTGGGCGGGGAATCGAAGAAAATTACCGAGCCCGACCGCATTACCGGCCATAGCCAATATTAATCCGACCCTACTACCCCAACTTTGCTTATCCGACATATATTATGGATGATTTATGACAAATATTTTGCGTATCATGCTTTTTGAAGCATAAAGCTCGCAATATAAGGCATAATAGATAGAATAAGAAAACTATGTTTCTGGGTATTTTAGCGTATTTCGTTAGGATGTAGGTATTTCCATCCCGCCCTGGCGGCTGTAGTCTCTGTAACTTGAGCTGTAAAACTATCAACGAAGGACTTAGGTATATGTGCTGTTATCCTAATACTGTCGGCGTATTCTTCGTCATATTCCAAAGCGTAATCAGATAGTAAGCGTTTGATAACGCTTATATCTTCGTATCCGCAAAATACCTCGATAGGAACGGTTAAAATTACTTTTTGGGTATCTGTAATGTTGATTACTTCTTTGGCAGATGAGCCATAGGCTTTTCCAAGCCCACCTTTACCGAGTTTTTTACCGCCAAAATACCTTGTAACTATTACTATGATATCAGTAAGCTTAGCTGATTTGATTTCAAAGAGAATATGTTTGCCGGCTGTGCCGTGCGGTTCGCCGTCATCGCTGTAGCGGTAAGTAAGGCCATCACCACCGATATTGAAAGCCCAGCAATTGTGGTTGGCATTATAATGTTCTAATCTTACACTTTCAAGATGTGCTTGGGCTTCCTCAACTGTTTTGGCCGAAAATGTATGCCCGATGAAACGAGATTTTTCCACCTTTATCTCGTGTATCTTAGGTTCGGCTATCGTTAGATAGAAATCTGATTCTTGTAATTGCTGCATATACAAAACTAAACAAGTGAGTTTAATCTAGTTCTCTATATGCTACTATTCTGCCTTCTGTGATCTGGATCATATAACTATAGCTAGATCCTTTGGCGATATATATGCCGTTTGGCAAATTAACTGCCAAATAGGATAAAGTACTTTTCTTGGAGCTTAACTTTACTAAACTTCCAGTGATATTATAGATGTCAAAATCATCTTTTAACTCTGAAATATTACTCTTGAATTCCTCTACTGATATATTGGGCTCATGCCATACCGCATCCAAGACAATATCGAACATATTAAAGTAAAACTCTTCACTGATACCAGGGCTTTCAGCATGATATTCGACTTCTATGTATGGTTGAAACTGGTCTAGATATAACTCTACTGACTGGCTTTTAGGTTTAACCATAACTGAATGAAAACCATGCATACCTACTTTCTGGCTGAAACCTTGGAGTTCTTGTGGGTAAATTCCGTCAATAGTGTATGGGGTTTCTATGTTGTATTTCAAACTTCCCATAGGTACTGATATTGTTACCATATCCAACCTTGTTCTGGTTCGCCAATCGGCACTAAACATTAATCTATAATCATAAACAGCCGAAAAAGCATCACTTGGCAATTCAAAATAGACCCTAAAAACACTCTTTGTTTTTTCTGATGGAATATATACGGAGTCCCCTTTAAATGTATTAACCGTTAGGTTATCCCTGATTTCAACAATCGAGTCAGGAGTGATCTTGAAGGTATTGCCTATCAATATATCACTATATCCATTATGATAATCATATAAGCCATTAGTACTTTTTCTTGAAAATTCATAGTATATATCTTCACGAATATTGAGGTTTGAATCAAATCCATTGCGATAAGTATAGATATGCTCGGTCATTTCAGTATCTATATCCTCCTGATAAGACGATAAAAAGCCATTATTCCATTGCAATATGCTCGGATAAGAGGTGTTGATCGATGAATGATATACTCCTTCAAGATTCATCTGATAATCCAATAAGCTTTGCTGATCTACCATTTCAGAATTTTCTCTGATATTCTCTAAGACAAATTTGCCATGAAGCAATTCGAGATATTCTGTGATTATTACGTAACCTTCGAACAGAATCCCATGAAACTGCCATTCCGTAGGCCAAAATCCTTCGATCTGATTTCCAAGTTCAGGCAGAACGACTATTGACTCAGGGTTTTTTAGGGTCATATAATTTGCGATATCTCCATAGGTCTGGTAGTTTAGAGATTCATAATTCTGACCGCAACTATAACCGATTCTGCGTAACAACTCACTACCTTCGGCATAGTGGACATGTTCAATATGTTCACTGGAATATCCATCCTGCGGTTTGACCACTACATTTCCGAATGAATGTAAATGCATTTGCAGATCATAATCTATAGCTGATGTAAGAGAATCAACTGCCCTAGTCTCGGGTTCGCTAAATGGGGTGTCACCTCTATAAGATTCCCCGGTTTTATTAGTAGATGCTTTCTGCCATAGTGAATCTGGGCCGAAGTTACGATTAAGATCTGTACCTATGTATCTATCGTTCTCATAATAAACGTTCTTTCTTATCAGGCCACCCCCATCGGGATCATTCTCCTGGTTTAATATATAACCATCTGGATTATAGACTGGAATAAAGGTATAGTTGATATCGAAAAGCCAATCATGAATATCGGTAGTCAATTCAGCCCTCCTTTCCATCTCGTATAAATAATATAATACTGTTGTGGCTGTGATTGCCTCCCGGGCGTGCATAAGCGAAGTGATTAACGCGTTTGGATTTTCTGGATTACCAGAGGACAGGTGATAAGCAATAATAGGTTCTGAGTTTCTTGTAAATCCAATAGTATCAATACTATAAGTCATATCTTTTAAGAATGCTATTTCTTTTAGATATGCTTCGGTTTTTTTTAGTATCTCATCGTAATAGAAGTGACCTGCGTAATCACCGTATATAAAACCATTGAAAATCTGAGCTTTTGCCTTAAGATCATCGTTTTTACTATCAGCATTAATGGGATCTATAAAACTAAATTCGTACCCGCCCGCTTCCAACAATGAAATATTGTAATCACTTACCGGGCCATGCCAATGGCATGGATCAATTATTGGATGATGTTCTGTTTCCATATCGAGCGAGTCGATAAAGGAAACAGCATTACAGCTTTCTGTATTAATATATTGGTAAGTATGAGAGAGAAGCTCAATAGGATAGAAATAGCCCATTGATAGTAAGGAGATGATAATGACAGGTAAGTTTTTCATTACCTAATATAGGAAATAATTGGTTAGTGGCTGCTTCTATGTGTTGTCTTCGTTTTTTATTGCTTCAATTGAATATAGAACGGTATCTGTATCGAAGCGGTCGCCCGGCTTGAGTGTAAGTTTAGTAACTATTCCATCAGATTCTGCTTTAAGGGTTGTTTCCATTTTCATAGCCTCTATTATCATAATAGTATCACCGGCTTTTACCTTATCGCCGTTCTCTCTTTCTACAGCTACAACCGAGCCAGGCATTGGTGGATAGACAAGCCCGCCACCTGATGAAGAACCGTTGTTGATAAGATCGAATAGCTCTATCTTCTCAAGCGATTCAAATTCAAATGTATCTGCTTTAGCTTTAACAAAGTATTTGTTGTTTGATTTGAATATATGAAAAGTCTGATCATTACTTTCTACGGTTTCTTCATAGATCATAAACCGTTTATTATCTATCATCTGCTTTTCGGGTTCTACCTTGTTAAATGTGTTATTTGAACTAACACTGATATACGTTTCCGCCGGACCGTGCAAATCAGCTGTTGTATTATAAATATCTGATCCGCTTTTTAAAATATTTCTCATTATACTACCCCGATTTGAAAGCCCTTAATGCTATCCCAAGCATCATATTCATCAGAAACGTTTGATTCTATATTTTCATTGTTGTCTTTTGATATAAAAGCGGCTAAAGCTGCTGCTGCATTGGCTTTATTGTTACTATCGATAAGTAAATCATTTTTATAAGTATTGATGAAGTTAGTACTTATATCACCGGATTTGAATTTATCGTGGGTAAGTACCCGGTGCATAAACCCAACAGAGGTCTTTACTCCGAAAATCACAAGTTCCTCAAGAGATTTCTCCATTCTCTCGATAGCTTGTTTTCGGTTTTCACCCCATACTATGATTTTCGCCATTATCGGGTCATAATAAGTATTGATCACAGAGCCTTCTTCAATTCCAGTATCAAACCTTATATAATCTTGATCTGGTACAGAGAGTTTGAGTATTTGGCCAGTAGAAGGCATGAAATTATCATCACCGTCTTCCGCATAGATTCGGCATTCGATGGAGTGCCCTTTTTTGGATATATCATCCTGTTTTAATGAAAGTGGCCTACCCGTGGCGATTTTTATCTGCTCTTCGATAATATCTATACCGGTGATCATTTCAGTTACTGGATGCTCTACTTGCACTCTCGTATTTACTTCTAAAAAGTAATATTCGCCGTTCGGTGCAAATAGAAACTCAACAGTACCTACAGAGTCATAACCAACAGATTGAACGGCCTGAATAGCTGCCTGCCCGATATCTTCCCTTTGTTTAGCTGTTAGCACAGATGATGGGGCTTCTTCTATAATTTTTTGGTGCCTTCTCTGGATAGAGCATTCCCTTTCGAAAAGATGGGCTGCATTGCCGTGTTTATCCGTTATTACCTGAACTTCTATATGGCGGGGGTTCTCTACGAACTTCTCTATAAACACAGTAGCATCACTGAAAGCTTTTTCAGCTTCACGGCTAGCGGAATCAACAGCCTCTTTCAAGTCTTTTTCATTATCTACCCTCCGCATGCCCTTACCACCACCACCTGAGGCAGCCTTAACCATAACAGGATAACCTATCTCATTTGCTTTGCCAAGTAAGGTAGGATCGCTAGATGTGATTTTGTCAATTCCAGGGACTACTGGTACGCCCGCTTCAATCATTTTGGCCCGGCTTGCTGTTTTGCTTCCAAGCACTTCAACCGATTCGCTGTTAGGGCCGATAAACACTATATCGTTATCTTCGCATGCCTTGATAAAAGTACTGTTTTCCGATAGAAAGCCATAACCTGGGTGTATTGCATCCGCTCCGCTTTGCTTGGCCGCAGCGATAATCTTATCAATATTTAGGTATGATTCAGAAGGCTGAGGATTACCTAATAGAATAGACTCATCCGCCATTTTAACATGGAGCGCTTCCCTATCGGCTTCTGAATAGATGGCAACAGTAGAGATACCCATTTTCTTACAAGTCTTTATAATCCTACAGGCAATTTCTGATCTGTTGGCAATGAGAATTTTTGATATCTTTTTGTTCATCAGACTTTGTTTTTCGGATTATAAGGAAAAAGCTATCGGAGATAGCTTCTTTTTCATAGTACGCCCGGAGGG
>CAYWYR010000002.1:164095-198810 GCA_964462685.1 uncultured Hyphomicrobiales bacterium | reverse complement strand
CATGCACATTTACTACCGGCCCGGGTACCTCCGTTGAAGAAGCTGATACCGAAGATTACAAAGTAATCTCTAACAGCGGAATGATTGAAGTTCGTTCGGATAAAATGATCGAGTCGCTTTCGTTGATAGATCTAACCGGTAAACAGGTTGCCCAATCGGACAACACTATTATTAATACATCCAATCTATCTACCGGTATGTACTTTCTGCTGATTGATGAGGAGCGATTTATGAAAGTAATGGTGGATTAATAAAATAGTTTTTGGAAATATGAAAGGTATTATATAATATAAAAAAGCTGATAAAAGCAAAAGAGTTAAACCCGTAGCTCAAACACACATACGGCTTGAATTGGCAAAAGGCGGATTTAGGCCTTTTTTTTTATATATATAGGAGTATTTCATAATGAGGAAATACACAAAAATAATTCTATTAATATGTAGCATGCTTTTTTCAATAGCATGATCTATAGTCAACAGATAACATATATATCTAAAGACTCCCCAACAATACAGAAGTTGTTCGACAGAGGAATTCTCAATCCAGAGTCGGAGTTTAAACTTGATCAATCTTTAGATGGTATAGATTTCCTTTCTTTTAATTTGGAGAATTTATGAAAAAAAACTTTACAACCTTTTTGATGTGTCTACTTTGTATCTCATATACATTGAACGCATATGATTTTGAATGGGAATCGGGACGCTCCAATGTTATGATTGGGGGGTCTTCTGAGGGTCTAATGGTAAGAAACGATACACTATTTACAGTATCTGAAAAGCTTGAGGATACTTTTGTCCTTTATTCTCTGGATTACGGTGAACACTGGCAAGTTTACCAAGAGTATATTTTTGACGACCATCAGGAAGCAGCTTTCAGACAGACAAACCCAAAGTTTGCAAAAATGGCTACAGATGGTACTATATATATGGGCAATGCATTCCAGGCATCGACTTGGTTACTAGAAGAAGGAAGCCAGGAGTTCAGACACAGACTATTGAGAAAATCTGGTATTACGCTCGGTATTGCGATGTATGATAAAAATATCGGTTTTGTTTCTGCGATAATCGATAATTACAGAACATTTGATGGCTGGGAAACTGTAGATACTTTGTCAGATGTGTATTATCAGGACGGGAGCCATAGAAAGTTCTCATTTGACGACCAGATAGACTTTATCAACGATTCGATTGTTGAAGGTAAGTGTTTTGAGTTTGAATCAGGGGAAATGCACTGGGGTCATTATAATATCAATACCGATCGTTGGGAGGCCTATGGAGTACCCGATGAATATACCCATAGATATCACCGTGTAACTCAAGATCTCATGTATGCTTTCGCTTCACCCAGGAACGGAAAAGGTGAGCAAAGTTATGATGTATTTTACCGATCGCGAGACGGAGGACTGACGTGGGAGAACATATTTTTTTCAGACTCGCTTGGTCTTCCTTTCGGTGGTCATAAGATTTCATTTCATGATGAGATGAACGGGTATATTGTAGGGGAGCGCGGTAGGATTTTTATGACTAGGGACGGGGGGGACAACTGGCATTACTGGGATTTGGTAGATGACGGACAACCAGGTCCTGGTGAATATGAATATGGTCCAATAAAGATAACGGGGTCTCTATGGTTCGGCCAGACACCTATATTTTCCTCATTATACGGCAATGTATACCATCTAGAAAACGACGACTTCTTTGATTTCGACTATGATAAAATTGCAGGGGTGGAGTCCACCAGCCGCACGGGGCAAACATTCTCATGGTCAGATTCGGATTCCAATGCAGAATACTATGAGCTCCAAGTCACCACACACACGCGCAAGTGGGATAGGTGGCTACACTTATCTGCCAAAGAAAGAACAAATAGTACTACAATAACACTTAATAATCTTTCAGAAGACTCGACCTACTACTGGCGTGTCCTAACGGTCAAAGGCTCGCAGATAAGGGAATCTGAAGTGAGGGCGTTTACACTGGGGGAAATCACCTCATTGGCTAAGCCAGAACTGATTGACTGCGATGTGTCATTCTATGGGGATATGGGAACTTTTACAATAAACTGGAATACTGTGCACGGTGCCGACGGTTATCTATTAAGCTTCAAACCCTCCTCACCCTCATCTAATCCCCCGGAAGACACAGTTGTGAGCGATACACATTATATAGCCAAAACTTACGTAGGCCATAACTTCATGTTAGGAGTAACAGCCTTCAAGGGAGATCCCTCCTCACCTGAAATTGTATCCGAACAAAGCGACCTCTGCAATTATAGCCATATTTATCCACCAGTTATTCCTATTACTCCTCTCTGCGGTGATGATAGAATTGATCCTGATGTAAAAATATTGTGGGATTTACCAGAAGGAATGAGTCCAGGCTTATACAGTACATTAGAAATAGCTACAGACAGCTTGTTTGAAAATATAATATTTGGCTCCAGTACAGCTATTAATGGCGCTGAACCGCCTTACAGATTGGAATATAGTACGCAGTACTGGTGGAGAGCGCGTACTTTTGGATACATGACAGACATACCTACGGCATGGATGGAAGAGCCTTGTACATTCATAACCGGTCCCAATACATCTGTAGAGGAATCTGGCGAAGATTACAAAGTAATCTCTAACAGCGGAATGATTGAAGTACGTTCGGATAAAATGATCGAGTCACTTTCGTTGATAGATCTAACCGGCAAACAGGTCGCCCAATCGGATAACACTATTATAAGTACTTCCAATCTATCTACTGGTATGTACTTCCTGCTGATTGATGGGGAGCGATTTATGAAAGTTTTGATCGAGTAGTTAGCGGGTACAAAGAAGAATGTACTTACTTTTTTACACAGTTTCTTACGTTTTTTATCATTTTATTTGACATATATGCCCGCTTTGTACTAATTTAGCATTATGAAAATATACGATATCGATAAAAAACCTGACTCTTGGGACGTTGTTTACAGAAGATTGGAAGAAGTAGCAAGAACTACCTTCGGAACTCTTAGTGCTATGGCAACGGATATGGGCAAAAGCCCAGGAACTTTTTCTGCTTATAAGGCTCAAAAAAAGCCACTCGGCATGAAAATGATCCTCAGCTTGAAGAACAACTACAATATCAACCCCGATTACCTGCTATTCGGGGAAAAACCCGTATTCCTTAAGGAATTCAAACTGGGTTATAATGAGGAACTTGCAGTTCTTAAACGCAATATAGTCCGTTATAAAGAGCTGAAAGCTGATGACACTCGCGACAAAAGCTGGAGCGATATGGTTAAGACGTATGGCTTTTCTGAAGACACTTCCGTTATCTACAAAGTCATCGAAGACGAAACTTCATACTACTACACCAAAAAGCAATTCAAAGCACTTTTCAAAGTACTATGATTCGGTACATTCTATTGATCTAGAATAGAGTGTATATCAGAACTTTAAAAAGCAAACAATAACCTTGTAAAGGGTTAGAGCGGTTTACCTAACTGTTCTAACCCTTTTTTGTGTGTATTCTAATACACACTTTTACTATTATATCATTAATGTTCCATTTTGCTGAACACAGACAGCAACAAAGTATATAATGTGAATGTAGTGAGATAGGAGATTCACACCCTGACCTTATCCCCGTAAAACTTAGGCTCTGTGTGTAATACATAAAGATCGAGGAACATTTTTACCCTCGCCATATACTCACGGAAATGAGTCATAAGGCCGCGGCCTTCTGCTACATCCTGAGCATTATAGGCAACAGCGTCTATTCCTTTTTCCCTCGCTATAAATACCGCCCTCGAATTGTGAAACTCTTGGGAGATAACCGTGAATGACTTCTGCGAAAATATCGCTTCCGCCCGGACCATTGCGTCAAGCGTGCTGAACCCCGCATAATCTAATTTGATATCTTTTTCAGGTATGCCACGCTTCATCAGATCGCCCTGCATTTTTACGGGTTCATTATAATACTGGCTACCATTATCACCGCTTGCGATAATCTTCTTGATTTTACCTGACCGGTATAGTGCGACTGCCGCGTCTATCCTATACTGGTAGAACTGGTTGATACCGCCCTGCGGCACATACTTAGATGTACCAAGCAGTATCCCCGCACGGTTTGTCGGCAGCTCATTTATATCATCAAATAAATAGTCCTCCGAATAACTATCTACTGCTATATACATAACTATAACAGCTATTATGCTTATGATAGCTAGTTTCCAGAACCAGCTCAATATATTCTTGAGCATTTCTGTCATTTATCCATACCTTCAAAAGCTATGATTCTTTGCTTGTAAATATCTGGGAAGGGTTTGGATCGCTGCGTAGCGGCATCCACATATACCAATACTGAAGAAGCCTTGTTGATGATGCGGTCATCATTGCCGGCAACTGTAAGGTTTTCGAAAGTCACAGAACTCCTGCCTAATTTCGATACCTTGGTAAGTACTTTGTACTCATCGGCAAACCTCAGCGAGGAAAGATAGTCGATATTAGTCGTAACTGTCATCAAAGGTAGGTCTTTGGTAAAATACTCGGAGTTCTTGGTATGCGCTATATCAAAAAGATACTGCGTTCTAGCCCATTCTATCCAGTAGAGATAAGCGATATTATGCACTACCCCAAAGGAATCTACCTCCGAGAACTTGACTTCACCACTATAGGTATGCCTGTAGTTATCTAATTCGTTTTTGATTTTGTCCATAATTACAAGTTAAGGTATGTACTCTATCAAATCTAAATTTGAATTGAGTTGTTTATACGTTTAGAAGTGGAGAAGTTTGATATAATAAATACTATGACTTAAGTAACTATTTTCTTAGTAAATGTGTCTGTATTCTAAAGAACAATATTTGCTTTTAGATGGAAAGTACCATTTTCAATAAATCAATTGAATACGACTTACCTATACTACAATTCAAAAAGGGGTATCAAATGAAAATTTTAACTATACTTATCTTTATCCTATCTGCAGTAAATGCGAATACTAGAGAATATTACGAGTTCGATTACTCAAAGTATGAATTCACATCTATTACTGAAATAGTAGGCAATGGAAAAAATACATTTTTCCTTACTCAGGAATCTTACCCTGGTGATGATCGGTTTACAAAATTGAGAATCTTCCGATACGACAGTGGTGAACTGGAAGAACTAGTCCACCCTCTTTTGGAAGAAAGCTATGGAGGAACAAGATCTTTCCATTTTAGCGAATATCCAGAAGGTTTCCTTCTTCAACTCGGAAATAAAATACTATTATTCAATAATAATGGATTTAGTGTTGTTGAGTTCCCTGATAATGGACAGGATGTTATCATTCTTACAGCTAGCGGTGAAACTACTGAAGGTGGGATAATTGGTTATTTAGAGAAGTTCAACGATCCAAATGATTCAATACACGATCGGAAGTCATATAATGTAGTCGCAGAAGTAAGTGAAAATGGCATTGAAATACTCAGCAGAACCCTCATGAATCCTAAACTACCATCGTTTTATAGTGGTGTAAAGCCTTATGGTGAGGGATACGTTTCTTATAATAACATCCGTGAAGATGGTATTGTATATTATAAGGATACCGGAGATTCGGATACGTTCCCAATTCCAACGCCTTATAATTCTTCTACTTATATTCAAGTAGAACAATTTGAGGTAGCAGGTGAATATATAATCGGGCAAGTAGAAGCAGACTTTCGAGAGAATCAATCTGAGTTTGTATTTATTATTAACGATGATGGCGGCGGTTATTTTCTAGGACCTAATCATAAAGGAATGTTGAACACTGCTCGTGAGTTCCATTTAAATGGTAACAACCTTATATTTTTGAATGGAAGAAGTGCAGGTGAAGTTATTTTCAATCAATATAATCTTGAAAACAGACTTATTTCACCTTTTTTAACAAAAGATGATGTACCTATAGAATATAGAGACTCTCTATTCAAGATGCTTCATTACGATCAAGAATACGATAGGATATTTTTGGAAGTAAGAGTAGGCTGGGAGAGAAAATTACTTGTTTCCAAGACTCCTAGTAGCACTCGAGAAACTAAAAGCGGACTAAGAATATATCCTACTGTGATCAACTTAGGAGAACAGTTGAATATTGATGGTTGTAAAAACTGCGAACTGTTCTTAACAGACATAAACGGCAGGCAGTACAGAGTAGAAACCGATGGCTCTACTATTAGCTTAGCCAACGTAAAACCCGGCAATTACTATATCGGTGATGCCAATCAAAAAATAATCGAAAAAATAATAATAAAGCAATGAAATGAGAAACATAATCACTACTTTTTTATTTATTCTGTTTGGCTGTTCATTTGCATGGGCAAATCCTTTCATGAATAAAATAGACAAAAGTAATACTCTGATCAGATATAATGATGGTGACGGTAACGAATATCTGCTTGATCTAAACAGCCCTAAGCCAATTATTGAAACTAATAATTATGGCACATTGCTAAGCGATTTTATGCGTGGCAATCAAAGCGGTACAATGATAAGATACACAAATCTCGATGGTGAGATATACGAAACAAACGATGGTACTAATTATCTTCCCACTACATCAAGTAATCATAAGCTGGGTAGTAATCAAGGATTTCGCATCAATGAAGATAAATCTATTTCCGATAGGATAATAATCAGTCCCAATCCTGCAAATCAGATGACAAAGCTTAGTATGCAAGCTTCAGAAGCTAATATTAGAATTAAACTCAACACTGTTGATGGTTCTTTTATTTCTGAACTATACAACGGTTTCCATCCAGGTGGGCAGTTTGATCTACAGATTGATACTTCTAAGTTTACTTCTGGTGTATATTATCTTACTGTACAATATGGTGCCGATATCAGGGTAGTGCAACTTAGAGTTGATTAAAAGCAACGTCATTCCAAATCTGAATCAAGGCTAATTTATATCTGGCCTTGATTTTTTATATCTACATATTCTAGATTCTTGTTAAAAATTATGGTATCTTAATTGCTTTAGGTTAATTTTGTCGATAAACCAACCTCACAATACCGATTCCATATTTGAGACAGCACATAAACCATATTTCAATCTCACTTGGATTGTTACTCTTTTTCAGCTTTCTAAATTTCCAAAGTAGCCACGCTATTATTCAGGATAGTATCTTTGAAACCAGAAACTCCCAACCTGAAATCGATACCAATCGCCTAAAAAACAGATACGGTATCTTCGGGCATTATGGCCCTGTTCTAAACATAGCAAGCTTCCAAAATCTACCAGGTGTAAACTCCTGCTGCCCTAAATATGGTTTTACAACATCACAAGGTTTCGATATAGGTGCTCTTTTCGAAATGCCGTTTGATACTGTTTTAGGCATGCAGATAAGGGGATCCTTTTCATATTTCTTTGCCGATTTTGAAAGTCTTGAAGATCAGTTTGTGGTGATTGACCAAAGCGGAACGACAGCTACGTTCAGCCATAGCCTCAATACCGAGTTTTTTATGATAGGCATCGATCCGCTAATCAGCTATAGGTTTTGGAAGGAACTGAACCTTTACGGAGGTTTGAGTTTCAGAATCCCGATCACTACAGAATACTCAACCGTGGAGCGAATCACCACAGATATGGGCACGTTCGGGGACGGGCGAAGAACGAGAAATTTTCAGGACGGGGATATTGAGTCTTCCAAGTTTATGTTCGGTATCGCATTGGGTGCGGGATATGACTTGCCACTGCAAAAAAGGCCCGGCCTTTTCCTTACTCCAGAGATATTATTAAAGTATTACCCTGGTGGCCCGGTATCCGATACGGACTGGCAGACATTCGATATAAGGGGTGGTATAGCCCTTAAATATAGAACGCCGCCCGTTCCGCCACCGCCACCGCCACCGCCTGCAGCCCCTCCGCTACCGGAACTGCCCATGCCAACTGACCCGCCGACTATCAACGCATCACTTAAAGTATTTCAACGTGATAGCAGCGGCAATACCATTGCCGATAACGAACTCATGATAGAGGATTTCGTAAGCTTCAATATGCGCCCACTCCTCAATTATGTTTTCTTTGATGAAGGTTCGGATACAATCCCAGAAAGGTATCAGCTGCTCGAAAGCGGTGAAGTAAGACGCTTCCGTATAGATAATCTTAGAAAATCCGATGATTTGGAAACTTACTATAATGTACTGAACATTGTAGGGGGCAGAATGCGTTCCAACCCAGACATCACTATTACTATAACTGGCAACAACAGCGACGAGGGTGTCGAGAAAGATAACCGTCAGCTATCGGAAAACAGGGCTAAAGCAGTTTACAATTATCTCAAAAACAACTGGGCCATTGATCCCAGCCGGATGGATATCAAAGCTAGGGACTTGCCAAGGCAGGCAAGCCGTACTGACACACTACCAGGGTATCAGGAAAACAGGCGAGTAGAGATTACTTCAGATTTCGATGATATCTCCAAACCCGTAATGACAAACGATACTATAAGACAAATAACAAAAACAAAATTCGTTTTCAAACCGGAAGCAGATTCCGAAATAGATATAAGAGATTGGAAACTTACCGCTAAGCAAGGCGAAAGAGTGCTATTCGAAAAACAAGGAACAGGAGATCTGCCAGATAGCATCGTATGGGATCCCGAAGAAAGCGGTGCAAACCTGAGAAACGCACAGACTATTTTTTGCGAGCTGCAGGTTTGGGATAAATTGGGCAATAACGCAGAATCAGATCAAAAATCTATTTCGATCAATCAGCTTACTGTCGATAGAAAACGAATGGAGCGCCGCCGTGATAAAGAATTCGAATACTACGGCCTTATCCTGTTCGATTACGGAAAAACCTCTCTTAACCGAGAGCACCGCAAAACAGTGGATTTCGTAAAATCACGTATAGCCACCGAAGACACTGTAACTGTTCTGGGATATAGTGACGCTATGGGAGATGAGATCACCAACAAGAAGATTGCGGATCGCCGTGCCACTTCTGTAGCAAGATACCTTCGCCACCCTAGAACCGCCACCTTCGGCATAGGCGAAGAAGAGCTGATCTTCGATAATGAATTGCCCGAAGGTAGATTCTATTGCCGTACCGTACGCATATCAGTCGAGTCCGAGGTAGGGGAAAGGTAGAAATTATAATACTATGAAATATTTTTAGTTATGTAAGTATAGGTAGAGCACATACGAGATTTCTCAAATGATTATGTCATTCAAATAAATTTTGATTCACTTTGTATTATAAAATTTAATAATAATTCTTTTAATAAGTTCTAAAACGAATTATAATATCTATTTGGATATTACATAGTTTATAGTTATGTTCTAGAAACCAATTTTTCCCTAATACATATTGGATGCCATTATGAAGACTCTCTCTCTCTCTCTCTCTCTCTCTTTAGGATTTTACTATGTTTTAGTATAATCTTTTTAGTATCATGCAATGATGATCAAGGTGCACTAACAACCTAAAATCAAAGCATTAGAATCAGATGTCTCAAGTGATACATCACTTTCGGTAGAAGAAAAGGAAACAATATTTGTTTTTTCTAGTACTTGCCGTTTTTCATATAGTTATTGGGATAATGTAAGAAACGATAGTTCGAATGAATGGAATAACTGGCAAGATTCTTCCGAAGATCCACAACCAATAGCACAATACATATTGATAGATGGTGTATATACGCTCGTAAAATATGCCCAGCAACCAGCTGGTGGTAAAGATTGGTTAGATGCTGCTATAGGAGGTGCTATTAGCTCTGCATAAAGTTATACCGTGTCAGGAGCAACAGATACTTTCGTTAAAGTTTTTAGAGTTGCATTTAAATTTTTCGGAATATTATAAGCCGACAAGTATGAAATCTCTTTTTTACATTTTGATATTACTTTCATCAATATCAGAATTAATTTCAAACGACCTAACTATTTACTCCCCTTCCTCATTATCCCAGGGAGGGGTAAGTATTTATATTGATAACGATACATTTCACTTGAATTCTTTGGAAAAAATAGTTATTAATATGAACACCTCAAATGATATTAAATTTAAAAGTGACCTTATCGATACAATCATTAATTTATCAGGGATGAATGATGATTTGTTTATAAGAATAAATAGTGGTAGTTATAATATATTAACTGGTATTGGATCTCCACTTAGTGTTGAAAAAGTGGAAAAATCAATAGGAATAAAAGAAAGTGCCCAATTGAGCACTATTTTCAAAAACCGCAAAACTAATAATAACATTATAAGTTTAGGTATATATGCTCCTATGCCGGGAGTATCAAATCAATTAAATTTAAATGATGAAGCGGATGCCACCATCAGTGGATTAGGCATTGGAGGCATTGGTATAATAGGAGAAGTAATATTCAATAATAATTTTGGGCTATCTATCCCATTCGCCAGTTATGATTCTCGTGGTTTTTTTAATCAAAGTTCTGACGGTTATATATCAACATTCAATACTTTAGGTGTGATACCTTTTTATAGATTTGATAAAGTTCGCAACTCTACATATAGTATCAGGGTGGGCTTAGGCTTGAATTTTATGATGAATAATAAAATTCATGACAACTTTAATAGCGTTACATATAAATTGGATAATAACATAAGTTACGAAAGTAATGTATCGGTAGAGCTAAATCTTAACTCAAATATTTATTTTACATTTGGTGTTGCATTAAGATACGCTGAATACTCAGTTTCAGATAATATACTACAGATAAACAATACTAATAATATTGGGATTAATATTATTAGCCAGTTCAGTTACATCTTAATAAAATAAACATATTTTTGCACAGCTTATTAAATCACATCTATAGTAAGTATGTTTAA
The DNA here is from genome assembly GCA_964462685.1 of uncultured Hyphomicrobiales bacterium. Taxonomy (GTDB): domain Bacteria; phylum Bacteroidota; class Ignavibacteria; order Kapaibacteriales; family UBA2268; genus CAYWYR01. The sequence goes on along the minus strand of CAYWYR010000002.1, from coordinate 188,020 downwards.
AAACAATATTTAACAATACCATAAATAAGTCTTTTTCGTCCGTATAACATGGATAAAAGAGATTACAACGATGAGGCTTAAAGGTACGGCCAAAGACCGTGAGCTACTATCTTTTGCAGAAAGATGGTTCGATAGCAATGGCTGGAATGCGTTTGATTTCCAAAAGGAAGTCTGGCTTAGAAGGCTGTCGGGGCATTCAGGTATTGTACATGCTTCCACAGGTACTGGTAAAACTTATGCCGCTTGGATGGGAGCCCTTCTTGCGTGGATGAAATCCAATGAATACAAGAGTAATGATGATTTCCCCAACCACCAAGCCCCTCTAGATACTATATGGCTTACTCCGCTTCGTGCTCTTGCAAAAGATACGCTTCAAGCTCTCCAAAGACCCATCGACGAGCTGGATATACCTTGGACACTCGCCTCCCGCACTGGTGATACAAGTGCTGAAGACCGGAAGAAACTTCGTAAAAAACTACCTACCGCATTGCTTACCACTCCCGAAAGTATGTCTCTTATGCTCACTTACAAGGATGCTAGAGAGCAATTTTCGGGTGTCAGAACCATTATTGTGGATGAATGGCACGAACTTATGGCGAGCAAACGCGGAACCATGACAGAACTCGTACTCGCCAGAATCCGCCAGTGGAATCCGGAGGCGCAGGTATGGGGGCTATCCGCAACTCTCGGAAACCTTGAAGAGGCGCTCAAAGCTTTAACTGGCGTTAGAGAAAGAAAAACCACTATCGTAAAAGGGCGGGAACCACGAAAGATTGAAATAGAACCGCTGTTGCCCGATGATGTTGAAAGGTTTCCGCAGTCTGGCCATCTTGGCTTAAAAATGCTGCCTAAAGTCATTGATAAACTATATGAAGCCAATTCCACTCTGCTTTTCACAAATACGAGAAACCAAACAGAAAACTGGTTCAAGAATATTCTGGAAGCTGAACCGATGATGGCCGGTGAACTCGCACTTCATCACGGCTCGCTCGATCGCAATACCCGCTCATTTGTGGAAGATGCTGTCAGAAAAGGCAGGATGAGATGTGTGGTATGTACCAGCAGTTTGGATCTCGGCGTGGATTTTTCCCCAGTTGATCAGGTTTTGCAGGTTGGCAGCTCCAAAGGTGTGGCACGATTACTCCAAAGGGCTGGCCGCTCGGGGCATAGGCCGGGGCAGGTATCAAGGCTGGTATTTGTGCCAACCAATGCTTTTGAGCTTATTGAGCTTGAAGCATTGCGTGCTGCGATCAAGGATAAGAAAATTGAGCCTCGGCAGCCTTACTACAAGCCGTTAGATGTGCTATGCCAGCACCTGATAACGATAGCCGTAGGCGAAGGCTTTACAGAAGATGAGATATACAAAGAAATAACATCCGCATACTCTTTCAGGGATGTTACTAGGGAAGAGCTGACATGGTGTATCGATTTTATTACTAAAGGTGGGGAAAGCTTATCGGCTTATCCGGAATACAGAAAAGTAGAATATAGGGACGGACTGTATAAGGTAATGAGCAGGCGTGTGGCTATGCGTCACCGTATAAGCATCGGTACAATCTCATCCGAATCCATGATGAGTGTGAAAGTCCTTAAAGGAGCCAGGCTCGGCATGGTAGAAGAAGGCTTCGTAGCCAAACTAAAGCGTGGTGATGTTTTCGTGTTCGCAGGGAATATGCTAGAATTCCACAGCATAAAAGATATGGCCGTAAACGTCAGGCGTGTAAAAGCCGAAAAAGGTATTGTTCCCCAGTGGGCTGGCGGGCGGATGCCACTATCTACCGAACTAAGCGAATACGTGAGAAAACAATTCGAACGCTACTCCCTCGGCAAAAAAGATGAAGTCTCCGATACTTTAGAGCCGATATTAGACATACAGAGAAAATGGTCGATCATTCCCAAACAAGAGGAACTGCTTATAGAGATATATGCAAATAGGCGTAGGTACCATTATTTTATCTATCCATTTGAAGGCTATATGGCCAATGAGGGAATAGCAAGCCTGATAGCTCACCGTATCAGCCAGAACCAAGAAATCACTTTTTCTATATCAGTTAATGATTATGGATTCGAGCTTGTATCAGACGTAAATTTAGATTTGGAGAAAGCAATCGGCGATGGCCTTTTCAAATCCGAGGGAATCGAAGATGATATAATGAACTCTATCAACGCGGCCGAACTCGCAAAAAGGAAATTCCGCGATATAGCCAGGGTTGCGGGGCTTATATTTCAAGGATACCCAGGGGATAAAAAGCCAGTTAGGAAAGTACAGGCATCAAGCGGACTGCTTTATGATGTATTCCAAAAATATGAACCTGATAATCTGTTGCTCAAACAGGCCTACCGCGAAACATTTGAACGTGAACTGGAAATAAACCGAATGAAATCAGCATTAGATAGGATGCAGAACGCCGATATAAGGATCATAAACCTAAAATATCCCTCACCACTTTCCTTTCCTATTCTCGCGAGCAATCTGAGAAGTAGATTGAGTACCGAATCCCTTACCAAACGCCTCGGTAAACTCCTCGGTTCTATGGAAAAAGCAGCCGATGAAGAAATAGAAGTGATTGGTTAAGGAGTAAGGTAACTTTTTGCTATAAAGTCAAGTATTGATAGTAGATGTAAGGAGTATTAAATGACATATCTTGTAAATATAGACCAAAATAGAGAGGAAAAGTACTCAAGTATTTAAAAAATTTGGACTGTATTAATCTAGAAATCTTAGATTTTAATCCTGATTTTGATTTTTCTAAGTATAATGACAGCGACAAAAAAATACTTAAATCTATAATAAATGGACTTTTCGAAGCCAAACTATCTGAGTTAGGTTTAGTTGAGCTGCAAACTGTAGAAGATTTTTTTGATGAAGTATGATATTGTAGTTACTTAAAATTTCAAGAAAGAGTTTAAAAAGTTAAATAAGAAGTACTTTTCTTTAAAATCAGATTTAAAGGTATTGGTTGATACTATTAGAATTGATCCCAAACTTGGTATATACCTTGGTAAAGGAGTCTATAAGTATAGATTAAAAATAACTTCTAAGGGTAAAGGTAAGTCTTCAGGAGCAAGAATCATTACTTATGTATTGGATCAAAATCAAACAATTAAACACCTATCCATATATGATAAGTCGAATTAGTCCAATATTGATAATGATACGATCCGTAAATTATTGAAATAGTTTAATTGTATCTTTGTCTCGTTTCACTTGAGCTATGAAAACCGTACAGATCAGAGATGTGAAGATTCAGCTTTTGCCTGAAAAAGGCATATTCTTACCCGATCTGGATATGCTTGCCGTGGCCGACACCCACTTTGGTAAAGCTGCCAGCCTACGGCATGAAGGTATAGTTGTACCTCGCGGTCATTCCGAGGATGACTTTGTTAGGCTCGCACACCTCATCAAGGCTACTAGGGCTAAGCATCTTGTTTTCATGGGTGATCTTATACATTCCCGACACTCAAAAACTGATTTACTGGCGGAAATGGCTACAGCATGGAGAGAGCTCTTTTCCGATCTTGAGATTACCTTGCTGAAAGGTAATCATGATATTGCTTCTGGGGCAGTGCCGAAATCATTCGGAATCGATAACATCGTGGATTTTCTAGATATAGGAGACCTCCGATTACAGCACGAGCCAGAGGAAGAAGACGGAAAGTTTATACTAGCCGGACACGTACATCCAGGTGTATCCGTTCCTGATAGAGTAACAGGCAGGCTAAAGCTTCCTTGCTTCTACTTTTGTAAGGAGTATGGAATCGTACCGGCTTTCGGTAGCTTTACCGGGCTAGCAGTCCTCCCTGTTAAAAAGGATTCCCACGTTTATGCTATAGCCGATGGGGATATATATAAGATCAAAACAAACCACAGATACAGATGACTATAATTTTCCAGGACTCTCTTTCCGCCGATATTTTAGGCATAAGCCATACCGATAGTAAACCTACAGATTTAGAAATAGGTAATTCGATAGACCTTAAAGACTATATTGGCTCATCTGGAAGCGAAGAGGTAGAAATAGTAAATATAACAAAACCGCGAGAAGGGTTTGAACCGAACTGCATTATAGTTATGGTAAAACCAAGTAGCTATAAAGGTATCGACCCCGAAAATTCCATGTTCGAATCTACTAAAGGAAAAGGATTCCTATACAAATTAGAAGATATAGTAGAAGACAGGCAGGCAAATCCTTCCGAAGCTTCTTTTACATCTTCGCTTTTGTATAAAGGTATGAATGTTATAGGTACAACTCTTATAAACCAGGCTGCCGAAACTGTACTCGAGGCCAAAGACGGCAAAAAACAAAGTCTCTCCGATAGAGCCGCCGATCTGCTCTATCACTTTGTTATTTTGCTTTCATTTAACAAAGTCAAGATTGCCGATATAGAAGAAATCTTACATAAAAGACATAAGAAATTGCACGGCAAAAAGTAATGTATTATCTTTCAGTTAATACTAACTATAATATTTGCCATGCGTTATTTCCTTATATCAATATCTTTAATTGTTGTTTCTCATTTTGGGATAACACAAACCTCCAACACCGGAAATACTGAGCTTTTCCTATACGGTCAGTACGGGGCGAATATACATACCACCGATTTTGAAAATCTACCGGGTGTGCCCAGCTGCTGCCCGAGTTTTGAAAGTGCCTTGGGTTACGGCCCTAACGCTGGTATAGGCGCTGCATATTACTTCACCGATGAGCTTTCTTTAGGATTCAGGATTGGCTACAGAAATCTCGATGGTATGTTCGAGGAAGTAGAACCCGTTGATATTATACTGGATCAGCAAGCATATCGGGGTGCTTTTACCCATACAATCGATGTCGGTTTATGGGGAATCGAATTATTGCCCACCATCGGATACAATCTTTCAGAAGACTTCAAGATAGAGTTAGGGCCTAATTTTACCCTCCCTATAGGCGGCACTTACGATCAAAAAGAGGAAATCTCCGACCCAGGTAACCGCGGTACTTTTATCGACCCAGATACTGGGGAAGACTCCGGTATGCGTACCAGAAACGAAGCAGACGGGGATTTTGATGATCTTGCATCTATCCTACCTTCTATTGATCTCGGCCTTTCATATAAGTTTCCGATGAATCAAGAAGGAACGCTTTGGCTTGCACCAGAAATCTTCGGCAGCTATATTTTCTCAAGCCCGATAGATGACGATAATATTGATTGGAGTATCATAACACTGAGGGGTGGGGTAAGCTTGCGATACGTATTCGATAGCCCAGAAGAGTCAATCCCCAGCATAGACACTATTATCAAACGAGATACCACTATACTTTTTGTCGAAAACCCCAAAGGCATATATCTGGCTAATGAAGATTCTGAATTGGATAATGACAGATTCATTATTTCTCAGGCTTGGATATCAGAAAAGCAAAAAGAAATGGTAGTTGAAAAAACAGAAGAACTACCGGATAAATCAATCTCTACAGGTATTCGCGCCGTAGGTATTGATCAAAATGGTAATGAAAAGGAATTCGCTAACATTATACTCCAGGAATATGTCTCAACAGAGATAAAACCCCTTCTACCCTATGTTTTCTTCGATCAGAACAGTGCATCACTCAAAAGTAGATATAGTGGTATAAGTAGCAATTATTCGGATATACACGCCCCAGAAATATACTATAATATACTTGATACAGTTGCCAAAAGACTGATTATATCAGGCAAAGATATAGTCTTAACCGGTCGCTTTATCGATGGTGAAAATCAACAGCTTGGTTTACAGAGGGCTGAAAACGTAAAGCGGATGCTAGTTCAGAAGGGTGTTATTGCTGATAATATCTCAATTGAATCTAAATCAGCAGATGCCAGAGAAGGTGATGAATTCTCATTGCGACAAAATGAATTAAGGCGGGTTGAGTTCAAATCAGATACCAGAGAAGTTGAAAGGAATATAGCTTTCATTAGGGATACTATCAAGTTATCCAATCCCCCGTCAATAAAATTATATATCGAGGACGCTATCGATAGGGCGGAAAATTGGGAGCTTAATATATATAACCAAACTGATGAAGTGATAAGAAACTTTAACGGTAGGGGAGCCCCACCCGAATCACTCATCTGGAATATCGAAAGAGAAAATGTGGACATAGCTGCCGAAAGCGGCACCCTAAAAGTAGTGTTGGAAACTGAATTGCAAGGTAAAACCTATACCGCACGCACCGATATAGGATTTGAGCAGACACTGCTGCGTGAAAAAAAAGTTGAAAGAGAAGGTGATTTCCTGATTGGCAGATATCAGCTCGTTCTGTTTGATTTTAATGATTCTAAACTTACCCAGCAGCATACAGATATACTGGAAATGGTTAAAAATCAGTTGAAACCAAATAGTGAGCTTACTATTATTGGTTATACTGATAATATCGGTGCGGAAAACCTAAACCAAGAGCTATCAATGGCTAGGGCACAGAGTGTAGCCGATTATATGAAGGGTTATAATATAGTCGATATTAAGGGTATGGGTGAATCTTTTGAGTATTATAATAATTCTAGCCCCGAAGGAAGGTTCTATTCGAGAACAGTAAGGATAGTTTCGAGAACCCCTATAAAATAGTTCCATATCGCATCATACCACAAACAATAGGCTCCACGGCTGTTAGAAAAAATATCCGATTTATAGGGATAAATTATTTGGATTGTATGTGTTGATAAGTTAATTTGGGTTTCGGAAGTCACTCTCAAAGTCAGCATTAAGAGGAAGGTTCGTAACCAAAATACTCCTTCTCGGCTTCTGCCAATAAATAGTTAAGTTGTTTAATACCATAGGCTTACAGTTGCTTAAAGCAGCTTTGTGTCTTAGCTGTGTCTTTATTGCTTCGGGCAAAGGGTGTATAGATTATGAAATACTATATATCATCAAAAAGGTCACTGCTTATTGCTGGTTCATTACTGGTAATCATGCTAGCGGTTGCTGCATATTACGCTTTGAACTGGACAGATGACAGACTGCTCACAACTGTGGAATATAATGGAATAGAGCTTATAAATGAGCGTGAGATTGATAATATCATAGCTCCTTTTATAGGTGAAGAGTTTGGCTCGTTGGATCTCAGTTCTTTAAAATCGCAGATTGACGGACTTTCTTATGTTCTTTCTTCGGAAGTGTACCGTTCAGGGTTCGAATCTTTGGCAGTCGAGATTACAGAATCCGTACCTGTAGCTTACAATCTATCGGATAACGGCGAGTTGTCGGTACTCTCAGCAACCGGAAAATTACTTGAGTTGAGATCGCTTGGGAACAAAAGACATATACCTGTTTACAGAAGTGTCTTCAGCGCAAGGGATTCCGCCCAGCTGGTTGAAGCAGCTGCAATCATCAGGGAGCTGGAGTCGCGAGAGGAGATGAGAATGATAACCAGCGAGATACTGTACTTAGGCAAAGGTCAGTATAGTATCAGATCAACCCATAAGGATGTTAGTATCCTTATAGGTGATATCGAAAAAATTAAAGAGAAAACAGACCGGCTGATAGCGTTTTGGAAAAACTATCTGGTCAGTCATGATTCTGGATTAGAAAATATCGACCTCAGATGGGGCGATAAGATTATAATGTATTAGCATTCGTTGCCGGAATGCGATACGATAAACATTACTTTTTAGAGTAATGTATAATACGGGGGGGCAGATTTGGATAACATTAACATAGCACTTGATATCGGTACGCATAAAGTCGCGTGTCTTGTCGCACAGAAATCTGCGGAAGGTAATGTCAAGATTCTCGGTATTGGGATTACTGAAAGTGAAGGCTTGAACCGTGGTGTTGTTACACATATCGATAAAACAGTCAACACGATAAAAAAAGTTATCTCACAAGCCGAACAGCAGTCCGGGATCAAGATCGAGGATGTAACTGTGGGTATCGCGGGCGACCATATCGAAGCGCTCCAGACAAGATGCCTTGTCGGTATATCAGGCGAGAACCCTGAGATCAAAGAGGGCGACGTTACCCGCATACTCGAAGAAGCAAAAAAACTCCCTATCCATACCGATAGAAGTATAATCCATATCATGCCATCTGAATACATTATAGACGGGCAGGATGGTATTACCGATCCCATCGGGATGTCAGGCGGCAGGTTAGAAGGTATAATACATGTGATAACAGGCCTTAAGAGTGCTATTTCAAACATCGAGCGCTGTGTAGAAAGGGCCGGCCTCAGAGTAAAAGATATCGTTTTGGAGCCTATCGCAAGCTCTCGCTCCGTTCTCACTAACGAAGAAAAAGAAGTTGGAGTAGCGATAGTCGATATCGGCGGCGGCACTACTGATGTAGCGGTTTTCCAGGATAACGTACTGAGATTTACATCTATCTTCGCCCTGGCCGGTAAACACGTTACCGAAGATATCAAGGAAGTTCTTAAGATAATCAGCCAAAAAGCTGAGAAATTGAAAAAAGAATACGGCCACTGCTATGGCCCGAGCATTCATAATGATGAGATAATCATGATACCTGGTGTTGCGGGCCGCCCACCGGTAGAGGTATCGAAAAGCTATCTCTGCGAGATAGTGGAACCCCGCATGGAAGAGCTTTTCTCAATTGCATTGGAAGAGATAAACAGATCGGGATTTGCCAACAGGCTCGGTGCCGGTGTTGTGATAACTGGTGGTACATGCCTGCTTCGTGGCACTGAGATGCTCGCCCACGATGTATTCAATATGCCTGTAAAACTGGGCATACCTACAGGTATTACATATACCGGCCTCGGCCCCGAAGTCGAATCACCTGTATATGCGACAGGTGTCGGTCTGGCTCTTTGGGCATTCGATAAAGATGAGGAAAAAGGAATAAAAGCCTCTGCCAAAAAAGCTCTTGTATCTGAAAAAAACGCAGATACGAATAATCAAAAAAATCAGTCCAGCCATACAAAGCCGAAGCTAAGCTGGAAAACAATGTTCAAAAAGAACGCCGTGGAAGGGGATGCAGCAGTTCCTGAAGCGAAAAATGAAAGTATCGTTAATACCAAAGCCAATTCTGCGAAAGGTTCAGGCAGCGATACTGATTTAAAAGAGGATAAAGGTTCTAATTCAAATATCCAGAACCTTTCAAAAAAACTGAAGGACTTTGTAGAGCAGCTATAAGTTCTTATTAATGATTAAAAATTATCTTAGTATTCATAACAGGGGGGGTAACATGCCAATTTCTTTGGCTTCTGAAAATAGAAAATCCGGTGCGGTGATAAAAGTCATCGGTGTAGGCGGCGGTGGTGGGAATGCCGTCAACAATATGATCAACCGCGGTTTGAACGGTGTGGACTTCATAGTCGCCAATACCGATAGCCAAGCTCTTGAAAACAATAGCTCTCCTGTTAAAATACAGTTGGGTAAAGATACTACCTCTGGCCTCGGTGCAGGCGCCGACCCTAACGTAGGCCAGGCATCAGTTGAGGAAAACCTTCAGGAAGTTCAAAAAAGCCTCAGCGGTGCGGATATGGTTTTCGTTACCGCGGGTATGGGTGGCGGAACTGGTACTGGCGGAGCCCCGCATATCGCCAAGATAGCCAAAGACAGTGGTGCCCTTGTTGTTGGTATCGTTACCAAGCCATTCCCTTTTGAAGGCAAGAAAAGAAACAAGGTAGCCGAGGAATGGGTTACCAAGCTTAAGCAGAACGTAGATGCGTTAATCGTTATCCCTAACGCGCGTTTGCTTGAGATCATAGATAAAAAAACATCATTCTCCGAGGCTTTTGCTAAAGTTGATGAAGTTCTTTACAACGCTACAAAAGGTATCTCAGAGATTATCAATAAATCTGGGTACATAAATGTCGACTTTGCCGATGTCAAAACCGTTATGAAAGACATGGGTGATGCGATTATGGGGATCGGCACCGCAAGTGGCGATAACCGTGCGATAGATGCTACCGTTATGGCGCTTAACTCCCCATTGCTGGACGGTATCTCGATCGAAGGCTCTAAAGGTGTGTTGCTTAACATCACCGGCGGCCCGGATATGTCTATGATGGAAATATCGGAAGCTGCGGAATTAGTGGAGGAAAAAGCAGGACCCAACGCAAATATCATTCAAGGTATTGTTTACGATGACGCCATGAGTGATGAAGTAATGGTAACCATTGTTGCTACTGGTTTCAACAAAGATGAAATCCAAGAAGAAGAAGAGATTGCCCCTAAGATCGAAAAGAAGCCTATAAGCACCCTAGGTATGGGTCTCGATATAAAAAGACCATTCTCCAAGCCTAGCGGCCAGAATACTTTAAAGGAAATGAGCGTACCCGCTATCCATAGACAGAGGGAAAGTAAAAGCGAGCTCGGTAACCTACATCAAGATCGTATCAAGGCTCTCGCAAGAACCTCTACAGAAACAAAGAAACCACTGCCGAAACCTACTTCTGGCTATCACAACACTAAAGATCTGAATACTGAAGGTGGTAAAGTTGCCTTCAAAGCTTCATCCAATTTTGATAGGCCTACATTTATCAGAAGAATGCTGGACTGAAAACACTATAATCTTTAATAACTTTTGCCCTTGATAACTGTATTAGTTGTCAAGGGCTTTTTTATGCTCTCTTTGTTGTATTATCTTGGATTCATTGAAAACACGAAATAAATATTTGTTGTCCGTGCTATCAGGTATAATGATGGTATTGGCTTTCCCGCCGAATGAATTCTATTTCTTAGGATTCATTATGTTTCTGCCACTGATGTTCATCCTCGTGGCAAATCAAAAGAAAATGTTTTGGGCCTACTACTTGTCAATGTTTATATATCAGGTAGGTACAAACTGGTGGATAGCCGCGATACAGGAAGGTAAAGATCCTTGGCTGGTAGCCAGCGGTGTAGCACTCGCTATAGGCCACCCTTTCTTTCTAATGCTCCCGTTGATCTTCCTGCAGGTTATTCGCAAAAGGCTTCTAGCCAAAAATCCAGAACAGATTATTTGGCTTTTCCCGATAGTATGGATAGGATTTGAATGGCTGCATAGCCTAACCGATTTTTCTTACCCTTGGCTTTCTGTAGGCTATACTCAAATATTAAACTCATCTTGGGTGCAGATGGCGGATATAGGCGGCATTTGGCTTGTCGGGCTGGTATTGGGATATGCCAATGTATTCATGTATAAATACCTCGTATCTTTCAGATCGGGTGAGCTACTTGGCAGGAGAAGGCTTAAATATCTAGCTCCACTGGCGGCAGTGGTTATCCTGCCCCTTATATACGGGCTAAATAGATACGACACCTACTCCTATGATAATATTAAAGGCAAAACCACCGAACTTGATATCGCTCTGGTGCAGCCAAATATCAATCCATGGTTAAAGTGGGAGGGATTGACCCCCCAAAAGCAAGTCTCAATACATCAAAACCTTATCGATAGCCTTGTTGAGTCGGGATATAATCTTGATCTAGCTATATGGAGTGAATCAGTTATCACTAATTACAGTTACCGGCTTAATGTGGAACACAGATTCGATCCATTGAGGCGACACATGGATAAGCATGATTACTCTTTACTTACCGGTTTTGCCGATATCTATTACTATAAGGATGGTGATGAAGTGCCGGCTATCGCAAAAGTCCATCCAACTGATCCTGATCTTTATTATGATACCTACAACGCTGCAGTACTGATAGATAGAAATGATAAAATCGAGGAGATAGAGAATCCGAAAATCTATCATAAAATGAAGCTCACGCCATTTGCTGAGAGATTCCCGCACGCCGAAGTATTTTGGTTTATGAGAGACCTAGTGAAATGGGGCGTAGGTATAAGCGGTTGGCAAAAGGGTAAGCTGCAGACAAACCTGATATATCAGGACTCGATCTCTATAGCGCCTATAATCTGTATAGAATCCATATATCCTGATTTTGTAACAGGGTTCACCAACCAAGGTGCTGATATTTTTACCATAATAACTAATGATGCATGGTATGATGGTACTATAGGCCCCGAACAGCACTACCAGATCGCTAAAATGAGGGCGATAGAGAACAGGAAATTTATAGCTAGAGTGGCAAATACTGGTGTAAGCGGACTTATAGGCCCCAACGGAGAAGACATAGATAGGGTAGAGCAATATGTCTCAGCCGCAAAAGTAGTATCTGTGCCTACGTTGCCCGGTGATACTGTCTATACAATCATCGGTGGTTTTATAGGTCTAATGTCTTTAGTCGTCTCTTCTATATTTATTATCCTAGCTTTTGTTTTTGGTCAGTCTGATATTAATGGTAAAGTAAAAAATTGAATATTACTAAATCTATATTGATTGTTTTCGTTTTGTGCGTTCTAGACTTATCTGTTTTAATTGCGGATACCCAGACTATTCCGATGGATGCGGTTGTTTATAAGAATCTTGAGGCCGAACCAGATTCAATCGGCAGGATAGAAGTAGTTACAGCCGTCCCTTTTGAGATATTGAGATTTAAGGAAAGCAATAGTTATTACAAGGCAGACTTCAATATAGTTACTATCATTCTCGATTCAGATGATCGTAAAGTGTATGAAAACACAACTTACGCTACTGCTTATGCTGAGACTTATTATGATGCCCAAGGTGGCAACGGGGGATTCAAGCCAGTAGCTAATAAGTATAATGTACCCCCGGGTAAATACACTGTATCGATAAACCTGCAGGATGAAGGTGGTAAGCAACTTGCTACCAATTTCAAAACCGTCTCCGTCCCCGATTATAACCAATATAGTACCGCAACCAGCGGATTACTTCTTATCAGCCAAATAGAAGAGATAGACGGTAGAACAAAAATAACCCCACATCTTTCAGATAATATTTACGAGCTGCAAAACGGCTTTTTTATCTTCTACAGAGTTTACTCCGATTCAATTACCGAAGCTTTCGTTGAGTGGGATATTAAAGACAGTGAAGGTAATACCATTATTCAAGATGATCTTGGCATAATCAATTTTTCACCTGATATCACTCTTGAAAAAATATTTATAAAAGACTTAGATTCTCTTCCGCTCGATAATCTGATATTCACAGTCAGGCTTAATGAAACAGGTATCGGTGGTGATATAATATCACTCTCAGAAAGAGAGCTACAGAATTTTCCAGAAGGGGGGTATGACGTTCTCAGAGATATTGATGAGGCTATAGAAAGAATGGCCTGGGTGGCAAGTTCAAGTGAAATGGACAGCATCGAATCCTTAGCTACAGAAAGAGACCGAAAAAGGGCTTTCCTCGCCTACTGGGATAATCTGGATCCTACACCCAACACCAGAAAAAACGAGGCTTTTGAGGAATATTATAGTAGAATAGAATTTGCTAATAATAATTTCCGTAGCTATGCCGCAGGCTGGCTAACGGATATGGGTAGAGTCTATACTGTTCTTGGGCCGCCTGATGATGTAAACAGCGCTCCTACCATGAATACCCAATGGGTATCTCAGGTATGGGTTTATAATAATATTGGTACTTTTGTATTCCAGGATAGAACTGGATTTGGTGATTTCAGGCTGGTAAGGCCGATGGGATTCCGAAACCGCTATAGATACGGCGATCCCGACGGTGATTGATAATGTATTTGGGTGGCTAATCGCAAAGCTAATATTAATCGGAGCAACTTTAGTGATGAGTAAGATCAACTATATTATTCCCGCAGGCGGAATAGGAAGCAGGTTCGGATCAGAAATACCTAAGCAATTTATTAAACTTGCTGGGATCCCGATAATTGTAAGGACACTCAAATCTATACTCGCCCATCCGAAAACAGGCCGTATAATCGTATCGCTGCATACAAACTGGCACGAACATTTCGAAAAGCTTTTAGTCCAGTGGGATATCGATAGTATCGAGATTTGCAATGGTGGGGAAACAAGGCATCACTCTATTAAAAATGCTATAGAGCATTTATCCGATGGCTGCGACTATATTGCAATCCATGATGCCGTAAGGCCTCTTTTTACTAATGAACTCTTAGATCGGCTAATTGATAATCTCATGCTGGAAGGTACTTCTATACCTTTATTGCCAGTAACCGATACCATAAAAAAAGTAGATGCTGAAGCGGGTATAATAGTCAGTACTGTTGATAGAAACCCACTCCGAGCAGCACAAACTCCTCAGATGTTCAAAAAGGATATCTACCTCAGAGCGCTTAATAAGATTACCGATTCCCCGACTGACGATTCTTCGATATTGGAAGCCGCCGGATACTCGCCGAGCTATGTGCTCGGCCAGCAGGAAAATATAAAAATCACTACCCCTTATGATATGGTGATAGCAGAACTGCTTTTGGCACAGGAGGGCCAGGCAGATATAATCTGAACACTTTAACCTTAGCCACTGGCCACTCTTTTTTATTTAGTGATAGCGAACTTCAATAAAGTGGATTCATCCTCTCCATCGGTGTCGTTGATGCTCTTTACCCTATAGAAATATATCCCTGGCTCAGCTGCCTGTCCGCTTGCAGTCATTCCGTTCCATTCTACACCACCGTTATTGTCCCTTTCAACCAATGTAGCAATTATATTACCCGATATATCGAATATTATTACTTCGGAATCATTCAATACATTAGATATCATTAGCTGGCTGGTAACTGATCTATCCCACGGTTGCGGATACGCATAGACATCTGAAAAATCCTCCACAGGAATCGTAAAACATGCCTTGTTACCGATATCTTCTGCTACCTGCACCCCGCTATCAGATACCAACCCTTCGATTTCCAAACAATACTCAAAGCCTCGGCCTCTTCTTGCTAATCCTGACGAGATATTCGCTTGCAGTGTAAATGGATCACTAATGCTGGAGCCTACGTCTATTATCTCCCCGAAAGGTGACAGGCTATAGGTTGCGGCCGCTATAGCATCCGGGTCGGTAACGGGGTGAGATAGTCTTATTTCCAGCAGATTTCCCCTGCCTATCAAGCTTGCACTTGTAATGGTAAGTTGCTCGGTTTCTGTAAAATTACTGCTGTTGAAATAGCTCAAATTCTTACGCACGGCACCCATTCCACGTCTGTCTTGAAAATTTTCCGAGGTAAATACCAATGTATCCGCCGGAAGAATATCATTGAAGTAAACGAACAGAAGAGAATCCTGATTGCTGTATATAGTTCTCGGATAATAATACTGCCCGTCATGTGATGCATATACGTCTTGATTAGAAAGATACTTTGGCAGATAACCCGTATATTTTATCTGATATACATAATCCGATAGCTTGGTTATTTCTTCAGGCGAAATCCGAGGGCCTGTTGTAACTGATATGGGTTCGGATAGCGGTCCGTAACCCTCGCTACCTATTGCCGCCAGATAGAAATTATATGTTTTGTTCGTATCCAAATCGTTTATGATAGTACTAAGGCCGTTCAGCTCGCCGATAATACTGATATCCTCTATGCCCACTTCTTGCAGCCCTACTGCGTAATTGCCCTCTTTGGTAGGCAGCCAATGAAGCGATACTGTATTAGGTGATGTCAATACCAGATCTGTAATTACGGGTACTGATATATTAGAGGGGTCATATTCAAAACTGAATACCTGCCCGAAAGTATTGATAAGTACTTCATTTCTTCCATTATTATCAAAATCATGCTCTATCGCCGTACGGGATAATGCCCCGTAAAAAGAAAACAATGGTTCCAGGCCGTTTAACGTATCCTTACCGAATATATAAGAATACGGAAAAGCGTTTACTATAAGCTCATCACCTTCCCGCGGATATAGATCCGCAGACCCTATACCCCAATGTAGGCCGAGTGTGTTTCTTGTACTCCTGAAAAAGTATGGCTCGCCGAGTTCAAAAGTATTGTCATAAGATAAGATTCGAACGTTCGAGGCGCCGTGTCCTGCGGTTTCCTCACCTGTAAAGCCAGACTGCCCGTAGCCCATAATCGCGACTTCTAAATCATCACCACCTTGAAAATCACCAACGGTAAAATAATGATCGGATTCGTTGATATCGTCATCGCTTTGATAAATAGGTTCTATTGGCTGGTTGATACCATTTCTGAGATCCCGGGGTAGATCATATATAACTACCCTACCGTCAAAGTGAGCCAAAACTATCTCAATAAAATCGTCTCTATCGATATCAAGTATAGCGGATTCATTCTGTAGGCTAATCGCAGGGCCTGTGTTACCATCCTGTCCCTCCATCAAAAGGGGCACCGAAAACACTTGATACTCGCCTTCAACGTAATCAACTATCTCAAAAGAGTTTTCAAGGCCAGTCCCTTCTACTACCCCGCTACCTAACAGGATTGCCTCCATATCACCATCACCATCTATATCGGCCATATCCAAGCCCCATATTCGTTCGGTAACGCCTGTGCTGAATACTTCATTATCAAATGGGTTATTCTCTGCGGAATGAGAATATATCTTTGCACCGAAATCAATAGTCGTCAGTAGCTCCGGCTCTCCGTCTCCATTCATATCTCCCGCAGCTCTGAATAGACCCCCTTCTTCTGAAGACCATACTTCCTCGAACTCCGTTCCCGTGAATCTGTAAATTTTCGTATCACCGAAATTAAGCCCCTCGTAATCTGTCGCCGGTATATAATCTGACCCATCATGGCGGTACACTTCCCCCTTGATATAGCTGAAAGGAATAGTATAAGGTTTGATATCAAAAGCATTTACATCGAAGCCTTCTGCAGCACTTGTTACCCCCGTCATGTTTCTGAGCGTATCTCCAGCTCCGTAATATTCAGCTATCAGCGTAAAATCTTCGGAAACGGTAGGGGATGTGATATCGAAAAGATGATCAAGCCCGTTGTTGGCTGTGCCTCTCGGGCTGGTTATAACACCTTTTTTATCCTCTAATAATTGTGTGCTATAGTAAGTCGGATAAGAAGTCCGGTGGTGTATAGTATAGCTCGGCTGACCGTCTGCATAAGTATTATAAACCGTATCTCTCAACAAAGACAAATCGGCATTATCTGGCACGATATCTATATATAAACGTTTCTCAAAATTGATACCGTTCGTCTGGTTGACTACTAAGCGAATCGTGACTTGCCCGCTGTCAAGCGGTGCTATTCTGCCAGAATTAAGTTGTATGTTGATACCCTGATCGGTCCCTTCTGAGATTCTCGTCCATTCAGGCTCTTCATTATTTAATATAACCCCGTAGCCTTCTGTATAGCTTAGCTCCCAATCGGAAAATAATGGCGTAGCGATAGTAGCGATGATCCTGATATCATCAGTACTTTTGAAAAGTTCGCCATACCGGGGTGTCTCGAACCTTAGAATCGCGTCTCTGTTATATTCGATTGCTTTGTTGGCGTTTGGGATACCTACGCCGTAAAATTGATCCCATCCGTTTTCCCCAAAGTCCTCGGCTGAACTTATCAAAGCAGACTCAAGCCCTTCGGCAGATAAATCAGGATTTGAGGATAAAACTAAAGCCGCAATACCTGATATCAGTGCAGCCCCTGCCGATGTACCTGTAGATGTCCTATAACCGTTATCCAAACCCGCCACCGGCAATTCTACCGAAGGCGACGCGATATCTATCATACTACCGAAATTACTTCTACCGTATCTTCCGCCGTTTTTATCCACACCACCCACAGATACAACTGATGGGTAATCTGATGGGAATGCCCTGAAATATGATGCGGAATTACCTGCCGAAGAAATCATTAAAACTCCGCTCGCCTCTGCATAAGCTATCGCATCTCTTACAAGCATTGATTCAAAATTATCTCCAAATGACATATTAATGATTTTTACACCGGTCGCGACTGCATATATTATACCTCTGGCTATATCATCCGACTCACCATTACCTCGGCTATCGAATGATCTCACCGATATAATCTTACTATCGGGTGCTACACCTGTAATATTTTTGCCGTCTGGTGCTGCAGCTATTAAAGATGACATTGCAGTACCGTGTCCATGTTCATCAAAAGGTAAAGGGTCCGGCTCCGAATAATCACCCAGATCAAATGCGTCAAGATCAACAAAATCATAACCTATCACATCATCAGGATAGCCGTTACCGTCATCGTCAATACCATTCAGATCCCCTGATACCCCGGCAATAACCGAATCACTGGGCCACGGCTGAAAAATACCGTCATTATTTATATCCTCTGAACTATTGATCGCAACTGCTGATCGTAACTCATCGTGTTCGTACTCTATCCCGGTATCTATAACTGCAACCTTAACGCCTTCTCCGGTTGATTTCCGCCACGCGTTCATTATATTCAGAAGGGAAAAATGCCATGGTATAGCCCCGAGATCCTGTTCGGTATATTTTTCAACTTTATAAGTATGGTTTGGTTCATAATATTCTACCATACCGCTCGAAATCAATCCGCTCAGCGTTTTCTTATTATGTACTACAGCATAACTTGAAAGCCTTGATTTCGCTTTATTTAGATTGGCTGCCATTTCAGTGCTTTTTCCGCTACCTAAATCACTTTTCTCGTGAAGCAAGCTTGGATCAAAAATATATGATATCTTGCTTTTATCTATTACTTCATCCAGCTCAGGCCTCTGCAATTGAGTACCTACAGATTCATTCGCATTATTATTTCCCTTTAAAAGTACTATCCATCCGTCTCCGCTATTGTCATCCATTCGCCTCAGAACATCAGGGTTTAAAATTGTACTCTTTATCAGATGTATATCTCGATCATCAGATTGTTCAAGCGTTTTACTGAATACTTCCATATTCTTCTGTTCATATATTCTTATGTCTTCTTTAGCTGAAAGTACGCCTTGCGAAAAACACAGACTTGATAACCAGATGAATGACGAACTCAACAGAAATAAAGGTAACAGCTTCGGCAGTATATAAATAGTGATCAATTTAATTCCAATTGTTTTAGTCTTACTTCTGATAAATACAGACTTTAGTTCTGTATGTTTCAATTATAGATATCATAGTTTTCAGATAAGGCATTTTATCAATATATAACTTGGTACAGGAATATCTTGGAATAGTTTTATATTTTTGTAATTCTAAAAATTACGGTTCGCATGACGACAAAGCAGCATACAATTACCAAAAGTATATCTTTCTCAGGTATCGGTCTTCACACCGGTAACGATTCCACTATCACATTCCATCCTGCAGAGATCGGGCATGGTTATAAGTTTACCCGCTCCGATATTGATGATATGGAGCCTATCGACGCCTTAGTGGATAATGTTGTCGATCTATCTCGTGGTACTACAATCGGTAGGGATGGCATCGAGATACATACTGTTGAACACGTACTCGCCGCCTTGGTTGGCCTTCAGATAGATAATTGCCTGATTGAATTATCAGCTAATGAGCCGCCCGTAGGTGACGGTTCTGCCCAGCCTTATGTTGACGCACTAATGCAAGCCGGTAGGGTAGAGCAAGATGCTGACAGGGAATACTTCGAAATCGCTAAAATCGAACGCTATATTAATGACGAAAAGGGTGTGGATCTGGTAGCCCTTCCGAATGATGATTATAGGCTTACCGTAATGGTGGATTATGACAATCCAGCGCTCGGTAGCCAGCATACAGGCCTTTTTGATTTCGACAACGAATTTGTTCCGGAGTTTTCCCGAGCTAGGACTTTTTGCTTCCTCACTGAGGTTGAGACCCTTTATGATAATGACCTGATAAAAGGCGGCAGGCTCGATAATGCCGTCGTTATCGAGGATAAACCGATAACGGATTCTGAACTCGGCAAATTAAAAGAAATATTCAAGTTAGATAAGCTACCTCAGCGAGGAAGTAATGGTATCTTCAACGATACCGAACTAAGATTTAAAAATGAACCTGCAAGACACAAACTTCTGGATATTATCGGTGATCTTGCGCTTGTTGGTATCCCGATCAAAGGTCAGATATTAGCTGCCAGGCCAGGTCATGCTTCCAACATTGAGCTTGCAAAAAAGCTCAGAAAGCAGTATCTGGAGTTATCTAAAAAGAAAAAATTCGATCCCCAGAAATCAAAAGATATTCAGTATCGAATTGAAGAGGTAATGGATATTTTGCCTCATAGATATCCTTTCCTTATGGTTGATAGAATACTTGGCTATGATGAGGAAACCGAGACTATTTATGGCTTAAAAAACGTTACGATAAACGAACAGTTTTTCCAAGGCCATTTCCCAGGACGGCCAGTAATGCCTGGAGTGCTATTGCTTGAAGCTATGGCACAGACTGGCGGCATCCATATCCTTCAAGCTGAAGGGGATGGATTAAAAGGGAAACTTGCTATGTTTATGGGTATAAATAACGCTAAGTTCAGAATTCCTGTCACCCCTGGGGATCAACTCGTTTTCGAAGTAAAACTTGTACGTAAAAGGTTCAATACATTTTCTTTCAAAGCAAAAGCACATGTTGCTGGCGCTGTCGTGGCGGAAGCTGATCTGCAGGCGGCATTAGTGGATAAGGTGGATTCTTAATTATGATCGATAGCAGAGCAGTAGTAAGTGGCGACGCCCAAATAGGAAACAACGTCGATATTGGACCTTATGCTATTATAGAACCGGGTACTGTAGTCGGCGATGACTGCGAGATAAGAAGCCATGCGGTGATAGCTCGCGGTACTATAATCGGTAAAGGAGTTAAAGTACACAGCCATGCTGTACTAGGAACCGAACCGCAGGATCTCAAATTCAAAGACACGCCGACAACAGTTGTGATAGGTGATCATACTGTAATTAGAGAATTTGCTACAGTTAACCGAGGTACAGAAGCTAGCGGAACTACCATAGTAGGCAAAGACTGCCTGATTATGACATATTGCCATGTAGCACATGACTGCGTTATCGGAAACAATGTCGTAATGGCGAATGCTACCCAGCTTGGTGGCCATGTAGAGATAGGGGATTGGGTAGTACTAGGTGGCGTTACAAAAGTACACCAGTTTTGCAGGGTAGGAGATCATTCAATGGTAGGTGCCGATGTAAAAATAGTCAAGGATGTATCACCTTTTACTTTAGTAGGCAAAAACCCCCCGGTTGTTGAAGGTATCAACAAAATAGGACTTAAACGGCGCGGCTTCACCAACGAAGAAATCATCATAATAGATAGATTCTACGATACCTTACTCCGGAAAGGCCTTAATACTACCGACGGTTTAGAACAGATCAAGAAAACCGGTGACTACTCGAATAGATACGTAAAACAGATTATTGAATTTATCGAAAGCTCAAAACGAGGAATACATAGATAAATTACATTCCGTATCGGTGCCTGAGCCTGTCAAAATATAAGACATGACCAAAGAGTAGCAATAGCGATCCAATTCCACAGTGACCTATTCAAATACAGATCTCACAAAAATATATATAAAAATATTTGGTAATATCATTATCTTTACGTATGTTAATCCAAGTCAAAAATCGAAAACAAATCCAGCCAATAGCTTATACCATCTTCTATACCTATTCCTCTCATATCCATCAATATTACTTTAGGTATAAAATAAGCTTCTCTACTAGTTAACCTCTAAACTCACATAATTGCAATAGTTGTGTATATATGCTATTTTTGCGAGCTACGAATAATTGTGGCATAAAATGTGTGATTCTAGAGTAAAAAGTTAACCTGTCAACGATTTATAATTTTAGCAGGATAGGCTTATAGAAAATGCAGTACTTAATTCGTATTGTATCACATGCCCCACGGTAAAGATGGATAATATTACACTTAAAGAACTTACACATATAGTTGGCAATCCCACTCAGGAGTCAGATAAAATCTCCGGAAGGTTGTCTCCCTCGCCTAATTCGGTTAAAGCGTCATTGCTTTTAGCCTCCGGTGATACTTTCGCTGTATTTTTATCTGTATTTATCAGTGCGGTTATAAGACATTACGTAATTGAGAGTGCCGAACCGATCACCAATACCCTTACCCTGATTCTCGGTATTCTTCCTGTCTTTATGGTTTCTTTTTATCTAAGAGGCCTGTATCCTGGCTTCGGTATGGACTCGGTAGAAGAACTTAAAAATATCACTATTTCCAGCACATTTATATTCGCTGTACTCGGCGCGATTACATTTCTAGGAAAAAGCACGTGGGACTATTCCCGACTGATTTTCATGCTCTCCTGGCTTTTCTCTCTTGTTACAATACCGTTTTGCCGCCACCTTATAAGGAAATTTAATTCCAGTAAAAAATGGTGGGGAATGCAGGTAATGGTAATCGGTTCCGGAAATTCTGGAATGCAGATAATCGAAACACTCAAAAAGCATCCCCATATTGGTCTCAAACCGCTATTAGCTGTTGATGATAACGCTGATATGTGGGGCTATCAGAATGACGTTCCTATTGTCGGTGGTACAAAATCAATACCCGATCTAGCAAAAGCACTTGATATTGATACAGCTATTGTTGCAATGCCACGTGCCCAAAGGGAAATGCAGAGAAATATCGTTGATACCTACGGTTCTTTCTTCGAACACATGATCATTATCCCCGATCTTTATGGTGTCAGCAACCTTTGGGTTGCTCCCCGTGATATAGGTGGTATATTTGGTCTGGAAGTACAACAAAAACTACTTAGGCGCCGCTCTGCTTTCAAGAAGCGCATTGTGGATATATTAGTAGGCTCATTCCTCTGCATAATGTCTATGCCTCTGTTTATTGTTATCAGCCTTCTTATAATGCTTGATTCCCGCGGTGGTATATTCTTCCGCCAAGAAAGAATGGGTAAGAACGACAAACGTTTCCGCATGCTCAAATTCAGGACTATGCATGTAGATGCTGAAGAAAGATTAGAGCAGATACTCAATAGCTGCCCGGAAATGAAAGAGGAGTATGATAAGTATCATAAACTTCGTAAAGACCCAAGACTTACTAGGGTGGGCAGGCTTCTGAGAAAATTCAGCCTTGATGAACTGCCTCAGTTTTTCCATGTGATAACGGGCGAAATGAGCCTGGTTGGCCCCCGCGCATATATGCCGTGGGAAAAAACCAAAATGGGTGGTAATGACGAGTTTATTCTGAAAGTCAAACCCGGGCTTTCCGGGCTATGGCAGGTAACCAACAGAGCTGACTCCAGCTTCGAAGAAAGAGCGAACACAGACGTATATTATATACGTAACTGGTCTCTTTTCTTAGATTTCTACATCTTGGCAAAAACCGTAATGGTTGTTGTTACTGGCCGCGGCGCTTACTAAATCTTACTATTAATTTGCAGATTAGCAACCCCCGTCATCCCAAGCACGTGTCACACTGAGCCCGCCTAAGTGTAAGACACACCCAGCCCCCCCCCGTCATTCAGAACCCGAGCACAGCGAGCGGTGAAGAATCTCTATTGCGTTAAAACCTATTGCTTGCCCCATCACCCCAAAGAACAAGCCTACAGAGATTCTTCGGTCGCTACACTCCCTCTGAATGACAAACAAATAAAGTCGGTCTCTGAGCCCGCCTAAGTGTAAGATAAAAATACCACTAAAAAAAATGCCCTCCTCATATACAAAGGAAGGCACTATTAATAACCGCTTCAAATTTTTTTGAGATCAGTCCCTGTTCCCGAATATCCTAAGGATGAACAAGAACAGATTGATGAAGTCAAGATATAATGCCAGCGCCCCGATAATGGCCGCTTTCGTGGCTATATCCTTACCTTTTTCCATTACATCATGCATATTGCGGAGCCTTTGCGTATCGTATGCCGTCAAACCAGCGAAAATCAGAACGCCAAGTATTGTTATCGTCCAGTCAAGCGCCATAGAACCTGCAAACATATTGACTATCGAAGCCAGTATTATACCTACCAAACCAATGAACATAAACTTACCAACAGCGCTCAAGTCCCGCTTTGTAGTATATCCATACAAGGATAAAGCCGCAAATGCTCCAGCCGATACCACAAAAGCATTTGTTATCGCATCTGTTGGGTAATATGCAAGTATCACCGACATCAAGAGTCCGTTTACTCCGGCATATAATAAAAATGAAGCCATAGCCGCGGTTACTGACATCTTCTCTATTCTAGCAGATAGAAAAAACACCAAACCTAAAGTGC
>CAYWYR010000002.1:0-163988 GCA_964462685.1 uncultured Hyphomicrobiales bacterium | reverse complement strand
GATAAACAGATAATATGGTGATAGGGCTAAATAAAACTGACTTTCCAGTGCCCACCATGATACCCCTGCTGTAAGTAGCAATCCACCGGTCATCCATGTATATACTTTACTCATAAAGGCGGAGCGGCTTTTCTCCAGAGCTTGTTGATCCTGAAAACCGAGCGATCTGGTGTAATCCAGCCCTTGCTCGCTCCCCATCGAACGTCTCATATATTCCATTCTATCCATTAAATTATCCTTATTGTTTACGTTTTTATATATTGACGAAACGAAATCTATTCTGTTATTGTTGAGCCCATCTACACTTAAATTTATACTACTTCCTGATATTGTGGATATTATCTATCTATATCAGGGTAGCAGATATGCCATTGGAGCAACATTATTTATTAATTTTGTATCAATGTAATATGTATAAACTGACAAAGTGAGATAGTATGAACATTCATGAGCATCAGGCTAAGGAACTTCTGAAAAAATACGATGTACCTGTTTTGAAGTCACAGGTGGTTTTCAGTGCCGATGAAGCCAAAAAAGTAGCTAAAGAGCAATTCGTTGACGAAGGCTCAAAAGTAATCGTTATCAAATCTCAGATACATGCCGGTGGCCGAGGCAAAGGATCTGTAGAAAATCCTGAGACTGGTGAGAAAAATCAAATCAACGGTAAGGTTGTAAAAGGTGTTACCGTACTGTTTGGTGATGATTTGGCTCAGCAAGCACATGACATAGCTGACGCTACTTTCGGTCAAAAGCTCGTGACTATCCAAACTGGCGAATCAGGCTCGATAGTAAACAGAATGCTTATTGAGGATGGAGCTGATATCGACAAAGAATTCTATCTTTCAATGCTTCTCAACCGCGAAACCGGTCGCAATCTTATCATGGCTTCTACCGAAGGTGGGGTTGAGATTGAAGAGGTCGCTGAGAAAACACCTGATAAGATCATCAAACTCGATGTTGATCCGGCTATCGGATTTCAAGGATATCAAGCCCGTGAACTGGCTTTCGGCCTTGGCCTTGAAGGTAAAGCTTTCAAAAACTTTCTTAAGTTCATCACTAAGCTTGAAAAAGCATATAATGAGCTTGATTGCTCTATGCTTGAGATCAACCCACTTGTTATCACA
Organism: uncultured Hyphomicrobiales bacterium; assembly: GCA_964462685.1. Taxonomy (GTDB): domain Bacteria; phylum Bacteroidota; class Ignavibacteria; order Kapaibacteriales; family UBA2268; genus CAYWYR01. The sequence continues at coordinate 162,864 of CAYWYR010000002.1, read as the reverse complement.
AAAGACGGTGAGGTTATCGCTCTTGACTGCAAAATGAACTTCGATGATAACGCAGAATACAGACATCCTTACTGGTCAGACCTTAAAGATGAATCTGAAGAGGACCCGCTAGAACTTGAAGCTGCTAAATACAATCTGAATTATATCAAGCTTGATGGTAACGTCGGGTGTATGGTCAACGGTGCTGGCTTGGCTATGGCAACTATGGATATGATCCAACTATCCGGCGGTAAGCCCGCTAACTTCCTGGATGTAGGTGGTGGGGCAAACGTAGAGAGAATCGCCAACGCCTTCAGGATAATGATGAGCGATGAAGATGTAAAAGCAGTGCTTATAAACATCTTCGGCGGTATCGTAAGATGCGATAGAGTAGCCGAAGGTATTATACAGGCATTGAATACCGTAGAGGTAGATATACCTGTGATAGTAAGGCTGGATGGCACTAACGCTGAACTTGCCGCTGATATTCTTGATAAATCAGACCTAGAGTTCAAAGTAGCCAAAAACTTCCAAGATGCATCGGCTAAGGTTTCAGAAGTTGTAGCTGCCTAAATAAATAACAATCATATCTTCATAATCGTCTATACTTATCTATGGTGTAGACGATTATTTTTTTATAAAGTCTGGTGATAATGAACAGAGAAGAACTTATAAAGAGTTTCGAGAACAGAGACAGGGTACGCTCCGTCCTTTCCAAAGATGGTATGTTCCGCGCTTCTTTCGTGAAGAACTCCAATACCACTCGCACAGCACAGGAAAAACACGGCCTCGACACGGTGTCTGCTTATCTTCTGTCCAAAAATATTACTGCTGCAACACTTATTTCTAGCACACTGAAAGGGCAGGAAAGAATAGTAGTGGAAACCGAAGGTAACGGACCGGTAGCCAGAATATACTCTGAAGCTTCTCAGATAGGGGAAGTAAGGGGTTTTGTAGCTTATAATAGAGAAAAGTCAATTGAAGAGATTTCTCATTTTGATGAGGCTATCGGTATAGGCTTGTTAAAGGTGAGCAGAGTACTATATAATGAGCCGGAGCCAATAACTGGAATAGTCCCTATCGCAACAGGTGATATAGCAAAGGATATAGCACATTATTATCTGCAATCCGAACAGATACCGACAGCTATACTTATCGATACTATCATGAATGATAAGGGATTTATCGATCTATCCGGTGGTTTGTTGGTGCAGGCTTTGCCAGGGGCAGATGAAACAGAAATCGAAAGGGTTGACGAAGCGGTAAGGCAGCTCGGCAATATCACTGATTACCTAAAATCCGATGATAGACCATTGGATATTCTTGAAGATATACTTCCTTTTGAATTTGCTGAAACCAAAACCAGCCAAGTAGATTTTTTCTGTAGATGTACAAAGGATAGGTTTATCGATAAACTGACAACACTTAGCCCTCATGATTTGAAAGATATGCAAAAAGAAGGGCAGAACGAGCTTGTATGCCAGTTCTGTGGCACAAAGTATTTGCTGGAACCACAGGATTTTGAAAAGCTCATTAATGAAACAACTGTAAAATCGAATTAAATAAAAATGATATATAAAACCAGAAAACTTGTAAAACCACCCGATCTTAATCCCTCCAATACTCTCTTCGGGGGGCAACTTCTAAAGTGGATTGATGAAGAGGCTGCGGTATTCGCTATGTGTAAATTCAGATCGAACCATGTAGTAACAAAATATATGTCCGAGATAGACTTTATCAACCCTGCATACAGCGGCGATATAGTAGAGATAGGATGCGAGGTTATAGGCGTTGGTGGTACTTCTCTCACACTACGATCAGAAGTAAGGATAAAAGATACCGAAACCGTTATCATCCGTATAGAAAAAATCGTACTTGTTCATGTGGATAACAGCGGTCGCCCGAAAAGACATGGTTTCACAATGGAAACTATCGGCGACTTAACCGAATAACCTCTTTTTATAATCATAGGTAAATAACAAAATGAAAAGCCTCTCACTTCTCTTCTTGGTATTGCTGATAGGGATTGATAAAACTTACTCACAAAATCTTTTTGGTAAACTAAGCCCGGTTTATCCGAATGTTGATCTATTATTACCCGAAGGTTTTGATTACGAAATCCTTTTTTCCGAAACTACTGATTCAGTAGTCCTTCCAGGCGGCGGCCACGCTCCAAGCAAGGGGAGACATGACTTTCTTGTAATGATCCCCCAGAGCGACGACAAAGGCACACTATATGTTGGCCACGAAGATAGGATGTTCGATCGACTTATTGGTGATGGCGGGGGCGGTACACTATTTGATGTAGAAAGATCAGAAGGGAAATGGAATGTGACATCACCTTTCAGAGCAGTGGATTTTTCACCCGTAGGCGGAACGATAAACAACTGCGGCGGCTCTCTTACCCCAATGGGAACAATACTCACAGCCGAAGAATGGGATGCCGATAACAATGAGAAACTAAACAACTCTGGCCAGTGGATAACCGATACCACCGAATATCTAGGTAGATCCAAATGGAAAAACTTCGGATGGATGGTTGAAGTAGATCCCGAGTCGGGCAAAGCTATGAATAAACTTTGGCAGATGGGCCGCTATGCCCATGAAGACGCTATAGTAATGCCAGATAAGAAAACAGTTTACCTAACCGACGACAACAGCCCTGCTGTCTGGTTCAAGTTTATCGCTGATACCGCAGGCGATCTTACAGAAGGCCAGCTTTACGCCTATAATGACGGAAACGGTAAAAAACCTTACTGGATCAAAATGCCAATGGATTTTGAAAGTATGGTCAATGCAAGAGAAGTAGCGGTATCTCTGGGGGCCTCACTCTTCAATAGGCTGGAATGGGTTGAAGGAGTAGGCAGCAAACTATATATCACCGAGACAGGCCGAGATGAGACAAAGTGGAAGAAGTATATGATAATGGGCGGAGTACCCGCCATGCACATGGATGAATACAAAACCGATAAAAAAGGCAGATACAGCGACCCTTACGGTAGGGTACTTCTTTTTGATACAGATACAGATGAGATGAGTGTTTATATCAACGGTGGTATCGATACCAAAAAAGGTATAAGCTTTAGCAATCCCGATGGACTTACTCAAGTTACTTGGAACGGGCGTACTTATCTTGTAGTCCATGAGGATATTATCGAAACATCTCTCGGTAGGTCAGGCAATCCAGCAAGCAATACGGATGAAGTCTATAACGAGATATTTTTCATTGATCTTGCAATCAAAGAGCCCTCACTCAACGATCTGAACAGGCTCTATGTAGCCCCTCGTGGCTGCGAAACAACCGGGGGATACTTCTCACCTGACGGGAGCAGCTTTTTTGTAAATATCCAAGACCCCGACAAAACCAACCCTGAGCCGTTTAACCGTTCACATACAGTAGTAATTACTGGCTTTAGTAAGCTAATTCAGTAACTAATAAAAATATAATTATTTTTAATCGTTCGGTTTAGTATTATTAAATACTAAACCGAACATTATGTTTATAGTGAGATTCTTTCTCCCAATACTTATTCTACTTTCTTTTCTCTCGCCTTCTGCAATAGCACAGAATGACAGTATGGCAAACAGGGATGAATCATTTTCTAAACAAGATTCTACGATCGACAGCACCTTTAAGAATAAAGGTAACAACGAAGAACCAGCCGACAGTATTTTGATCGATAAAAAGGACTTCTCTGGTACTTCTTCCTCCTACCTCGGCGATTATAATAAAGCATATTTCAGTACTGAGAAACTAAATACGGGTATAGATGAAGATATTGAATATCTAAATCTTGAAACACCTCAGGCAGCTTTAGAGCATTTCTATCTTTCTGCCCTTGATACAAATTTCAAAGCTGCGGCTTACGCCCTGAACCTCAATAGGCTTTCAGGAAATATAACTTTGGATACAGCAGCTATGCTAGCCCACAAACTTTTCTATATTATGGATAAGAGGGTAAATATAGCGTGGGATGCATTACCTGATAGGCCGGACGGCCAAATCGATAACCCAGGTGCAACAGCGAAACAGCTTGCTGGTATGCCCCGGAGAAGCATAAAATTCGGCTCATTATCAGTCGATGGCATATCATATCCGCTGCGGGTAGAAAGATATCGGGTTGGCGATGCCGCACCAATATGGCTTATCTCGGCGAATACAGTTGAAAATATCGAGAAACTCTATCAGGACTATGGCCCCAGCAGCCTTGAAAAACGGGTGCCGGGATGGATGGAATATGAGCTTTTGGGCATACAGACCTGGAAAATGATCGGACTAATCGTTCTTGCGTTTCTCTGCATACTCATATATAAAGGCATCAAACTACTGATGCTGAGAACAGTTGGCCGAAGCGATGAGCTTTGGGTAAGCGAGATTTCATCCAAAATATCTACACCAATAGCACTTGCCGTTTCTGTTCTTACATTTTATTTAGTAACAGATAATCTGCTTTCTATCTCTGGTAAATATTCACCTATTTTCTATTCTCTAATGCTGGTTATAGTTATCGGTTGCGTAATATGGCTACTTATGCGTTCAATAGATTATATAATGAACCGCATTCAGGAAAGACAGGTAAATGATGTTTCTGATGAAGAAAACCATGAATCAAGAAGGCTGCTTACTCATATCTCAGTAGCCAGAAAAGTAATCATGTTTATCGTGGTACTGATTGGAATCGGTATTATTCTATCACAGTTCGAGACCCTGCAGAATCTCGGTGTTTCACTACTTGCTTCCGCTGGGCTTGCTACCGTTATTCTCGGTATTGCCGCTCAAGGCACACTCGGTAATATCGTAGCCGGAATGCAGATAGCCATCACTAAACCCGTAAGGATAGGCGATACCGTAATGTATGAAGGCAACTGGGGTACTATAGAAGAAATCAGATTTACCTATTTGACCGTTGATACATGGGATCACCGAAGGGTAATCGTACCACTAAAATACTTCATATCCAAGCCCTTTGAAAACTGGTCCAAAAACGATCCGCACCTTATAAAGCCTATATATCTTTATCTTGATTATAAGGCCAATGTACAAGATATAAGAGAAAAGTTCGAAGAGCTGTTAAAAGCAGATGATGACTATGACGGCGAGGAACCAGCCGAAGTACTGGTCACAGAATGCGCCGAAGAGCATATTAAGCTCAGATTCAAATGCTCTGCCAAAACCCCTACAAAAGCTTGGGAGCTCCACTGCCGTATAAGAGAGCAACTGGCTAAATATATAGGGGAAAACAAATCGGATAATCTATCTCGAGAAAGAATAATGTTCATGAATGAACTGGAGACTTCCGGCAATTCTGAAAGCAGCAATAGCAATACCTACAGCACCTACACTCACAACGGAGAAAAAAGAATATCGACAGATGATAATAGCTAAATAATTGCTATAATCATAACCCACTTCAACCCATATTGCTATCTATCGCAATCAATACTCAAGCCTGATAGAAAAACACGACAACACTCTTTTCCTCATAGTTACGGAAGGTAAACTTCTTTACTCGATTGAAAATCTTAACATCCTCGATAATAACCTTTCGTTCAATAGGTACTCTGTGTTGTAGGTTCCATCTATCCGATACATAATAGTTCTCACTATCTTTGAACACACGCTTAAACTTGATGTGATGTAGATTCATGCCTATTATCATTCCTAAGGGTAATAAACCATAATTTTCATCTTCAATCCCGAACCACTCGACCATAAGAAAGATAAAACCTATCGCTATTGCTATTACAGAAACGTAATATAGCAGTTGATATAGAATATTTCCCTTTCTCTCACTAAGTTCTCGGGCACCCTCTGGAATATCTTTTAATACTGTTCTTCTTATCATAATTTTACAGATTTATTGTCGGTTATTAAGCTTTTCAAACTGCTCTTTAAGTTCATCCGCAGATATACCTTGTTCTTCTGCTATCCCTTTCGCCATGTCATGTGCTTCTTGGAAAGACTTATTCAAAAACTCGTTTACCTTTTCTTCATTATTCGGGTTGGCTGCTATTATATCAGGAACGAACCTGGCAAACCAAGCTTTTATATAATATTGTTCCGGCTCAGATATCCTATCAAGCACAGTTGAGGCGAATTGGATATTCCCGGCATAGATATATTCGCTTACAGATGAGTTCGCAATATCAGCGAAATAAAGTGTATCAACTGTCGGTACAACACCGTTCCCGTCCTCTCCCGTCACTAATGTATCCTGATTTGCGTATTCTGTATTAGGTTCTTGGCTGTCTTCGGAACATCCGTAAAATGTTAGCAGAGTAAAAAATAGAACAACGGTTTTCATAACATCCATTTATATAAGTGTTGATAATTTTAATTCCAAAATGCGTATTTTGCCGAATCTTTACAATAGTTGATAAACCAACTTAACATAAAACTAATAATTCTTATATAAATTGCACTTATAAATTATGAGGATTCCATGGATAGAATTAGCGTAAAAGATCTCATTTCCGAGAAAGCACCGCAGGTTAACGAAAAACTACCCAAGTTTCTTATCAACCCGCTATACTCTCTACTATCGAAAGCTTTCAAAGAAAAACAGATAAATGAGTTCCTAGCACAAAGCAATGACAAATATTCCTCTGATTTTATTGATGAGCTTTTCGAAAGCCTGGACTTTAACTACTACCTATCGGTAAGGGATAGAGCCAGGATACCTGATCAAGGTAGGCTCATCATAGTCGCTAATCATCCACTCGGCGGTCTGGACGGTCTGGCTATCCTACGTGCTATCCTTGAAGTCAGAAAGGACGTAAAAATCGTTGTAAACGATATGCTTATGCACCTTGACAACATCAAGGAAAGCTTCCTCCCCGTTGATCTTTACTCGGCTTCCAGCCAGAAGAGAAATATGCTGGAGATCAAAAAACAGCTCAAGAACGAGGGAGTAGTTATCCTTTTCCCTTCAGGGGAAGTATCAAGGCTAACACCTAAAGGTATTATAGACCGTAAATGGTCACGCGGCGCAATATCACTATCAATGGATATGGAAGCGCCTGTACTGCCTGTCCACATCAGTGGTAGAAACAGCAGTATGTTCTACGGGCTTGCTCTTATCAAAAAAGAGATAGGTACTTTTCTTTTATCTCGAGAGATTTTTGCCGGCAAAAACAAAGAAATCAAACTTACCTGCGGCGATCCCATTCCATATAATGCTTTCGGTAAGTCATTAACCAAAGATCACTACGCTAAACTTCTCAAAAAGCATCTTTACGATATAGGCTCAGGCAGAAGAGGTATATTCAAAACCGAAAAAACCATAATCCACCCTGTTGATAAGCAAGTAATTAAGCGCGAACTGATGATGAGTGCCGATATTGGCAAAACAAAAGATGGTAAAAGCATCTATATGGTCAGATACGACTCAGCTAAAAATGTTCTTCGAGAGATTTCCAGGGTTAGGGAGCATACTTACAGAAAAGTAGGCGAGGGAACAGGTAAAAAAGCAGATACCGATAAATACGATAGGTATTATGACCATATCGTTCTCTGGGATGACAACGATCTCGAGATAGTAGGTTCATACAGAATAGGCGTTACTAGAGATATTATCAGAAAGTATGGCACACAAAAACTCTACAATTCCGGCCTTTACACACTCAATAGTAGTTTCAATCCCTATATTGAACAAGCCGTAGAGCTTGGCAGAAGCTTCGTTCAGCCCAAATACTGGGGTAGTTCGGCACTCGATTATCTTTGGCAGGGCATCGGCGCATATTTGAGAGAAGTAGAGAATACGAGGTATCTTTTCGGAGCGGTGTCAATTTCTGATAAATATCCAGATGAAGCTAAAGCGATCATTATCGAATACTATAAAAAATGGTATTCCGGTGACGATACTATGGTTTCCCCGGTAAATGAAGTGACTCTGCCACAAAGCTATATCGATAGCGCTAAAAACATACTTAGCGGAAAAGATTACGAAGAAGATTACCGAAATATGAAAACGGCACTTCGTAATTTCTCACTTACAGTACCCGTACTACTCAGAAAATATTCAGATGTATGCCACTACGGCGGTGTAAAATATCTGAGCTATACTATCAATACCGGGTTCAACAATGCGGTTGATTGTTTTGTACTTGTTGATACATGGCAGATGAAACCGGAATTCAAATCAAGATATATGACACTCCAAAAAAGCTTGAACAGGCGCTCAACTGGTATCGAAAACGCCGTAGAGAAAAACATCAAGACGATTCTTTAAGAATCAATCGATAAGTTCAGTAATATCAAGCACTTATAATAAATCTACAATTTTAGCGACGAGCCTGCTGTATATTTTTTCAGCGGGCTTTTCTCGTTATATCGCCTCGGTTGTTACACAATTCAATCATATTCGTATCTTGCCCTTATGGCAAAAGCAACTGTACTATATCATCAGGCTAAACTGACTCCACCGAACATCCTTTTGAAAAAAGGGTTTAAGAAACTTACTGGTTTCACAAGAAAAACTGCCGAGTTCGTTGCGATATCCCGTAGTACATATATTAACTTAGATAAGCCTAAAGGGCTTGGCACAGTTTTCACACTGCCAAATATTAGCAAACTTACCGAAGCCGACAAAGAGCGTCTCATCGATCGAGCCGATGAGATAGTTGAACACAGGTTCAACCTTTTAGGAAGTGGAGAACTTGAATTCGCATATTCTACTAGGGCCCCTGGCTTTGAAGGGTTTTCCTACCCTTCTGTATCGCCACTGGTTCCATTTGTGGTTAGCCAAGAGTCTGAAACTCTCCGTAACAAGATACAGTCCTATTATAAGCCTATAAGCTGGAATAAGGATATAATATCTGGATATGTATGGGAGCTAGATATGCACGGCAATAGTATAAAGCCTTCACCAGCCCCAGGGGTAGATATAAAGCAGCCCTGGGAATTAGGAAGGATGCAGCACCTGCCTGTTTTAGCTCTCGCTTATCATTCCATAAAAGATTATGATAACAATAAAGCCGAAAAGTATATAAGTGAGTTCAAATCCCAGGTTTATGATTTCCGTGCATGCTGCCCGCCATTGATGGGTGTGCAGTGGTCATCAGCTATGGATGTAGGTATCAGGATGGTAAACATACTCATTGCCTATGATTTCTTCAGGGGCTCAGACCCCGATACATCCAAACATTTCGATAGCACATTTCATTTATGCATAGAGCAGATGTGCTATGAGCATCTCGGGTTGATGACACAGAATATAGAATATGCCGATGGGCAACCCAATAATCACTACTTCTCGAATATTTGCTCTATCCTCATTGTTTCCAAGTACTTATCAAATAAAGCCGGATTTAATTCACTTCACAAATGGGCGATCAGGCAGCTTGTTTTTGAAATCCAGAGGCAGTTCAATTCCGATGGTGGAAATTTTGAGGGCTCTACGGCATACCACCTCTTTACTACCGAAATGATGCTTGTTGCATTATCTACCATCAGTAGCGATAACAAGTGTATAGCTGAAAGTGAATTAGAAAGTATCAATTCCAATATTAGATTACCCGAGGGATATACTCCGTATGTTCCTGATAGAAAATCAAAAACTGACTTCTTAAGATGGCTTGTAGATGTTGACACAAATATAGAAGATACCAAACGCCCCTATGGCATCGGTAAGATATTTGGCAATATCTTTTCCTATAGCGTAAGTATTGCTTCAGATGTAGATAAATATCCTCGTTTCGGAGATGAGGACGCTGGTAGTTTTATCAATCTCGATTTATCCCCCAATAGGGTTGATAAGAATCGCCATTACGATATTTACTCAGATAACAAGTCAATCTATTCCCTGTTCTATCAAGCCAATCTGCCGAAGAACGTTTTTAACCTTTATCAAAACGGCGTAATTTCAGATGCTTTCCCAAAATCAGGACTCTATAGGATCAAAAACGATTATGCATCTGTCTGGATCAAAAACAGCAGTCTTGGGCTATATGGAAGGGGTGGGCATAACCATAACGACAATCTCAGCTTTGTTCTCTACAAAAACAGAACTGAGATAATTACCGACCCCGGAACATATACATACACTGGCCATCCCGACTATAGAAACCTATTCAGAACGACAAGGTACCACAATACACCCCAGATTGAAGATAAAGAAATAAATCCTTTTGGCGAGGAAACCGAAGAGCTGTTCTGGTTCAGAAAGGACAAATCCAGACCAGAGACTAAAGTTCATACTGAATACTCCTATATCGGAAGCCACAAAGGCTTCGGTAGGAGGATGACAAGGGCTTTTGTACTCTCAGATAATCTTCTAATGATAAAAGATGAATATCCTGAAGCCGCAAACATCACATCAAGGCTACACATTCACCCAGATATTCAAATCAGAAAAACATACACCGAACTTGAGTTGTATCTGAACGGCAAGCCATTGGCCTCTATTACTTGCGATGCGGAAATGCTCATGGACGAGTACTGGTTCAGCCCTGGATATGGTCGCAAACAGATAGCTCGGATGGTACTGGCAAATACCTCAAACGGCAGCGTCAACTGGAGCATCTCACTCTGAGGATAATCGATAACATAGGTAAGATAAGCTGGACTTTTCTTGATAAGGTAGTTTTTGCACTCTATGCGATTGGATTATTGTTTCTAGTCAATTACGTACCTATCGAGGTAATAGGTGAGTTAGGCATTTATCTGGGGATAATCAATTGGCTTTTTACCATTGCGGATGCTTACGCTCTACAAGGCATAATAAGGTTCGCGGGTGATTCTGATCAAAACAGACAAATCAATACTATAAGCCAGAATTTCTATATCAGAGTTCTTGCCGGCGGCGCTGCCCTTTATATCATATACGCAGTTTTGGCTTATGCTGGATTATATAGGTTTGAAGAGCTAAGTCTATATATACCAATGATTTTGATTGCTAATGCTCCCAGAATTTACGCCATAAAAATTTTCCAGAGGGAGTTGCAGTATATGCATATTACAATATGCAATATCTTGCTTTACGGTATATTTCTAGGGCTTATAGTCTATCAGTTATTTATAAGCGGTACACCCGTTATCTTTGGGGATATTATAAGAGATTTCCTTTTAGCAACCACGATATCAGCTATATACTGTATAATATTCGCATATAGCAATGCTAAAAGAGCGGTATGCAATGATTCTGAATTTTACAGAAAATACTCTGTTCCTGTAATCGGACAATCACTTTTGAATGTTTCTGTAAGGCAATTGGATATAGTTCTTTTAGGTATTTTGGCTCCACTTTCCGTAGCTGGTGTTTATGATCTGGCCAAGAAAGTATTCAAATTCTTTGAGGAAGCCGGTATGGCCGCTGCCGCTTTGTTCAACCCGGCTATTATCCGGCAAAATAATAAAAAAGATATCGAGGGTGTTAAAGTACTCATAGAAAAAGTATATGCCTACATGCTAAGTATGTTCATTGCCGTAAGCTTGTTAGTATGGTCTGGCGGTTTGGAGAAGATAATGAAAATCGTATTCGATAACCCGTACATAATCGAAGCGATGGATGTACTTATGGTGCTTACGATAGGTGGGCTATTCCTGCCTCTTTTTGTTCTATCATTTATATTCAATGCCGAGTCAAAGGAAAAACAGCTCCTCACTTACAATCTAATTGCCTCCGTTGCTTCCACTGCCATATTTTTGGTATTCGGATTATCTGGTAATTATATACTGTATGCTTTTGGCCTTGTGACATATTATGCTATTATCGGTTTATTTACGTATAGATATCTGAAAGCCAGACACGGTTTCCGATTGGGTTCTATAACCAGGGTTTTCAGAGATCTCAAAGGCTTTATTAGCAATGCCTAAGTTGTTGGAATATATAGGTTTACATCTAATTGATTCTCTTCAGTAAAATAGATAGATATGTACTTAAGCAATTTTTGCTCACATTGGTGTTCAGTGTATTTGCACTCTATGTAATCTTCCTTGTGGTAAGTCTTCTCGAAAATCTCGATGAATTCATTAACAATGATGTACCGGTTCTCAGAATAGCTGAATACTATATTTACTTCTTCCCTGGTATTCTGGAGATTCTGCTTCCTGTTGCTATGCTAATAAGCATACTGTTTTCTGTTGGTAAAATGGCGGGCAATAATGAGATCACCGCTATGAAGACAGGAGGTATGAGCCTTTACAGACTCATGTTTCCTCTTGTTTTAGTTAGTCTGTTAGTTGCTGCGGGGCACCTTTATTTCAATGGTTGGATAGTACCGGAGGCAAACGAGAGAAAAATTGAGATTGATAGGACAGATTTGAAGAAAATCAGCACTACATCCTCTCTCTATGATCTATACCTTAGGAACACACCGCTCGAAAATCTCACCATCAATTCATATTCCGCTGTCAATAAAGTCGGCAATAGGATTAGGCTCGAAACTTTCGATAATAACGATAGCCCTAGGCTGGAAAGAACAATAGAGGCCAATGCTATGAAATGGGATAGCGTAGCAGGGAACTGGAAGTTCCGGCAGGTTATCGAAAGGATATTTACTGATTCCGGTGTAAAAACATTCAGAAGGGACAGTATGTCCGTTGATCTCACGATCACTCACGAAGATATACTCACGCTAGTTAGAACACCAGATGAGATGGACTTCGATGAAAACTGGGAGTATATCAAATTCCTCGAAAAAGGAGGAAAAGATATTAGGGAACAGCTCATAGATTACTACGGCCAGTACGCATATCCCTTTGCTAATATCATTGTCGTGCTTTTTGGCGTACCGTTTGCATCTATTAAAAAGAAAGGTGGGGTCGCAGTACAGATATCCGCTGCTCTTGTAATATCCTTTTTGTATCTTATCTTTACAAAACTCAGCTTATCCCTGGGTTCAACTTTGGCTATCGATCCCATACTTATGGCGTGGTCGGCCAATATAATCTTCTTTGCTATAGCTATCTTTATCATATATAGGACTAACACTTAACTACGATGTACACTCTGTCATCTATAAATACCAAAGAAGGTAGAAGCATACTCCGCAATCTATATGATAAGTTACGCTTCGAAGAGCAAAAGTCTGTTCTCAACAGCCTCTCTTCTACATTGTCAGTGGCCATTAACCCATCCAAACTCCAGCAATATGATAGCGATTCACCCGAAATAGCTGGCAGGCCCGGCACTTGGGGCGGCTTCACTATATGGATGGAAGAGATTATCAACCGAAATTATTACTCTACGATAAATTCTCTTGTGTATCTCGGGGCGGCTATACTTTTGGTTATTGTAGGCCTTACAAGGTTTACCGATTCAGTGGGTACCGAATGGGTCGTTGGCGGGATAATATTCGAGTCGTTTTTGCTGCTTTTGGTCTTCATAACCATGTATTTTTCACCCCCAGCGGTATTTTCTGTATCAGACTCTGATAGCCTGGATTCTGATATGCAATCCGAATTACTTGACGAGATTGGAGAGATAGGGCGTGATCTGGCAGCGGTTTCTGTTCAGTTTGATAAAATATCAAAACAGCTCGAATCCCACAACTACAATACTTCCAACCTTGTGGCTGAAATGAGGAAGATAAGTATCGCGGTTTCCGATATATCCTCCCCAAACCCGGAAATGCTGATCAAAATGGCGAAAACTAATGAAGAGCTAAACAAGTTCAACGAGAATCTGGGTAAATTCAGCATAGTTGCCGAAAAACTATCATCCAAGATCATTGAAGACCAAGTACGGACAGAGATAAGCAAAATCCTAGAAAGCAGAATAAATGGCCAAGACCAAAAGTAACCCAGGCCATAGGCAGAAAGTCGATATATACTTTGTACTATACCTTATAGCACTGGTACTGTTGATACCTGTAGGTACGGTAAGCATATTAGATAGCGATAACGGCAATGAAACCAGTGATATTGATACCAATCTCTATGCCGAATATCTATCTGAGATATATCTTGAAAAATCCAAACTACTTCTATCCCTTTCCAGCAATGATTCTACTGTCAGCATTAACTACGCCGACACAATTAACTCTATTATAATTGATAGGGTAAATGGCAACCAACAGCCAGAAGTTAACATCACAAACCTTAACTTCAACAGCTCATATACTTTTCAAGGTTCTTTCGACACCGAAAAATTCAAATTAGAAAAAATCGATGATGTTAGTTATCGCTTTGTGTGGATGCCGATGGGAAATATGGATGGGCTTTATAAAGGAAAAATCGATGCTGATGAATATGTAGTAGCGATATCCATAGGCGAAAGCACAAGAGAGTTCACTGTCTCTACTTTCCTTGATCAGAGTTCACAGATCGACATCTCACAGGCAGATAGCTTAACTATAGCTGAACTCAGCCAGCCACAGAATACAGCAATATCTGTTTTCAATAACTCTTTTGAGTTACAACCAAGCAAGACCGTTGTACAGTCTATTTCACGCGAGCCATGGCAGAACAGAATAAATATCTTTGGGGCTACAGCTGATGATCTAAAAGGCGGCATAAATATCAAGTCAGATGATAGCTCTGTTAACCCTTCCATAATCGATATATCACCTAAGTACATAACTATCAGAGGGTTAGCTCCACTCTATAATAAAGCGGATATTACTCTTAGTGCACAGCACAGGATTAGCGGTACATCGACTTCAGTTACTTTCAGTGTTGAGCCTATAGCCCTTACCGAACCAGAACTTCCAGATCAGATGTTTCCCAATGTATCTTACAGAATAAAGCCAAATTACCCCCCAGTGGCAGAATTCGAATACAGAAGCGTATTACTTCTCGGTTCAGATACAGTAAACTCTATCAGGGGAGCAAGCAGTATTGAATATACACCGGAGTTGTCGGATATTTCTAAACGCGCAAGGCTGATAAGATTCATCAACGGAAGATTGGTATCAACATCCAAAGCTATTGATATAGTTAAACCCCCAGAGCCTATTATAGTCGATGTAAACCCAACAGGGGACAACACCTATATTGTTCGTACTCGTGCTTACGGGGGCACAAAAGATAAACCCCAGCTGGTAAAAGAATTAATTATCTCTCCAGGGCCCGAGTCTGTATCCGAACTCTTTGGCGAGGCACGTCAGTGTGGCGATGGTTGCTACGAGCAGAAATTCAGGGTTAATATGGCATCACCTATTGATAAAATAACGGTACAGGCTATAGACGGAATGAATCTGAAAAGCCAGATTTGGAAAAACTGACTTTTCAGATTAGAACTCTCGTTAGAATTACATATTCGATTCGATAAAGTCCAATGATTCTTTCATCTTTTTGAAGAAACTTTCGAAAGGTGCTTCTGTTCTTAAATCCGCACCAGCTTCTGCCAATATTTCCATCGGATATTTCGATTTACCTGCATGAAGAAAGCCAAGATACTTATCCAGTGAACCCTTGTCTCCTGAATAGATCTTTTCCGCCAACCATTCTCCGGCAACTAGGCCGGTAGCATACTGGTAAACATAAAAGTTATAGTAAAAATGTGGTATCCTTGTCCATGAATATACCTCTTCCTCCTCAAGTATAACAGTGTCACCCCAAAATTCATTAAAGATATTACCGTAAGTCTCTGTCAGATAATCAGGGGTAAGTGGCATGCCGCTTTCAGATTTTGCGTGCACTGTTCTCTCAAAGTCAGCAAACTGAAGTTGCCTATAAAATGTAGTCAAACACTTATTAAGAAATAGCTCGTGAAGATATAGTTTGGACTGCGTAGAATCCGTTTTGCTCTCAAGATATTTATGAAGAAGAGCCTCATTGGTTATCGAAGCCACCTCAGCTAGAAAAATAGAGTAACCCGCATAAACATAAGGTTGGGAATTACCCGTATAGAGCGAGTGCATATTATGCCCAAGCTCGTGAACGTAAGTAAATACATCATTCAATGTATTGCCCCAGTTCAAAAGTACATAAGGCACAACACCAAATGTAGTACCAGAAGAGTATGCCCCGCTTCTTTTGCCAGAGGTTTCATATACGTCGATTCTTCTGTTGTCTATAGCTTCCTTTACATCATCTAGATACTGCTGCCCTAGAGGAGAAAGGCCTTCCATTACTTGCTTTACAGTATCAGGATAGTGATATTTATCACCAGCGTTATTGAATAGCGATACATAAGTATCATAAGGGGATATAGTTTGTTTGCCGAGTTTTTTGGCTTTTATGCGGGCCCATCTCTGTAAAAGATCAGAGTTTTCTTTAGCTTTATCAACTGTGGTATGGAAAAACTCTACAGGGATATTATTACTGTGCAAACTGGAATGCAGGCTGCTTTCATGGTTTCTGATACCAGCTTGAATCGTCATCGATTTTATAGCCGTATCCAGAGTACTGGCAAGTGTGTTTTTGTGCGAAATATAAGGTTTGTAATAGTTCTTATATACAGACTGCCTGACATCACCGTTTTGGTGATACATCATAGATGAGTATGTACCGTCACTTAGCTGAGTCTCTTCACCATCGATATCAACACTCGGAAACTCCATATCCGTACTTTTCAGTAGCGAGAAACTATTATATGGTGCCGCCAGAACCGGCGATAACCTTGATAATATTTCTTCCTCTTTCCCGCTGAGTGTATGCTTTCTCTTCCTGTTCAGATTATCGAAAAACTGGGAATATATTTCGAGTTTTTCATCCTTCAAATATGATTGGATCGTATCCTCATCGGTATCCATGATCTCAGGGATGATAAATGAAGTGTCCGCACTTATTCTTGCTGCCAAACCCTGAATCCTACCGAACCTGGTCATCGCTTCAGAGCTCTTCATATCAACGTCTTTTGTCAGGAAGGCGTAGAGATATAGCTTCCCAAGTACAGTGCCTATCTTCTCATCTTCCTTAAGTAACGCTAAAAGAGTATCTTTGGATTCTGTTACCTTACCCTTATACTCCGTTATGGATTTATAGGAATTCTCGATTCTCTCATAGTCCGAATTCCATTCTGATTCACTATCATAAATATGGGTAAAATCCCATTTATACTGGTCTGGTATGTCTTTTCTGTCTTTGTAACTCGGGATCTGGTTGCTCATTTCTTGATAAGTCAGGGTTTGTATGAATACACTTCTTTCTTACCTGACTTGACGTAGCTTTCCAGTATTATTTTGGTATCGTAATAGTATTGGACTTCCTGAGGTTTCTCACTCAAACCATAAATTTTCCCTTTGTTCTCAGAGGATACATCCTGAATAATCGGCAGGCCGATTTCTCTATCAAAAAAGAGATAACCGAATGTGTTCTGGGCGCTTACTACCTGCATCATATCATCCCGCGACATAGGCACATCCAGCCTGTTCAGCGCTGTTTTGTTAAGCTCTAATTTTATTACGTTCCTTCCAAGAGTGTCAAGAGGGGGGCGCATAGCATATATAATATGTTCATCCCATTCCGGAGCCGGGAAACCGGTTTCCGGTGTGTTGAACTTGTTCTTGAAAGTCCACTTTTCACCTATATACCTACAGCCGAAATCTAGTATTGGCAATATCATAGGCTGAAATGACCCGCCAGGGGACTGCATAGCGTTATCCAAATTTGAGCTGCTATTGAGTCTATTGCCCATCGTATCTATCTCTATCCAAGTAGTCACGCCTTTCCATGGGCTGTCAGTTCTTTTAACGTCCATCACATAACCTTTGCTTTCCATCGAAACATAATCTGTCATATTATGGCTGTAAAAAATACGGTCATTGATAACTGAGTCACAAGTCAGTGTATGCTCTTCGATTCTCTGCCTGAATAGGGTAGGCTCGCCCAACACTACTATACTATCGCTTGATACGATTCTGTATTTCGCTACGTCACCCGGGGCCATCTGATAGGATACACATTCTACGTGGTCCATATTCTTGATTTCGTTCTTACTATCAGATTTGCGGAGTTTATCCTCGATAAAAGGCTCAATCTGTGCAGAAACTTCCACAGATGAACTAATATTCAGAAATGCCGTTAAAATTAGGCTGTAAACAAGTACTTTGTAATTCATATTTAAGTTATTTGGCTGTAATTTTGTAATTGATTTAATGTACGACAAAAAATGGTAGAGTTTTTGATTGAATACGATTTAATGTCGCAATAAGGTTTGTAAAGCTATGAAAAACATAATCTCTTTTACTCTTTTTATCCTTTTGGGATTACCGCTTTTAGCTCAGAACGGAGCTGAAAACAGGTTGATCCTGACTGATTATGAATATGAGAATTATCCTGAACTTACTGCTTCTTTTTATCTGGTTGATAGCTCGCTCAACTCTCTGAACTTTACAAGCCAGCAGTTTCTTGCCCTTGATAACGGTAGAGAACTCAGTATCAGTTCCCTTATAGATGGAAATAACGAGAAAAGAGTTACAAATCACCACGTAATTCTTTTTGATGCCGGAATTTCAAATGTAGGTGGGCAGAATTCACTGTTCAATGCCGCAAAACAAATGGTCGGCGACTATATGAACTATCTGGACGGAAGCGAAGAGCAAGTCTCCCTTATAGCATTTAGCGATGTAGCCGATCTTATCAGCGATAAAACAGTTAACTATAATGATGTTAAGCAGGCTCTTGATTTCGTGGATAACTCGGTTTTCTCAAATCTCGATGCCGCATTCAAATTTCCCGCTACTGGCCTTCTAAATTATCTTGACAGATATAAGGATGAGAATGTATCTGTTCTATTGATCACAAAGGACTTTAACACATTTGATACATCCGTTCTCGCAGCATTGACAGAACAAAATGTTACCGTTAATACCGCGTTTTTTGTTAGGGCAATTAACCCTGGCCTGAAAACAATAGTGGAAAGCACCGGCGGGCTTTATTTTGACAAAATCCGCAGCTATGAAGATACAGATGATATCTCAGCTGCGGCAGTACTTAATTCTCGTGCCCAGACACCATATAATGTAGAACTGCTTGATATACTTAACTGCGATACAGAACACAGGTTCAGCATCTCACTTTTCGATACTCTGCAGGTAACAAGGGAGTTTGAGATATTGGACGCGCTCCGACCGCTTATTGAATCAGATCCAGGATTCTTGAGCTTTTCATCAGTACTGCCAGGTGAGTCGAAAAACCTGAATGTAAGCCTAATAGCCCGCAATAGCGAAATATTTATCGATTCTATTAGGATTGAGAACGACTACAACGGTGTTTTTGAGATAACTGGTGGTAATGTAGATCAGACGATAGCCGTCGGTAAAGATCAAGCTCATAATGTTGAGGTTACTTTCAATCCTGTTGATAGTGCAATTGTGTTCACAAAATTAGTAGTTTACTCCAACGCATGCGATGGTAACGAAGTACTAATTACTGGCGGATTCCCGAACACACCTCCGAATGAGGAAACCATACAGTTGCTTGCCCCTGAGTGCGGCCAGACTCTCATCGTAGGAGATACATTTAATATCGAGTGGACTGGCGTATTACCAAAAGATGTTATTCAGCTTGAATATTCAGTTGATCTCGGCCAAAACTGGGATACTCTTGCTACAAACGTAGTCGATCTTAATTACCGCTGGGAAGTACCTAATACAGTTTCTGACCAATGCCTTGTACGTGCTATTCAGCTTTGGCCAAACAATATCGGCCGCACGCTCGATCTTCCCCATGATTCACTTATAAACAAAGCTGTCTTTTCGTCTGATGGGTCACTCGTGCTTACCGCTTCGGAATCAAGTTCAGTTAGATTATGGAACTCAAATACAGGGAGTCTGATTCGCGAGTTTGAAGACCCGCAGGGCCATAATCAAGCTATTACAGATATCATGTTCTCACTGGATGAAACAGAGGTTGTCACAGCCTCAAAGGATGGAAGGATCATCGTTTGGGATACTGAGACTGGAGAAATAAAAAGACGTATGGTAGGCCAAGCCCAGCCAATTCTCGATATCGATCTTACCAGTGGCGGTACATTGCTATCTATATCTCGAACCTCAGGTTCCACTTTTAACTCTAAAATCATTTTATGGGACTACGAGCAGGGCTTATACCTAACCGAATATAACGATTTCAATGAGTCATTCCAGAACAAATGGCAGCTCTCAGGGGTAGAAGCACATCCTATTAAAGAAGAGTTTGTCCTGACTGATCTCACAGACAGAGGCGGGGTAGCTGGTTCATATAGAATTGACATCGACTCTGATGAGCTTCAAAAAATCAGAGATTTCGACACTCGTGTTCTAGGTCAGAATACAACTTATGGTGAATTCGCTTCGATATCTCCTGATGGCAGATATGTATTCATATCGGAAAGTAAATCATTTGAGAAACCCGGTCTAATGTACGAGTACGAAACTGGCAATTTCCTTTATAATGTAAATCATACTAATCGTGCCCGTATCAATTCAGCTGAGTTTTTCTTTGATAATGAAAGAAGTTGGCTGATTACCGGTGGTGATGATGGCATAGCTATTCTTTGGGATGCAGAAACAGGTGATTCTCTAAATGTATTCAGAGAGCACACGTCAAATATTACTTATGCGGAATTCAACTTCGATGCTTCAAGAGTACTGACAACAAGCTGGGATGAGACAGCAAAAGTTTGGAACCTCGAAGAAAGAGACCTTCAGATGGATACCACAGACTGTGCTTTCGCTATTTCCACCGCTATTATCGAAAGCAGCCCTCTTTCTATAGGCCGTTCTGTAGTTAGGCAGACTGTTGACTCTGTGTTCACCAATTTCATCTTCAATGATTCTGATTTTGCATACGATGTATTTGATATCAGGATTGAGGGTGAAAATGCTAATGAATTTACAATTCTCGACGGGTTTGCCCCATATATCATTGATTCGAAAAGCCCTCGTGAGATTAATATATCTTTCACTCCGCTCGCTGTAGGTGAAAGAACTGCGGAACTTATCGTCGATTATCCTGGGAATAGGGTAATAGTACCCTTGTCAGGTATTGGTGTCGATCCTGGTATTCTCCAGATAACCGAATTCCTTGATTTCGGTGATGTTGAGATAGGGGAATCCATCAGCCTGAACGCCATCGAAATACTACAGAACTTCTCTGCATTGACACTCGATATCGATAGCATTCAGATAATAGGTATTGAGCGTGATTTTTTCAGCTATGCCAATATTTTCGCACCTTCAATGCTTGATATCGATGATATCCTGACTGCCGATTTCAGATTCACTCCGCTGGAATCAGCCCCTTTTGCAGCTACCGTAAAAATCTATCATAACGCACCAACTTCGCCGACAAGCGTATTGCTGCGTGGCGTTGGAATACCACAGCGAATTGATCGGTTCACCTTCGATATAGGAAGTGATATAGCCGATCCGGGGGAAATAGTTTCTCTGCCCCTTACAGTTGGAGAAAGTACTTTGAGCTTCGATGATAAAACACATCTAATTAACTTCGATCTTACTTTTGATGTAACTGTGCTTGAACCGTTAGGTGATTTTTCGGATGTATCATCTGTAGGTCAGAAAAGAACTGTCAATTACTCATTCCCTGTAACAGAAGAAGCCGTTAACTCCGGCACTATCGGAAATATCGATTTCCGTATAGCTATGGGTATGGACTCTATATCCAGGCTCAATATATCAAACCTTTCTTATGAAGGTAGCTCCAAAGTTATACTGGAAGCTAATTCGGGCGAGGTAAAAGTAGCCAATCTATGTGAAGAAGGCGGCGTCCGCCTTTTCGACGGCCGCGGATATATAGAGCTAGGTGATGTTTCCCCTAATCCTATCGCTCAGTCCGGTATTGTAACCATATCACTTGCCGAAGCAGGCCATACTATTCTATATGTACTTGACAATACCGGCAAAAAGATCAAAACCCTTTTGGAAGCATATATGGAAGCTGGCAATCATGAAGTAAATATCGAAGCTATAAACTTGCCACGCGGAAGTTACTTCTTGGTACTACAAACACCGAGCGATTCCAGGACTAGCTCATTCATAATTTCCGATTGAGTAATTAATCGTTGATAACTTTTGAAGCCTCACTGATAACTTATAATATGGTATTAGTGAGGCTTCTCTATTATATTTGTTTTTAATAAGAATCATAAAACCACTACACGGGATTCGATATGGTGCAGAACGTTAGAGGAACAAAAGACATTATCCCTGCGGAGTCTTTCCAATGGCAATATCTTGAAAGAAAAATACGAAGTATAGTTTGTAGATACGGATATAATGAAATAAGAACCCCGATCTTCGAGAAAACCGAGGTTTTCTCTCGCGGCATAGGGGAGGTCTCCGATATCGTGAATAAGGAAATGTACACCTTCGAAGATAGAAGCGGCAACTCACTTACCCTTCGCCCCGAAATGACTGCCGCCCTTGTCAGATCTTCTATTCAGCATAAGCTCGTTTATGGCAATCATGTTGAGAGACTTTGGTATTACGGCCCGTTTTTCCGCTACGAAAGGCCGCAGAAAGGCAGGCAGCGTATGTTCCATCAGTTTGGGATTGAATGCCTTGGCAGTGCGAACCCAGAGTCAGACTCAGAAGTCATCATACTGGCAGACCATCTGCTCAAGGAATTGGGCATCCACAACTATAAGCTATTTGTCAACTCCATTGGCGGAAAAGATTGCAGGGACAAATACTCCTCGGCATTACGCGAATACCTACAGGATAATTTCGAATCACTTAGCGAAGACAGTAAAATCAGGTTCGATAAAAACCCATTGAGAATACTCGATAGTAAAGACAAGAGCGATATTGATCTTATTAAAAATGCCCCTCGCATAACAGATTATCTTTCGGATGACAGCCTCTATAAATACAATGAGACTAAAAACATCCTCGATTCTGTCGGCATAGCCTATATTGAAGATCACAATCTCGTAAGAGGGCTTGACTATTATTCCGATGTTGTATTCGAATTTAAAAGTGACGCGCTCGGCGCTCAGGATTCTTTTGGCGGTGGCGGTAGATACGACCATTTATTCGAACAGCTCGGCGGATCGTCCATACCAGCGGTAGGCTTTGCTATCGGAATCGAAAGGCTGATGCTTATGCTGGAAGCCCAGAATCTTCTCCCATCTGATCCAGGGCCAGACTTCGCAGTAGTACTCGGCCAGCCCGAAGAAAGCGAGTATCGTTCTAAAGTCGCTTCAATTCTCCGCGGTAGGGGTTATAGCGTTGTTACTGATCTTCTAAGGAAGTCTTTCAAGTCCCAGTTTAAGGACGCAAATAGGATAAATGCTACATATACCATCATTCTCGGGGAAGAGGAAGTGGAAGAGGACTTCATTACCGTGAAAAGGATGAAGGACGGTATGCAGTTCATCGTAAAGCTCTCAGAATTGACCGATTACGAGTTCTGAATAGGCCATATTGTATAATGATCACAAAAAACTTTGTTTTAGTGTAAGTATTGCCGTAAATTTGAGTTTGCATTAATCACAAACTACGACAAAACCGACGCATACCACGGGTTCGGAGGAACAGATTGAAAAACTTAGGCAAGTACCTTTTACTTATCATACCGATAGTGATAGCCGTATGGGCTCTCTTACCAACTTATCTCTACAATTCTTTAGAAGAAGAAAGAGAGATTGCACTAGCTAAAGCAGAACAGGCAGCTACGCCTGCCGACTCGCTCGATATAATGGAGCGATTCTACGCAGCTAACAGAGACGCCATCGATAACAACAAAAACCAGAGACTCAAACTAGGTCTCGATCTTCGCGGTGGTATGTATGTCACTCTCGAAGTCGACATCGTTCAGATGCTTGAGGATATGGTTTATCCTGAATACAGAACTGAAGAACTTTTCCAGTCTGTTCTTGAAGCGACTAACGAAGAAGCTATAGTCAGCGAGGAATCAGTTATTGATATCTTCCTCCGCAACTTCGATCAAATCGCAAGGCCAGAAGGGCGCTCCCTTGTTTCATACTTTGACGTTCCCGATCTTTCTGAGGTATCTGACGAAAGAATCGTTGAGCAGCTAAAAGAAAACGAAGAAGACGCCATCAACCAAGCACAGCAGGTTATCCGCCAGCGTATCGATAAATACGGCGTTTCCGAGCCTAATATCCAAAAAGCAGGTAACAAACGTATCATAATCGAGCTGCCTGGTGTCAAGGATGAAGGGCAGATCAAGGATCTCCTTAAAGCTACTGCCAAGCTTGAGTTCAAAAAAGTTAAATCCGCTCCAGAGGATTACGCTTTCCTAAACCAGATCAATGAAGTTGTTCTGGCTACGGGCGGTGATCTCATCCCTACAGCTGATGAGCTTGAAAATCTTCCTGAGACAAATGAAGACACAATCGAAGAATTAGTTGAAGATGATGAAGTTATAACCGATGAGTCTTTAGGCGATCTTACAGAAGATATCACTGATACTACTGTTGATGTTACTGAAACAGAAACCCCAGCAGATACTGTAGCTCCTCAGCAGAACACAGATAACCTTCCTTTCACTCGCATGATCATCCCAGCGGGCGGAAATATGTTCTATGTTCCAATTGATTCACTCGCTAGATTCCAAGAGATACTGCGTAGACCGGAAGTTGCAGAAGTGATCCCGATGGATACACAGATACTATTCGGCGAGCAGATCGGCGAAGGAAGCCAAGCAGTAGTGCCGATGCACGTTGTTGATGCAGAGCCAGAGCTTACCGGTGAAGTACTAACAGATGCTGGCCGTTACTTTGACCCAACAGAGAACGAATGGGTAGTAACAATGGCGATGAACGATGAAGGTACAGACAAATGGGCTCAGGTTACAAGAGCAAACGTAGGAAACCAGATCGCCATCATACTTGATGATCTAGTGTATTCAGCACCAAACGTTATCAACCCGATCACAGGCGGTACATCACAGATATCTGGATCCATGGACGGCGAAGGCGCTAAACTACTTGAAATCGTACTTAAAGCAGGTTCACTCAAAGCACCTGTAAATATTATTGAAGAAAGAGTTGTAGGTGCTTCGCTCGGGGATGACTCAATATCATCTGGCCTTACAGCATCACTATTTGCTTTCCTTCTTGTGGTAATTTTCATGGCAGTTTATTACAACAAAGGTGGCCTCGTTGCCGATTTTGCTGTAATACTCAACGTCGTGCTTATCATCACCTTCCTAGCCATTATACAAGGTACGCTTACACTGCCTGGTATTGCCGGTATCATACTGACAATCGGTATGGCGGTTGATGCCAACGTACTGATATTCGAGAGAATACGTGAGGAGCTCGCCCGTGGGCGTTCTGCTCGTGCCGCAATCGATGAAGGTTATAGCAAAGCACTTTCAGCCATACTTGACTCAAACATTACTACGTTTATTACCGCACTTATCCTATACTTCTTAGGTTCAGGTGTTATTCAAGGTTTTGCAATCACTCTTATCTTTGGTATCCTGGGTACTCTGTTCACAGCGATACTTGTTACAAGAGCAATTGTAGAGATGTCACTTACAGGGCCTGATAGCAAGTTTAGCTTCGGTCAGGCAAAAAGCTGATATAAATAAAAACAACAATTCTTCTCAAGATCATAAAATCATAGTATTAAGATGCAGTTTTTCGATAAACCAAATATTGATTTCGTTGGCAAAAGAAAGGTCTTCGCGATTTTTTCCGCCATATTTCTAACTGTTGGTGTAGTTGTCACAGCCGTTTTCGGTATCGACTACGGTATTGACTTTGTCGGTGGTACCGAGGTAGCCGTTGATATCACACCTGCCGCGGATATTTCCGATGTAAGGCAAGCGGTGGAAGCAACAGGCCTTGCCCCTGAGGTGAAAACTTTTGGCCAGGACGGCCAGTACCTTATCAGAGTAAAAGAATCCGATAACGCACAGCAGGTAGTAGAAGAAACACTTGCCGCTGCCATTACCGGTAGCCAGATCGATATTATCAAAGTCGATAAGATCGGCCCGCGTATCGGTAAGGAGCTGAGAGAAAAAGCAATCTATGCCGTTATCTTCTCCGTACTTGCAATTCTTTTATACATTGCCTTCAGGTTCGAGTTCGTATTCGGCCTCGGCGCCATAGTAGCACTTGTTCACGATGTTGTTGCCACCTTCGTTACGCTGATGATTTTCCACCACCTCGGTATAATAGACTTGGCGATTGATAACATCATACTTGCCGCCATGCTTACCGTCGTCGGTTATTCCATAAATGATACTGTAATCATATTTGACCGTATCAGGGAAAACAAAGAGCTGCACAAACAACTGCCGCTTGAGCCGCTTGTGAACAGATCGATCAACGAGACGTTATCCAGAACAGTGAACACCGTGCTTACAACTCTTCTTGTGCTTATCACGATTCTGATCTTTGGCGGTCCGATTCTTCTGCCGTTCGCATTCACTCTTACTCTCGGTCTTCTTTTCGGTACCTACTCTTCTATATATATCGCAAGCTCATTTGTGATATGGTACAACAAGAAATTCCGTGGTATCGATATGCAGAAAGGTTACGGAAGGCAAGTTGAGCCGGCCGCTTCACTAGCCTAAACAATTATTCGTAAATTAAATCAGATGATTTTTGATGCCCAATACTAAGATATTCAAAACCCTAACCGAAAAGAACAATCTCATTATCGAGTGCCCGGAAGAACTTCTGGGTGGTAAAGAGGGGACTGAGTTCTCACAGATTCTCAGAGATAATAATGGTTCCCAAAGGGTTGTGGTAGATTTATCACAGGTAAAGGTTATCAATAGTACAGGTGTTGGTATGCTGGTAGGCGGATTTACCACATGCAAAAAAAACGGCTCTGAACTTGTGCTTGCGGGTGCCGGAGAATCTATCGGATCAATACTGAAAATGACTCACCTCGATAAAGTGTTCACCCTTTATTCGAATGTAGAGGAAGCTATAGCGTAAATTTATCTTTACGGTAAATAATATTTCTGAAATTCAACCTGCCTCGGTCATCTTCGGATAGATCCGAGGCGTTTATTTTTTCTATATGTCAGTAAAAGTAATTGTCGGTGCCCAATGGGGCGATGAAGGTAAAGGTAAGATAGTCGATCTTCTAAGTAAAGATGCCGATATCGTTGCACGCTATCAAGGCGGGGCCAACGCAGGCCACACTATAGAGTTCGATGACAAACACTACGTTCTCCACTTAATACCTTCCGGAATACTGAACGACGGTGTTAAATGCGTAATCGGTAACGGTGTCGTTATCGATCCTGTAGCCCTTATGGAAGAGATCAATATGCTTAAATCTCACGATATAGAGGTTGAAGGCAGACTTTTCATCTCTCATAAGGCACACCTTATCATGCCTTATCACAAACGAATAGATCAGGCACGCGAATCCGCATCCACCGATAAAGCTATCGGTACTACTGGTCGTGGTATCGGCCCTGCATATATAGACAAAGCCAAACGCGTTGGCATCAGGATCGTCGATCTTCTAAACAAAGAAAACTTTCAGGAAAAGCTCAGGTATAATTTAGAAGAGAACAACGAGATACTCAGCAAAATCTATAATTCCGAAGAGCTCGATACCGATAAAGTTGTAGATGAGTTCCTAAAGTTCGATGACCTTATCGATCCTTATGTAAAGGATACTACTACCCTTCTGAATAATGCTATTCAAAACGGCGAAAACATTCTTGTGGAAGGTGCGCAAGGCGCACTCCTTGATCTGGACCATGGCACATATCCTTATGTAACCAGTAGCAACCCTACTTCAGGTGGCGCATGTACTGGTCTCGGTATCCCCCCTACATCAGTAGATTCTGTTGTCGGTATCGTAAAAGCATATACTACAAGAGTCGGTAACGGCCCGTTCCCAACTGAGCTAAACGATGATATAGGTCTCAAACTAGCAAAAATCGGAAATGAGTTCGGTGCCACAACTGGCCGCCCACGCAGGTGCGGATGGCTGGATCTTGTTGCTCTCAGGTATTCGGTAATGGTGAACGGTATTGATACTATCGCACTAACGAAAATGGACGTACTCGATACTTTTGAAGATATAAAAGTATGCACCGAATACAAGCTCGATGGCAAGACTCTAAAGACATATCCATCTATCACCTCCGATCTTAACAGGCTTGAACCTGTTTACGAAACTCTGTCCGGCTGGAACAGCTCGCTTGAAGGTATTACAGATTTTGGCAGTTTGCCAAAAGAAGCTAAAGACTATATAAGCTACATAGAGGATTTCGTTGGTGCTGAGGTAAAATTCGTTTCAACAAGCCCTAAACGCCGCGATACCATCATAAGATAAATATGTTACCCAGAAAGTACCATATTGTTATCGAAAACGGTAAAATCGTTTCATGCGAATTGTCTTCATATACTCAGGTAATTATCGATGGAAATAAGCTTGATATCACTGATGCATATATTCTGCCGTCGTTCGTAGAATCTCATGCGCATATTATCGGCCAGGGTGAAAAACTGATCCTCCCGGATATCGAAAGCTGCAATTCCTTCGATCAGCTACTGCAAATAGCCAAATCCACTTCTATCAGAAAAGGCGAATGGCTTTTTCTACGTGGCTGGAACGAGATCAACTGGCCATCCTTCCCTGATTCCCCGATCAAGGCTCTTGATGAGCATTTCCCGGTTACACCTCTGGCATTAGTAAGGGTTGATGGGCACGCAATGATAGTCAACTCCCGGGCTATAGAAACTGCTAAAGTAGATATCAAAGCTGAATTGCTCGGCGGTGAAATAAAATTAGATGAACTTGGCAATCCTACCGGCCTTATAATCGATACAGCTATGGAGCCCTTTTATGATTCTATTCCAGAATACGATAATCAAGACATTCAAAAGCTGATTTCCACATCCCTTATTGATTATATAGATAAAGGTGTTACCGAAATACATGATATGGATGTGTATCTAAGATATCTTCCCATCTACAGCCAGATGGCAAGCGATGATAGATTGCCAATCAGAATAAGGTCGTTCATTAGAGCTTTCGATGATGAATACTTAAAGGAATATCCTAAGCCGTTCCAGATAGGCAATCTGAATGTATGCGGGCTGAAGTTCTATGCTGATGGGGCCCTGGGTTCCCGTGGCGCTCTGATGTTCGAGCCATACTCAGATCAGGATACCTTAGGGCTTGAGCTTATTAGCATCGATGATTTATATCGTAAAGCTAAAACTGGATGCATAGCCGGCTGGGAGATAGCTGTTCACGCAATTGGTGATAAAGCCGTCCATAATACCCTTATGGCTTTCCGGAAACTTAGGGACGATGGGTATGAAAACATACTCCGCATCGAACACTCTCAGATAGTGAAACCAGAACATATCGCACTGTTTGAAAAATTAAATGTAATACCTTCACCACAGCCTATTCACTGCACTTCAGATTCCGATATGGCGGTTCACAGGTTAGGAGATAGAATAGATTATGCGTACCCTTGGAAATCTTTCTTTGTAAACGGAATACCGATTATCGCAGGCTCCGATGCGCCGATCGAATCAAATTCCGTTATCGAAGGTCTGAACGCATTCGTAAACCGAAAACCGAAGAACCCGGTAACCAAATGGAATTACTCAGAAAAAATTTCCGTTGAACAAGCTTTGGATTCCTATATCCTGCACCCCCGCTATTACGTTTCTGAAGAATACAGAAATATCCGTAATACAATAACTCCAGACGAGATTATCAGAGAGCGGAATACTTTTATACTTCTCGATAATAATTTTGATTCCACCTCCCCCGATTCTATATTAGGAACAACAATACTCGCAACATTTGCCCATGGAAAAATATTTCACGTATCCTGAAAAAGCTCCCGATCTGGATATTATCCATGTCGATATGGATGCTTTTTTTGCGGCCGTAGAACAAAGGGATTTCCCCGAATACCGTGGCAAACCAATAGTTGTAGGTGGTTCTAGCCACAGGGGCGTGGTAGCCGCCGCCTCCTACGAAGCCCGTAAATATGGCATTCACTCCGCTATGCCTTCCGCCAAAGCCGCAAAACTCTGCCCGGATCTTATCTTCGTCCGAAGCCGATTCGGTGTTTACAAATCTGTCTCAGAAGATATAATGTCCGTATTCAACGAATACACCGATCTCGTGCAGCCCCTCTCACTTGATGAGGCGTTTTTGGATGTTGGCTACTATTTAGAAGCCGAAGGTAAATCACTTGATCAGACCGCCGAGGATATTCGTAAAGACATCTATGAAAAAACTGGTCTAACCTGTTCCGCAGGTGCATCCTACAATAAATTCCTCGCAAAAGTAGCTTCCGATTACAACAAACCCAATGGCCTGTATTCCATTCCTAAGGCGGTAGCTTGGGATTTCAAAATGAATCTGCCTATCAAAAAAATACCCGGTATCGGCAAGGCTACGCGACAGAAAATGAATGATATGAAAATCTTCAAAGGTAAGGATATAGTAGATATCGGCCTCGATAATCTAAAGAAATACTTCGGAAAGCGCGGTGCGTTCTTCTATCACATCCTCAACGATGAATATTACAATCCAGTACAGACAGACCGTATCAGGAAATCACTCGGCGCGGAAAGAACTTTCCAAAATGACATAACCGACCCCGATATTATGGAGCAGATACTCGATGCGATTGCCGAAAAAGTATCAAAGGGTCTCAAAAGGCACAGGTTACAAGGCAAGTCCATCACTGTCAAGATCAAATCAAGCGATTTTAATATAAACACCAGGTCTTCTACTATATCAACACCCACAGCTGATAGCTTTAAAATAGCCGAGGTATCAAAAAGATTATTGCGCTATCCACTAGTGCCGCCATACCCGGTTAGGCTACTGGGTATATCCGTGTCTGGCCTTTCTTCAATAGTAGGCGGTGTGGGCGATCAGATGATGCTGGAGTGGCGATTGTAATAGATAAAGTTTGTCATTAAAATATATTGTATATATTACAGGGTGATAAAAATTCGATCAAGGATTTATATGATAAAGATAATAAAATTGGTATTTGCGATGATTATATGCTTGCCATTTCTAATTGCAAGTAGTTGTCCATCAGGATCAGAATGCCGTGAAGATGGTTGCACAAATGAATATTATATAAAGTTTCACACTCTTTTTGAAGGACAAGAATATACCTCATTCAAAAAATTTTGTGATGCACCAGATTTACAGATAGAAGTTAAAACGAATGCTATTCAAAAAGACTTGGTAAATATTGAAGCACCTTATAATAGTCCTGTTTTTGGTGAAGATGTATGTCCAGAGGATCTTCAATATTTGCCATTTGTTAAATTGAAAGGTCAAAGTAAATTCATTACTATGGAAGTTGATATTTCTTTTCAATTTTTTCTACAACAAATGTATTATTCTGACTATCCTAATTTTACTAATACAACCGAATGTGTAGGTTATAGGGTGTTGAATACAGAGCCTTATGTAAATGTAATTTTACCATGTGGTGGGGTAAATATTATACTACCAACAATGATTGTAAAACTATCAGACGGTACTTTATATGTACCAGGAGATTGCCCATGTTAAGTGAGAAAAAAATATTTATTTTAGTTGCAATGATAGTATTGATGTGTAGTTGTGATGAAAATGAAGAAAGTCATATGCTTAGTACAAAAAAGCTAATGTACCATTAGGTGGTGATTTTGCATTAATATCTTCTGCCCACGATGAATACTGGATAATGGGTAATCCTCAACTTTCTGATCATAGATTACAACTTCAAGCTGTTTTTTCCGATATAGCGGGCTTTATAGATATAGACAGTGTAATTCATGATAATTTACCACTTAGTAAGTCCACAACCAAAGGATTTTATAGGTATGTAACTGATAACCCTAATTATCATAATACTAATATTAATTGGCATCTATACGACTACGATGGTATGAATCATACAATATCGCAAACACAATCAACTAGGTTGAAAATTACATCACCATCTAAAACCGATACGGTATCTAAGTCTGGTTTCAATTTAGATTATACAGGTTCTCATGGCTATGGTGATATTACTTTAGTTCTAGATAGTGGCAGGTTGTTAAACTGGGAATTTGGAATTAACGATTCACTAGATCCACAAGGATCAATATCCAAAACTTTCTTTGCACTTGATAATGGAACAATAAGTCTTACATCTCAAGATTTAATCGATTTTGAACCTGATAGATATTATATTTGTTCAATCAAACATCATCTTCTTGATAGTACTGTAGTTAACGGAAAAAAAGGTATGCTTTACAGTAGCACATCTACAGATCAATATTTTTACTTAACAAATTGAGGTATATTGTGAGAAAACAATACTCTTTCTTATTTATAATATTTGTACTATTTACTTCTTGTGATGAGAATAGTACAGATGTTGGAGATTCTACAGTTGATCAATATGATATTTTTAGTAATAATCCAGTTGGTAAAGATGGATATTTATATTCATTTATTTACAAAAAGTATTTGTATGACTTTTCAGCATACAATAATTATTCTAAACATGATTGGTATTTTTATGATAATTCAGGAAATCCAGCCACTCCACTAGACATAATTATTAATGGTACTAGCAGTAATCAACATAAATCTAATGATCTTCCATATGATGGTTCTCCATATAGCTATGATATAGTAGGTAATTTAACTACTGTACCAACATTCAGTATAACAAATAATGGAGTAGGTTTTGGGGATATAATCACTCCCTTACCTGATTCAATAACTATATCTAAAAGTAATGGATTTACACTGACTTATACAGCTTTTCCAAATGCGACAAATATGGTTGTTAGAATAAGAAGTGCCCAACAACTTTCGCGTCTATTATTGGATTCTACAATATCTGTGAATGAAGCTTACGAAGAATACCATACTGCCTCTAAAAATGGAGTGTTTACAATTACACCTGCAATGCTCAATAGTATTCCTAATAATAGGTACTTTTTTGTAGAGTTATTTGGCTATAATCAAATTGATACTACAATAAGTAATAAAAATTATTTGTATACTTATGGTGCTTCACTTCAACTTACTTATAAGGTGAAATAAGTATGAAAATCAATAACACAGATAAAATAATATTCTTTACACTGCTATTAGTATCATCATTAGCATTATTTGCTTTTTGTTGCGGTTGCCCAACAGTAAAAAATGGACATTGCGAAGGAAATTGTTCATTTACGTTAATGTTTGATGCCTCTTATTGTGAAAATTCTATTAGTGGTACTGCATATACATTGCGAAATGTACAAATTACCCATGGTACTGCAACACCAGTTGATATGTGGTTTAGATCAGCAAATGCTCCTGCACAATATAGTAACTTCACCCATGCTGAAGGTTCCTTTACTTGGCCTATATAATGTAATAAAACAGTGGTAGTTCATGTTAGTGTCGAATGTTACGACAATAAAGGAAAATTAATTGATTACAGGACTTCTAGTGATACTTATTATCCACAAGATTGTAATTATTCTGCATATCCTATACCTTATCCATTACTTTATTAAATTTATTATTTAATATGTATTCTATTAATAGTTTTGGTGTATTGTCATATATAGCTATAGTTTTATCTATAGCTATTTCTTTATTCATAGATACGAAATTGCAATATTATAGTAAACTTTACAGACGTTACATTATTATACTCATTATAGGTCTTGTTGGTGGTTTTGTTATTTTTAATATACTGTATGCTTTTTCTGACTCTATAGAATATAACCACTCTATGCTAGGTGGTATCTTTGCCATTTCTATATTTTGGTTATTTGATAATAAGGTTATAGATAAATATATAATATTATGTTTGTTGATTTTGCAGTCTATTGGCAAATTTGGTTGTTATACAGTTGGGTGTTGCAATAGCAACCTACTAACTAATCAATTTATTGATCTTCAAATTATTGAATTATCTATATTGTTAATATTAATGTATATCATTTCATTCTCAAAAAAATACTACATTATTATATACATAATATCCTATTCGTTATTAAGAATAGGATCTGAACTTTATAGAGATGAGCAAGTTCTTATGATATTTAATATTCGTGCATCTATTCTCTTATGTTTATTGATGCAAGTTGTGTACTTAATAAAATTTTCTTTTAATAAGATTAAAAAATGATATTAACCTATCGTTAATAAAATATACACTATTGCATGTATGGTAGCTTAATCTCAAAAACCCAAAACATTCACTTCCCGCTCCAGCTCGATTCCGAACTTACCTTTTACCGTGCTTATGATCTTCTCAGATAAAGAATATAGTTCTTTCCCGCTCGCTCCGCCGTGGTTAACTAATATAAGCGCGTGCTTTTCATAGATCCCGGCATCACCATCCCTAAAGCCCTTCCACCCGCACTGGTCAATCAGCCAAGCGGCAGATAGCTTATATTCATCACCGAATGCAAAACTCCTTATCTCAGGAAAATCACTTTCCAGGCTTTTCAGTGTTTCTTTATTTATGATTGGATTCTTGAAAAATGAACCAGCATTACCTATCTCATCAGGATAGGGTAGTTTGTTCCGCCTTATATGCGAGATGGAATCTACGAACTGAATAGCCGTATAACCGCTGGGATAATTCTCGTACATGAATTCTCTCACACCCCCATAATCAAGAACTGGAAAGAATTTTTTACTCAGCTTATAGGTAACGGATAAGATTACGATTCTACCTTTGAGCTCATTCTTAAATACAGAGTTCCTGTACCCGAACTTGCAGTCGGCCCCATTGAACTCAACAAACTTTCGCTCTTCTAAATCATACCCCTTTAGCGATACGAAAAACTCATCCTGTTCCACACCATAAGCGCCGATATTCTGAACCGGAGCGGCGCCCACCTTGCCTGGGATAAGTGCCAGGTTTTCCATCCCGTGGTATCCGCTCTGTGCGCACACCCTTACGAACTTATCCCAGTTTTTACCGGCACCGACTGTAACTAATACTTCCTCGCCTTTTTCAACTACCCTCATATCATCCATCCCTATCTGGATAACTGTTTTGTCTATATTTCCTGAAGGTAAGATATTCGATCCGTCACCCAGTATAAGGATATCATCTCGTTTCAGTCCTTTGCCGACAACAAGATTCTCAAGCTCGTCCTCACTGTTTATCACAATCACATCTTTAGCTTCTGACTCTACACCGAAAGTATTAGGTAGTGGTTGGCTCATTAGTTATTGATAGTAGTTATACTTGACCAAAGATACTTATCACAAAGGTAAGTTAAATCTATGGCTATTACGTATTTTTGTAAACTGATTCGGTCTAATGTACGTATCAGTTTATCAATTATCATATAAGTATAAGAAAGGTCGAAAATAAATGCCGTTCATACCACACTCGGATGATGATAGACAGCAGATGTTCAAGACTATCGGGGTCGATGGTTTCGAGGATCTGGTAGAGCATATTCCCGATTCAGTTAGATATCAGGGCTTGCTGAACTTCCCAGAGCAGCTTTCAGAATATGAGGTAATGAAACTCCTGAAAGAATATTCTGACATGAACAATGCGTCAGATAAATACATTACTTTCCAAGGAGGCGGCGCTTATGATAGATTCATTCCCGCTATCGTTCCGGAAATAATGATAAAGCCGGAGTTCAGAACCGCCTATACTCCCTACCAGTCGGAGGTATCACAGGGTACGCTCCAAGCTATGTACGAGTTCCAGACTATGATAGCCAATCTTTATGATATGGATATCGCCAACGCATCCCTTTATGAAGCAGGCTCAAGCTTAGCGGAAGCTGCGTTCATGGCCCTTGCTACTAATAAAAGAAAAAAAATTCTGGTAGCCGGTACAATCAACCCTAATTACCTCGAAACTATCAAAACCCTGACCGCTGGTCGCGAGATGACAGTTGAGGTAGTAGCTGGCGATGACGGGCTTTGTGATATTGAGATGCTGAAAGAAGCCTACTCCGAAGATGTATCATGTGTCATGGTCCAGCAGCCAAACTTCCTCGGCAATGTTGAGGATGTTTACGAGATAGAAAAAGTGGCTCATCAGGATAAGGCTCTATACATAGTGTGTGCCGACCCTATCTCTCTGAATATTCTTGAAGCACCGGGCAAGTACAATGCTGATATCGCTGTAGGCGAAGGCCAGCCCCTTGGCATTCCGCTAAGCTACGGCGGCCCTTACCTAGGCCTATTCACCTGTAAAAAAGAATTCCTGAGAAAACTGCCGGGCAGGATTGCCGGCCTCACTACCGATCTTGATGGCAAACCGGGCTTTACCCTTACCCTGCAAACCCGCGAGCAGCAGATCAAACGAGAAAAAGCCACATCTAACATCTGTACCAACCAAGGCCTGTTTATGTTGGCGGCTACGGTATATATGTCAACTATGGGTAAATCAGGTCTTGCAGATGTCGCTAAGCTATCCTTCGAGAATACCCACTACATAGCCGATAAAATCAAAAGCGATAAAGTCAGCCTGCTTAATGATAAACCTTTCTTCTTCGAGTTCGCTCTAGTATCCGATATGCCAATATCCGATATAATAAGAAAAGGTAAAGAGCATGGTCTACTTGTAGGCTCCAAAGGCCGTGTCGGAGATAGGGAAGTACTCATAGTCACAGCTACCGAAAAGAGAATAAAAGATGAAGCCGATAAACTTATAGAGTTTTTCAATTCCCTTTGATAAGCCTAACATAAGACAATCAATATACTTATCTTTGCCACCATGGGCATGATTAAGAGAATAAATGATAATCCAGAAAGCAGAAGAAAAGCAGTTCTTCTGCTTTTGGCTTTTATAGTAGTTTCTTCTTTTTTCCTTTTCTCCGAATACGGTCTGATAAAAAGATTTACCGTAAGCAGCGAATTAAGTGATATAAATGAATCGCTGGAAAATGCCTACTACAAAAGCGATTCGCTCAATAAAGATATAGAACTTATGCAAACTGATATCAATACGATCGAAAAAGTCGCAAGAGAGCAATACGGTATGATAAAACCCGGAGAAAAAGTATTTGTTCTTGATAGTTCTTTCCTTGATAAAACCAAAGATCAATAATGCCATCAAACACCGAAAAGTACCTTGGCTTTGATATCGGCGGGACTAACTATAAAGCAGGAACACTTTCATTTTTCGACTCTAAGAGCAGTAAAAAACCCGAGCTCGGCAATATTATCTACCAACCTTCAATGGCAGAATCGGGTTTCGAGGATTCATACCAAAATCTATTATATTTTATCGCTGATTATCTTGGGGATAAAAAACCGAATTGCATAGCAATAGGATTCCCATCGGTAGTAACGGGTAATGGTCACATACCTGTAGCCCCTAATATGCCAGGCTGGGTAAATATCCCATTAAAAGAATATTTAACAAGAGATCTGAGCAGAATACTGGACTACGGGATCAATGTGGTAATAGAAAATGACGCTAATGTTGCCGCCTACGCTGAAATGAGTATCGGATGTGTGTCACATATAAATTCTTTTCTGTATATTACTCTCGGTACAGGAATTGGTGGCTCAATAGTCTATGATCGCAAAATTATGAAAGGCTCTACTTTTTCCGGCGGTGAGATAGGCCATACAATAATCGAACGAAATAATCCCTTAGATAAAGTAGCATCATACCGAAGCGGGGTTTTTGAGAGATTTGCTTCAAAACAAGCCATTATAGATAACTATAGACTTGTCTCTAAAAATGAGAGAGATAGTACAGAAGAAAATATCGATGTGAAAGAAATATTTGACAGGTCGCTTGCAAATGAAAAAGCTGCGTTAGAAGTGGTTAGCACATATATAAAAGATATGTCCGTAGGTATTGCATCTGCGATAAACCTATTAGGTATTCCATGTATTGTACTTGGCGGGGGCATAAGCAATTCGCTATTTGAATATAAAGAAAGAC
The DNA here is from genome assembly GCA_964462685.1 of uncultured Hyphomicrobiales bacterium. Taxonomy (GTDB): domain Bacteria; phylum Bacteroidota; class Ignavibacteria; order Kapaibacteriales; family UBA2268; genus CAYWYR01. The sequence goes on along the minus strand of CAYWYR010000002.1, from coordinate 125,192 downwards.
TCGAAAACGAAATAACCGAAAGACTTCTTCCGGGAAACAGAAGTCAGTTCGAATTAAAGAAAGCATACTTTCAAAGAGATTCCGGCCTGATTGGTTCGGCTATAATGGCAAAAGATTATGAAGAAAGTAACAAGTGATAAATTACCGAACGCATTGGGCCCTTACTCTCCAGCTAAAATGGATAGTAAAGGAGTGCTCTATATATCAGGCCAACTCGGTATGGATAAAAAAGGTAACTTAGCTAAGGGAGTAGCCGATCAGACCCGATTGGCACTAACAAATATGGGATACGTGCTAGAAGCCGCTGAATATACATTCGATAATATTGTTAAAGCAACTGTTTTGCTTAAAGATATGGAAGACTTCAGCGAAATGAATAAAGTCTATGCAGAGTTTTTCGGAACTTCAATGCCGGCCCGTGCGGCATACCAAGTAGCAAGGCTGCCCAAAGATGCCCTTGTGGAAATCGAGGCGATAGCTTCTGTATGATTTTATATAAGTATATAATGATCAGTTTGATTTTGATATCTTCCACTATCCTTCGGAGTGCGGAAAATGACGAGTACGAAAACTATGATATGAGAATTGTGCCTATTGTAGAACTCAGCGATATAGCTCTCCTCATCCAGAACGATTCCATTGGGGCTGTAGATTCAGCGTTTGTTCCAGTGCCTGGTGATAGAACCATTGGGGATGTTGAGCTGGGTGATATGAAAAAAGACCCTACCGCTGCCATGCTCTGGTCTATTATCCCTGGTGGCGGCCAATTCTATAACGAATCATACCTGAAAAGCGGCCTTTTTCTGGTATCAGCTTCAATGCTTACAGGTTTTACAGTCTATAATTACTATAAATTTTTCCCGTTGCAAGATCAATATGATAGCAATATCATTTCCCTTTCTCTTCTGGATGATACAGATCCTTTAAGGTTTACTTTGGAACAGGAAAACAGAACCGTACTGAACCGGAAAGAAAATTTTAGGGATAACGCGCACCTTTCACTTTTTTTGCTCGGTATATCCTACTTTGTTGCTACAATGGACGCGTATGTGGGCGCCCACCTCTATGATTTTGATGTAGATGATGATATTTCCTATATGATAGTTCCTAATCCAGTAGGTGGTGCTTCGTTAGCTTTGAATATTGATATCAATAAACCTCCAAAGTAAAGATTAGTAATATGTTGATAACCATATTAAGGTAATGGATAAAAGATTTGTAAAATTGATGCCAAACCCTTATTTTAGTATGATATATTAATGTAGTAATCTATTCTTCGGGAATAAGAAATTGGAACCATCAGCTAAATTTACCAAGTCGTTCAGAAAAGAAGACGTCGAGAGAGACTGGTACGTAGTGGACGCAGCAGATAAGACATTAGGCCGCGTCTCTACTCAGATAGCCTCTATACTTAGAGGTAAACATAAACCTATTTTTACGCCGCACGTCGATACTGGCGATTTTGTTGTTGTTGTAAATGCAGACAAAATCAAAGTTAAAGGCAAGCGTAACGAACAGAAAGAATATTTCAGGCACACCGGATACATCGGTAACCAAAAAATCACATCTTTCAAAGAGATGCAAACTAAGCATCCAGCGAGAGTTGTGGAGTTTGCCGTTAAAGGTATGCTGCCGAAAAACAGACTAGGCCGTCAGATGTTCAAAAAGCTTAAGGTTTATGCCGGCGGCGATCATCCACACGAAGCACAGTCACCCAAAACTTTAGAACTAAACTAATTTTTTTAACTAATCCCTTGCTATGAAAGTTTACCAACAAACAGGTCGTAGAAAAACATCTGTAGCGCAGGTAAGGCTTTATCCAGGTTCTGGTAAGGTTAAGATCAACGGGCGTGAGGCTGCTGACTATTTGCCAGTAGAACTTCAAAGGAAAAACGCCCTTAGCCCTCTTAAGATGACTGACAACGAAGGCAACTTCGATGTTGATGTCACCGTTAGAGGCGGCGGTCTTACCGGACAGACAGGTGCAATTAGGCTTGGCCTATCCAGAGCACTTGTGGAATATGATGCCGAACTGAAACCAACTCTTAAAAAAGCTGGCTACATGACTCGCGATCCGCGTATGGTGGAAAGGAAAAAATACGGCTTGAAAAAAGCACGTAAGAAATTCCAGTTCTCCAAACGTTAATTTTGTTTTTCTACAAAAAACAGATGCTCGGACAGGCCGCGTGTGGTCTTGCTCTTTCATTAACTTCCCGAATCTTTTCATTATATATGAACAGATAGGAACTAATATGAACAGAAGAGCAAAGATTGAACGGTTATTGGATGAACAGCATCAAAGTTCAAACACAATTTTAAATATAGATAAATTATGACTCCAAAAGTCTCTATTGAAGAGCTGCTAAAGACAGGTGCGCATTTCGGCCACCTGACTCGCCGTTGGAATCCGAAGATGGAAAAATTCATCTTCACCGAGAAAAACGGCATCCATATCATAGACCTGCGTAAAACGCAGATCCTTCTGGAGCTTGCTCGCCAAGCCGTTTATGATATAGCCTCCCAGGGTAAGGTTATCCTTTTTGTAGGTACTAAGAACCAAGCCAAATCTATCATTGAAGACGAAGCTATTCGTACCAAGATGAACTACGTTACCGATAGATGGCTCGGTGGTATGCTTACTAACTTTGCCACTATCCGTAAGTCAATCAAAAGACTGCACTCTATCGAGAAAATGTCTGTAGATGGGACCTATGAGAAAATCACTAAGAAAGAAAGATTGCTTCTCGACCGTGAAAAAGACAGGTTGAGAAGAGTTTTCGGCGGTATAGAGAATCTTACAAGACTGCCAGGCGCGCTTTTCGTTGTTGATATAAGAAAAGAACACCTTGCTATTAAAGAAGCTCAAAACCTCGGAATACCCGTTATTGCTATCACAGATACCAATACCGATCCTACTCAGGTGGATTTCCCCATACCAGCAAACGATGACTCAATCGGTACTATCGATCTGATCACCAAAACACTTGCTGACGCTATTGCCGAAGGTGGGGACGTGGCAAGAGCCAAACAAGCTGAATTCGAATCCAGCACCGAGCGTATAGCCAAAGAGCAGGATTCAGATCAAGCAGGTAATCAGAAAGGCGTGCAGCGGAAAATGAGGGAAAGAAAAAGAACGCGGGTAACTAAAAAAGACAATCCGCAGCCTCAGGCAGAATCAAAGCCAGAGGCAAATGATGATTCAGGCGAACAAGCAAAAGCCGAAACAACTGAATCTTAAAAATAAAATCTCAAGCATCCCTTCAAACGGGGTGCTTTTTTTTGGAAAATCATTAACATCTAAAATTATAAGCTATCATGGCAGAGATAACAGCTAAACAAGTAAAAGAATTAAGAGACAAGACCGGTGCCGGTATGGCCGATTGTAAAAAAGCACTCGTTGAAGCCAACGGCGATATGGAAGTAGCAGTTGACGAGCTTCGTAAAAAAGGTGCGGCTTCAGCAGCTAAGCGTGCCGATAAAGAAGCTAACGAAGGTATGGTATTGGCAGTAACTTCCGGTGACAACAAAAAAGGCGCTATCGTTCAGGTTACCTGCGAAACCGACTTTGTAGCCAGAAACGAAGAGTTCACTGATTTTGTATCTGACTTAGCCAACAACTACCTAAATAACGATTACTCTAGTAAAGAAGAGCTTCTATCGGCTAGTGCTTCCAATGGTAACACTTTTGAAGAGTACCACAAAGATATTCTTGCTAAGTTCAGCGAGAAAATAGAGCTGGGCAAACTTGAAAAAATCTCTACGGATGGTTTTGTTTCCGCTTACAACCACGGCGGTAACAAACTTGGTGTACTTGTAGAAGTTAACAAGCCGGGCCTGAGCGGTGATAACGCTGATACAATCCGCGACGTAGCTATGCAGGTAGCGGCTATGAACCCTGTAGCTGTTTCACGCGATGACGTAGATCAAGAAACTCTGGACAAAGAGAAACAGATCTATATCGAACAAGCCAAAGAAGACGGCAAGCCTGATGATATCGCAGAAAAAGTCGCTATGGGCAGAGTTCAGAAATTCTACAAAGAAAACTGCTTGCTCGAACAAGTATTTGTTAAAGACAGCAGCAAGACAGTAAAAGAAGTAGTAAAAGACGTAGATTCTGAAGCTACGGTATCCAGCTTCAAAAGAGTGGCGATAGGCAACTGATGTCCTACAGCCAATACAATAGAATATTACTGAAAATGAGCGGTGAATCGCTCATGGGGCAAGGTTCTTTCGGAATAGATGCCGAAATGCTTAAAGTATTTGCCAAAGAGGTAGCCGGTATATATAATATCGGCTGCCAGATTGGTATAGTTATAGGCGGTGGAAATATTTTCCGGGGTATCCAAGCTGCGGCTCAAGGCATTGATAAAGTTTCTGGCGACCACATGGGAATGCTTGCTACTGTAATCAACTGTATCGCGTTCCAAAACGCTCTTGAACATGAAGGGGTTCCTACCAGATTGCTTTCAGCAATTAAAATGGAGCAGGTAGCAGAATCATTTATAAGGCGTAGGGCTGTAAGGCATCTCGAGAAAAACAGAGTTGTGCTCTTCGGTGCCGGAACGGGAAACCCTTACTTCACAACCGATACAGCAGCGGTTCTTAGAGCAATAGAAATCGAGGCAGAGATTGTTATCAAAGCCACGAGAGTTAACGGAATATATGACAGCGATCCCGAAATAAACCCTAAAGCGGTTAAATATAATACAATCTCTTTCAAAGAGATATTAGATCAGGATCTCAAGGTAATGGATCATACAGCCATTACACTCTGTGCGGAAAACGGACTCCCTTTAAAGGTTTTTGATTTTAACCAGCAAGGGAATCTGCTAAAGCTAATAAAAGGCGAAGATATTGGTACAACTGTAACCGGATAGAAAAAAATGGAATTACAAGAAGAAATATTGGATGCAGAACAGAACATGGAGAAATCCATTGAGTTCTACAAACAACAACTTCAAAAAGTAAGAACTGGCCGCGCTTCTCAGTCATTACTCGATGGTGTCTCCGTTGATGCCTACGGCCAAAAACAAGCTATAAATGCAACAGCTACCGTTAACGTGCCCGATGCGAGGACAATTGTGATCCAACCGTGGGACAAATCACTAATAGCGGAAATCGAAAAAGCGATCAGATCAGCCGATCTCGGTTTCAACCCACAGAATGACGGCACATTGATACGCATACCCGTACCGCCCCTTACCGAAGAGCGGAGAAAAGAGTACGTTAAGGTCACAAAAAAATATGCAGAAGAAGCAAAAATCGCTATTCGAAACATCAGAAGAGACCACAACGATAACCTGAAAAAAGCAGAAAAGGATAAGGAATTATCTGAAGACGAGAAAAAATCAGGTGAAGACGAGATACAGAAGCTTACCGATAAATATGTAGCTAACGTAGATGAGCTTTTGGCCATCAAAGAAAAAGAACTGATGGACGAATAAAGCCACAATCGCAAATAATTTTCGTATTATAAAAAGCCTGAATACAGGCTTTTTTCTATTTAGTTTTAATTAAAGAATAACTGCAAAAAGAGTTCCGGAATGATCGCAGCAAACAATGTAACCCTCCAGTTTGGTAAAAGAATACTTTTTAAGGATGTGAATGTTAAGTTCACCTCTGGAAACTGTTATGGCCTTATCGGTGCCAATGGTGCTGGTAAATCTACATTTATCAAACTATTGTCAAAAGAAATAGAGCCCACAAGCGGTCAGATATATATAGAACCTGGCAAGCGAATGGCGATTCTTGAGCAAAACCAGTTCAAGTATGATGATAAAAAAGTACTCGATACCGTTATCATGGGCTATAAAGAACTCTATAAAATTGCAAAAGAGCGCGAAGAGTTATATTCCAAAACCGAATATACAGAAGAAGAAGGTATCCGCATCGGGGAGATAGAAGCAGAGTTTGCTGAAATGAACGGCTACGAGTCAGAATCAGATGCTGCCCAGCTTCTGGCTGGCCTTGGGCTTGGCGATGAGTTTCATGACAAATACATGAAGGATCTTGAATCCGGCGATAAAGTAAAGGTTTTGATAGCTCAGGCACTTTTCGGAAATCCTGATATCCTTTTGATGGATGAGCCTACGAACAACTTGGACATGAAAGCCATAGAATGGCTGGAGCAGTTTCTATACAATTTCAATAACTTAGTGATTGTCGTATCTCACGATAGGCACTTCCTGAACAACGTGTGTACGAATATCGCCGATATCGATTATCAGCAGATGAACATGTACACTGGTAACTATGAGTTTTGGTATCAGGCATCCCAGCTAGCTAGCAAGCAGAACCGTGATCAGAACAAAAAAGCTGACGCAAAGATCAAAGAGCTGCAAGAGTTCATCCAGCGGTTCAGCGCGAACGCATCCAAATCCAAGCAGGCCACCGCACGTAAGAAAATGATAGATAAGCTATCTGTTGAATCTATGCCTAAGACTTCCCGCCGTTTCCCTTATGTTGAGTTCAAGCCTGATAGGGAAGTAGGTAATATTATACTCAGCGTAGAGAAACTTTCTATGAAAGATGATGAGGGGAATCTTCTCTTTTCTGATGTGAACTTTACAGTAAACGCAAATGATAAAATAGTATTCATATCGGAAAACGATGTTGCGGTTTCATATCTTTTTGATATTCTCAACGGCGAGAGAGAGCCGCTTACAGGCGAGGTAAACTGGGGTGTTACCGTTACAAAATCCTATATACCAAAAGAAAACGGCGAGTATTTCCTCGGCGGGATGAATCTGATAGACTGGCTTCGCCAATACTCTAAAGATAAGGATGAGACTTTTGTACGTACTTTCCTTGGCCGAATGCTGTTTAGCGGTGAAGAGACCTTGAAAGATACAAGTGTGCTTTCAGGTGGTGAGAAAGTAAGATGTATGCTCTCCAAAACGATGAACTCAGGTGCGAATGTTCTACTGATGGACGACCCAACCAACCACCTGGACCTTGAAGCGATTACCGCACTGAATGATGCCCTTGTAAAATATTCATCGGTTATACTCTTTACCTCATCCGACCATGAACTTATATCATCTACTTCCAACAGAGTTATCGAAATAGCCCCACAAGGTATGATAGATAAAATGCTCCCTTACGATGAGTACCGAAATAGCGAAGAGGTAGAGCAGCGCCGTAAAGAACTACAAAGCGAAGAGCCAATTGAAGCGTGAAATCTTAATTATACATTAACAAGTATTATTTTTATTACGTTCTATATAAATATGATTTCTAATACTAGGATATTAGACAATGAGTGAAATTAATAAAACATATAGGGTTACTGTTAGGGACTCTGGTATTCTCAGCTTGTTAAGAGAAATGCAAAATCAAGATATGCTTAATATAGAAGAAGATTTACGAGAAGTAAGAAAAAAGACAGATTGGAGTCGATTTAGAGGTATCATTAATCTTACACAAAAAGAAGAGCAAGAATTTCTTGATTATGTAAAAGAAGGAAGAAAAGGTAAATATGAATAAGTAACTGATTGATACGAATATATTAATTTACTATATAAATAAATCGTTAACTGATAATTCCCCTAGCATACTCGAATCAAAATTTAACAATTCAACTATTTTATTAGTTACATATATAGAAATGTTAAGCTGGAAAAACTCAATTGCAGATGAATTATATAAAATTGAGAATTTTCTAAATAGATTCAATTATCATGTCTTAAATTTAGAAATATCTGCTAAAGCATCTTTACTTCGAAGGAAATATTCACTGAAGCTTGGTGATGCAAATATAGCAGCTACTGCTATCTTGGATAACCGGGTATTATTGACAAGTGATTCAGATTTTGATAATATTACAGAACTTAAAACTCTTAATATAGTTTAAAGTCTACTAGTCACCTCTTATACAAAGACTGAACTGCCGACCAAACTAATAGAATAGATATAAATATCATCAGCACCCCCCAGAAGCCATAGGGCAGGAGCAGATTATTAGCTATCTGCATAGAATCAGATGGATATACTTCACCGCCGATATTAGCACCAGGCGATAGCAGATAATCGATAGAGATATAAGTTGACAGAACAGCCTGCGTCCCAAGAAACAGTAGTAAATATCTCTTAGCTTTCTCCGATGCGTTTATGTTAATATATACCGATATCGCAGCGAATATCGATATAAACAATATACCGAACCAAGACCTTACAAAGTATAATACTGATACAATCATCACTATTGATAAAATCCAAAGTGCGGCTTTTGTTTTCTTAGGGCTTTTAACTGAATAAATCATTGCCGAGCCCGCAACAGCAGGCCCCAGGGGCCCTCCTGCGGCTACTAAGGCTCTGCCGATCGGGCCACCGAAAAGATCGCCGCTGTGCCTTGCAAGCCCTGAGCCATTAGTATAGATCTCCAGCTCGTGGAAATGACCGCCTAGAATCATTGCCATAAGCCCGTGCCCCATCTCATGGAACCAAGTACCGAGGATAGTGAAAGGATAGATGATCAAACGGCCGATAGGGAACTGCCAAAGAGATATATTGATTATACTAAATACTATGAGCGCTATAATATATTTAGTATTCTCCTTCGGTGAAGCTATCGAAATAGTCTTTGACGTAGGTTTTGCCCTGGCTTTGGGCTTGGTTATTTTGGTTTGCTTTGCGATATTCTATATCTCTTGGTTGATCTCGTCAATAAACTTCAAAAACTCTTGTTCGGTCATTACTTTAACTCCGTGAGTTTTTGCTTTTTCCAATTTGCTGCCTGCTTTTTCTCCGGCGACTACCGTGCCAGTCTTCTTGCTCACTGATTTCATTTCCCGACCTCCGAGCGACTCCACTATACCCGCTGCCTCGCTACGCTTCATGCTCAAAAGCTCCCCGGTGAAGACAAAAGTCTGCCCCTCGAGTGGTTTGGGTCCCTGGCGCCTGTTATTCTGTATATTTTCGAGCTGTAGCCCGAACTGTTTAAAGTCTTTGATCAGAATCTGGTTCTTTGGATCTGTAAACCAGTCCCTTACAGCCTCTGCCATTTTCTCTCCTACCTCATGGATGGCAGTCATCTCCTCCACGCTGGCCTTTGCGAGATCATCAATCGACCTGAAATTCTCTGATAAAAGCTTTGCACCCCTTTCTCCGATGAATTTTATCCCCAGGGAATATAAAAGTTTTTCAAAAGGCTTTTTTTTACTTTCCTCAATGGATTGAAGGAGGTTGTCCGTGCTTTTTTCTTTCCATCCTTCGAGGTCTAATATATCTTCTCGTAGGTCTTTGAGCCTATAAACGTCCGATAAAGAGGTCAGCCATCCCCGATCGACAAAATCTGATATTATCCGCTCTCCCAGATTTTCAATATCCATTCCAGAGCGGCTTGAAAAATGCTCTACCTTTTTCTTTAGTGTCCATGTGTTATCCTCTCCGACTATGAAATAGGCCGCTTCGCCTTCCCGGCGGGCTATAGCCATCCCCTCGACTTCGTCGGGGAAAATATAGGGGACGGAATTTACTGTTCTTTTATCAGTTATTACCGATACAATTTGAGGGATTATCTCACCGGCTTTCTCAATTAATACTGTATCTCCGATTCGGATATCTTTCTCTTTTATATAATCTTCATTATGGATCGAACACCTCTTTACGACTGTCCCGGCGAGCTCTACAGGCTCAAGTTCTGCTGTTGGTGTAACCGCTCCGGTCCTACCGATATTCAGTGTAATGTCCCGAACTGTTGTCTCAGCTCTTTCCGCCTCGTATTTATAGGAAATCGCCCATCTAGGACTCCTAGAAACCCATCCCAATTCGTCCTGATAACGTTTTTCATTTACCTTAACAACTATTCCGTCTATCATATAGGGGAGTTCGTGTCTTTTTGTCTCCCAAATGGATACAAATTCTAAAACATCATCGATAGTATTTAGTTTTCTTGCGGCATCGGAGACAGGAAAACCCAGTTTATCTAGTAGTAGAATATCTTCTGATAGAGAAGATGTTTGATGAGTGTCAATATCCAAGTAATAAGTGAATAATTTAAGCCTTCTTTTGGCAGCTTCGCGGCTGTCGAGTAGTTTCATCGTGCCTGCGGTCGTGTTTCGCGGGTTTGCATAGGTCGATAAACCCAGTTCCTCACGATTGACGTTCAGTCTAGCAAAGTCTTCATTTGTCATATAGACTTCCCCGCGTACCTCGATAAGATTATTATTCTCTATTTTTAGTGGGATTTCTTTAATAGTGCGGGCATTTGAGATAATATTATCTCCCTGATAGCCATTTCCACGAGTTACGGCCCTCTGCAATATCCCGCCTTCGTATATCAGGGAGATAGCGACGCCATCGAATTTCAACTCACAGAAATAAGTGTAGCTATGTGTATCAAGATTTTTTGCGACACGTTCATCGAATTTCCTAAGCTCTTCCTCATTATAAGTATTCTGGAGTGAAAGCATAGGTTTGATATGATCGACTGTATCAAAACCTGATACAGGATCCGCTCCGACCCGCTGAGTAGGGGAATCCGAGGTTAGAAGATCAGGGTTATCTTTTTCTAATTGCTGTAGTTCTGATAAAAGGCTATCATACTCGCGGTCACTGATTATTGGCTTCGCCTGATTATAATAAAGATCATTATGCTTGTTAATCTCGCCTTTTAATAACTCTATTCTCTTTGCTGTATCCATCTTGCAAAGTTACCCGTAATGGAGGTATATAGCAATAGGGGGCATACGGAAATGTTACAAAATAGAGCACTTCTTTTAAACCTTCAGTTACTAAACGGTATACCGATATATAATAGATAAGAGATGAAAATAATGAAAATTTTAACAATAACATTCATGCTATATGTCTCAACAATGAGTGTGATAATTCTACCTAATAATAGATCTTTCCAATCATTACCCCTTAATGTAATTAGAAATTTCGATTCATTAGGTATAAATACATCTTCTACTTTAAACAAATATGAAGGATACTATCTTAATCATTTGTTTGGTCTTGATACAGCAAAACAAAATTTAGTAAATAAAAAGGTCGGTTTTATTACTAGGGGTGTTAAACGGGATAAGAATAGTTATTTTGACAAGGAAAAATTTCATTATAAAACAGACTTTCTAATGAGTGAATCAAGATTACATATTTTATCTCAAAAAGATCAAATAAAAAGTAATGGTTACGAAGCTGTAGTTGTATACTGGTCGAAAAAACTTCTTTCCACCGACCAAGTCTTAGAAATAATAAATAAATAGTTCTTGTACAGATAACAAATTGACAAATATTAAACCAATGTTACAATAATGAAAGACTTAAGAATTAACTATATATTAATTGTTTTAGCACTTTTGCTTTAAAGCATCGTCCTCAAAGGGCAGTATATTGATTACCAATATGACGGGAACGGTAACAAGGAGCAGTTGCAGTCACCGCTAAGCTGTGACTTGGACTATGGCTATCCATTGGATAAAAGCGGCTGGTTCTAATGTGTATGTAAGAGCTTTTAAAAGCATTTAAACCGATTTTGGCTTTAAAAGGTAAAATTCTTTCGATAACATACAGAACTAGTACTAAGCACTCGCTTTCTTTAGAGCCGAATGATATAATCATACGTTTGCTTTAGAATACTAACATCTTAAATATGTAAGAAGTTTAATAATCCTATTCATGTCCCAATACACTCACCCATATCAATTTCTCCGAAATTTAAGCTCTTCAATTCAGATATCTGATACAGTCTAATAACTAATCCCAGTTCATTCCTCGTCTTTACTTCCATTATGTTATTTTCGTATACGTGAAAAATCATTAATCAGAAATACTTGTACAAAATTTGCACACTTTTTCTGTAACACCCTTGTATACAAGACTATATTATTATGAGATTAAGTAAATCATTCGTTCCGACGCTTAAAGATGTTGACAGAGACGTGCAGATGCCGAGCCACAAACTGATGCTTAGGGCCGGAATGGTGCGGCAGTTAGCGGCAGGGGTATTCTCTTGGTTGCCAGTAGGTTTGAGAGTTCTTCGCAAGATAGAGGCTATAGTACGTGAGGAGCAAAACCGTATAGGAGCACAGGAATTCCTTCTACCAGGGCTAAATCCCAAAGAAATCTGGGAGGAGACTGGCCGCGTGGAGGCGATGGGCGAGGTACTGATGCACATCAAGAATAATGACGGTCTTGTGCTGGCACCTACTCACGAGGAAGTGATCACCTACCATGCACGGCAGCATATCGCGAGCTATAAGGAGATGCCGCAGATGTGGTATCAGATCCAGACGAAGTACAGATATGAGGCCAGGCCAAAGTCAGGCGTCCTCCGGGGGCGACAGTTCATAATGAAAGATGCTTACTCGCTGGATGCCACGGAAGACGGGCTTAATAATAGCTACGAAAGCCAGAAACAGGCATATATAAAGATATTTGACCGTTGCGGACTGGATTATTTCATCGTGGGGGCGAGCTCAGGGGCGATGGGGGGCAGCGGCTCCCAGGAGTTTATGGTCCCGAATGAGAACGGCGAGGATACCTGCGCTTACGTTCCTGGCGGATATGCGGCTAATCTGGAAGTAGCGGTGTCAGATGTAGAAAAAACAGAGAACCCCGCTGATAATCCGGAGGCGAAGAAGTTCGCCACACCGAACGCTAAAACTATAACAGAGCTAGCAGAACAGTTCGGGCTTGACGAAAGGTATTGCGTGAAGAGCCTGGTCTATCTCGTGGAGGGTAAGGGCCATCTGGTGCTTATGCGAGGAGTCGATGAGGCGAATGACACGAAGCTCGAGGCGGCTTTCGGCACGGATAAGTTCAGACCCGCAACTAGTGAAGAACTTGTAGGGCTTACAGGAGCAAACGCAGGATCTATAGGGCCGGTAGGGATAGAAGATATGCCGGTAATCGCGGATGATCTTCTGGAGGGACGGATAGGATTGTACTGCGGTGCAAATGAAGACGGCTATCACCTGAAGAACGTAAGCCTAGAAAGAGACTGCGGAGAAATCAGATTCGTAAATCTCAGAACGGTAAAGGCTGGCGAAAGGGATATCGAGAGTGGCAAGGCGCTGATTATAACCAACGCGATCGAGACAGGACATATATTCAAGCTGGGTACTAGATACTCTGAGGCTATGGGTGCTAAATTCCTCGATCAAAATGGTAAGGAGAAGCCGATTATAATGGGATCATACGGCATAGGAATGGAAAGAATCATGGCCTGCTTCATTGAACAGAACCATGACGAAAAAGGGATAGTTTGGAATAAGGCTTTAACGCCGTTCGACTTCCATATCATAACAATCGGTGCGGATAAAGACAAAGCAGTAGAGGAGCTTGCGGACACCACTTATAATAGTTTGCAACATAGCGGATACTCGGTGCTGTACGATGACCGCAAGGCATCACCAGGATTCAAATTCAAGGATTCCGAGCTTATCGGTGTGCCGATTCATATCGTAATTGGATCGAAAAGCCTGCAAAAAGGAGAGGTAGAGGTCAAGCTTCGTAAAAGCGGAGAGTCCAAGGTACTGCCTGTGGATGATCTGATGGAAGGGATAATTGATTCATATAATAAACTGGAGGATTGATGCCCGGTTGTGACATGCATACGCATACTTATTTCTCAGACGGGCGATTATCACCAGAAGATTTAGTAGAAAAAGCGACTTCCAATGGTTTAGAAGGCTTAGTGGTTACCGATCATGATAACTATGAAGCTTATGAAAGCTTTAAGCAAGCTGCCCATGGCAAACTTGAGACTATTCCGGGTATGGAAATATCCACAAGCTATAATAATAGGGAATTACATCTACTATCCTACGCTTTCAAAACAGATGATGAGACTCTAAAAGATTATACTATCAAGTATAAAGAGAAGCGAAAGAACCGCGCAGAGCAAATGGTTCATAAACTTCGCGGTCAGGGATTTGATCTAGATATTAGCAGGCTTGACGAACTGGTTAAGCACGGCGTACATGGCCGCCCACATATCGCGCAGATGCTGCTGGAGAAAGAGTATGTATCTACAATCAAGGAAGCCTTCGATAATTACCTCACTTATGGTAAGAAAGGTTTTGTGCCTACCAGCCATATAGATACAGTTGAAGCTATCAAAATGGTGAAGAAGGCAGGTGGTGTAACGATTATAGCCCATCCAGGTAAACATACTCAGCAGAAAACCATACATAGATTGCTGCACAAAGGTCTGGATGGTATTGAGTATGTTCACCCATCACACGATATAGTAATGTCAGCAAAATATAAGGGTTTGATAGATAATTACTGGATGCTCGGAAGTGGAGGCTCGGATTATCATGGAACAAAAGCTAAAGATGAAGACAATATAGGCAAGTTCACCGTCCCTATGGATAAACTCTTTGCCATAAAGAAAAAAGGAAGGGCTTGAAAAAGAACAGATATAACGTCGGAGTATTGACAGTTGGCGATGAGATACTGATAGGCCAGACAGTTAATTCCAATGCAGCATTTATCGGATCTCAGGTAGCTGGATTAGGGGGCAAGTTACTATATTCTTTTTGCTGTCCAGATGACCCCAAAATTATGAAAGAGCAGTTAGAATATCTTTTAGACAGAGTGGATGCACTTATAATCACAGGTGGACTCGGCCCTACCCATGACGATATAACAAAAGATGTTCTAGTAGATTTTTTTGTAGATGAGTTAGAAGATAGAGATGATCTACTCAAAAGAATAAAAGAATATTTTTCAAATCGGAATAGGGAAATGAGAGATGTCAATTATGAACTATCTCGTTTCCCAAAAAAAGCAAAAGCTATCATAAATAATGTCGGAACAGCCCCCGGAATACATTATAATGAGAAATGGAATGGTTCAAACAAACATGTATTCTCTGTTCCAGGCGTGCCAAAAGAAATGGTAGAAATGGTCAAAGGATATATCAATGAAACTTTCAAAAAAAGCTTGGCTAGTGATTATCTTCTTCAGAAATACCATACAATCGAAACTTCTGGCATCGGTGAGTCCGATCTCGCTTCTTTAATTGGAGATGTAAATGATATATTGGATGAATCATCTTCTGTAGCATATCTTCCTTCTACAAGTGGTGTCAGGATTAGGATAGGTGTAGAATGTGAGAGTTTCGATGAAGCAGATAAAAAACTGAAGAAATACTCCGAAATCATATCCGAGATTATTGAAAAATACATTGTGGGATCAGGCGAAAAAGGTAAGATTGAAGAGATAAAAAAGCTTTTGATCGATAATGATTTCACATTATCTGTAGCTGAATCTTGTACTGCTGGTATGCTCGGAGCATATTTTACAGATAAACCCGGATCAGCTAAGTTTTTCGAAGGCGGAATAATATCTTACTCCAATGATGTAAAGATCGAACATTTAGGAGTAGATCCCTCAACGATAGAATATCATGGGGCTGTTTCCGAGAAGTGTGCAATAGAGATGGCCGAAGGCATCAAATCCAAACTTGTTACAGACATATCGCTTTCGGTAACGGGCATTGCCGGCCCTGATGGTGGTAGCGATGATAAACCTGTTGGAACGGTTTGGATAGGCATGAGTACTCCACAGAAGACTACTGCTAAAAAGTTTACATTTGGAAGAAACAGGGATATGAATCGGGAACTCAGTGTTACTTATGCTTCAAACATTCTTCTTAAATATCTAAAGAGTATTTGATATGGCATTAATACTTGCCATAGAAACTTCCTGTGATGATACTGCGGTAGCTGTTGTCAATGGTTATAATGTCCTTTCCAATATTATCTCCAGTCAAGAAGTACATAATAAGTGGGGGGGGATAGTACCCGAACTGGCATCAAGAGAGCATATTTCTGTTATAAGTCAAATAGCCCATCTCGCTGTTGAGCAAGCTGATATTGATATGTCAATGATTGAGGCGATAGCCGTTACTCATAAGCCTGGCCTATCGGGATCTCTCGTTGTAGGTACTTCGTTCGCAAAGGGTTTGGCCGTGGCTTATGAAATTCCTGTCCTACCTATCGATCATATCGAAGGGCATATATTTTCTTGTATTATAGAAAACCCTAATATAGGTTTTCCTTTTATATCTTTGGTGGTAAGCGGAGGTCATACTTCTATTTTCTTGGTACACAGCTATGATAGATATGAAATCATAGGAAGTACGAAAGATGATGCCGCCGGAGAGGCTTATGATAAGACAGCGAAGATTTTAGGCTTAGGATACCCAGGCGGGCCATTAATAGACAAGCTTGCTAAAAAGGGTGAATCAACTAAATATGACTTTCCCCGCCCAATGATCAACGAGCTTAATTATGATTTTAGCTTCAGCGGCTTGAAAACTTCAGTTAGGCGTTTTATAGATAACAATTACGGCCAAGGTAACTTTCCTCCTGATGTTGATCTTCCAGATATCTGTGCGTCGGTACAAGCGGCTATTAACGAGGTACTGGTAGCCAAAACTATAAAAGCAGCAAAAAAATATCAAGCTAAAACCGTTACAGTCAATGGTGGGGTATCTGCTAATTCGGATCTAAGAAATAGATTTCAAAGTAATTCAACAGATGAACTTTCAGTTTATTATCCCTCTATGGAATATACTGTAGATAATGCTGCTATGATAGGTTTCATAGCCGATATGAAAATAAGAAATCGAATTTCCACTGATACCGATTACGGTAAACTAGAATCAGAAGACCTTACTTTCACAGTTAATCCTAAGCCTTTACGTAGTAGAAAGAATTGAACCCTTCAGAAATAAAAAAGCTATTTACAAATAAAGCTACTGAATTAGGAATATCTGAAATAGGGTTTACCGATCTGAAATCAATGGGTGATGAGTTTTCCAGGTTCAAAAACTGGATTGATAACGGTTACCATGCGGATATGAAATGGCTTGAGAGAAACCACGATAAAAGACATAACCCTTCCAAAGTGATAGATGCAGATTCGGGTACAGCAATTGTATGCCTTCTATCATATAATACTGGCAGATACTATAACAAATCATTTAATAGTGATGCTAATGGTAAAATAGCTCAATACGCGTGGGGTAGGGATTATCATGATGTTGTTCCAAAAACATTAAATGAACTGGTCAAAAGAGTAAAATCCGAATCTGGTATTGAATTTCCAAATAGAATATATTCCGATACCGGCCCGTTACTTGAAAGAGATCTAGCCGTTAAAGCTGGCGTTGGATGGCGGGGTAAGAACAGTCTTATACTAAATAAAAAACTCGGTTCATATACATTTATTGGTATAATTCTTACCAGCATTGAACTGCCTATTGATGAACCTTTACTTGATAGATGCGGGACATGTACTTTGTGTTTGGATAATTGCCCGACAGGTGCTATAATTAGCCCATACATAGTTGATAGTAATAAATGTATATCATATCTTACAATAGAGAGTCCAGTAGATAAAGAGTTAAATGAAGATTTGTCAGGCTGGATATATGGATGTGATGTTTGCCAAATGGTATGCCCTTATAATAATATCAGAAATCCTCTTTCTCCTATAGAATCATTCTACCAGAATAAATTCGGATCTTCAATAGAACCAGAAACCGTTTTTCAGATGAAAGAAGAAGAGTACAATCTCAAAAAAGAGAAGTCTGCTATTAAAAGGGCTGGGCTTGAAGGACTAAAAAGAAACGCACGAGAGATAATCTACAATAATGAATCAAAAAGAACACTGGATCAGAAAAACTAATAAGGAAATCAGAGAAAGAGTATTTGAGGCTTTAAAAGAAAACGTTGATTTCAGACATTCCGATATTATGGGGGTCCCAGCAAGTCATTTAGATAGCAATGTATTTTATGACGATTTCCCTTTTCTGGACCAAGCACCATTCCTATCATCCTTAGTTAAGAATCCGAACCATATCGGCTGCCACACTATGGGTGAGAGTGAGGAGTTTTTCAAAGGCACTCAGCAGATAGAGCGTGAGACAATAGAGCTTTTGGGAGTTGATCTTTTCAATGCTAAGCCTGGTCAAACAGACGGATATATCGCATCAGGGGGTACAGAGGCAAATATCCAAGCATGTTGGATATATAGGAATAAACTTATCTCTGAAGGCTTCGATATTAATGAGATAGCTATAGTATGCTCTGAAGATACCCATTACTCTATTCCCAAAGCCGCAAATCTCTTAAATATCAATCTTATACAACTGCCAGTATCTGAAGGTGATAGAAAAATAGTCATCGAAAAATCATTTGATATCATTAAGAACAGCGGAATAAAGGCAGCGATTGCAGTGCTGAATATGGGTACCACGATGTTTGGCTCGGTTGATGGATTTGAGATGATCGATCTACTGGACAATGAGGATATTACATATCATGCACACGTTGACGGAGCTTACGGTGGTTTTATATATGCTGTAGCTAACGAAAACAACCATCTCTGCTTTGCTGATAAACGAATAGATTCAATTACAATAGACGCACATAAAATGCTACAAGCACCATACGGAACAGGTATTTTCTTAGCGAGAAAGGATTGATGCGATATTCAGTTACAGAGGAAGCTGGATATGTAAATGGCCTTGACTTAACTCTTTCCGGCTCCCGTTCAGGCGCGAATGCAATAGCTGTATGGATGATTTTAATGACCTACGGTTACTATGGCTGGCAGGAACGTATTGAGGTACTGAACAGGAGAACAGATAGATTATGTGAACAACTTGAGAAAAAAAATATAAGATTTTTCAGAGAACCCAAACTGAATATCGTAACTTTGTTATCTAAAGATGTTAACAAAAATGTCTGTGAAAAGTATGGGCTTATCCCAGAAGAACATAATGATGATAACCTCTTTTGGAAGATCGTGGTTATGCAGCACGTTGATCTAAATCTGATTGAGAGATTCTTAAAAGAAATTGAAGAGTATAAGTAAAATGGCAGAACATAGAAAAGTAATAATCATCGGTTCCGGCCCGGCTGGTCTTACAGCTGCGTTATACAGCTCCAGGGCGGAACTTGATACCCTTGTACTTGAAGGGCAGCAGCCTGGCGGCCAACTGACAATAACTACAGATGTGGAAAATTATCCTGGTTTTGTTAATGGTGTTCAAGGCCCTGAGATGATGGATATACTTAGGAAACAAGCTCAGAGATTTGGTACGGAAACAAGATTTGAAACTATATCTGAAGTAGATTTTTCAGAAAGACCTTTTAAAATGAAGTCAGATAGAAATGATTATACCGCGGACGCTGTAATTATTTCTACTGGAGCTACCGCAAAATTACTCGGTATTCCATCTGAGGCAGAGTACTGGGGCTCTGGTATATCGGCTTGTGCTACATGTGATGGTTTTTTCTTTAAAGGTGAGAAAAATCTCTTTATAGTTGGTGGCGGTGATACAGCAATGGAAGAAGCGTTGTTCCTTACCAATTTTTCAGATAAAGTAACCATCCTTAATAGAAGTGAAAATTTCCGTGCCTCTCAGATAATGCTAAAAAGAGCAAAGGAACACGAGAAAATAGATATTATCACTAATGTAGTAGTTGATGAATTCGTAGGTGAATCGACAAACGGAGTTAAGAAACTTACAGGCGTAAATACTAAAAACACTCAGACTGGCGAAATAGAATTCCTAGAAGGTGGTGGTGCTTTTATCGCTATCGGTCATAAACCAAATACTGAAATATTCCAAAAGACCATAGATATGAATGAAACCGGATATATAATCACTAAACCGGGATCAACTTATACAAATATAGAAGGCGTGTTCGCAAGTGGAGACGCACAGGATTGGACATATAGGCAAGCGATTACCGCCGCTGGTACAGGGTGCATGGCAGCTATGGATGCGGAAAGATGGCTCGCCGAGCAAGAAGTATAAAAAATCTTAACTCATGTTATGGTGAAAGCCAAAATAGCCGCTATTCTTTAGCGGCTATTTTTGTAATAGCGGCAGGTATCTGGTGCAAGTCAAAAATCCAGTCAACAACATTGGCATCAATAGCGGATTTTGGCATGCCTGAAATTATGCAGGTAGAGGTTGATTGAGCGGCAGTAAAACCGCCTTTCTCTTTTATCATTCCAAAACCTCGAGTACCGTCTGATCCCATACCCGTCATCATAAACGCCATGACTCCTCGAGCGTCTTTTTCTATGCTTTCTAGTAAAACATTATATGATGGGGCATATAGTTCGGCACTAGTATCAGATTCGGTAATATATATCCTATTCCGCTTAATTCTTGACTGCATCCCACCTGGGCAGATATAAATGTGATTCGGTTCTAGTTTTTCACCGTCCATAGCTTCAGTAACATAAAGTTCAGTCTTTTTGTTTAATCTTTCAGCAAGCGACTTAGTGAATTTTGGAGGCATATGTTGTACAATTACGATAGGTATCTCTAACTTCGAGGGGAAGTTTGGTATGATATCGATAAGAGTATTCGGGCCACCGGTCGATATACCGATCGTTATCAGATTTATCTTTGACTTAGGGGGAAATGATTCGCCAGTAAGATTTTTTGATAGGGTAGAACTATTGTTATTGTCCGAATTATCTTTGCCTTTTGAATCCTCATATTTCTCTTTAGCGGTTCTTCTAGGTAAAAACTTTGCTTTGGAATATCCTATTTCTCGTATTTTATTTAATACCTCACCCGAGATTTCCGACTGGCTACCAAACCTATTTACTTTATGTACATGATCAAGAGCACCATAAGACAAACCTTTGATTGTTTCTTCAGAATTATCAGTTGTTAGTGAACTTACGAGAATAATCTTTGTAGGCTCCTGGTCCATTATTCTTTTTGTTGCCTCTAAACCATTCATTATAGGCATTTCAACATCCATAGTAATAACATCTGGCTTTAGTTCAATAGCCATATCAACAGCTTGTTTGCCGTTCGAAGCAGTGCCAACTACCTCCATATCATCTTGATCGAAGATTTTCTTAAATGCGGTTCTGAAAATTACCGAATCGTCTACGATCAATACTCTTAATTTACTCATACAAATGATTCCATTAAATGTGTTTCCTCGTAATCTTCCAATATATCTCCCATATCGAGTATCATAATTACCCGTCCATCGCCTAAAATTGTACTACCTGCAATACCTTTGGTTCCCTGCAGTAAAGGGCCTAAGGTTTTAATAACGATTTCTTGCTGACCGTGTAGTGAACTCACAACAATACCAGATTTTTCGTTTCCATGTGCTACAACTACGATGTTCAAGTAATCTTGATCATTTTTCTTGCTCTGGTTCTGAAAAATATTCTCCAGATCGAAAATAGGTATTATCTGGTTTCTGATCCTGACAACTGGACGTGAATTTACTTCTTCGATTTCCGAAACTTTTACCGTCACGACTTCATCAACGGTTGTTAGAGGTAAAGCATAGATCTCATCTTGTATTCCTATAAGCAGACCTTGAATTATCGCAAGGGTAAGAGGAAGTTTTATAATAAAGGTAGAGCCTTTTCCTACAGTTGATTCGATTTCTATAGAACCTTTAAGCTTTTTTATATTCGTTCTTACTACATCCATACCCACGCCTCTGCCAGAAACAGCGGAAACTGTCTGTGCAGTAGAAAAACCAGGTGCGAAAATAAGCTGGATTATATCCTTATCGCTCATATTATCAGCTTCGGATTGGGTGATTACTCCTTTTTCAAGACATTTGTTCTTAATGATTTTCGGATCGATACCTGCGCCGTCATCTCCGATCTTAAGAATAATATGATTACCTTCCTGAAGTGCGTCTAAATAAATATGCCCTTCTTCGCTCTTACCTGATGCAAGTCTTTTTTCTTTAGACTCGATTCCGTGGTCGCAGGAGTTTCTGATCATATGTACCAGTGGATCATTCAGCTCTTCTATGATGGTTCTATCAATTTCTGTATCTTCACCGGAAACGACCAATTTGATTTTTTTATCAAATTCTCTAGAAAGATCTCTAACTATTCTAGGTGCTTTTTGATAAAGTTTACCGACTTGTACCATCCTCATTTTCATCACGGAGTTCTGAATGTCTGAGGTAACTTTATCAAGCTGGGTATAATTTTCTATTAGTTCCTGAAGAATATGCGGATCATTAGGATTGTTTTCTAACCTATTGGTGATTTGAGCTAATCTATTGCGACTGAGTACCAATTCACCTGATAAGTCCATCATAGACTCAATGCGATCGATATCTATTCTTATGGTTTCGGTTGCAGACGTTGGTTTCCTAGCGGGTAATTTGTTCTCAGTTTTTTGCTCTTGAGAGGATTGTTTCTTTTCGTCTGATTGCTGATGGCTGTCGTTATCAGATGATTTATCGGAATCATCTTCTGCTTTACTATTGTCTTCTACATCTGATATGTCATTTTCAGAATTTTCTATTTCAGGAGCAGAACCCTCTTTTTCCTCGGATGTGTCATCTTCGCTTGCGTTAAACTCAGAGTTGAGTTCTGCGAAAGCTGCTTGCAGAAGCGCTTCTTCATCTTCTGAGAAATCACCTTCTCCTTCTATTTGGCTAACCGAATCGATCAGGGATTTATCTGTTGATGCATCCATGGTATCTTCAGAAGATTTATCGTCTTTGGCTTTTTGAATCATAGATAATAAATCATCAAAAGTCTGTACTTTTTCATCATTTTTAATCTGATCGACCATAGTTTCTATAGCGTCCCGAGACAGCAATAAAAGCTCTACAATATTCTCATTGACTTTCAGCTCCTCTTTCCGGAGCTTATTTAGTAAATCCTCAGCTTCATGAGTAAATCCTGAAATCTGGGTAAACCCCATAAATGAAGATGTACCCTTAATAGTATGGAACGACCGGAATAATTGATTTACTAATGATATGTTTTCAGAATCGCTTTCAAGCAGCATAAGATCCTGAGAAATCTGATCGAGGATTTCCGCGGTTTCAATTAAAAAACCGTCGAAAATCTCATACATGTCTTCATCTTCAAACTGTGGCATCTATCAACTCCCAAATAATGCGTCAATATCATCTTGCGAAAACTGTGTGTCGCCGTCTTCTAAATTATCTTGGCTTTCCGTTTCTGACTGATCAGCCTGTTCTTCTTCCTGCATATCTATATGTGATTCAACATTTGCGTTCTGATTGATTTCTTCGTTATCATCGGAAGTATCAGCAGTAACACTTGAAGAAATATCTGTTTCTATACTATTGCTCTCTGATGCTTCAGCAGTTTCAGTATCTATAGAACTGTAATCAGAGATGTCATTTTCTTTATTATCTTCATCTTGAAAATCAGTAATTCCTAAGGCAGCAAGATCATCGTCGCTAATATTATCTTCTCCGTCGGTTTTTGCTTCTTCTTTAGGATTCCCGTCTTTGTTTAAATCCTCTGCGGTTTCCTCGTTATCATCTTGGCTTTCATTAAGCATATCATCAGTGAGCCCTGATTCAAACATAGCATCAATATCACTCTGTGTATCGTTATCTTCATACCGATTGACAGCGTCAGAGTCAAATGCTATATCTCTGTGCATTTGAGTAACATTGGTATTGTCTTTAGTGCTCTTATCTGCAGAAAGCTCTCCCATGTCGTCGTCATTGAACCGGTAAAGTAGAGTTTGAAGTCTTTTTTGAAGATTTTTGAGTAAATGATCGACCGAGGCAAGCTGTTGAGATGCGATATCCTGAATTTGCAGGGACATCATTATCGTATTAGCAGAATTTTGAATTTTATCCGCTAATTCATTTATCTGTGAAGTATCAGCATTCTCGGTTTTAGCGGTCTCATCTTCAAGATATTCTATCGCTTTACCTAACATTGGAACAGTAGGGGATAGATCCTTACCGTCAGCTATAGCGTCTTTTAATAGTTTAAGTATTTTGAGGGGACTGCCGCTCGAGCTTCCCGTAGCTGAAATTTTTGTATTGGATATGGCTGCCGCATTTCCTATGATAGAGTCTACCTCATCCATTATCTGGTTTGTAGTCTTTTCGGACTCCTGAGTAACTTTTGAAAGCTGCTCCGAGGCAGAAGGCATTTTCTGGAGGTTCTCATTGATACTCTCGTTGATCTCCTCAAAAAGAGGCTGTGTATCCTTTAAGAATTTAAAAATATCTTCAAGGAAAGGTATAACTTTCTCACCTAATGAAAAAAGAGACCTGAGCTCTTCGGCTTTTACAATCAAATGGTTATAATCTTTGTCTCTCATAGTTTCCCAAGCGATTTAAGTATCAAGTTTATCTTTTCTTCCAGAATCTGAGGTGTAAATGGTTTGACTACATAATTATTTACCTTGGCTTTCAATGCCTCGATTATATCCTGTTTTAGGCCTCTTGTTGTAACCATTAAGATAGGAAGGTGTTTCAACTTATCCGAAGTTCTAATGGCTTTGGTGAGTTCCAAGCCAGACATTACAGGCATATTCCAATCTGTGACTACAAAATCGACCGGATTGGCACCAAGCTGTTGAAGAGCTTCTTCACCATCTCCGGCCTCCAATACATCAGAATGCCCGAATGATTTAAGTGCGTTTATAACAATTCTTCTCATCGTGGGAGAATCATCAACTACTAAAAATACCATTAAATTACCCGCTTATGGTTTTTTGTATACTATCGTTTTGTTGATATGAAAAGTCTCGAAGTTATGTTTGATACCTTGTAGAGACTCAGAATAACCGATTAGCAAATACCCTCCACTTGTCAGGCAGGAGAAAATATTGGCTAAAACCTTCTCTTTAGTCATTTGATCAAAATATATCAGAACATTGGCAAGCATTATTATATCGCAGCCTCTATATACCTGATAGTGGGAATTACGGCTTAGATTGACTTGTTGAAAAGATACCATTTTGATAATTTCTTCGCTCAATATGTATTCATCGGCTTTTTGTTTAAAATATTTACTGAAAAACTTGGGAGGCATATTGCGTATTGAATATTTTTTATAGATGCCGTTTTTAGCTTTTTCAATTGTGTTCATATCCAAGTCGCTAGCACGAAGCGATACATTGACGGTATTATCATTTTTCAATAAACCCTCTTTCAGTATCATTGCTAAGGTATAGATTTCCTCACCACTGGAAGAAGCAGCACTCCAGATATTTAATTTTTTTGAATAGCCAGGCTTTTTCTGTATAATCTCAGGGAGCAGATAGTTCTCTATCGTATCGAACTGCTGAGGGGATCTAAAGAAAAAAGTCTCGTTTATTGTTACCATGTTATAAAAACATTCCAACTCATTTTTATCTGTATTCCTACTGACATATTTCATATATTCAATAGGATTGGTGAATTTGGAAGGGTCGTTTACTTCCTTTATTCTTCTGTCGATACGGCTTTCTACTAAATATTTTTTTGATTCCGGAAAGAAAATCCCCGTAAGATCTTTAATTTTAGATGATACCTGAGCAAATTCGTCGTTCGTCATAACGATGTGTCCTAAATGTTAGCTTCGTTTTTTATTGTACTCTGCGGGGTTGATATCAAGTTGTTCTAGACGGTATCGAAGTTTCGCTCTCGTTTGGTTGAGAAGCTGTGCCGCCTTGATTTGATTGCCGTTTGTAAGCTTAAGGGTTTGTATGATTAGGTCTTTAATGACACTGTTCATCTCCACACCGCTATTTGAGATAGCGAGATAGTGTTGGCCCTCCGAGAGTACCATATCTTTCTTAGTCTCGTTGTCAGATACGGGAATGCTGGTGACACCTCTTATCGATGACAGTGAATCTGAGCTGATTACATTGTTTTGTTCTAAAAGAACAACTCTTTCGATGACATTCTGTAGCTCTCTGATATTACCTTTCCAAGGGTAGTTCAGGATTATCTGTTTTGCATCCGGGGTGAAACCCCCTATGTTCTTATTGAACTTTTTGTTGTATTTGTTTACAAAAGCAGTTGCAAGTTTTATTATATCATCGCCTCTCTCACGCAAGGGCGGCAACTCAACGGATGCAACATTCAACCTATAGTATAGATCCTCTCGAAAGCTGCCATCCTCAACCATGGAAGGTAAATCTTTGTTTGTAGCAGCTATTACCCGAACATCCACCGTTATTTCTTTTTGTCCGCCGAGCCTGTAATATCTTTTTTCCTGAAGCACTCTCAGAAGCTTTACTTGTAACTCAAGCGTCAGCTCACCTACTTCATCCAAAAGAATGGTGCCGTGCTGTGCCTGCTCGAAACGGCCTTGTTTTATTTTCTCTGTAGCACCTGTAAAGGCACCTTTTTCATAACCAAATAGCTCGTTTTCCGCCAAGTCCTTAGGGATAGCGCCACAGTTAATAGAGATAAAAGGGCCTTTTCTTCTCGGTGAGTTATTATGAATATAGCTGGCGAAAAGCTCTTTACCCGTTCCGCTCTCACCTAATACCAATACTGTCGTATCATCGGCTTGAGCGAATAATCTTGCCATATCCATAGCTTGGTTTAGCTTTGACGATTCACCTATTATCTCAGATTGCTTGTCTTGTTTTACCTGTTCCGATAAAACCTCAACCCTTCTTTTAAGATCATAATTTTCAAGTGCCCTTTCTATAGATACTTCAAGCTGTTCTAAGTCGAGAGGCTTGACGATGAAGTCCTCGGCGCCGAGTTTCATTGCTCGAACCGCCATCTTTATATCAGAAAAAGCCGTCATCATAATAACAGGCATTGCGTAGCCCTGCTTTCTGATGGTCTCCAAGATATCTAAGCCGTTCGCATGGCCGAGAAATATATCAAGGAGGACTAAGTCAGGCGTGTGTAGATGGAACTCGTCCATTGCCTTTATAGCATCGGTGAAAGTTATTACTTTTTTATATTTATCACCTAAAATATCGTTTATCGTATCATTGACAAGTTTGTCATCTTCGATAACGACTATTGTATAGTTCTGCTTAGACATCTCGGAATTACTTATGATATTCTCATGTTTTATTTATGGCTAAAAATAAACAATTTGCTGTATCTAATCTAATTTTACAGCTACTGGGGATAATATTATCAGTGATAGATTATTGAATCAAAAAAACAATAATCAGATTCAACCAATAAGTATTTCGCATACTTAAAGGGTTATCGGAAGTTTTACATAAAAGGTAGTACCTTTGCCTTTTTGGCTCTCAACGTCAATTATTCCGTTGTGCTGATGAAGTATCCTTTGGGTAATAGGTAATCCCAGACCTGTGCCTTCTGATTTTCGTGTGAAGAATGGATTGAAGATCTTAGTCAACTCTTCCGGTGGCATACCGATCCCGTCGTCTTTAACAGAAACGACTACATAGCTGCCTTCGTTACTTTTTTGCCCATCCTCTCTGAATGTCTGTATATCAATTCTACCTTTGGTCTCTATGGCATCCAGCGCATTTGTGATCAGATTTATAAATACCTGCTGAATCTGCTTACCGTCTGCATTTACAGTTGGAAGTTCCGGATCAAGATCAAGGTCAATCGTTACATCTTTTCTCTTGATATTGCTTCTTGTAAGTTCCAGTACATTTGGAATCAGTTGGTTTATATCGATATTCTGTACATCAGGCATTGCCGGTCTGGAAAAATTAAGGGTTACGTCAACAATCTTCGATATTCGTTCGACACCCTGCAAAGCCATATCAACATAACTGAACTCAGCACTTTCATTATCCATCTTCCTTTTCAAAACCTGAAGGTTGAGATTTACGGCAGCTAAAGGATTTCTCAGTTCATGTGCTACACCAGCGGAAAGCTGGCCAAGAAGCACAAGTTTATCGGCCTGAACCATTTTATCGGTTAAGGCGTGCTGTTCAGATACGTCGCGGGCAATCGCATATATAACTTCACTACCGTCAATATCAAGGAATCTGGCTGACACTTCAAGCATTAATGGCTCGCCATCTTCATGCCTGTCTAAGGAAAGTTCGCTTAAAACTATAGGAGACGAGCTTTTCTTAAGCAACTTGAAAATACGCTTGAACTGAGGAAGGCGAGAGCCGATGATATCATCCTTTGTGTAACCCAAAAGTTGGGAACCAAACTCATTTATATCGAGGATTTCCCAGCTGTCCGGCTGTACGATAAAAAAAGCGTCCGTTGCGTTATCGAATATAGCCTTGTACCATTCCAACCGGGATTCCAGTAATTCCAAGCGTTTACTTTCTGTTTCAGTAGCCATATTTTATAAGTCACGATTATGATAAATTCTTCACGGCAAATATACTTGAATATATATAGACTTTGGATGGGGTATTTGAAATACCTGAATTTTATTAAACGAAAAGCTAAAAGGGGAATTATGTTTTATTTTCTGGGAACAGTATCTGTGGGTATCGAGATAGGGTTTGAATCAATAGTATCAGAGCTTGGAGAAGTAGAAGTACTGTCTTGCTTGAGTAAGCTATCCATAGATGGCATTTCCATATTCCTTAAGCTATCAAGATCATTAGCGCCGCTCTTGACCGTACTGTCTATTGAGTTATAAGTATCGCTTATCGTATTGGTTATAAGCTCTTTACTTTTTTCCAGTAAGGATGAAGGGTCAAGTATCATATCGAAAACACCAGGGTTCTGAGCTTGATTATCGATCATCACAGGCTTGGGTAAGGTATATGGCTTAAACTCAGGGACTTCAGTCCTGTTAGGGTTTAACTGAAGGGAGTCAGGTATAGGCTGCCCCGATCTAAGAGCTGCCATAAATTGTTTGGACAGTATGAACTCTTTAGCATACTCCGTATTCGGATATTCATCTACCAATCTGTAATAATATACTGAGGCGCTGTCCCGTTTTTTCAGATCATGTTCGTAAGTCCAGCCGATTGCGTATAGTGATTTTGCTGCATAGTCGGTTTCACCTGGCCTGTCCTTTGCTATTGAATAGGTTTTCTTGAACTGTTGTACAGCGTAATCATAATCTCCGTTCGCACGGAGGCTCTGCCCGGAATCGTATGTTTCGACAATAGTATCTACAACAAACTTTTCCACTATAAGTCCGATTTGCTCCATAGCGTCTATACCAAACTCAGTATTCGGGTATCTGTCGGCTATGAACTCAGCAATAGAATCCGCAGTGAAATAATTCTCGTTCTGCCTTTCGAATCTTTGCCATGCATGATAGTATCTAGCGGAATAGGGGTCATCGGGTGCTTTAGCAGAGGACTGTTTATAGTACACATAAGCAGAATCTAACTCTCCCAACCTTTCAAAAGCTCTGCCTGTTTCATAAAGCAGTGATGCTACTTCAGCATTCTTATTCTTAGCTCTGGTGGTTTTATTAAGTTCGGATTGAACAGTATCGTTTTCTATATCTTCATAAGCTGTATGGTCTTGTATCAGCTTTCTGTATCTGAATATATCCCCTATGTTCTGCGATTTGAAAGAAGCATCATACAAGGCCGGCGTTTTAGAGGTTTTTGCTTTCGTTAAATAAGAGTTTGCCTTAGCGAATTCGTTATCATCATAATACTTTATTCCTCTCTCGTAGTAATAAACAGCTAAAAGCCTGTTGTTGTTTACCTCTCGAGTGGTATCTGTCTTTTTTTCATAAGCGATTAGCTCTTTATCATCCAGTAGTTGTTCCATTACATACATTTTACCGGCATACGTAAAATCTTTCCACTCCTCGAACTTACCGTCGTTGTCGAGATAATCAATTATCTCTGCTGCCTCTTGATTCTTGCCCAGTTTTGCAAGAGATATGGCTTTGTAAAGATCTGCTTCATACATTGATAAGTAGGAGGGTGAGTAATCGTCGACTTTTTCAAATGCATCGACAGCTTCCTCCAACAAACCCAGTCTATAATAAATAACCGCAAGGTTCTTTTGAAGTTCCGCCGCGAACTCCGAGTCCTCACTTTGTGCTATTGCTTGCAGATACGGCCTAACGGCGGCATCTTTGTCATGATTGTAAAGCGCTACTTCGGCCTGTAACCTAAAAGCTTCCGAAAGTATATCATATCTCTCGAGCTGCCATGCGATATCTACTGATCTCGATAGCATTAGATTACCGAACTCAAAATTCCTCTGCATAAGTAGATTCTTGGCGAAAAGCAGGTGCGCATCGGGTGAATACTGTCCGCCAGGGAATTTATCTACCAGTTCCGAGCATTTTATCTGGCTCGGCAAATACTCATTTCTATAGAAGTAAGCTTTTGCCATTAAAAATAAGGTACCCTCTATGTAATCACTCTTCGGGTGATTGGCCAGTATCTTTGATCCCTTAATTATGACAGAATCCAGTTTCGTAGCCATAGTTTGGCGTTGAACGGGGGTTATCTCAAACTCCCTCATAAAATCCGGGATACCGTTCTTATTGGTCTCTGTTCTAAGATTCTCAGGTTCAGGCATATATACACCTGGAACTACGCGCCTGCGCTCCTCATAATATTCGAAATCATCCTCTGCTACTTCAATTAGTCTATCTGCATTATAGTAAGTATTAAAGTAAGTGATGAAATTATCCCATCCAGAACATGAGCTCAGGAAAAGTGTGATAAAAAGGACAGGTATAAATCTGTTATTATACAAAATAGGGAATTGGGAGTTGTCTTTAAATTGATCCGAGATATTGTTTTATCTCTTCTACGGTTCTCTTAGCAGTACGTCCCACACCTATCAATGTTGCTGATGCGAAACCTGTCCAGTTGCCGTATCCAACAAGCCAAACCGGGTTTTCATCATTCAGTTTAGTACCGTTTAGCTTTAATTTCTCCGTACTTGGATCCATACCTAAAAAAGAACTGATAACTCTTAGTTCAGGCTTGAAACCAGTACACCAGATAACGGCATCGAAATCTTCTTCAGTATCATCTTCCCACTCTACGCCCGTTGTCGTAAACCTTTTGAATGGCCTTCTAATGTCAAATCTATTGTCATCCAGAGCTTTCTTAACATCTGGTACTTGAACGATATCACCTAGACTTGGAGTTTTGGCTGTATTGCCGTTTTGTATTTTCCTATATCTAGATGAAGCATAATCAAATAAAGCTCTACCGTCAATATCCTCTGGCAAAAACTCTGGCTCTTTTAGCGTAATCCAGATGCATTCGGAGTAAAGAGAGAGTTCGGCCGCTATCTGTGCTCCTGAATTACCACCACCAATGACAAGAACCTTTTTACTGATAAAAGGATGGTATGATTTATAGTCGCCCGAATGTAACTTTATGCCCTCATAAACATTATAATCCTTATATTCAGGTATGTATTTATTACTCCAGTTTCCTGTGGCAAAGATCACGGCTTTTGTTTTATAATCACCTTTGCTTGTCTTAACCGTTACTAAACCGTTAATGTGTTCTATTGAGGTTGCTTTAACAGGCCTAAGCATATTAAGATCATACTTTTCTTCATACTCTTTTAGATATGAAATCACATGTTCCCTGGAAGGAAACTCATCTCGGGACTTAGGCATCATCCACCCAGGAAGTGAGCTGTGTTCCGCCGGAGAGAACAAATGAAGGCTATCCCACCCATGTTGCCAGGCGCCACCCGGCTCAGGATGATTGTCAATGATCAGATATTCAAGCTTAGCTCTTCTTAAGTAATATCCACAAGCTAAACCGCTCTGTCCGCCTCCGACTACTATCACATCATAAACTTTAGTATCCATTCAGATTCAAACCATATTGTATTTAAATATTATCTAATATAAAGAGTCCGATCAGGCCAACTGCTGCTATTCCCAAGCCTACCCAAAGCATAAACCACACAGCATTGTTGACGGAGCTACTGATATCTTCTTGGTCAGGCGGATTATCTGCAAATTCTTGCTTTATATGCTGAAATAAACCCTCTTCATCATAATCTGGATACTTTTCCTTGATCAGATATTGAAGTTCTTCTTTAACATCAGTCATATTGGTGGCATTAGCAACTGATTCTTCTTGTTTGAGCATTAATGATTTATAGGTTATATTTGAACTTATCACATTTAATCAATATAATCTTATCATAAAGTAAGATTCTACCTTCTCCAAAATATGCCAAAATATATTAATCTTGATGAAATAGAAGAAGGCATGGTTGTTGCCAAAGATATTAAAAATGATTTTGGGCAAACTATGGTAAAAGCTGGGGTGGTAATCACTAAACAGCATATACCCACACTCAATAACTGGACTGTGGAGGGTATCTTTATCAAACAGGCCGAAGACGAAATACAGCAATCCGAAGAATCTATAAAAGAGAATATGAAGGTCCTTCTGCAGAAGATGGGTTGGAAGCCTGAGAATCAGTTAGAAATAGATATGTTAAAAGCAGCTTCTATTCAAAGAGGTATTAACGGTGACAGATAAGCAGAAAAAACTCTGTCAGAATATCATAGCCAAAATAGATGACTTTCCGACTCTTCCGACAGTTTACTCACAGCTTAGCGATGCTATAGCAAACCCGCTTTCCAGTGCTAAACAAATCGGTGATATTATCTCACAGGATCAATCATCAGCTTTAAAAGTACTTCGTGTGGCTAATTCCGCCATGTATGGTTTTGTAGGGAAAATAACATCAGTACAGCAGGCTGTAGTAAGTATCGGATTTCAAGAGACAAAGTCAATAGTATTAGCTCTTTCGATTATCAACCAGTTCAAAGAACTGAAATCCGCAGATGCTATTTCTTTACCCGATTTTTGGAAGTTCTCTTTCAGCGTAGGTGTAGTGGCAAGAAACATAGCAAGGAACCGAGGCAAAAAAAATATTGAAGAATATCTGATTGGTGGGATTATCCACGGTATAGGTAAACTGTTATTCATAAAAACCGTGCCAGAGCTTTATCTTCAATTAATTAGCCATGCAAAAGAGAACAACATATCATTAGTGCAAATCGAAAATAAAGTAATAGGGATGAACCATAGCACTATCGCCGGCTACATTGCTAAAAAATGGAAGTTACCAATACCTCTAAAAAAAATGTTTGATTCTCTTTATAACGGATATCCAGAGGGTAGATATCAGGATTTGTCAGCTACTGTTCATTTGGCCTTTGTATATTCCTATATGACAGGAATAGGCGATGCTGGTGATAATATCATACCCAAACTAAATAAAGATATATGGAAAAAATTAAAAATCGAAAATGATTTTTTTACAGAGAACCAACCAATATTTGAAAAAGAAATAGACCATGCAATTAATATACTTTTGAGATAAGTATGGATATCAATATATCAGACTATTTAGAAGATTTAGACTTAGAAGGTCTGAAAGCTGATTTGGTACACCAAGGAATCGATGATAAATTAAATTCCAAAATCGAAATCGATGGATTATCTTCTATACAGATTTCAAATAATTTAATTTCATTTCGGAACGAACTAGACAGTAATTACAGCCTTAAAAAGAAAATACAATTATCTCTTCTTGCTATAAACCATACAAAATATCTGGGTTTATATACTCTAAATACCAACTTTAATTTTGTACAAAATACAGTTGAGCCTATTGAACACATTGGAGATATAAAAAAAATCTATGACATTATAGAACAGAAAAACATTTTAAAAGAGATTCTCAGAACTAAATCATACAGAGAAGATGTAATTCATCATCCAGATAGCAATGAAGAATTATTTGTTTCCGTATTACCATTGATTACTATAGAGGGTTTCTACGGGATTTTGATTTTAGTATCCAAGGAAAAAACAGATATCACACTATTGGAGGCAATACAGAATTTCTGTGATATCAGTGCAGCTGATTTATTATCTGTAAAACTCAAGAAAGCCAACAGCAATATCGTAAAGGAGCAAGATCAGATAATAAAAGCGAATACCGTAGAACTACACAATAGTAAAAGACAGCTTTCAGCTATTATAGACACTGTGCAAGCTGGAATAGTATTGGCTGATCGCAATAGTAAAAAAATTATTAATGTCAACCCTTTTGCAGAAGAACTATCAAACTATAAACCTATTGATATTGAGAAAGATGTTTTTTTAAATGATATATTTGACTCATATACAGTTTCTTTTGGCCAGCTTCCGAGCACACTTATTACAAAGGGCGGTAGAAAGATATCTGTGATCAGAAACTCAAGTATCGTGAAACTTCCTTTCAAGGAAATAATAGTTGAAACATTTATCGACATATCATTTGTCAGTACAATTACTGATAATTATAAAACTGAAATAGATAAGCTTCAAATAAATAAATCCAAAACTATAGAGACATTAGAGAAAAATCTAGATATTTATAAGAAAAGAGTAAATGATATAATATATGAAAATAGGGACCACGGTGACAACGCTCATCTAGATATTTTATCAGAAATAGCTAATATTAATGCTGGTATTCGTGATTCCTTACTTAATATCATCACTATATATGAACTTATAAAAGTATCGAATCCATCAATAATTGATGATTCTTTCATTAAATATGATAAGATATACAATAAATCCATAGGTTATATTACAACTATTTTAGATCTTAGTACTATTGAGAGATACGATGATAAACGATATATTTCAGATATACATTTAATAAATCAACATATTCTAAAACACGAGTTAAAAGACAGAGAAGTTAATATCTCATGTGATATCAATAATCAGAATGTAAGGATCAATCAGCAGATTTACACTGTACTAATAAGAAGTTTACTGAATTATTTACTAACACAAAATAATTCTAAGATAGATATCAATATTAAAATGAGTGATGACTCTATAATATTAGAATTTGTATCTGACAATCTCAAATCTGACCCAATGAATATTTATATGCGCGGAAACTCTAACTATAATCTTTTTAATTACTCCCTAAAGCTGTTGAGTGGTAAAATCAACTATAAAAGCATCAATAATGGCAAAAAACAAATGAATATATCTTTGCCAATTCACAGCCCTATTAAAAAACCTTAGAAAGCAATCCATAATTGTCATTTATCCTTGCGCTAGCCTCTAAAGCCTCTTTTTCTGTTCTGTAGCCCCATAGCAAAACTTTGTAATATGGAATACCTGATTCCATGTATCTATCATAATACACTCTATATCCTCTATCCTCCCATTTTAAAGACTTTTCTAAAGCTATATTTTCTGAGTCTGCACTTTCTACATGGATCTCATACGGGAATGTCAGCGGAGTAATCCATCTAACCTCTACTCTTCTATTATAAGCTGATTGATAAGCCGATGATTCTAATGGGTACATCGGTTTACTGTTGCCCATATCCCTTATATTGATGCGATCAGAATCAATACCATTCAAGATCAACTTATCTTTTATACTCTTTGCTCTTTCTAATGCGATATTGTTTTGAGAAGTCTCGACACCAGAGTGGCCGAGAAGCTGTATCTTATAACCTGGATTATCTTTTAATGTCTCAGCTAATCTTTTGATATTATCAGAATAATCCGATAAGTATCTTATCGAATTCTTTTCAAAAAGGGCTAAGATCTGATCAGAAGACATTAGATTCGGTGAATCATCTAAAAGATTATAAAACGTTGTGAATTCTGAATTGTCTATTTCAACGTTTAGAGTTAATCTTCCATCACATGGATACTCACTCAAATTATCAGTATTAAAGACAGCATTTATTCCATACTTTCGTCCCAGAACTATCTCTTTTAATATATCATTTATATCAGAATCGATATTATAGTAAGTGCCTGCTGTATTTGAGGAAATATATCTCAAAGGCATCGGGTCTGCCTCGTTACCTGATTGAAGTATATAAATGGATGTACCTTTATCTTTTGCAGCCAGAACAATATCTTTAGGCGTGTAAATAAGCGATGAGTTATCGTTGGTACTGTTTATATAAATAAGTAGCTTCTCTTTTTCAATAGATTTATTAAATAGCTTAGAATACGAATTATTGAGATTATAGTCTATCGGGATATTAATATTATCATTATTGTAGGTATCATTCTTACTCAGGAAAGATATATTTACTTCGTTATTTATATTTAAAGTATTTATCGACTTTATTATGCGATCTATGAGTGATTCTAATTTACTGTCATCCCCGCTGTCATCTATAAGAATATCAATGGGAATCTCATCGCTGAGTAAATAATTATCGATACTGATTAATGGTAGCTCTCTTATATTATCACTGCATTTCAGAGTCAATGATAATTTAGGATCACCAGTCAAAATTTCTGTCAACTGATTTCCGTATCTATCTAGTAATGCTAAATTTAAATGTAGTTTATCTTCTTCATATTTATGAGCAAGTACTTTTAGCTTGCTTAACTGATTTAATATATCGGCCTCCGAAATATCTGAATCATCCACACCGATAAGATATTCCGATTCACTAAAGCTTTGTGATGAAAAATTATTTATATCGCTATTCGGTATAGATTCAATTTCGTTTTCAACTTCGACTTTCCATATAACCGATAGTGTGTCATTATCGGATATCGCATCTATTCTATAGTCTGTCGTAAATTCGGGAGCTACTTTAATTGAATCCTGAGGATCTTTATTTATACCTTCAAACAGTGTTCTGTCAGCATTCTTAAAATACCAACTTATCGTTGCCGTATCTCCTTTTGAGATTTTACTGGAACCCTGAAAATTATCAGCTGTAATATTCTTGCTTGATCCGCAACCAGAAAGAGTAACAGAAACTGTCAGGATAAAAAAAGTCCAGAGATATATTAGGCTTTTATCGAGCATATTATATAATAGTTGTTAGCTAATTAAAAGTCATTGGTAATTATACTTCGTACAATTCGGAAGTTATATAAAAAGTTTATATGCTCTCGTTACTTTTTAACGTAGTAAATGTAAAACTTCCGTTTTCATCAGCATGTACCTTTACTTTATCGCCCTTAGCTATATCGCCTGAGAGAAACTTCATCGATAGTTCATCAATGATATGCTTTTGAATAGCTCTCTTTAAGGGTCTCGCACCATAAGTAGGATCATACCCTATCTTGGATAACCATTCCAGAGCTTCGTTAGATAATTCAAGTTCGATCTCGTTGTTCTTGAGAATCCTGGCCTCAAGTCTTTGTAATTGAATACTCGCGATACTCTGTATCTGAACCTCATCCAATGGGTTGAAAAGTATGATCTCATCAATTCTATTGAGAAATTCCGGACGCATAAACCCTTTTACTTGACCCATAACCTGATCTTTGATCTCACCCATAATAACTGATTTATTTTCGTGGGTGATTTCAGTCATTCTCTTTTGTATTATATCGGTACCGATATTTGACGTCATTATGATGATGGTGTTCGTAAAGTCTACTGTTCTTCCGCGGCTATCGGTCAGTCTCCCGTCATCCAGAACCTGGAGGAGTATATTGAATATCTCAGGATGCGCCTTTTCTATTTCATCCAAGAGTATTACTGCGTATGGCCTTTGCCTAACTGTATCGGTCAGCTGCCCGCCTTGGTCATAACCTACATATCCAGGCGGTGCGCCTATAAGTCTCGAAACAGCGAATTTCTCGCTATATTCACTCATATCGATCCTGACCATTGCTTTTTCATCATCAAATAGGAAAGATGCCAGTGATTTTGCCATTTCCGTTTTTCCAACCCCTGTTGTTCCTAAAAAAACAAAGGAACCTATTGGGCGGTTTTCGTCTTGCATGCCGGCACGGCTTCTTCTGATTGCATTTGATATGGCAATGGCGGCATGATCCTGACCAACGACCCTATCTTTAAGCTTATCCTCCATTGTAACAAGCTTCGATCTTTCAGTCTCCATCATCTTAGATACTGGTATGCCTGTAGCTTTAGCAACTATATGGGCTATATCCTCGGAGTTTACTTCTTCATTCAGAAGTTTTGATCCTTCTTGTAGATCCTGTAGCTTGTCATTGGCTAATTGCAGATCAGCCTC
Source organism: uncultured Hyphomicrobiales bacterium (assembly GCA_964462685.1). GTDB lineage: Bacteria > Bacteroidota > Ignavibacteria > Kapaibacteriales > UBA2268 > CAYWYR01. The sequence continues at coordinate 87,563 of CAYWYR010000002.1, read as the reverse complement.
AAGCTGATGGATACGGCCATACCTGATTTCCGCCACCTTCTCAAGCATACCTTCACGTTCATATCTTTCCGCCGCGGTTTTCAGCTCATCTATTTGTGATTTTATAGACCGTATCTTGGCTATACTGTTTTTTTCAATACTCCATTTAGCCATTAGCTGAGATTGCTTGCCTTTAAGATCAACCAACTGCTCTTCAATAGCCGAAAGTCTTTTTTTAGTGTCTTCTATTGTCATAATACTGCGGTATATTCGTATAGTAGTTTTAGATACCAAAACGAACGATAAGATTAATTATGTTGTTTCTATTGAATCATTATCTTTACAGGGTATCTTTTAAGTCTATTTTAGAATAAAATCAGATTATGTTGGATTTCGATCTTTACGACTTTTACGAGAATGCCAAGGACAAAAAAATAATTTTGTCTTTCAAAGGTACCATATCTCAACAGATTCTTATTGATATAGGTGAGATTATCAAAGCCAGAAGTGAAACTCAAAAATGGACTAAGAAAATTTTTTCTGTCTTTGTTGAGTTATCTCAGAATATTATGCATTACTCCGAAGAACGTGAACTCGATCCTGTCTCGGGTAAAGACTACGGTGTCGGAATCGTGCTCTTCCATGAGACTACTGACAAATACATAGTCACATCTGGTAATATAGCAAAAGAAGAATCAGGCAGGACTATTAAAGAAAAGGTCGAAAAACTGAACTTGATGGATCGATCTGAACTGAAAAAATATTATAACGAAGCTATAAGGATGCCTAGGCCAGACAATAGTAATGGTGCTGGTCTCGGCCTTATTGAGATAGCTCGCAAATCTTCAGGTGAGGTAGATTGTTACACTGTACCTCTTGATGATAACAAGGTTTTCATGGTAATGTCAACATATTTTAACAAGGAGGCTCTTCTTGAGGTTTGATAAACTAAGTATAGACCCCCAAAAAACTAAACCCAAGATTCTTTTCTTACCTGAAGAGGGCCTTATGGAAATTCAGGGGGAGTCTTATCCAGAAAACTCAGTCGAATTTTACGAACCTATCATGGCTTGGCTTGAAGGTTATTTCGAAATGACCGACAATTCCAAGGAAATCCATTTTAATTTTAGGCTTAATTATTTCAATACCAGCTCATCCAAGTCTATATTAGATATCTTAGATTTGCTTGAAAAATACCATGGCCAAGGACAGAAGATTCAGGTCAATTGGTACTATGAAGAAGATGATGAGGATATTGAGGAAAGTGGGGAAGAGTTCGCCGAAGGCCTGAGTATCCCATTTCAGCTTATAGCATATTAATATAGTTTCTGATTTATGGTTATTTCAGACATCAATCCAATATTCAGCCAAGAATTAAAGACCGTGGAAAGATCCAAATCGGTTCTTGAGTCTGGCAATATCAGTTCAGAAGACTACGGTAATCTCCTTACAGCATATCAGAATCTGCTCAAACAATCCAACAAACTTACCAAGGTAAGTGATAACAGCCAGAGAAAGCTCCTTAAAATGCAAGAAAAGTTAGAGCTTACCTCAGGTGAGGTATTCGCTAAAAACGAAGAGCTAATTAAGCTAAACGCTACTAAGGATAAATTTTTCTCGATAATATCGCATGATCTCCGCAATCCGATCGCGTCTGTACTTATGATGACAGACTTGCTGAAAAACCATCTCGATAAAATGAGTAAGGAAGAGCTGCATATAAAGCTGAGCAAGATTAACAAAGCAGTTGATTCTTTGTTTAATTTATTTGAAAACCTTCACAGGTGGTCACAGACTCAATCTGGTACTATCGAGTATTTACCATCATCGATTAATCTACTGATACTTACCAAAAATATATACACTCTGCTTAAAGTTCAGGCAGATAACAAAAACATAGCCATTGATCTGGATATAGACCCGGAGTGCTTCGTTTGGTGTGATGAAAATATGATAGAAACAGTATTGCGGAATCTTATATCCAATGCTATCAAGTTTACGGCTGAGGGCGGAAGGATCAATATCCGCTCAACCGAAAAAGATTCCTCCACAGAGATATGTGTTACTGACAACGGCGTTGGTATAAAAGAAGAGCACGCCAAAAAACTCTTCAATATAGGCAGCAAAGTACAGACTAAAGGTACAAACAGAGAGACAGGCAGTGGCCTGGGTTTGGTTGTATGTAAAGAATTCATCGAAAAACACGGCGGTAATATCTGGGTTGAGAGCAAGATGGGAGAGGGAAGCTCTTTCAAGTTCACTCTCCCAAGTAATGGTTGTGTGTAATATTCTTTTTTAACTTGCCAGTTCTATAAGTTTCTCAACCACCATTTTCGTATTATCCCTGATATCTTTTATCGTGGCATCCATCATATAGCAAGGGCCTGTTACAATTTTGTTCTTGTTATCAATATTGATCGAATCATTTTCCAGATGAGCTACTTTTCCGCCTATCGATTCTATCCCTTTTGATATACCATCAATATCGTATGGTGAATTGCCGTTTTTGGAGCCTACAGTTACTTCATATTCCAAACCGCTGCCTTCCATTGCTTTAGCTATCACCGTTGGCCCCATGCATACTGCCCCGAGCGGTTTATTGCTTCTTACTGTATTGAGTATAATAGCTTGTACTGAATCATCAATCTCACCCTCAGGCCCGCTGATAGCCCACTGATTTAGATTCTTTGCCGCTCCGAATCCACCTGGGATAAGCAGGCAGTCAAAATCATCTGTATTTATATCCTTGATACTTTTGATATTTCCCCGAGCAATTCTTGCAGACTCTACAAGCACATTCCTCGAGCCTTCTGTCACTTCACCTGTGATATGGTTGATCACGTGGTGCTGATCTTTATCTGGGGCAAAGCATACGGCCTCATGTCCAGCCTCATCTATAGCCAATAGGCTTAAGGTAGCTTCATGTATCTCACTTCCGTCATAAACCCCACAACCCGCTAGCAGAACACCGACTTTCATAATGATTTTTCCTTTCTTTACTTATTGATAGATGTATAATATATCAACATTTACGTTCGCTTTGCGATAATCTTGCTTCAACACTTATCTTGCAATACTAGAAAATCATAATAGCAGGGATACATATATGAACTTAGGTGGATATAGCATAAAACTAATAGAAGCAGGCGATTTCGGTTTGGATGGAGGTGCTATGTTTGGAGTGGTGCCAAAAAACCTTTGGCAAAAAGCTTACAGTGAAGCCGATGATAAAAACCGCATCAAACTTTCCACAAGATTGATGTATATGGAAGGCCATGGAAAAAAAATCCTAGTCGATACCGGTAACGGAACAAAACTCGCAGATAAATTAGTTTCTATCTACGGTATAGATCCCGCCGATCTTGGGGCGGCTCATAAATTGATGGATGTTGGTATCAACCCGGATGAAATTACAGATGTCATTCTTACTCATCTCCATTTTGATCATGTAGGCGGTGCAACCGAATTGGATGGAAAAGGTAATCCGGTTCCAGCCTTCAGAAACGCAAAATATCACGTGCAGAAAGAACAGTTGGATTGGGCTAGAAACCCTACCATTAAAGACCGTGCTTCTTTTATGCCTGAAAACTACGAGCCAATAGTTAATGAAGGTATGCTTGAAACACTCGATGGCGAAGGAGAGCTTTTTCCTAATATCCATGTTTTCCCCATTGATGGCCATACCAAGGGAATGCAGATGCTCAAAATATCCGGAGATCGTGATTCATTGGTTTATTTTGCCGATTTAGCACCAACATCCGCTCACTTGTCTTTACCTTATGTAATGGGTTACGACAACGAACCGCTAAAGACTCTTGCTGAAAAGGAAAAATATGTTTTGCCAGCGGCGGAAGACAAGAACATCGTTGTTTTCGAACATGACGCCTATACCAAATTCGGCAGGCTTACAATGTCTGACAGAGGACCAAAAGTAGAAAACGACAGTTCTATCAACTTCGATTAAGAGAGTATATGTATGGCTAAAAACATACTGTTGGATATTAATGTAGATACTCAAGTTATAGAAGACAGAACCTATCTAAAGGTTTGTGAAGAAAGCGATCTGCCGGGCGGTAGTGGCCTCAGAATCCAGTTCGGTGATGAGTTTTCTGAAATTGGTGATCTTGAACTGGCATTGATCAATGATAACGGAAAGGTATATGCCGTATCAAATATATGTCCACACAAACATGCCCCGAAAATAGCTGATGGTATCATTAAAAACGGTACTGTAACATGCCCGCTTCACGCTTGGTGCTATAGATTAGATACGGGTGAAAACACAAACACACACGATGGGATCAAAAAACTGGATACTTACGATACATTGATATTAAATTCGTGTATTTATATCAGAAAACCAGAACCAAAAATCCCGGCTTGGCGAACAGCCCTGCTTTAATCTTTCAATATCTCAACTAAATAAATACTATGGAAATCAAAAAAATACTTGTTCTAGGTGCAGGACAAATGGGTAACGGAATTGCCCACGTTTTCGCTCAGAAAGGCTATAATGTCGCATTATGCGATCTTAATGAATCAGCACTCGACAAAGCTGTATCGATTATCGAGAAAAATCTCAACAGAATGCTTGGTAAAGGCAAGATTACCGAGGATGATCTGAAAGGTACCCTTTCGCGTATCGAAAAGGTGAGCAGCGTTTCAGATGCTGCTGATGCTGATCTTGTTATAGAAGCGGTTACAGAAAACAAAGACACCAAATTCAGCATTTTCAAAGATTTGGACGAAAAAATTAATGATAACGCTATTCTTGCAAGCAACACATCGACTATTTCAATCACAGAGATAGCCGCCGTTACTAAAAGACCTGAAAAAGTTATCGGTATGCACTTCATGAATCCAGTTCCTGTTATGAAACTGGTAGAGATTATCACAGGCTTAGAAACTAGCCCTGAAGTGTATGATGCGATTATCAGAACGACTGAAGATTTAGGTAAAACGCCAGTTACAGCTAAGGATTTTCCCGGTTTTATAGCAAATCGGATACTTTTGCCGTTCATAAATGAGGCAGTTTATGCCCTTATGGAAGGTATAGGAACGGTTGACGGGATAGATACAACAGCCAAACTTGGCTTTGCTCATCCTATGGGGCCGCTTACGTTAGCCGATCTTATTGGGCTGGATACGTGCTTAGCAATACTGGAAGTTCTCCACAATGATTTAGGGGATAGTAAATACAGGCCGTGCCCGCTTCTGAAGAAAATAGTCGCGGCAGGCAATTACGGTCGCAAGTCAGGTAAAGGTTTTTACGATTATAGCGGAGATGCTCCCAAAGCTCTGTCATTCTGATTTAATTATAAATATCGTAATTTTAAGGCGGCATTATTGCCGCCTTTTTTGTTTTATTGCTTAATTAATTGTACATTATAAGATAATCAATACACTATAAGCAATTATCTATAACTATGAGTTTGATCTTAGAAACTGATCTTGATGTTAAACTTTCCAAAATCGATAATATGCTCGATGCATTTGTATCAAGTATAGATGGAATGGATTGTACCGATAAAAGAACAGAATTGATGAAAAAACTCGCTTTTCAGATTTCAGAGATAATCGATATTTCTGATATTGAAAGAAGCAGTTCCGATTGTTATGATAAAAATTATCTTTCCAGGCACTCATCAGGTTGGGAGATAATGCTCATAGCATGGGGCAAAGGTGATCAGACAAAAGTTCACGGCCATCCCGAAATGTGTTGTTATCATTATATCAAAGGCAGATTCAGCTTAGAGATTTTTGAGGTTTGTGACCAAGGCACACTATCTTTGAAAAAAAAATTAGAAGTCGGTGCTGGTGATAGCTATGCCGATTGCGGTGAGCCAGATTCTTATTGTAACCATATCCATAGAGTTACATGCCTTTCAGAGGAAGGTTTTTCAATAAACATGTATTCCGATGACGCAAAAAAAGGCGAGGAATACGAGTTCGAGATTGATTAAAAAAAGCCCGGCATTTTATAGCCAGGCATCTCAATCTAAAGTATTCAACTGCTATATCGCATCAGGAAACAATCATCTCGAGAAAATATCCAATGTAATATGCCAATCCTGCCGCAACAGATCCCAACAGCAGGGTTTCACCAATAGCTTTTAATGGATTACTACCTGATATCCTGCTTTTCATAACACCTATGGCCACAAATCCTATTGCCGTAAACACACAAGCCATAGCAAATGTGCTTACACCTTCAACAGGGAAAACCATCTCACCAAGGTAAGCTAATAGTGGTATAAGGCCTATAGCTATGAAAGACATATAAGTTACGAAGCCCATCATCATCGGTGATTTTTCTTCTTCGAACTCGTTCAGCTCTTCCTTCATGATAAAATCAGTAGCTATCTCAGAATCTTGATTTATATTATCCGCTGCGTTGTTCAGTGTGCTATCGGTTAAGCCGTTTCGCTTAAGCACTGCTTTTATTCGTGCTTTCGCTGCATCCTTATCAGCTTTGATCATAGCATAGAGCTTTTTCCTTCTTATGCTATAGCTTTCAGCCTCAGATTTTGTACTCAGATATGCACCGATACCCATTGCAAAACCATCTGCTATTAGATTGGCAACACCTAAAATAATTACAACAGTAGTGCTGAGCCCCGCACCTTCGGAACCGGCTACAACCGCAAAGGTCGTCACACAGCCGTCAATACCGCCATAAACAAACTCGCCAAGGTATTCCCTGAAACGGTCGAGAAGAGTGGTATTCTCTTGTGAAGTGGTTACTGTGGTTTTTGCTTCGCTCTTGTCAACTACACGCATTGCTACATCGCTAGATGCACTTGGCGTATCAACAACTGCTGATAAAGTATTTATATCCATAATTGTGAGAGGTTTTTTGGATTTAGAATTGATTTCTGATTTTAATATTCACCACCGATCTCGCGCTTAGCAAGTTCTTGGCTCGGGTGATCCGGCAGCCTAGTAGGCGGGTGAATGATTTTTGATGTATCTGTAAGTGAATTCATAAAAGCGATTACCTGAGATATTTCCTCATCGGTCAGTCCAAGCGGGTCTGGTGCTAGTGTCTGATATTCTAAGTCGATACCATATCCAGCACCGCCGCCTTTATTGTAGAAGTGCATAAGCTCTTTAAGAGTCGCAATAGCGCCATTATGCATATATGGTGCAGTTAGTTCAGCGTTCCTAACAGTTGTAGTCTTAAATGAATGCTTGTAATGCTCTGCTTGGTCTTTCATTACCCCACCGAATCTGCCGATATCAGGATCTGGTTCCAATACTTCCGCATCGATATCAAACTCTTTAGGCACTCCTAATACCTCAGATTCGCTTTCGTGGAATAGGGGAGGCACCAAGCCCGAAAAAGTCGGGGCAAAGTGGCATGTTCCGCAAGCAGCTTTACCCATAAATATATTATAGCCTGCCAACACATCCGGCGATATATCTGATTTCTCTCCACGGGCATATCTATCCCATTCCGAATCAAAAGAAATAAGCTCTGTTTGGAATGCGGCTATAGATCCTGCTATCGTATATTGATTGATCGGCTTGCCGTAAATATCAGGGTATGCCGCCTTGAAAAGTTCTTGATACTCAGGGCTTGACTCAAGTCTCTTTATAACTCTAATATAATCTGTATGGAACTCTTTTTCGTTTACGATAACGTGTTCCACTTGCCCCTCTACAGTGTTTGTTCTTAGATCGTAGAAGTATTTATCTGATAAAACAGCGTTAAGCAATGTAGGGGCGTTTCTATCAACGGTTCCAGCAAAATCTTTTGCCGTTGATTTAGCTCGCCCGTCGGTAAATGCTTTTGATGGGTCATGGCATGAAGCACAAGCCCTGTCACCATTTTCCGATAGGATAGGATCATAGAATAGAGTTCTACCAAGTTCAACAACATTCTCTGTTTTGGTTTTGCTTGTTATCTGAGTATAGTAAAACGGATCAAATAGATCTTCAGAGAAAATATCCTCGGCTAGATAATTCGTCGAATACTTTACAAGCCTGCTGATATCATACTGAGTTGGCAGATTGAGTTTTCTCTGGGCTCTTGTCACCATTCCGAATAGAGGGTTGATAGCTTCTCTAGTCAAAACAGCTCTATCGAGACTATTGAAATCCTCAGCATCATTCAATATCTTGACCGCTAAGTCTATTTTGTTACTTATAGAGTCGGCTAACTGTTTATCATTTTCATTCAGATTTTCCGCCCATGGCATGATGTGTTTCTCTAAAGTTCTGAATGATGTCTTGGCCTCATCTATTGCGTTATAGGTAGATGCGGGAGTATCAAAACCAGTTATACCGAGACTTAAAATTCGTATTAGTTCAAATCTGGCTGCCTCGAAAACAAATCTCGGCTGAAGAGCAATATTCATTTGGTAATTCCGGCCAGAAACAGCGGAGCTTTCCAATCTTCCGGTTAGCTCTAGCATTCTATCAATATCAATATCTTCCTCGTGTATCACTTCGTCCAATGCCTGTAGTCCGTTGGGATCAAGTGGATCGATAATAGTAGCTTTAGGATCAAGCTTTGGCAGGGGTGGCCCGTTAAAGTTCCAGTAATAGTACCCAGGATCGAGATACTCGCCAATCATCTGCATTTGTTTTAACGCTGTTCGAGTTTTCTTAAATTCTTTTCTAAGATCGCTTATATCATTCTTCCCTTTCGAGTAGAGAACCGCCGATTCGTTCAGTTCTTTAGTCGCAAGCGAGAAATTTTCTAAAGCTTCCTGATGAAGTTGATTGTTTATCTTGATAGGATTTTCATTTGTAGCCGCTATCGTTAATATCACGATAATACTTAATGCTATAGACCAACCTGATATTGTATAGAATATTCTCATTTTCACCTTTCTTATAAATAAGCCGGAGCACCTTTAGAAAAATGCCCCGGCTATGATAATGATTTAAGGATAAAACCTTAATTCATGACAAACTACTTATTCGATGATAAGCTTCTGAACGTCGCCGGCAGCGTTCTTAACAAAGTAAGTACCTGGGCCAAATTCACGTACATCCATCATATCTGTGTTAGTTACAACTTTCAGTCTCTTACCCTGTACATCATAAAGAGCTGCATCAGTTACAACATTGAATCTGATCTCTCTTGTAGTTGGGTTAGGGAAGATACCGAAGTCATTACCGCCGTTTACAACACCTTCTTCTTGTACGCTAGTGTTGATGAACTCATCCCAGCCTGTAAGTACGAAAGTAAGTGAGTTGTTATAAGGATATTCGTTGTAAGTAGCAGGGTGCTGAGAGTTCACAAGTAGGTTTTTGCCATCAGGAGTAGGGCATGCGCCAGTTACTTCTGCTCCTACAGGAACAATACCAACTCTTACTAGATTGTCTATCGTAGCTTCTTTTTCCATATCAAGAACGAAAAGCTCACAAGTTCTGTTACCGATACCCGGCTTAACTCGGCCGTAAGAAGTACCGTTAAGGTCTTCGCATATTACCATGATTGACTTGCCGTTGATATTTAGGAAGTTAAGACCATCAGGGTTCGTTAGGTGCTTTTCAGGATAAGGTTGGAAGTCTTGGTTTAAACTACCGTCAGTGTTATTCCCATCTTCGAAATGGTTACTGCTGTTTACATCGAAGAACGGGCCGCCTTCTAGGAAAGGCATACATTCGTTAGTTGCAGGGTTGTAAACCATGATACGTCCGTAGTAATCCCAGTAATCGCCATCAAATGGGCTATCTAAGCCTTGCTCAGTAGCACGCTGATAGTGGTGGTATGCAATGTCGCCACCTGCTTCAACAGCGCCTTCTAGTCTGCTACCAGGGTTGTCACGGCCAGTTTCTGTAAAGTAAACAAGTCCGGAGTTAGGATCGATAGCTACCCACTCGATTCTGTTGAATCCAGTACCACCAACAGCAAATGCGTTTGGTGTAAAGTTAGGAACGTTATCGAAATTATCCATGTCCATTTCTACCCAAGTGCCAGCATAGCTTCCTTGGTTCTGCTTGTAAACATAAGTAGTACCGCTAGTGAAATCACCCGGTGTATCAGCAACAAACTTGGTAAATAGACCAGGAGTCGCGTCAGCGCCAAGGTATGCAGTTGTCATATCGTCAGTTATCGCTCCCCCCTCGAAAGGCTGGCGGCCCCAGTTGTATTGCTTTCTTACAGCAGCTGCAGAGCGGGGATCGATCTCTACCATGTAGTTTAGGTTCGCTACTCTTTCAAGTGTCTCACCATTGTAGCCAGGGAAACCGTTTGGTGTAGTCTCACCGATAACGAAATCAACAGTGTCTCTGAACGCACCGTCAAGGCTTGACTGCCACCATTCTTCCGCTGTCCAGATACGTCCGTCAGGTGCAGTGATACCACCGCAGTTCATACCGGTTTCACCAACAGTGTTAACGAAATCTACGTTGAAAAACTTAGCAGTTCCGCGACCCTCAATAGTCTGCTCCAGTACTTCTAGTCTGTCGTCGTCAGTTCTACCAACAGCGAATACAGTCATACCGCCACCGTCACCGATCTCGTCGTGGTTCTGGATTCTTTCGTGGTTTACAGAAACGAAACCGTAAACGCCAGGGATTCTCGCTTTGTCGTCGTCATTGGCAGGAGTAAAGCCAATAAAGTCATGCCACTGCTTAGCAGGTGCCATCCCAGCTTCACCGCCATAGATTGCAGTGTGCTGTACCATGTCTGCTCCACCTACGAATATAACATCGTACTTTAGTGGAGATGTAGCTAGAACTGTAGATGGTACCCAAGTCTCTAGCGTATTGTTTTCCATATTTAGTTGTTCTTCGAACGCATTTGCCGAAGTAGAGGCTATGGCCGCCCCTAATAATGCCATAGAGAGTTTCTTCATTACGAAGTGCTCCTAATTAGATAATGAATAAAGGGTTTTGTTTCTGCTTCCCTTTTTTCACACACATCTGGTTACATAATCTATCTTGATTTTTAGCCAGATGGTTATCCGCATAGTTTGTTTCATATATGAAACAGTGTATTGCAGAAGTGATAAAGGTGAGAGGTTTTTTTATCAAGCAATACAAAGTTAATAGCCTAATGTAAAGTGAATATGAATTAATTGTTAAGATTTATTGATAATTCAATATTTGTGTGGATCGTTTTCCACACTATTGGCAAACTCGAAGCATTATATCTTTTATTAAAAATATTATATGAAGATTCGGTTAAGATTGTTAAGTTTGTGTTAGAGAGAGGGTACTTGTACCCAAAAATTGAGACGGGGTGATTGCAAACGGTGGTAAAGGTGAGAGGTTATTTCCGTAAGCTTATTGCTATAGGTTTATTCCTTAAACCGTCTCTTTTTATATTAAGACAATAAAAAAGGGTCAGCCTAATTACAGGCTGACCCTTTTTTCATAATCCTATCTATATCTATCGGATATTATGAACCCGGCACTAGTACATCTTCTACTACATGGATAACGCCGTTTGTAGTCTGGATGTCAGTTCCTGTGATCATTACATCGGCTCCGGATGTAGTGCGAAGTGTGCTCATACCGGCACTGTACTCTAAACCCTGGCCATCAAGTAATGTAGGTATAGGCATACCATCAGTTAGTTGTGATGATTGGAAATTGCCGCTTGCCACGTGATATAGAAGTACACTATTTAATAGCTCTGCACCAATATCACCTAAACCATTCCAAGCCTCGTTGCTCTCAAGTAGGGCTGTAAACGCGTCGTTATCAGGTGCGAATACCGTAAGAGGTCCGTCTCCGTCAAGTGCAGCTACAAAATCAGTTGTAAGCCCTGGGAACTGAACTGCAGTTACTAGAGTTGAGAAGTTATCAAGCGACATAGCTCTATTCAGTAAGTTCTTAGGCATAAGAACCTTATCTATAATATGAACTACACCATTGTCCGCATCAACGTTAGCTGTAGATACTGTTGCTTCGTCAAACATTACTACTTCACCAGTACGGTTGATATAAAGTGAAATACCGTTATCACCTGGGCCCATAGCAGAAGTAGTAGCCCATCCAGAACCTTCCTGTATATCATCACTCATCAGTTCCGCACCTATAACATGATAGTTTAGAACCATTTCCAAGGTTTCAGTCGGGATATCATCTAGTGTTGTCCAGTCTTCATTGCTGTCAAGTAGCTCTTGGAAAGCGGTATTGGTTGGGGCTAATACAGTATATTCTGTACCATCAACCATATCGAAATCATCATCAAGCTCAAGCCTTTCAAGTGCTGCTACTAAAGTAGAAAGCTCAGGGGTCGCTACAGCCAGATCCGTTATCGATGTCTCTGTTACTATAACAGGGTTGTCATCATCGTCATCATCATCGCATGATGTCATAAAAAATGGCATTGATAATGCCGCCAGTAGTGCTAGGGTTTTTTTCATATCACCTAATGTTTAGTTTATGTTAAAACTGTGTTAATATACATGGTTTTTCAGCATGACGATTCATACCGTTATTATAATGTAACATGACGAAAAAAAAAGTCGCAAAACGTCTAAATAAAAGTGGAACAACTGTTTTCGTTACTTTTGCCAGAGACATAAGTTCAGATAAAGTTAAGCTTAGGTTAAATATATGCTTGGCTATTATTAAGCATAATTTGATATATTCAATAAATAGTGGCGATGTAAACCGTTGGTTATACACTACAATCATACCCAGAAGAAACTGTCTAATATTATAGTTTGTGATATAAAAAACTATCAGAAGATTTAATAAATGAGACCGGCTTTTCATGATACTGAAGATTATGGGTTCAAAGTAAAACTCATAGCATTCCTTCCACTTATGACCTTACTTTACTTTCTACTATCTTTATACCCTTTTGTAGGGCAGTTAGGGGCATATCTTGGGGAACCTGTAGCCTTAGTTTCTCCTCTGGATAAATATATACCCTTCAATTTCTGGTTTTACCTGCCTTATGTACTGTATATGTGCTTTCCAGCACTCGGGTTTTTCCTTTGCCTGAATAAAAAGATCAACGTAAAACAGATTTTCAGCCTATACATTACTTATATAGTATTGCTGTTATTATGTTTCTGTATATATCTGGCTTTCCCTACCACAGCAGAACCTGTTATGATAATGCAGCACGACCCGGCCATAATGAGTTCTACTGTGTTCGGTATTGTCCAGGCTCTCTATGAATCCAGTGTGCCTTATGGGGCTTTCCCGAGCTATCATGTAGTACCGATGGTCGTTCTTTCTTTATTTCTGATCAGGCATTGGCGTATAGCTTTTTGGATAACCTTGCCTTATACCCTTGGAGCTTCATGGGGTACAGTAGCTCTCAAATTCCATGTGATAATGGATCCCATAGGTGGCTTTATGCTTGGTATGATAGGATATTTTCTAATATATGAAAAAATACTGCCCAGATATGTAGAAGTGGCGTTTAAAATGCAGCTTTTCAATTCCGGATATAGTTTTCAGGATATAATAGAGAGAAAGCTAAAAGTCCCTAAAAGTAAAAAGTCAGCACTTCCTAAAACAAGGATTTTCCCTTAAACCTGAATTATCCAAAGCCAAACTTCCGGCAAGCCGAAACGCAGCACCCGCACCCGCAGGTTCACGATCGATCCAGGCTTGGGCGAGAAGACCTACCAGATCCACACCGACTACTGGTACACACCCGAAGGGCACAAGTACGCCGAGCAAACATGGTCGGCCGCCCTCGAGGAGGATGTTTCCAAATATTACGGTATCGGCTCCAGCTACGGCACTTTGCGCGAGTACGGGCTTGGCCTTACTCTCTTCGCTCCCGGTGCCGGCGGTGAGGTACTGGCCATATATGAAGGGGACGGGCCTTGGATAGAATATCTGGGATATAGCATCGACGATGCCGACCTTACCCACTACTCGGCCTACGGTGCCACGGGGCGGGAACTGACGTGGCTGCCCAAGAACACCTTCCCTTACCGTGTCAGCCTGCTGGAAAACCGCACTACAGACTCGCTTGGCCTTCTGAACAGCTCGGGGGACACGGTGCGGCAAGAGTACCGCCAGCAGGGCCGCAAGCGGTTCGAGCTTCGTGACCATCTGGGGTCGGTGCGGGCGGTAATCACCGATGCCCGGCGGAACACGGGCGGCACGTTCGAGCCTGAGCTTGTGAGCCTCTCCAACTACTACCCGTTCGGCCTTTTGATAGAGGATTATAGCTGGGCTAGTGACCTATATAGGTACGGCTTCCAGAACATGGAAATGGAGAACCGCCTGACAGAGGACGCAACAGCCGTAACCGGCCTATCTGATCAAGAAGGCTCAATTACGGGAGAGGGCAAGCACTATTCGACTTATTTTAGGATGTACGACGCAGATCTCGGCCGCTGGTGGTCCCCCGATCCCGTCACTCACCCGTTCCAAAGCCCTTATACGGCGTTTGATAATAATCCGATAAGCATCATCGATCCGCTCGGGGCGGACGGGGAAGAAAGTGGAGATGCAGATGGCTTAGATTCACCAATTGAACCACATGGCCAAACGATTCCTAACCCTGATGGCGGTTCAAGCCAAGTGCCGTCCGATGCAGTCCCTTTAATGAATTCGGATGGACATGCAACACACTTGTTGGCATATGGTAATCTCTTTAACTATCAGAATAATGAAAATAATATAGGTTTTGTAGATCCAAACGGTACGCATCTTTATTATTATCAAGAAGATAATCGAATAAAAAATGAAAATAACTGGTTAGATTACAACCTTTGGAGTCTATTTAATACGACAAGTTTAGAGATCACAGATTTTGTCAGAGACCCAATTGATTATGGAAAATCAATAGCTAATTCTATAGGTAACATAGATATTACGGCCACCGTAAATTACCTTTTGGAAGCAGGTGACGAGGAAGTACAGGGATTTGCTGCAGCTATGCTTTACGGTGCGTTGTCCAGAAGCCCGAAGAAGAGTTTTTGGACACTAGGCAAATATGGAAATCGTGCAAAAAATGCGAAGAAACACTTTATCGATCATGGAGCTGATTTCCCCGATGTGCATAATGCTACACAATACGTTAAAAAGGCTGAAGATTTCTTCAATAATCCTGGAAGAGGTACGAGTGTTAAGTTCCAGCCAAACGGTGATATAATACTATGGAATAAAAAAAGTAACATATATGGAGCATATGCACCTGATGGGACTCCTCGAACATTATATAAACCAGGTCCTAAGAGCTTAAATAATTCAAGAGGACATAAATTTAAAAATAATCAAGAATTTTGGAATAGTAAAAAAGGTATCGAGGCAAAGATATGGTGAAAAAAGACGAAACTATTTGTAGGATATGCGGTTTTGATTACGGGGATTATGTGATTTGGCAAGAAGGGGAATATCCTACATATGATATATGCACTTGTTGTGGAGTTGAGTTTGGAATCCAAGATTACCCTTTTCCCTTTCACCGAGAATATAGATTGTATTGGATTGAAGACATGAAATGTGAGTGGTCTGAACCCGAAATGAAACCAACAGATTGGGATGTTTTTGAGCAGATGAAAAATATTCCAGATGAATGGTGGTAAAATGTTCTATGAATCAATAAGGTAAAATTATTTTTGATTTGTAATAGTTAAAATAAATAACTAAAGGTAAGAAGTGATTATGAATAAGTTGTAAATCTATTTAAACCATAGGTTATTGATAATATCTATGACATTTTCGATAGGCCTCGACACCCGTTCCAGAGCCCGTACAACGCCTTTGACAATAACCCGATAAGCATTATCGATCCGCTCGGGGCGGACGGGGAGTGGAAGGATGGGGAATTCCACCACAATGAACTTACCGTAACTGCCGACCCAGATCCAGTATCAGACATGGGTTCTGGTTCTAATAGCTTTTTCTTCGACATAGCCCAGGGACATGTCAATCGCCAGATGCAAGCCGCGGCCGAAGCTGCTTATTCCCTGGAGCGCGCCGAATACGGGGCCAAAGTTGATGCTTACACCACGCAGTTCACTAGCGAAGGAAGACTGGGCTTCGAGGTTGTCCCATACATACCCCAAGTAGAGAGTGGCGGGTTCTTCGCTTTTGCGGCAAACGCTATAACAACCCGGGTTTATAACGGCTATGCAACGGCTGCGAACTATGGGTACGGTCTATTCGTACATACGATGAGCGGAATAGACCCTGTTGGCGCGGTAACAGATGACATGAGCTATCTTGCCTCTAGCATGGAGCCTTAGGAAGTTCTTGCATTGGCTGCCTCTGGTGGGCGGTCGATGCTCAAAACCAAACCGAAGGTTAAGAAAAAAGAGGAAGGAACCGGAGGTGTCGCTAAGGGGGCGAGTGGATTTAATGCATTAGTTAAGCAACTACCGAAAGTTGGACAACAAAATGTTAGAACACTACAAAATTGGGCAAAAAGTAAAGGTTTTGTAAAAGGACCAAATACTGGAGGGCCTCAAGTATGGGGTGTTTATGATGATGCTGGTAACTTTTCTTGGAGACTAAAAATAAAAGCACAAGGGTCAACGCGATCAGGATTGGAAGCAGGAAGTCAAGTTCCACGATTTGATGCGAGACTTGGGCCTGGAAATTTTGTGAATCCCTTTACTGGACAGACAGGTGGAAAAGCAGTTGGCACACATTTACCACTTTATTAAAATGAAGGAAAAAAAATTAATAAAAATATTATTGGATAAATCCGCATCCATTTCAGAAAGGGATGATGCAGCAATGGATTTATCAGCTTTTGACTCTTACGAAGTTATTGATGCACTGCTAAAAGTTGGGAAGGATGATAGTGTTGATGATGTTATTTTGTCTTCTGTTGGAGAGTCCCTTGCTGAAATATGGTTCAGAAACAAAAATTTTAATCCTGATGCATACAATAATCTATGCGATTCTACAAAGTTTGCAATTAATGAAAATATCAATGTAAACTAATAGAAGGAGTTACCGCTAAGACAAGCACTACAGCTTTCAGGTCATTTACGATTAATAATTTCATAACCAATCTTGGAAGGTTTACAGGAAATGTTCCTGTTAAACAAGTTCAGCTGCCGTATGCAGGGTATAAGGCCCCAGCTGATTTAATACTTCAACCAGGTAAACATCCTGGGTACTGGAAATATATGAAGTAGGTTATGGCTATTTGGCAATATAATTTTACAGTAATACCCAAAAGTACCTTTGCAAGAGGAGACGTTAGTTTGAAAGACTATTTAGACGAAGATGGTTTTTTAGATGACGAATCCTGTTGGCTTATAGAGCCAATTAAAACTGATTTTTTTGATGAAATTGGTCAAATCTTGCCCAAAAAGACATCTTGGAGTACCGATATAATTCTTTTTGGAAATCAGGAATCAAATCGCTTTGAAGTGTATAAAAATGAAAATGATATTGTTATTTCGGTTTCATTCAGGGTAGACTATACAAGTGAATATGAAGGTATTCTTAAAGCTATAATCAGTTTTGTTGAGATGCATGACTTAGCTATTGTTGATAAAAAAATGAAGTTATAAGAAAATAATTTTGTTGCTGTAAAATCTCATATTGAAAATTCTGAACAACGTATCGTTTACGAAAAACTAAGTAACAAGAAAGATTAATATTTAAATACGATAATAGAAGCCTTGCAGAGATGCAGGGCTTTTTCATTTATTGGCGTAAGCCTGTCCAGCTTTGTGGTCTCTGATAATGAGGCCGCTCATCAGCCTATCCAACTACTACCCCTTCGGCCTTTTGATAGAGGATTATAGCTGGGGTCGATGTCATGGTAATAGACATCGCGACAAGTTCACCTTCACCGCTACGGCTTCCAGGGTATGGAGATGGAGAACCGCCTGACCGAGGACGCAACCGCCATAACCGGCCTATCTGATCAAGAGGGTTCGATAACGGGAGAGGGGAAGCACTCGACTTATTATAGGGTGTACGACGCAGATTTCACTATCCTGCCGGCTCAAACTCCCTAAAAAAAAAAGCCCGCTCTATCTAAGAGCAGGCTATTACCGTAATCAAGTTACGTAGGTTATGTGGAGGCGGCGGGAGTCGAACCCGCGTCCGAGAAGCTTCCACTGCGGCTTCTACACGTTTAGTGGCAATATTGTTTCTCGGCAATCGGGGTATGCCTTGCCACAGGCGCCCAATGCCATGCTTTCCTTGAAGTTTCGCTTTCGGTTCGGTAAGCATAACCGAAGGCTATCCCATCTTTGGCGTCATCTTACAAGTCCCTGATGGGCACGTTACTCGTAAGATGTAGCTGCGTAATGTTTAGGCAGCTAGTGCGTAGTTGTCTTCTGCATTTATTGCAAGTGAATCGGTTGTATTTAGGTGCAGCACCGAGACAGAGCACCACGTGCGACCAGCTAGCGTCATTCAACCCGTCGAAGCCGGTACGCCCCCGGTTTTGTTTATAGACACTACTTTACGGAAGGTTCAATCTGCCGTAAAATCAATAACGCTTGTATATCTAAATTGTTTCTATTCACTTTATGCATCTATTTTATAACATAAAGGTACACTTGTATCGTAATCTATAATGATAGACATAATAAATACCATATTAAAAGATGATGAGCAGCTACGTTTTAAAATTTATATCCTTCTTTTCAATCCTCTTTATCGGGCTGATCTCAAGCTACGACCTAAACGCACAGTTCGGGAAAAACAGGGTGCAGTATGAAGAGTTCGATTACAAATACATCCAGACCGAGCATTTCGATGTGTATTACCACCAAGGCGGGTATGATCTTGCCACCTATTGCGGCGTAGAAGCCGAAAAAGCTCTAAAGGAAATCGAATTCGAACTCAACTACAGTATTAAAAAACGAATAACCTTTGTAGTCTATAGCTCACACAACCAGTTCCAGCAGAACAATATTATCGGTCAGTTTCTATCGGAGAACACCGGCGGTGTTACCACACTATTCAAAAACAGGATAGTAATACCCTTTCAAGGTGATTACTCACAATACCAACACGTGATTTTTCACGAGCTGGTACACGGCGTGCTGAACGATATGTTCCATGGCGGCACATTGCAGACTTCCATTTCAACCAACGGCTTCTTTATGCCCACATGGCTTAATGAAGGGCTCTGTGAATACCTATCCAACCACGGTATGGATACAGAAACAGATATGTTTATGCGAGATGTCGTTCTGAATGAGAAACTACCTCCGCTTATGAGGCTCAACGGTTATATCCAGTACCGCGTCGGCCAGACCTTCTATTGGTATATATCTGAAAAATACGGAAGGGAAAAGGTAGGGGAATTCATCAATAAACTAAGAGTCCAGAAGAATATAGAAAGAGCATTCAGAGCGAGTTTCAAAATGTCTATGGATGATTTTTCAGAACAGTTCGAAACCGATATCAAGAAATATTTCTTCCCGGATATAGATAAATACGAAAGCGTCAAAGACTTTTCAGAAGTTGTTACCAACCGCCAGAAGATGGATAACTTCTATAATACCGCTCCTGCTATCTCCCCAGACGGTGATTACATGGCTTTCATTTCGGAAACTGACGGGCTACTAGGTGTTTCAGTAATGCCGATAGACGATATGAGCGAAAGAAAAAGTCTTGTTTCTAGCTTCAGGCAACAGGATTTCGAAGATCTTAATATGCTTGCGCCTGGTATATCTTGGAATCAAGACGGTAGCCGTATATCCGTATCGGCTAAATCGGGTAAAGTAGATGCCATATTTCTTGTTGATCCGAAAACTACAGATTATATCAAACTCGATTTCGATCTGAGGCATATCTCCTCTGTGGACTGGTCGCCAGATGGGACTAAGCTCGCATTCGTAGCAAGCCAGGATGAGCAAGGAGATATCTATGTTTATGATATTGAGAATAAAGAACTTACTAACCTTACAAAAGACACTTACTCCGATCTCTACCCGACTTGGTCATCGGACTCCAAAAGCATTTATTTCATTTCCGATAGGATGGATGATACATCTACCGGCAAGGAGATCAAGGATTTTTGGAACGTTAACGACGACGCCAGCGATATCTATAATGTTAATGTAGCCGATGCCCAGCTAACTAGAATAACATTTGATCCTTGGTACAAAAAAACGTCAATCGCTGTATCAGAAGATGGAGAAAAACTTCTATATGTAAGTGACAAAAACGGAATAGGGAATCTCTATGTCCATGAACTGAATTCAGGGGATATATACCCGATAACTAACTCACTTACAGGTATTCAGCAGATTTCTCTTGCGATTGATGATAGCAAGCTCCTATACTCTTGCCAAATCGATGGTGGCTATGATATTTTCATGATCAGATTCCCTTTTACAAGGAGAATAGATGATATACCTATCCCGCTAACTCGGTTTAGAAAAGAAGTCGATCCTACGATCGCCTTTGGCGGGGTGGATTTGAATACGGTAAATGACAACAGCATTCCAGAGGACAGAGACAGCCTCGGCATTATGAGCTATGGCGATTACGATATCAGTTTCGATAACCAAAAGTTCGTACCGAGAAACGACGATGCTATCGTAAAACCAGATTATGACGTTTCGGACATCGATACGGATTTTACACCTAAAGAGTATGAGACTAAATGGTCCACAGATCTTATCCTTGGTAATCCCGGATACAATAACTTCTTCGGTTTTCAGGGTACAGGGCAAGGCCTATGGTCAGATGAGCTGGGTAACCACCAGTTATTCGTTACGGCGAATCTGTTCATGGATCTGAATAACTCAAATATCTTCGCAAGGTATAGCTATCTCGAAAATGTACTGGATTATCATATTTCCGGTTTCTATACCGGTGCGCTGAATTTCTTAAATGATGTGGATGTTTCTCCCACAAGCTCTCAACTTACTCGCTCTATTTATAGGTTCAATAATGCGGGTTTTGATGTTCAGTCTCATTACGCTTTTGATCTTTTCAACAGATTAGAGTTCGGAAGTAGGTTTATGTATCTGGCGAGGACTTTTAGCCAGAGTTTCGGGGTTGGTGGCCCTCTGGATCCCGTTGAGCCACGGCGAGACTTACAGAGGTTTGCGGTCGTACCGCAAGTAGCCTACGTTTTAGATAATACCCTCGGAGGTTGGTACGGGCCTTCACGCGGAACGAGAATGCGTCTCCAACTCTCAGGATCGCCCAAACTTCATGATGACGGACTCGGCTTTTTTGATCTTCAAGCCGATATAAGACAGTATTTTGACCTTACTGATTTCCTTACTTTAGCGGTGCGCGGTAGGGGCGCGTTCTCCGGTGGTGAAAACAGGCTTACTTACTTTATGGGTGGAGCCAGTAACTGGATAAACAGAACCTTCGATCAGGGTATCCTACCGTTTGAGCAGCCAGAGGATTTTGCTTTTATGAACTTTGAATTCCCGATGAGAGGTTGGGATATCGCTGAAGCAAGCGGATCAAAACTAGCTATGATCAATGCAGAGATTAGAACTCCTCTGTTCTATGCTTTAGCTGCAGGTGGTATTCCTCTCTTCCTGCAAGCCGTACAATTGAATATTTTTACTGATGCGGGTGCCGCATGGGATGACAATTTCTCCCCTAACAGATATTCCTTAACCGGTAGGGTTGAAAGCGATGACTTCCTAATGAGTTCAGGCCTGGGTATCAGAACCATTGCCCTTGGCTTGCCGCTTAGATTAGATGTAGCTTGGAGGAGAGAATTCCAAAACTGGTCTCAGCCAGTTTGGCTAATATCTCTCGGTGGCGATTGGTAAGTAGGTAAGGGCAAAGCAAACAATCCGGTGGCTTTGGCTTTCATAATTATCACTTTATCCTTGCATTGATAAAGTCATAGGTCTGGTTTATTTTCATCGCCAGCATCTCTTTTTCTTTGCGCATTACCTCATCATTGGCCGCAAGGTCCGGGTGGGATTTTGCCAATAACTGCTTTCTGGCTTTTGCCAGATCTTCTTTGCCGGCATCCCCATCCAAACCGAAGAAAGCCATAGCTGTACCTAAAGCAATCTTATCTCTGCTTGCGATGTTTCTTCTCATTTTTTCAACAGCATCATCTTTTTCCCGAACAAAATATTCCAATACATAGTTAAAGAAATGTGCGGCTAGGGGTTTAGCCGTCAGCTTTCTTTTATCCTCCTTTTTCCCGATTACTCTTTTAGAGAAGAATTTGATAGCTTCTGCAGCGTCACCTTCCATCAGAGATTTTTCCTGAGAATAGGTTGCATGCGTTCCACCTAAGAAAAGATGATAACCGTGTACGGGTTTTGTTTTACTGCTTGCCCCTTTATGCCTGAGCAGCTCACTTAATGCAAGCTCGTTTGGGTCGCTGCTTGTCAGATTCTTGATCTGAGGTTTGTATATAAAGCTATAATACCCAACGTCAGGCTTTATAAACGGTATATCAGTTTCCTGCCCTGCAATCTGGTTGCTTTTTGATATAAGATATTCCAGAGAGTCGTTTAGGTATGGGTTCGTTTGGTCATCACTATTCTTCAGATGCAGGATGGCTATATCAGAATCCGCTAACTCAGTAATTATACTCCAAATACTATCGGGACTTTCTTTTGACAATTTTAGGCTATTTAAATTTAATTCTGGATTGAGATCCTGCGGGAATAGACCTTATCGCCAATGATTATTTTAAGTATATAATTACCATTCGGATAACCCTCGATATCAAAAGGTAATGATATATTCCCCGCGGCTCTTTGTCCGTAATCTATTGCATTCAGCTTCCTTCCGGCTAAATCGTTGATTTCTACCGATACATTCGTATTTCCGTTCAAAGCGAGATTTAAATAAGTCTTACCCTTGGCTGGGTTTGGGTAAGTACCTATCACTATAGCTGATTCATCTTCCTCTTTCTCAACGTTTACTTTAATTGTCTCGGGTGCTGGAACGGTCTCGGCTAATGTTGGGATAGATTGATTGACAGTTATAAGTGTATTGTTCCCACTATTGACACGTAAAGACCTGCCTAAGCTTTCTCGGCTGTCCTGCTCCAATACTGATCCCACATACATCCAGTCGCCTTGAACAAAGTCATCATTGGCATAGAATAAATAATATCCGTGCTGATCAGAATTATAGTGATTTACCCAAGGTACCGAACTTCTGACTATACCTTCAATAAGTACTGCCAGCTCTGATCTTTCCTCTAATCTGTCCCCTAAAGGATTAATTGTTCCAAAAAAAGGCAAAGTTATTTCTGGCAACTCGTTCAGGTTTGATGAGGTTACAGATGGCGTTGTAAATTCAAATCCTATAGAACCAATGCCTCCCATAGAGTCATAAGCCTCTATCCTGTCGCTGTTATCATCCATAAGATTAGCTGCGAATGACATATGAACATCACCTGAAAAAACTCCTACATTCTCGATATTGTTGGCTCTTATCGCATCGAAGATATCTTGTCGTTCGGCTGGGAAACCGTCCCAAGCATCATAATTGAGCAAAAAATTTACCGGCAAGTGGGTCATCATAATGCTAGACCCGATTATCTTCCATTTAGCATCTGAACCTGTCAGCCCGTTAATAAGCCAATCTTTCTGGCTCTCGCCTAGCATTGTTCTGTCTTCTCTCTGCCAGTCGAGGGTGTCTATGGCTTCTCCGCCTCCTTGTTGATTATTTCCTACAGGCTCATCTCTCGCTGATAAGCGTGTTTCAAGCATATAAAGATCAACCAGCCCGCCAAAATCAAACGATCGGTAAATCTCTGTATTTCTCCTATTGTTTGCTATAGGCATCCATTCGTCGTAAGCTTTGGCAGAATTATCCTTTCTTTCACTCCAAGAACCTTCACTCGGTGAATGGTTTGAAGCTCCTGTACTCCAAGAGTTATTGGTGGACTCATGGTCATCCCATACCGCTATCATCGGGTGCTGTTGGTGCAGTTTCCTAAGCATCGGATCCAGCCTGTATTGAGAGAATCTGATTCTGTAATCGGCTAATTTGTAAGTCTCGCTAACAGGTTCGTGTTGTCTTTCATCTAGCATATCGGGGTGAGAAAAATCCCCGGGTGGATATTCATAAAAATAATCACCCATGTGGATTACAGCGTTCAGATCATTTCTTTCAGATATTCTTTCAAGGGCGTTAAAATATCCCCATTGATAGTTCACACAGGATATTACCGCTAATTTGATTTCTTCGGCATTCTCTGGAAGCGTTCTGGTTCTACCCGTCAAGGACCAATCACCGTTATATTCAAATGCATAATAATAGGTAGAATTTGGTTCTAAACCCTCAGCATTTATTTTAACCGTATAATCTTTTGTTTCGTCAGTGCTGGAAGTGCCCCAGTTTATCTTATCGGTAAGCAGGATGTCATTGTATATATGCCAGGTTACATTTACTTCGCCAGCGTTTTCAGGCGTAACCCTCGTCCATAAAATCACAGAGTTCTGAGTGGGATCTCCGCTGGCCACCCCGTGATAAAAGGGCTTTAGCGTAGGATCAAAATTTTGCTTCTCAGTATCTCTTATTTTCTTATCAGGCCAGTGATCGTGTGGGTGCAGAGGGGTTGATGACAAATTTAAAGAGTAACATATCGTAAATATAAAGAAAAACAGAGCTTTCATATCGGTATTGATACTTGTTTTTATAGGCTGTTATGATTATACATTTAATAAAACGTAGATGCAAATAATAGATTACATACCAACAGTAATTAACAATACGTATTTTTGTACTGGAACTTAAACATAATCGAGCGGAATCATTGATGCAGGCAAAGAGAATAGATTTAGGAAGATATAGGATAATGTATGCCGAAACCGGCCCTGTAGCCACCAATACATACATTTTTATAGATACAGAGAGTAATGAGTCGATTCTTTTTGATGCCCCACCACAGTCAGCTCCATTTATCAACTCTGTTTTGAAAGAAGAAAAATCCGATCTGAGCCACATATACCTGACCCATTCTCACTGGGATCACTTTGGCGATGCCTTAGAGCTGAAAAACAAGTACAACTGTGAGATTTCAGTTAACAAATTAGATGAATACAGGCTTCTAGAGCCTAATAAATATCTCGGTTTCCCTATACCGATAACATTTCCAGTAACCAGACCTGATAAATATCTCCCGGAGAGCGGGAGTGTTGTATTCGGCGAAACTAAGATAGATCTTCTACATGTACCGGGCCATACCGAGGGCAGTATATGTTTTGTCTTCCACGAGCATAAAATTGTGATCGCCGGTGATACACTTTTCCGTGGCTCTATCGGCAGAACAGACCTGCATGGGGGTGATATGGAAACATTATTATCTTCCATCAGGAAAAATCTTTTTTCTTTGCCTGATGAATACACCGTTCTTGCTGGGCACGGGCCTGAGACAACTATTGGATATGAAAAGAAATACAATCAATTTGTAGGCGAAACACCAAGCACTACGATAGGAGTCTGATGAGGATTTTAAGAATATATATTTACGCGGCGCTTTTAACTCTATTCTCTGGCTGTTATTCTTTTGATGGGGGTTCTATTCCAGAACATCTTAATTCATTACAGATATTAAATGTTGTGGATAATAGCGGATACGGAAATCCTCTGTTCCGTGAGGAGATGCAGAACTATCTGGTGGAAAAGTTTATTACAGACGGTTCATTGTCAGTGACAGAAAACAACGGCGATGCTAGGCTTACTGTTACTATTTCAGGAATAGCGGATCAATCAATAGCCCTCAATGATGGAGAACTCGAAACAGAAAGAAAGATCGTAGTAACTTCAAACGCCGAATATTACGACGCGGTTGAAAGAGATCAGATTTTCAAAAGATCCTTTAGCAACGAACAAATATATGCTCTATCAAATCCTATTGCCAATAGGAACGAAGCCGTTCTCAGGGCTTTGGATCAGATAAGTGATGATATAAGACTGGCGGTAGTATCGGGTTGGTAAACATAACCTCTGATGTTGTTTTTCTCCTATACGCTTTTCTAATGTGTATAGTATGCCTCTTCGTACTGTACGACTTCTATCTTCATATAAAAAGCAAGGATAGTAAAACTCCTGCAAAAATTCGATTTCAAGATCATGAGCTACCTGAGATAACTGTTCAACTGCCGCTCTATAATGAAGGTGATCTTCTTTCAAGGCTGTTGCCTCTCATTGTCGATCAATCATACCCGAAAGAAAAACTACAGATTCAAGTTTTAGATGATTCTGACGACGGGAGCCAGATATCCAATAAGTCCTTGTGCCTATCCTCCACAAAAAATACAAAAGTAGAGATTGAATATATTCGGCGAAGCGACAGATCAGGCTATAAGGCGGGCGCCCTGAGAAATGGACTTGAAAGTGCCAGTGGTAAATATATAGCAATACTTGACGCGGATTTTATGCCGGAAGATAATTTCCTATCTGAGATGATATCATACTTTACGGAGGATAATATTGCATGTGTTCAAGCCAGATGGGGGTTTATAGAAGATATTGTTGATAGTTCATCATTACAGTCTGCCCAAAGGCTACTTCTGGATAATCATTTCGGAACTGAACAGCAGGGCAGATATCAAGCTGATCTTTATCTCACTTTCAATGGTACGGCAGGCTTATGGCGTAAATCAGCTATTATTGATTCAGGTAATTGGCATGGCGATACTATTGCTGAAGATCTCGACTTAAGTTTGCGCACCCAGAAAAATGGTTGGAAGGTGAAGTACATAAATGACTATTCAGTTACGAGTTTACTACCTGATAACTACGAATCATTCGCTAAGCAACAGTTCCGCTGGTGTAAAGGTGCCGCACAGGTCGCCGTCAAAAATCTTAAGCATAAAGAATACACTGCTAAAGTAGGTTTTTCAATAAAGCTGGGGGTAATAAAGATGCTTTGGGGTGGGGCGGTATATCCTGTTACCCTGGCTTTGATAGTGCTGTTCCCGATCGTTATCTTTGCTTCACATAATAACATTGAATCTCTTGCCGGTGAGTATATAGATGCGCTGCTGATTTTTTTTGGTGCTACCGTTGCCTCAGCTTATATTTTTCTTTCTAAAGCAAAAGGGGCAAAGCCTTTTTTAGATTATCTGCACCTCGTCTCTTTGTTTTTTGGTATGTCAGTCCAAAATACGCTCGGCTTTACAGAAGCTATGATAGGAATGAAATCCCCGTTTGTGCGAACCCTAAAGTCCAAATACAAAAATCAATCATTCGTATACTCCAAGCGAGAAAATCTTATACACTTGCTTGAGATATCTATACTTGCATATATCACAGTTTGGTCGGTGATTCTAGTATCTGTTGATATATTCACTCCTTTAATCTATATGGCTTTTATCTCTTTCGGACTATATAGGCTTTGCGAGAGATGGATGGCCTTAAGAATCAATACATTTACAACAAATATTATCCGTTTATTGAAGTCGATACTTCAGAAATCAAAGATTATTATGCACACAGCATTAAAAGCCCGCTTTCGTTTGTGGCATAAATAAGGTATTTTTACGGTTATTAAAACTATCAAAAACTAAAATTATTAGGTGCAAATATGGCTAACCACGAAACAGATGTGGTAGTAATAGGCTCAGGGCCTGGCGGATACGTAGCCGCAATCAGATTTTCACAGTTAGGCTTCAAAACGATTTGCGTTGAAAAAGCTGAGCTTGGCGGTGTATGCCTTAACTGGGGCTGTATACCTTCAAAAGCTTTACTTAAGTCAGCAGAATACGCTCATTTCTTAGGCAATGCAGGGGAATACGGATTCGAGCTTAAAGGCGTTGATACCAACTTCGGAAAAGTTATAGAACGTTCCAGAGGCGTGGCCAACCAAATGTCAAAAGGTGTTAATTATCTTTTCGGCAAATACAAAGTTCAGCATGTTCAAGGCCACGGCCGTATCGCTGATAAAGGAAAAGTCGAGGTATTGGGGGAAAACGGTAACGTTTCAGATACTATCAAAGCAAAACATATAGTTATCGCTACCGGCGCAAGGCCGAGAGTGATGGACGGTATTGAAGTTGATCGCGAGAACATCCTTACTTCTAAAGAAGCTATGCTTCAGAAAGAAGCTCCAAAATCTATGATTATCATGGGTGCAGGTGCAATCGGTATTGAGTTTGGGTATTTCTATAATTCATTCGGCACTGAAGTTACTATTGTGGAATACGCTGATAGAATACTGCCTGTGGAAGATAAAGACGTTTCAAAAGAGTTAGCTCGATCTTTCAAAAAGTCAGGTATCAAGCTGAAGACCGGCGCCAAAGTTCTTTCCGCAAAATCAGTTAATGGTGGCGTTGAGATAACCGTAGAATCAAAAGGTAAGAAAGAGGTACTTAAGGCTGATAAAGCAATCAATGCTATCGGCGTACAGGCAAACCTTGAAGATATCGGCCTAGAGAAGATGGGTATAAAAACCGATCGCGGCGCTATTGTTATCGATGAGTTCATGAAAACAAATGTAGATGGCATTTACGCTATCGGTGATGTAGCTGGTGCCCCGTGGTTAGCTCACAAAGCCTCAGCCGAAGGCGTAGCGCTTGCAGAGCTTATCGCAGGCCATAGAAACGACGGTATTGACTACAATAACATTCCTGGCTGTACATACTGCGTACCTCAAGTTGCCTCAATAGGTTTAACTGAAGAGAAAGCAATTGAAGCTGGTCACAAGATAAAAGTCGGAAAATTCCCGTTCTCAGCTAACGGAAAAGCACACGGTATCGGTAAAGCCCAAGGCTTTGTTAAGATGATATTCGATGAGCAGTACGGGGAAGTAATCGGTGCCCACATGATAGGCCCTGATGTAACAGAAATGATAGGGGAGATAGCACTGGCCAGATCGCTTGACGCCACTGCCTCTACCATTTTCAAAACCATACACGCCCACCCGACTTTATCGGAAGCAATAATGGAAGCCTCAGCCGAAGCTTACGATGAAGCTGTGAACATATAAACAGTTAATCAATAGTATGGATACTATAAAGCCGCTCTAGATATTTCTAAAGCGGCTTTTTATTTTCTTGAAAAAGTTTTTTTGTCACCACAGCCACCCTTTGTCATGCTGAGCCTGTCGAAGGATAAGACAAAAAGCAGTATCTACGTGCCTACATTTCGACAAGCTCAATGTGACACGGAAAACACCCTCAAAAAACGATCCCTACAGTAAGCGATACTAAAGATTTCATATCTTCACCATCATCATCCAATATAGGATTCAAAGCTTGATAAAGTATTTCCGCGTTTAGCTCTATAAGCTTAAAATCAAAGTTTGAACCTACCCCAAAACCATACCCCATCCTTATATCCGATGGGTCTTCATCTAAATTACCAACCTGGTTTGCCACGATCTCCACATCACTTGTCAGATAATTTAGGTTTAGCTGTCCTGTGGCATACAGATCAAGAATATTGAATTCTAGAAAATGAAACTCGGCACCTGCACCTATAGGTACTATAAACTGTGACGCCGTCATAGTTCCAAGTTCGGTTTGTGAATCTCCTATACCTTGGTATATCTGAAATTCTTCCTCGCCGGTTTGGTGCACACCGATATGTGCATATCCTGTTAAAAAATCAGTAAATGCTGTGGAAAGCTTCACTCCTATAGTATATCCCGCTCCTGCCTCTGATTCTCTTAAATTTGCGATTACCTGATTATTATTTCCGCTTAGAGTTGGTTCGCTGGTATTATATACCATACCAACCTCATCATTAGGTACTGTCAGCCCGCCTTTGATAGTCAGATCGAGCCCTCCAGCAGAATATGCGGAAATAGTTGCAAAGAAACATAGAATAGACGTTATGCCGAATTTTTTCATTAAGAATCTCATTCAATTAAAAAACAATAATTTATAGTTCTTCCGTTATGCTTCTAAGATAAGATAATCCACTAAATATTGTGAGTACACAATGAAAAAAACAATATCTCTCGTAATAGCTTTGTTTACTTTGGTAAGTTACCAATCAGCTGATGCACAAAACGTTACCTATGAATACCCGGGCTTCAATATAGGTATATACGGCGGTGCGAATTTCAATATGCATAGCCCAGATTTTCAGAGCGGAGTTAACTTTATAGATCTAAACACCGGTTTACCTACTGTAGAAACATTTAACGTCGACCAAAACGAATTAGCCCTCGGGCTTAACGCTGGGGTTATTATAAACTATCCTTTCAACGAGTACCTTACCCTTAGCGGTAGATTAGGATACAATGATATTGGTGGTATAATTTTCGGCGAATCTATTGATGGTGACGAGTTTATTAACAACGGATATACATCAAGTAATGTAAGACGAGAATTTGACGCGAGCTTAGGATATTTTGAGATATCTCCTATGCTTCAACTATATAATCTACTTCCCGTTGATAATCTGTATTTCCTTGTAGGCCCTGAAATTGGAATACCTGTTTTGAATGAATTTGCTGATAACTCTTCGATTACCGTTGATGGAAATGCTGGTACTTTCATTTCTAACTTTGATGATTATGATGGAGTCGTAGATAATAACTACGAGTTTACCGATCCAGAATTAAGATTTGCTTTAGGTATTGGAGTTGGGTATAATATTGAAATATCTGATAATATATTTTTGACACCTGAACTGTCCTACAGATTAGCTTTCACCGAAATAGCTTCTGATGAAGTTACGGTTGCTGGGGAAACTTTTTCCCCTTTCGATTCATGGAATGCCAATCAATTAAGACTTAGCGTAGCCCTTACTTTCGGTTTTGAAGATGACGAGGAGATTGTCGTAGCTCCGGATTCAGAAATGGAAGTCGGCTTCAACGGTGTAAATTATATGGATAACGGGGTAAAGAAACCTGTTAAAAACATAAAAGTAGAAGAGGTTCAGTATGCTGAGCTTTTCCCACTGGTACCGCATGTATATTTTGAACAGAACGCTGCTACTATCGACGACAATACTCAGGTTATGCATGCGAAATCACAGACCGGTGAGTTTGTGCCGGAAAATCTGCCAAGTGATATACTTACTGTAAACAAATCCACTCTTGATATTATCGGTTCAAGGATGAAAAAATATCCTAACTCTGAAATCACAATCGTTGGAACGAACGACGGAAAAGAACCAGGCGGTAAATCTTTATCACAAAAAAGAGCAGATTACGCAAAAGCCTATCTTGTATCTAACTATGGTGTACCTGCCGGTAAAGTGAATACCGACGCTCAGAATCTGCCTGACAGCCCGTCCACATCACGAGTTGAAGAGGGTATGGCTGAAAACAGAAGAGCGGAATTCTACACCAAGAACCCTAATATTCTCGAGCCTATCATTATCGAAGATGAGAGTACTGTAGTTGCTACCCCTGCTCTTGTAATGTTTGAGCCTTACGCTAATTCAACCGATCCTATAAGTTCATGGGAATTAACAGTATCACAATCAGGCAAAACACTAAAAAAAATCAACGGACTGGGTGATTTAGGTGATATAAGCTGGTCGATACAGCCAAACCAGATCCAACAGACAAATACACCTGTTGATTATAATCTGATGGTTGAAAACAACAAAGGGATGAAGAAAATGGCTTCAGGTTCTATACCTGTTGAATACTTATCATATCAATTAAAACAGTCTGAAGAGAAAGCTGGAAAGACTATTTCCAAATACAGCTTAGTGGTTTTTGAATTTGATAGCCCAAATGTTTCCGACTACGACAAGAAAATCATAGAGAAATACGTCTTACCTGCAATCAAGTTCAACTCAACTGTTCAGATATACGGTTATACCGATAACATCGGTAGTGCTGACTACAATAAGAAACTTGCTGGCCAAAGAGCACAAAGCGTGAAAGACTTTATCTCTTCAAAAAAGGCGTCAGCTGAATATGAAGTTTATTCTGTAGGGGAAGAGGCGAATATTGTTAATAATGATTTGCAGGTAGGAAGGCAACTTTCCCGTACTGTTCAGATTTATGTGATAACACCTAACGAGTAAGTTCGTAATGGTGGTTATCTCAATTAAATAAATATAAGATGACCAATAATACGGATTACCCCTATCTTGATAGGGTAAACGGTGTAGAAGACCTCAGAAAATTAAACGCGAACCAACTCCCTGATCTCGCAAAAGATGTTAGGGAGTTTATTATTGATACTATATCTAAAACCGGTGGCCACTTTGGTGCCGGTTTAGGTATTATAGAGCTCACTATTGCTCTCAATTATGTCTTCAATACCCCAGAAGATCAAATAGTACTCGATACTGGTCACCAGGGCTACCCGCATAAAGTACTTACTGGCAGAAAAAACGAACTCGAGACTATAAGGCAATACGGCGGCCTTTCTGGTTTTCTAAAGAGAACCGAATCAGAACACGATCATTTTGGTGCTGGCCATGCCTCTACTTCAATATCGGCTGGGCTTGGGCTTGCAGCCGCTCGAGATATCCTCGGTAAATCGAATAAAGTCATCTCGATTATAGGTGATGGAGCTATGACAGGCGGACTAGCTTATGAGGCTCTGAATAACGCTGGCTACCTTCAAAAAGATATGATCGTTATCCTTAACGACAACAATTACTCTATCTCTCCTAACGTATCTGCATTTTCAAATTATTTTAATGATCTGTACGCATCAAATACCGTGCAGAAACTCCGCAGCGACTTCTGGGATCTAGCTGGAAAGATAGAACCAATAGGGGATAGACTTAGAAGATTCGCTGGAAAACTTGAAGAAGGATTCAAAGCCGTAATTACTCCTGGCGTTCTCTTCGAATCTCTCGGGTTCAATTATTTCGGCCCTATCAATGGT
This sequence comes from uncultured Hyphomicrobiales bacterium, assembly GCA_964462685.1. Taxonomy (GTDB): domain Bacteria; phylum Bacteroidota; class Ignavibacteria; order Kapaibacteriales; family UBA2268; genus CAYWYR01. The sequence continues at coordinate 55,011 of CAYWYR010000002.1, read as the reverse complement.
AACAGCATTCCAAAACTCCTTAGAGTTCTGGATGTGATAAAAGATCTAAAAGGTCCCATCTTTCTCCATATCATGACACAAAAAGGTTATGGTTTTGAGCATGCAACCAAAGAAAAAGGTTTTATGCACGCTATCGGCAAGATGGATAAGGTTACTGGTAAAAGTATTACCGGCCCTAAGAGTGATAAACCTAAACCACCTAAATATCAAGATGTGTTCGGCCATGAACTTCTTGAGATAATGAAAAATGATAATAAGGTTGTAGGGATAACCGCCGCTATGCCAACAGGTACTGGGCTCGATATAGTCCAAGAAGAATTACCTGAAAAAGTGTTTGATGTTGGAATAGCCGAAGGGCATGGTGTCACATTCGCTGCAGGCCTTGCTTGTGAAGGTATTGTACCGGTTGTAGCTATATATTCTACTTTCCTACAGCGTGCTTTCGATCATATCGTACACGATGTTGCCATACAGAAGCTTCACGTTGTTTTTGCCTTAGATAGATCTGGTGTCGTAGGTGCTGACGGGCCAACCCACCACGGCGTTCTTGATATAGCATACATGCGCTCTATTCAGACTATGACAGTCATGGCTCCGGCTGATGAACAAGAACTTAGAGACATGCTACATACCGCTGTTTATAGTTGCACTGGGCCCGTATCAATCAGATACCCCAGAGGCGAGGGCCTTGGCGTTCCAGTTCAGAAACCACAACCCCTTAAAATAGGCTCCTGGGTTAAGAAAAGAAAAGGGACTGATATAGCTATCTTAGCAATTGGCCCAATGGTAGGTTATAGCTTGCGTGCTGCTCAAGAATTAGCTGAAAAATATGATATCGATGCTGAGGTTGTTAACGCAAGATTTATTAAACCGTTAGATACAGAAATGCTCAATGATCTTTCTAGTAGATTCGATCATATCATTACTATTGAAGATGGGCAGAAAATGGGTGGTTTCGGCTCTGCGGTGCTGGAAGCTATTTCAGAAGATGACTTAGACTTGAAAGTTAAAATGATGGGCTACGATGACAAATTTATCGATCACGGGTCACAGGCACAACTTATATCCGAACAAGGGCTTGATGAAAAAGGTATTATCGATACTGCTTTACAAATATTGAACATTAAAATTGATGTTCATGCTTGATTATTAGATTTAAGATTCGTAATTTTGTTGACTGTCATGATGGCGGTAGCAAGAAAAAGATTCCGTAGCTCAGTTGGTAGAGCATTTGACTTTTAATCAAAGGGTCGCGAGTTCGAGCCTCGCCGGGATCACATTCTTATCAAAGCCCATAACTATTTAGTTATGGGCTTTTTTATTACCCCTACTTCTTACCTATACCGAAACTCTTTTAATTTCGTATAATCTTATATCTGTGTTTAGGCACAGATATTGACTATTATTTATCGAATGCTCTATAAGTAGTACTACTTATTGAGTTTTCTTGTGATATAGTGCTATATTGTGCTTAAATGGATTGAATACAACTCTACGGTTTTTTGTATGAAAATAAGATACCTCCTTTTACTACTTTTGGCTTTGTCGGCTTTACCCGACCTGAAAGCTCAGGATGGTGTTGCTATATCTTCAGGTGCTACTGGTGTAGATCCGAATACTTATGCTATTCTGGATCTTATCGCCACTGATAAAGGTATGCTTATACCAAGAATGACTACTGCTCAGCGTGATGCTATCGCACCAAACGCTGGGGCTGAAGGCCTGACTATCTACAATACTGAAGATGATCAATATCAATATTGGGACGGTGTTCAATGGGTAAGAATAGTCCCAGGTGGGTTAAGCGGTTCTGCGGTCGCGAATCAAGTTGCATATTATTCTGATACCAATACTCTTACAGGATCACCTGAATTTATCTGGAATAATCTTACGAGTCAATTAACTGTCGATGGTGATGTAATTTCTGGAGACAGCGATACTGCTGGTGCATTGGTTATTGCTGATGGAAACGGTGGGGAAACTGTTACTATTCAAGTTGGTGATTTAGCTTCTAGCTATACCCTTACATTGCCACTTACCGACGGCAACGCAAACGAATACCTTATAACCGACGGTAGCGGCACGCTGTCGTGGGGTTCGCTCTCTTCTATAACGGCCGACAGCTTAGATGTAAACTACGGCACGATCGATACGCTTGTATCCAACCGCATCTTAACAGATACAATAAGGGCCGATAGGGGTTTCATTGATACTCTAGACAGTGATATCGCCGATATAACTAACCTTACCTCACAGTTTATCGGAACAGATACTCTTGATGCCAACTTCGCCACGATCGACACATTGGATACTGATATAGCCGACATAGACAATCTGACATCGATAAACATAGACGCACAGAATATAGAATCGGATACGATCATAGCCAACCGTGGCTTTATCGATACATTAGATATAGGAACTCCATCACTGGAAGGAATTCTAGCGATACAGAACGGTGCTGGGGAAGCAACGACTATAATCGCGAGCACCGCAGGTACTGCTACCAGCTACACACTTACCCTGCCTCCGACCCCAGGTAACGCAAACGAATACCTTATAACCGACGGTAGTGGCACGCTATCATGGGGTTCGCTTTCTTCTATTACAGCCGATAGCTTAGATGTAAACTACGGCACGATCGATACGCTTGTATCCAACAGGGCGACAATCGACACCCTGGACAATGACTTCGCGAGAATCGATACTCTGGTAGCGGATTCGGCTAGTATAGATAATTTACTGTCAGATATTATCAACACTGGATTACTCAATACAGATACAATTAGAGCTAACGTTGGCTTTATCGATACACTTAATACGAATTTAGCCACAATCGATACTCTAAATAATGATTACGCAGTAATTGATACACTGAATCTTGGAGACAATACAACAGCTGGCATCATGGAATTAAATGATGGCAACGGCGAAGGTATCACTTTCCAGACCGGTGACCTCGTTAATAGTTACACTATCACATGGCCACTTACCGACGGCAACCCTAACGAATACCTGATCACCGACGGTGACGGTAACCTATCGTGGGGTTCGCTTTCTTCTATTACAGCCGATAGCTTAGATGTTAACTACGGCTCGATCGATACGCTTGTATCCAACCGCATCTTAACAGATACAATAAGGGCCGATAGGGGTTTCATTGATACTCTAGACAGTGATATCGCCGATATAACTAACCTTACCTCACAGTTTATCGGAACAGATACTCTTGATGCCAACTTCGCCACGATCGACACATTGGATACTGATATAGCCGACATAGACAATCTGACATCGATAAACATAGACGCACAGAATATAGAATCGGATACGATCATAGCCAACCGTGGCTTTATCGATACATTAGATATAGGAACTCCATCACTGGAAGGAATTCTTGCAATTCAAAATGGTGCTGGACAAGCAACAAGTATAGTAGCGAGTGCTGTAGGTACTGCTACCAGCTATACACTTACCCTGCCTCCTACCGCTGGAAACGCAAACGAATACCTTATAACCGACGGTAGCGGCACGCTATCGTGGGGTTCGCTCTCTTCTATTACAGCCGATAGCTTAGATGTTAACTACGGCTCGATCGATACGCTTGTATCCAACCGCATCTTAACAGATACAATAAGGGCCGATAGGGGTTTCATTGATACTCTAGACAGTGATATCGCCGATATAACTAACCTTACCTCACAGTTTATCGGAACAGATACTCTTGATGCCAACTTCGCCACGATCGACACATTAGATACTGATATAGCAACAATTGATAATTTAACATCTCTGGAAATAACAACTGATAACATTACAGCAGGCATCATAAATACTGATACGCTTCGTGCGGATCGTGGCTTTATAGATACTTTAGATATCGGGCAAAATGGTACACAAGGCCTTCTTAGATTTGATGATGGTAACGGAAACGGTCTTACTCTACAGGCAGCGGACCCGACAATAGATTACACGCTTACCTGGCCAGGCGCTGTCGGTACTAATGGTCAGGTTTTATCAACCGATGCCTCTGGTAATCTTACATGGATTGATGTAGTAAGTACACCTGGTGGTAATACTACAAATGTCCAGTTTAACAACGCCGGTGCTTTTGATGGTGAAGATGACTTTACTTATGATGCTGCTACAAATGCTTTAGATATTGACGGTAGCCTGACCTTGGGAGATGGTGATACGCAGGGGCAGTTGAACCTCGGTGATGGCACAACTGCCTTTACAACAACAATTCAGTCTAGCCCAAGCACAATTGCGGATCAAACCTTTACGCTGCCTGTAAACGGTGGTGCAAACGGCCAGATACTTCAAACAGATGGTTCTGGTACTATGTCGTGGGAGGACAACCCTTTCGATACGCTGACATCATATAGATTCTTTGCATATAATAGTAGTAGCCAGACTACTCCTGATAACGGTAATCCGCTAACACTAATCCTAAATCAGGAAAGCATAAATTCGAATAATACAGCGTTTTCTCTGGCAAATAATTCTGTTTACTTCAATACAGCTACTCAATTTGTAATAAATGCAAGCGTAGGACTTAGAAGAAATAACAATGGTGACGGAGCATTCAAAATATTTGCGGAACGTTATAGAGGCGGGAACTGGTTGGAGATACCAGGATTATCTTCCTTTGAGTTTGGTAGGGGTAGTGGAAACAATGTTGGCGCTTCCGTTTCTCTTAGCGGTATAATAGATACTGAAGTAGGGGATTCCATTCGTTTACGATACGAGAGGATTAATAGTAGTCTTACTATGGATCAAGTAACAAACGCAACTAGTTTATCTGTTTTTTCAGCTCCTGGTGGAATTGTTGGCCCTGCAGGTGCAGACGGAGCTCAAGGGCCTCCAGGAACTGCATCTAACTTTTACGATGTGTATGATAACGTCGGCGGATGGACTGTTGGAAATGCGGGTAACCCCGTTACAGCTGATTTTTCTGATGTTAGAAATGATAATGGATCATTTTCTCTTAATACAGCTGGCGAAGTAACTGTAAATATGTCAGATGTCTTTTATATTGATTCAAGAATATCTTTAGATCAGGCGTCTGGTGGCACTCGTCGAAGTTTTGTTATTTATCTTGAGAGAAACGATGGAAGTGGCTGGTCTGAGATAGATGGATTTAGGGGCTATTCGTACTCCAGACAATCATCAAATGGTGAAGGAACTGCGAATATTTCCGGTGTTATAAGTCTCGATGCTGGCGATAGAATTCGTGTAAGGGTTGATGGCGAAGGCGTAGGATCTTCCACGATGACGGCTATTGCTGATGCATCTAATCTAACACTTTTCACAATGCGTGGCGGCGAGCAAGGCCCTGCAGGCCCATCTGCTACAGCTGGTACAAGTGATGGTGAAATTATTTTCAATGATGGTGGTACAGCCGCTGGTGACGCTAACCTTACTTTTGATAGCGACCTCGGAAGATTTACTACTCAATCTATTGCAACTGATACAATAGAAGTTGGTGATGCATCAACTAAAGGTGCAATAGTAATGAACGATGGTGATGGTAACGGGGTAACATTCACCACACCTGATATAACTACAGATTATACTCTTACCTGGCCATTAGATGATGGAGATGCCAATGAATTCCTTCAGACAGACGGTAACGGTGTAATGAGCTGGGAGCCTATTGCTGGTACAGTAACAAACGGCGGTTCAAACGGTGGTATCGTTTACAATAACAACGGAACACTTGAATCAGCTACAAATATCACGATGGATGATGCTGCGGGCAATATAACCGCCCCTTCTATCGATGTTGATACTATTCGTGCTAATAGGGGAGAAATCGATACTCTCGTTACCGACATTGGGACAATAATCGATCTTCAGGTAGGGGATGTATCTAATAGAGGGTCTATGACTCTTAATGACGGCAATGGCAATGGACTAACCATGCAGGCAGCGGATCCAACTACAGATTATACTCTTACTTGGCCAGGGGGAATTGGAACCATCGGTCAAATTCTAACGACTGATGCAAGCGGTAATTTATCGTGGGTTGATCAAAGTCTTTCTGGAGGTGCTGTTGACCTCTGGACTAATGACGGCGCTATACTATTTAACCTCAACGATACTATTGCTGAGGCTGCTAACTTCTCTCTAGATGATAGCAACGGCCAATTGACTTTAGGTGCTGACGGCCAGGACGGGCAACTGAATATCTATAGCGAGCAAGGTGCCACTGACTTTAATCTGTCATTCGCACCAAATGCTGCTATGACAGAAGATATTGACTTTATATTCCCTACAGACCAAGGTATTGACGGGCAAGCACTCGTAACCGACGGTAACGGAAACCTAAGATGGGATCTAGCCGGTGCGGGTTGGGAATTAGACGGTAATAATATTACCGCTGCACCTAACAGCTTTGTTGGTACTACATCTAACAATGACCTTGTCCTAAGAGCAAACAACGAAGAACGAGTTAGATTAGCTGTCAATAACAACACAACAAATATCAATAAGATAGCTACTTCTAGTAATGGTACACTTAATCAGGTTACAACCTTTGATGCTAGAATCAATAATGTTGCTGTTAGTGGTGGTACTAATATTTTCAATAGCATAGTATACGGTGCTGCTGGTCATAGCGGTACAGCGAGGGGTATGATTACCTCCTTTGATGTGAACGATGATGGTGGTAACCTTGTATCATATCAAGCAAGAGTCCAGACACGTAGCGGTAGTAGTGGTACTATAGGTTCATTTACTGGTTTTGAAGTTACTTCAAGTGGTAGCACTGGTAATAGAGTTACTAATGCTTATGGCTTTAGAAACGATTTATCAAATAATACCAGAGTGACAAACAACTATGCGATCCGATTAGAATCACCAGCTAACAACGTTGATAACTATTATGGCATTTATCAAGATAATATAAACGGTGTAACTGGAACAAAAAGATTTATTGATTATAATGGTACTGGATCGAACAAACGTTTTGTTGTTTCTGCTGAAGGCCGCGTTGGTGTTGGCATTACATCACCTAATTATGATGTAGAAGTAACTGAAACGATAAGCGCCGGTTCAACCACCACCGATGGTGCTATTCGAATACAGTCAGGTTCATCAAGCGGTGATTATGCTGCAACGATAACCGCAAGCGCTTCGGCAACGGCAAATACAAATATCATATTACCAGTTGATGCAGGAACCTCGGGATATGTTCTTACCACAAACGGTTCTGGTGTCACTTCATGGTCTGATTCACCTGAGATTCTTAGCTCTGCTATCAACCTAAGCGGTAGCGATGGTGCCCTGCTCTATAACAATAATGATAATATCGAGGAAACCACAAACCTGACACTCGATAATGCAAACGGCGATCTTACTCTCGGCGATACTGATACTAAAGGATCACTAATTCTCGCCGATGGTGCTGGTGGCGAAGGCATTACTTTTGAAACTCCAGACCTTTCGGCGGATTATACCCTTACATGGCCAGCCGACGACGGTAACCCGAACACATTCCTTCAGAGTGATGGATCTGGTAATCTTTCATGGTCTGCCATCAGCGTATCTCAAGGAAATGTAGCCCTTACTGGTGTTGACGGTGCTATCGCGTTCAATATGTCAGATACAATCGCTGAAACCGAAAATATATTAATCGATGATAATGCAACTGGCGGTGTCGGTATAACAATAGGTGATTCTGATACGGGCGGATCATTAACTCTCAGCGATGGATCATCAAATACTGTTGGTATATCAGTTCCAGCCCTAACATCCGATTATACCCTTGTACTACCAGCAGATGACGGGGATAGCGGAGAGGTACTATCAACTGATGGCTCTGGGAATCTATCTTGGACAGCTGCATCTGGCGGCGGCGCTACAGTTTATGATGTTGACACGCCTTTGCAATTTTCTGGTAATCAAAATGCTTACTTTTTATCGACTACAAATACAGTGTTTAGGCTAGATCCTTCTGGTAATGCACTGATCAGAGGCTTTGATTCTGCTGGTTTTTCAGATGGTCAAATGGTTATAGTGATCAATGTTTCATCAAACAATCTTCAGCTTAGAAATCAGGCTACACAAGCCGATGCCGAAGATAGAATTATAACTCCTGGTGGTAATACTATAACCCTGTCGGAAAATGGTTCGGCGACACTAATCTACGATGGCACTTCTAATAGATGGAGAGTAATAAGCACAAACTAATGAAAAGATCAACAATTATAGCTGTGGTCTTTCTATTGTTTGGGTACACTCTTTCTGCCCAGACCTATAAGACTATTTACGGCACAGACCTCATACTTACTAATGAGGCGGGCATCAATACTATCTCATTGACTCCCCCAGCAATTAGCTCTTCTGTCACACTGACTCTACCTTCTGCAACTGGTTCGGGTAGTCAGGTTCTTGCCAGTGATGGAGCAGGCGGCCTTAAATGGATTACCCCTACCGCTGGTGGCATCTCAGGTAACGACCAAGAAATATTCTATAGATCTGGTACTGGTTTCGCTACCTCTCAAGACTTCGTATTCAATTATACTGACAATCACCTCGGCATAGGAATCCAGGCTCCAACGGCCGCAGTTCATACAGCTGGCTCCGTTAGGGTAGGGGATGGCGTTGGTAGATCAGGTATCAAGCTTTATAACGACCAGGCAGGTACAGATAGAACACTTACGATAACCGCCCCTGATGGTATGACAAGCAACAGTACATTCAGATTACCTTCGGATTACGGATCGGCAAATCAGCTTATCACTACCAACGGCTCTGGCTCTTTTCAATGGTCAACCGCTCAAGTATCTACAGGCGGTAACGACTGTATCGGAATCGGAAATGACGGAAACGATCAAGGAAACAATACCGTTAACTCAGCTCTCGGTTACATTGGTGGAGGTACAGGAAATGTTATCCAAGAGGGAGGATCGAATTCATTTATCGGCGGTGGTGAAGATAATACTGTATCGGGTACAAGCTCAGCTGTCGGAGCCGGAGAGAACAATCAAGTATTAGGGGACTTCTCCTTTATCGCAGGTGGTAGGTTCAATATTATCAGAGATGATTATTCCTCTATATTAGGAGGCGAAAGCAACGAAATCCTTACGGGTGCTACATACTCTTTTATTGGTGCTGGTGATACGAATACTATCGCTTCTACCTATTCTAATATCGGTGCAGGTAGGCATAATTCTATTGGGGTCAACTCCACAAGATCAACTATCGGTGGCGGAGGTTTGAACCACATTATCAATTCTCCCTCCTCTTCGATTATGGCTGGTATAAGGGATACGATTACAGGTGGCAGTTATAACCATATCGGTGCGGGCGATAACAATAAAATATCTTCGGCCAACTTATCTGTAATATATGCTGGGGAAAGAAATGAAATCCAAGCAGGTAACTCAAATGCGATCGGTTCGGGAGAAGATAATATTATTACAGATGGAGAATACTCTGTAATAGTGGGTGGAGAGGACAATACGCTAAATGGGGACTATTCCATAATTATAGGTAATGAATCAACAGTAAACGCCGACTATGCCATAGCAATGGGCCGTAACTCCAATGCTGTTCACAACGGATCATTCGTAATGAAGTCAGGAACTAATGTTTCACTCTCTTCTACCAGAGAAAATGAGTTTTCCGCACTTTTTGAAGGTGGAGGTGAGTTTATGACTAATGCCGGAGGCAATAACGGGGTCCAGCTAACAACAAATGGTACAGGATGGGTTTCCACTTCTGATTCAACCAAAAAATCACAGATCAGACTACTTGATAATCAGCAATCTTATTTCGGCTTGAAAAATCTAGACATCTATTCTTGGGCATATACTTCAGATGAAAGCGGCCAGATCAGGAATTATGGGCCTATGGCTCAGGATTTCTTCGCTATTTTTGGTAATGACGGTATAGGCCAGATAGGGACGGATACGACTTTGGTCCCGAATGATCTAACTGCTGTTTCTTTATCAGCTCTTCAATATGCTTATATCCTTCAAAAACAGAAATCGGCTCAGCTTGATGAAATAAAATCAAAGAATGATCAACTGGAGAATGAAATCAGGTTAATGGAAGAATTACTCGATAGGATGGAGGGTAAAATAGAATGAGATTAATCAAACTTATTACTCTTTTCTTGATTGCTGGTTCTATTATATCACAGACATATAAGACCCAGTTTTCTAAAAGTATCATTATTAATGAAGTCCCTGATGCGAGTAACTTCGATTATACTATTGCAGTACCTACTGGGCTTTCAGTCAATTATATTATAACATTACCTTCCACTACAGGTAATAATAATCAATTGCTAGGTTTCAATGCCTCTGGTATTGGCAACTGGACAACCCCGACTGGAAGTATTTCGCCTGGTGGGAGTGATAATAATGTTCAGTTTAAAAACGGAACTGATTTCAACGGTTCCGATGACCTTTTTTACAACCCAAGCACAGATAATCTAGGGATTGGAGTCTCATCACCGCAGTTCGTAATCGATGCTGAAGACTATCTGCAAGCTGGCTTTGAAGGTACCTCGGGTACGATAGCTTTGTATAGTGAAAGCGGTGCAACTGACTATACAGTCACACTGCAACCAAATTCAGCTATGACAGAAGATTATGAACTTGTATTCCCAGAGGAAGATGGAAATTCATCCCAGATATTGGTTACAGATGGGAATGGCAATCTGCTTTGGGTTACACAGAATGTGGTTGTCGGCGGTGGCTTCCCTTGCGAAGACCAAGGTACAGGTGGTGGTTCGGATAATGATGGGCCAGGCGAAAGATCATTTATTGGTGGCGGCTCGCAAAACTCTATACCATCAGGAGCATCTGATTCTTTTATCGGTGGTGGTACCGATAATGAGATTGAAGGTGATAGAAACGCGATTATATCTGGGGCTAATAATACTATCGGTGTTTCAGCTAATGAATCAGTAATTGCTTCTGGTACTAGCAATACCATAAACTCAGACTACAGTTTTGTTGCTTCTGGTTCATTTAATCTTATTGAAGCAAACGCCGATGGGTCTATGGTAGGTTCAGGAACCAATAATTCAATGTATTCCGAACATAACGCCATAGTCAACGGTACTTTTAATATTATACAGTCCGGTGCCGATGAATCAGGTATATTGAACGGTAGGGGAAACGAGATCGATGGGAATGAGTTTTCATTAATTATTTCCGGTGATACCAATACCGTAGATGGTGCGACCTTAGGACTCATTGTTGCAGGCAGCAATAATACTGTTTCTGGTGATAGATCAATGATTGGTATTGGAAGGAATAACTCTATAGATCCACAAGTCGGAGGGGATGCAAATAATTCAGCTATTATGTCAGGGGATGATAATAGGGTTAGGGATAATAACTCTGCAGTACTCGGAGGTACGGATAATCTCATTACTGGCAGTCATTCATTGGTATTCGGTCAGAATAACGAAGCGGCTCAGTATGCCTTAGCGATGGGAAGAAACGCGGAAGCTGATGATGATGGTTCTTTTGTTTTTACCGATTCAAATACTGGAACTGTAAACTCTTACGGTGATAATACTTTAAGTATGCGCTATACAGGTGGATATAGAATATTCGCCAGGGCAGATACAACTGTGCAGAATTTGTTCCTTTACGCCAACCAGAGTTCTTGGGGTGCTACATCCGATAGCAATATGAAAGAGAATATCGTACATCTTGATAATACGGTTTCATTGGATAAAATCATGGATTTGCCTATTTCATCTTGGAGTTACAAAGGAAGTAACAACTCGGTTAGGAATTACGGGCCTATGGCTCAGGATTTTTTCCGCCTCTTCGGAAACCACGGTGACGGTATAATAGGAACAGATACAACTATATCAAATATGCATCTTTCATCAGTTGGTATATCTGCACTAAAAGGATTAAATGAAAAAATAACTGAATTGGATAGCGATATCAATACAGAGAAAATAAGACAAACACAGTTGATGGATAGAATCGCTGATCTCGAAAAAAGAGTAGCTAGAATTCAGAACCTAAAATCTGGAGGTGGTAATGACTAAATTCTTGATTTTTATCATTGTTTTAGCCGTAGCTTCTACCAGCTCGTACTCCCAGACCTATAAGGATATATATGCTACTTCTATAAGGTTAAACTCAGACCCTAACACTGGTAATATATATACAATCCAGCAACCTACACTTAGCGGATCATTGACTCTTACACTTCCATCTGCGGCACCTACAGCAGGTCAGTTTTTATCAACCGACGGTTCAGGAAATCTATCTTGGATAACGGTTTCATCCAGCTCTTCGCCGGCCGGTATTGATAATGCCATTCAGTTTAATGAAAACGGGGCTATTGGTGCTGATAACCAGCTTTTATTTGATAATACGACAAACACACTGTTTGTAGGAACAGGAGCTATTGCAGGTGACTATTCCATTCTTGCAGCAGATTATCTGATTGGAGACGATGGTAATACAGGTTCTGTGATAATAAGATCAGACGGATCTACCAATACGTTTACCATATCTCCTGGCAATTCTATGTCATCCAATCTTACATACACCTTTCCAGTAGATAACGGGGAAGCTATGCAAGGATTGGTAACTGATGGATCAGGCGTTTTGAGTTGGGGCGGTAGCGTGAGCGTGGGCCCATTAAGTTCTCAAAACACAAATAACAATAATACTGTAAGTAATGCAGCTACCGGTGCTTATATAGGTGGTGGTAATAATAATGATATATTCAATTCTGCAGTTAATGTTGCAGTTTTTGGCGGTGTTGATGGTAACGTTAACGGTAATTCCAGAAGCGGTGTAATCTTCGCTGGTATCGATAATGATTTAAATAATCAGACACAGTATTGCTTTATATTGGCTGGTCATAGCTGTGATATTAATCAAGCAGCTATTTCTTCTGGTACCGCTGGGGGATATGAAAACGATATAAATGCGGATGTGCGTAGCGCAGTTATTCTATCCGGAAGATTGAATAATATCCAGAATAAGGGTGATAACACAGTAATTTTCGGCGGTCGGGACAATAACTTTAATAATAATAATGCTGATTATTCTGTATTAGGGTACGGTTTTAACAATGATGTACAAAGCGGATATACTGCCGTTATGACAGGTAATAATAACGATACGGAAAGTAATGCTGAAAGTAGTATCACCTATACTGGCCAGAATAATATTTTAGCAAGAGAAAAAACCGCGATACTTTCAGGAACAGACTCGAGATTTGATGCTCGTAACTCTATCATGATAGCTGGTGATAACAATGATGCTAATAACAACAGGCAAATGGCAAATACACTCTACGGTGAGGATAACCCACACAACGGTTCTTCAGAAAAATCATTTATAGGCGGTTTCGGTACCACTAATCAGACTGAATACTCGATTCTTTTTGGAAGAAGAATGAGAAACTTTAGTCATGATGGAAACGTCATGTTCGGCGACTCAAACAATCAAGATATGCAGTCTGATGCTAGTGATGAGTTCAAGTTCAGATTCTCTGGTGGTTACAGGTTATATACAACCAATGCTCTCACTACCTATGCTGAACTTACTAACGGCCAGCAGTCTTGGAACGCTGTATCAGATCGAAACAAAAAACATTATATTCTGGAATTGGATTACCATGAATTCCTTTCTAAAATTGAGGAACTTCCGATCTCCTCATGGAATTATATCAAATCTCCTACGGAATATAGGAATTACGGCCCTATGGCTCAGGATTTCTTTAGATTATTCGGAAATGATGAAATCGGCACAATAGGTGATAGTCTTTCCATCACAGAATTAAACCTTGCTTCAGTTCTCGCAACAGGCGTAAAGGGAGCACAGATCTCACAAGAGTTTCAAGAAAAAAAATTAGGCGGTCTGGAGTTCAAAACCAGATCGATGAAATCTCGTTTAGATATTATAAAAGAAAAAATAGAGAATATTGATTAGTATCGGTACAGATACTTATTTATAAAAATCTAAATTAAGTTTAGATTATCTTCTCAAACAGGGGAAATTATAGGAACAGATAGGAACATATTGACCGCGCTTTTGATTGCCATTATGGCGAGCGGCTATTCCTATGCCCAGGTAGTGATCACAGGTAACGCTACTATGCGTATCACCGGTAATATACATACCAATATCAATAGATCACTTGATGTCGAATCCGGGGCTACGATTCAGATGCGTGACTCGAGTATCACATCTGTAGCAGGCGATTTCCAAAACTCAGCTAATATCACTGCAACTGATTCCGAATTTATCCTTGATGGCGATGGGGATCAAGAGTTCAGCGGTGCAACAACTTTTCATGATTTCTCTGTTACTAAACAGTCTGGAAACGTAAATTTTGTTAATGGCTCTAATATAACCGTAGAAGATTTCAATCTCAACTCCGTCGCTGATGGCATTCTCAATATGAGAGATAGTGCTGTTATTTCTATAAATGGAAATACTACAAGAACTGGCCTTGGCCACGTAAATGGTACAATCGCACAGTTAATAGCTACCGGCGACGATTCAAATCAGCTTATCCCTATTGGGATGGGTACTGATTATGTGCCGGTAGAGTTTGATATTAATGGTACTGGCGGCACTCAAGGGTATGTGGAATTCTACGCTGAAGCCCTCGATCAGAATGTAGCCCCTTCTACAATTAGTAGAACTCAAGTAGTAGAAAGGCAATGGATACTATCAGCTGGAACAGGTTTTGATTTGAATAACAGAGAATATGATCTTTTGATAAATTATTTAAATCCTGATGATATCAGAAACGGAGCTGATCCAGATACTTTTATCGTAGCTAGAAAAACAACTCAGCAATGGGTTCTCCCAGACGTTGGAACTAAAACCACTAGCTCCGTAGAGGGTTTGGATAATGATTCACTAGGTATTTTTATCGTAGGTCCTGAAGCTGAATACCTTACGTTCTATTCTAGAGAAGACGGGGTATTTTCTGATGGTCAAAACTGGTCTCTATATGATTTCGGTAGTTTTCCCGCACCTTATGCACCGCGAACGCAAGACTCTGTTCTCATAGGTGACTCCGATACTATCACTCTCGATCAGAACGTATCCACTGTAGCCGATCGTGGTATCTTTCTTGTTGAAGGTGGTAGCGGCAACACCACAGGATCATTATTTACAGAATCATTTGAGATTAACGGGACTGGTATATTCTCAATGGTCGGCGGTAGTACTCTCGGTATCGGATCAGATGATGGGATAACAACGGCACCAACTGCTACTGGTAATATTCAAACAGCTACAAGAGATTATAATCTCGGCAGCCATAATGACGGCATATTTATTTATAACAGTGCCAATACCACTGGCTTATCACTTGGTAATGGATTGCCGGCAACAGTTCAGGATCTTATAATTCGATCAGCTTCTGGTGGCGCCTACGATCTTTCTTCTAATATCACAATCACCGATGATTTCCTTGTTGAAAGCGGCGGTATCGACATCCAGGCAAACAATGTAAACGGTGGCGACGTTTTTGACGTGGCATCCGATGCAAGAGCCGTAGTCGGTGGTACAAATGATCTGACTGCAATCTCGGGCTTTACAAGTTACCAGCTCGACCAGAACTCTATCATAGAGTTTGACGGTACAAATCAGACAATAAGTAACGTACCTGCAAATTTCGATAATGTTATTGGTTTTGGTAATGTATGGGTTCGTAACTCAGGTATAGCACAGGTGTCTGACCCTACACTTATCCGTGGCGAGCTATATAACTACGCAGGTGCTCAGATCAACAACTCTGGTATAAACGCATCACTTACCGTTTACGAGTGCTTCACCAACTTCGGAGCAGTTACGAATTCCGCAGCAATCTATATCGGCGAAACCCCGTAAACTTTTACCCACTAGCAACTGATTCGAGCAATATCATTTCCTATTAATTAATTTGCGTTATTAGATTAATCAATAATTGGAATAGTAAATGGTAAACCGCTATACGCGCCCTGAACTCGGCCATATCTGGTCAGAAGACAATAAATATGATATATGGCTCAAAATAGAGATATACGCCGTAGAAGCGCGCGAGAAAGCTGGTCTGGTACCCAAAGGCGTTTCCGAGAGATTATGGAAAAATGCCAAAGTTAACGCGAGGCGTATCGAGGAAATCGAAGAGACCACCAAACATGATGTCATTGCATTCCTAACCAATGTTGAGGAAACTGCCGGTGAAGATTCTCGCTTCGTTCATATCGGTATGACTTCAAGCGATGTTTTAGATACCTGTTTAGCTGTCCAGATGAAGCAGGCCGGCGAGCATATATTGAGTGGGCTCAATAAACTATCAGAGATCTGTGCTAAAAGAGCAGTTGAGTTTAAGCATACACCCTGTGTTGGAAGAAGCCATGGTATCCATGCAGAAACGATGACATTCGGAATGAAATTCGCACTATGGTATGATGAATGCCAGCGTAATATCCAAAGGTTTGAAAGGGCCTTGGAAACTGCTGCCACAGGTATGATTTCCGGCGCGGTTGGTACTTATGAACACCTTAGCCCAGAGGTAGAAAAGCATGTATGTGAAAGTTTAGGCCTTAAACCTGTAAATATCTCAACACAGGTTATATCACGAGATATCCATGCAGAATATTTGAATGCCATCGCAATGATCGGCGGTATGATTGAGAAAATCGGTATCGAGATAAGACATCTCCAGAGAACCGAAGTCAGAGAAGCAGAAGAATTTTTCTCCCCAGGGCAAAAAGGCTCTTCGGCAATGCCTCACAAACGCAATCCAATAGCTTCTGAAAATATCTGCGGGCAAGCTAGATTCTTGAGAACTAACGCCTTAGCTGGAATAGAGAATATCGCTCTTTGGCATGAAAGAGATATTTCACACTCTAGTGTAGAGAGAGTGATAATGCCAGACTCTACCATATCATGTGATTATATCCTAAATAGAACTATTAAGCTTCTTGATAAACTTGTTGTATATCCAGATAGGATGCTGGAAGTACTGAATATGACTTTCGGACTTACTCACTCTCAGAAAGTGCTTTTGGCATTAGTGGAGAATGGCATACAAAGGCAGACTGCTTATGTAATGGTTCAGAGAAACGCTATGAAAGCCTGGGATAATAAAGAGCAGTTTCTATCAGTACTTAAAACCGATGATGAAGTCATGGATAATTTCTCAGAGGAAGAGCTTGAAGGATTGTTTTCATACAGAAAAGTTTATGAATCAGTAGATTTCATGTTTGAGAGGCTTGGTCTGTCTTAATTAAGTCTATTGAATTTATACTTTCGTTAACTGCGTCTCCAATTGGGATTTTTATATTTATAGAAGTCCCGTAGTCTTTTTTAGTTTGTCGTTAATATTGATAAGTCATAAAAGCTCAAAGATGTGCTTTACAATTATCCATAGACAATAGAATAAATTGAAACCGAAGAGGAAGTCGATGATTCTTCCCAAGTATATGGATTACTTTTATTAATAACAGATAAACCCTCAGTTAGTTTCAAGCCCAAATAAAACGGTGTCAAACCGCATATTTTGTATGTATGATTGTTCTCTGATACATACTTGAAAAATCCGTCGGAATCTTTGTCATTCAACTGTCTTTCTACGTTTTTTATTATCTGTTGATTGAGTTCGTTCATTTCGATAGATGATTTTGTATCTCCGAACTTCAGTCCTAAATGTGTCAGATCGCCGCTGAAAACGAAAAGTGTTTCACCGTCATCCATAGTTGATAACTCAGCTATTAAAGTATCTATTTGTGAAGCATAGTCAGTATTATCACAGTATTCTTTATATGAGATATTACCAGTTATACCTATCACATATTCTGCATCTTCAATATAATGCTGTATAAACGGCAAATGTAATTCTATGGAATGTTCGTTTCTGTGGGCATTGTTATCGATACTGAAACCGTCGATCTTTGATAGACTCGCAGTTGATTCTTTATCTATCTGTGTAAGGCCTAATGGAGTTTTATAAGGTTTGTCAGCTAACATTACCAGATCATTATCAACATAATGTGAAGTCCCTAAAATTAAGACTCTTTTGTATTTATGACCTTTCAATGGTTTGAAACCCTCCGAATAAGTTTTTAGAGTTCCCAGGCCAGTATTATAATCTAGGTGTGGCGCGAATATTATCTTAGGTTTCTGATCACCTTTATAATTACTCAGATCGATTATATTATTGATCTTGTCTGTTAGCCTTTCTTCTGTATCGGGATACACTGAACGCTCACATATAGAAGGGCGGTAAGGTAGATCTTTATAGTCTTCAATATCTTTTTTGATAAGCCCAAGCCTGGGTGAATCAAGGAACCCCATAATATCGAGATTATAGACGGCTGTTTTTAGTTGCTCTATATCAATGGTGATTTGATATTCACCTTCTGATATCTTTTGATTTATATCCTCTATATTAAAAAACTGAAGCTGGTTCCATATTTCAGATGGCATCTGGATTGGCTGAGAAGCTAAACCGTTGTCGTCGTTCACAACGGTCATATCCACACCATCCTGAATATGGTCTTTAATTATAAGATCATCTCTCCACGGGTAGATGGTAAAGTCAAGCATTAATTTCCTCTTGAAGTTTTTTGATTTCATCTCTAATATCGGCTGCTCGTTCAAAGTCTAGATCTTTGGCGGACTGCTTCATCTCATCAAATAGCCTATCCATAAGTTCTTTCTTTTGCTCAGGTGTCATGTATTTCACCATTGGCTCGGCGGCAAAACTTTTTTGTCTCTCTCTGTCAACCTCTTCACGCATTTCTTTTTTCATTTTCTGCACATCTGCCACAGACGTTGCGGCTAATATCTGCTCTATAGATTTGTAAACCGTGGTAGGGTTGATACCATGTTTTTCGTTGTAGGCAATTTGTAGTTTACGTCTTCTCTCGGTTTCATCTAATAGCACCTGCATAGAGCGGGTAACCTTATCAGCATATAAAATTACTAGTCCGTTTTGGTTTCTTGCGGTTCTACCTGCGGTTTGGAGAAGAGACTTATCACTGCGGAGAAATCCTTCTTTATCCGCATCCAAGATAGCAACAAGCGATACCTCGGGCATATCGAGACCCTCCCGTAGTAGATTCACCCCAACAAGGACATCAAACTCACCTAATCTGAAGTCACGGATAATTTCCACCCTTTCTAAGGAATCTACATCGGAGTGTATATAAGCTACTCTGATGCCGTGATCGGAAAGATAATCCGTAAGGTCTTCTGCCATTCTCTTTGTTAAAGTAGTGGCCAATACCCTTTCTTTCTTTTTTATACGGATATTGATCTCGTGCATCAGGTCATCAACCTGAGTCTTGATCGGCCTGATCTCGATTTTAGGATCAAGCAGCCCGGTCGGTCTAATCACCTGTTCGATGACTACACCTTCAGATTTTTCCAGTTCGTAATCGGCTGGTGTGGCCGATACGAAAACTACTTGCCGATATAGCCCTTCAACCTCCTCAAAGGTTAGTGGTCGGTTCTCGAGAGCCGATGGTAACCTGAAACCATGTTCTACTAATGACATTTTCCTCATTCTATCACCGTTGAACATAGCACTAAGCTGCGGTATGGATAGATGGCTCTCATCAAAGATCAAAAGAAAATCATCTGGAAAGTAATCGATTATTGTATTAGGCCTTTCGCCGAATTGTCTTCCGCTTAAATGCATGGAATAGTTTTCTATACCCGAACAGTAACCGACTTCTTTCATCATCTCCAGATCAAACATAGTTCGCTGTTCAAGCCGTTGAGCCTCTACAAGCTTATTCTCGCCATGTAACTCTTTAAGCCGTTCGGCCAGCTCGTTTTTGATTCGCTCCATAGCGGCTATCTTTTGATTTTCTGTAGTAACGAATAGTTTAGCGGGATATATCGTGGTGGCGGTATCGGTTCCGATTACTTGCCCTGTCAATGCATCTATAAAAGCTATTCGGTCGATTTCGTCGCCGAACATCTCTATTCTGATGCCTTGCTTGGTTTCACCGGCAGGGATAAGATCGATAACATCCCCCCTGACACGGAAAGTCCCTCTCCGAAAATCCTTATCACTTCTTTCGTAAAAAAGATTTATCAGCCGAGTCATCAGTTCTTTTCTTGTGATTTTCATGCCTTTACGAATTGGCATCAACATTTTCTTGAAGTCTGACTTCTGCCCTATAGAATAGATACATGAAACGCTGGCTACGATTATAATATCACGCCTTTCTTCCACTAAAGCACTGGTAGCACGCAGCCTGAGCCTATCGATCTCGTCATTTATAGAAAAGTCTTTCTCTATATAATTATCGGATGTGACTATATAAGCTTCTGGCTGGTAATAGTCATAGTAGGAAATAAAGTATTCAACTGCGTTATTAGGGAAGAAGCCTTTGAATTCAGAATATAGCTGTGCGGCAAGCGTCTTATTAGGAGCGATAACGAGAGTAGGTCTTTGGGTATTCTCTATAACCTTTGACATCGTAAATGTCTTACCTGAACCGGTAACGCCCAGTAAAGTCTGGAATTTCTCTTCGGAGTTTATACCGTCGGTCAGTTCCTTTATCGCTTTCGGCTGGTCACCTTTGGGTTCATATTCTGATACTAATTCGAATTTGGACATAGGTACTGACATTTTGCTTTAAAATTGATCAATTATATAATACGCAATACGAGTAAACTGAGTTTGAAATGAGACAAGATATATTGAGAATACTTAAAAATGATCCTGTATTAAGAAAAATAGTTGAGCATAATAAACTAGAGAAGATAAGAGCTAACCCCGATATTTTCCAATCACTTATCAATTCGATTATATCTCAGCAGATATCATTGAAAGCGGCCGAGAGCATATATTATAAGCTTATTAGGATTTTCCGTCCAGATTTTGAGATACCAAAGGTTGGGCACTGGAATCAGCAATTAGGTGATGAAGGCAAACTGCATCCAGAGGAAATACTCGAAAAAGGTGAGGAAATCTGGCATGCCGGCCTGACCAGGAGGAAAACAGAATACATTCTCAATGTAGCAGAATTTGAGTTGGAGCATGGGTTATCAAGAGAAAAACTTGATAAAATGACAGATCAGGAAGTAGTTGATTATCTTACTCAAATAAAAGGGATCGGTGTTTGGACAGCCCATATGATACTTATGTTTAGCTTGGAAAGAGAAGATATCTTTCCTTTAGAAGACCTAAGCATCAGAAATGGAATAATAAAACTATATGGCTTATCTGACTCTAATCAGCCGAAGAACAAGTCCAACCATTCTAAGATACTGAGGAATGAGATAGTAGCTATTGCTGATAATTGGAAGCCTTATCGTTCTTATGCCTGTTTTTATATCTGGCAGCATTTCGAAACAATGGGCGATAGAACTATATGACTTTAAATAACAAATGTAGTATCGGAACTGATAGGGGAAAGATTCTTGTTTCTATCTAGAAAAATCAAAGTTTTATCTGTATTATAGCCTTGTAGCCTATAGCCTTGCTCATCCATTTTTACTGCTAACTTTTCAATATCGAGATTCAGATCGTTGCTGTCAAAAGTTAGCTTGATATCATCCCCTTCCAGATCTGCCCGAAGCCTGAAGATATCATTCAGAAGAAAGCTGGATTTAGATTTCAACTTTGTAAACCAGATATGCATTAATCTTATACGGTAAACAGAGTTTGGATCGGAAAGTATAATTGGTATAATAAGCGGACTGTTATTTACAGTTGCAATAGAGTTCCAAAAAAGAAGGCCATCGAAATAACTAAGTGCGTTCTGAAATCTCTTGCCTATTAAGCCTTTAGAAATCAACAGGTTATAAAGGCCTTCTTTAGAATGGTAATCAAGCATATACTGCAATGTGGTATTGTATTTTTTGTCTTCACCCTTAGCTATTCGCTCATCTACCTGATCATTATCTACCAGATATTCATACGCTTTAATGATATTGGTCAATGTGGTGTTCTGGCTTTGGAACAAGATCTTTACTGTCTGATAGGATTTAGAAGTGATAGGTATTTTGGAATCACCCATAAGATTCAGGATATAAATAGCTTCCTCTATATCAGTTTCTTCTGTTTCTACGAGAACTTTGTTGATCTCGTAACATATATACTTTACTATTCTTTTCGACACTAAAGATGTCTGGCGGACAATCACATCAGCATATTCAAGATTCTGTAAATTCAGGATACGCTTTATCTTTTCGAGTTCCTCTTTTCCAAGTGCATCATTAGCTCTCTTCTGGATGAGAACGGAATGTGGTGTGAGTTGTAGAGGCTTTTCATTAAGAACTATAAGATAGAGCCTGTCGTTTTTCTTTATATCCCCTTCAATATAAGCTTTCAGAGAGGTATTTGTAACTTCTACATCTACCAATCCATCAGCATACCGATCCTTTATGATAGCCCCGAAGACCTCACCTTTTCTGAAACTGATCTTATATTTAGGATAATTCGGCAACTATTTAATATGATTGATATTAATTATAATCTTGTTTTATATAAGATACAACAATAATGATAACTGAAATGAGTAAATTAGCGTATCAAGTTGGAAAATTACAAAAAAACAATTTTAATTTTTGAATGGCTGAAAACGCTACCCCGATGAAGCCCATCACTCGAGTGCTCAGAATGCTCGAGATGGATCGGAAAGATATCGGGTATTTATACCTATTCGCGGCTTTCGCCGGTTTAATAACCTTATCTGTGCCATTGGGAGTTCAGGCGTTACTTGGATTGATCCTTGGCGGCCAAATATCCACATCGCTGTTTCTTCTTGTTTTTATAGTATCGGTAGCTCTGGCATTTGCCGGAGGGCTAAATATCATTCAGTTCTACATCACGGAGATTATTCAGCAAAGGATTTTCGTAAGATCATCTGTGGAATATGCATATTTGATTCCTCGAATTAGATTAGAGGCTTTGCAGAATTATTACGTTCCTGAGCTTATCAATAGGTTTTTTGAAGTTATGTCGCTACAAAAAGGCATAGCGAAATTGCTCACCGATTTCTCTATTGCCGTAGTACAGGTTCTTTTCGGTTTGATCCTCGTCTCGTTCTATCACCCGTTTTTCGTTATATTCGGCTTGATACTGGTACTGGTTATATCGATTATGATATGGCTGACCGGACCTAAAGGCCTTACTACCTCTTTAATGGAGTCTAAACATAAATTTCGTGTAGCTCACTGGCTTGAGGATATCGGAAGATTGATCTTGTCATTCAAGTTGGCAGGCCGAACAAAACTGCCATTGCAGAGAACAGACGCCATTGTGAAAGACTATCTTGAAGCAAGGAACAGTCATTTCAAAGTCCTCGTTCTTCAGCAGATAATAATGGTGATCTTCAGGGTTATCATTACAGGTGTATTACTGATATTAGGTGCTATTCTAGTAATAGAAAATGAGATAAATCTCGGCCAGTTCGTGGCTTCAGAAATCGTAATCTTCACGATAATGACGAGCGTGGAAAAAGTTGTCCTATCTATGGAGCAGGTTTTTGATGTTCTCACCGCCGTGGAGAAAGTAGCAGCGGTTACAGACCTTCCAGAAGAAAGAAACACTGGAATCGACTTTGAGAAAATTGATGAGAATCAAGGGATAGAACTAAACCTTAAAGATATTTCATATCAATATCCTAACGCAAATACATTATCGCTAAAACATATATCAATGAATATCGCCCCTGGAGAAAAAGTCTGTATATCAGGTCATATAGGATCAGGGAAATCTACGCTCATAAAAATGATATCCGGATTATATGATGAATTCGAAGGGACTATCACTTATAATCAGATACCTCGTAAGAATATAAATACCGAGTCTCTACGCTCTCAAATCGGTGATTATATGCATGATGAAGATATTTTCCACGGCACCATAGCCGAAAATATCAGTATGGGCAGAGATACTGTGGATTTAGATAAAATCATCAAAGCGGCAAAAATGATCAATCTTTTTGATTTTATCAAAACACTTCCTAACGGTTTCGATACGTTGATCCATGCTGATGGAAAACAACTATCCAGAGGTATAACTAAGAAAATAAAAATCGCCAGAGCTTTCGTTGCAGAACCTGAAATGCTTTCGCTTGATGAATGCCTCACAAATATGGATAAGTATGATAAAGACAAATTCATCAACTATCTTACAGGTGATGATAACAATGCCACAGTTATAATGTCATCAAATGACAGGCAGTATGCCCAGAAATGCGACAAGATTTTTATTATGGAAAACGGCGAGATTATCGATTCAGGATCTTACGACCATATATCGAATCAGAGTTATTTCGAAGATATATTCCATTATTAATACCGAAGTCATTTATGCTAAATATATCTAACAACTCAACCATATCAAATATTAAGACTGAACGCTTCAAGAGCTTTAAGTACGTAGATAAACTCGTACTTAGCAGAGTGTTCGGTAAATGGTTGACCCTGGTTATAGCTTTTTTGTTTCTAGCTCTTTTCTTACCATGGACACAGAATATACAGAGCAAAGGTTTGATGACTTCTCTGGACCCCGCAAAAAGACCTCAGACAATTCATTCTACAATCGCAGGCAGAATAGAACAGTGGTATGTAAGTGAGGGTGACAGGGTTGATAAAGGTGATACAATAGTCTATATCTCAGAAGTAAAGGCGGAATATTTTGATACCTTGCTTATTGATAGAACAGCACAGAAAATCGAGGCTAAAGAAGGATCGATAGATTCCTACAGCGATAAAATTGAAGCTACTGATGATATTATTCAGGCTCTTATTCAAGAACAAGTAATCAAGACAGAAATTTTAGAAAATGAGATACAGCAGGCAAGACTGGAGCTAAACACGTATCAAGCTAATCTGGAGGCCGCTCAAACAGATTATGATATTGCTCAAAGCCAGCTGAACCGTATTGAAACCTTAGAAAGAGAAGGGCTGAACTCCCCTCAAGAAGTGGAAGACAAAAGAAATAAATTCAGGTCTGCGGAGGCAAAGCTACAAAAAGCCAAAAACGTTATCGCAGAAGCTGAACAGAAGCTACTCAACGCACAACTCAAGTATGATAATGTTATCAACGAGTATGCAGAGAAGATATCCAAGGCACGATCAGATAGAGCATCTGCAGAATCTAACCTCTTTGATGCTCAAGGTACACTTGCCGAACTGAGAAACTCACTGAGCAACTACCAGAAAAGAAGCGAGTTCTATTATATAACTGCTCCCCAGGATGCCTATATCACGAAAGCCATACGCCCCGGTATCGGTGAGATACTGAAAGAGGGTGAGGCTGTTGTTTCTATAATGCCAGACGATTTTGAGCTGGCTGCCGAGATCTATGTCGATCCCGTCAATCTCCCTCTTTTGAAAAAGGGGCAGCCCGTATCCTTGATATTTGACGGATGGCCGACAGTAGTTTTCTCTGGATGGCCTAGCCTTTCTTATGGTACTTTCTACGGAGAAGTTTATGCCGTGGATAATTTTACCAATGACAAAGGTAAATACAGAGTACTAGTATCCAAAGATGAAACGGTAAATAAAGAATGGCCTGATGCATTGAGGCCTGGCTCCGGCGCACAGGCATTGATATTTTTGAACGACGTACCTGTATGGTACGAGATATGGCGACAGCTTAATGGCTTCCCGCCTGATTATTATAATTCTGTGCAAGAGCAGGAAATATATGGCGTAACGGAGAGTGGCAAGAAGAAATGAAGCAAAGGCTCCTTCTATCCTTCCTATGCCTTATAGCATTTCCCTTTCTGAGTATTTCTCAGTCTGGTGTTTCTGTCATTATACCTGATTCGCTTTCTGATATAGAAGGTTTTTTTGAGCTCGTTCCACTCGATTATGATCGATATATGGAATATGTTCGCGCTTCAAGCCTAATGAGTATAGTTGCCGATAACGCCCAAGAAATGGCAGAAGCAGGAAGAGATGCAGCTGAAGGAATTTATGACCCATTTCTCTCTGGGGATTTCCTTAGTAAAGATTACGATAAAAAAGATTATTATAATATCGGTAAAGCTGAAATCAGTCAGTTTACTCCTTTTGGGGTCTCAATAAATGCGGGACTGGAACACAATACAGGGGTTTTTGTAAATCCGCAGAATAGTGTACCACTAGGCGGCTTAGGGTATTTAGGTGTTGAACTGCCATTGCTTAGTGGCCTCTTGACAGACGAAAGACGTACAGAGCTGGACCTTGCCGAGAACCGATTTCAAGGTTCCGAATTTGATAGGAGCAGGATCTTTAACGATCTAGGTGAAGAAGCTTCGCAGGCTTATTGGATGTGGTGGAGAGCAAAAGAAAACCTGCAGTTATTAGATACAGCCATCCAATCAGCTTTTTTCAGGCTTAAATCTGTACGCAGATCTGTAGATGTAGGATATAAACCTGCAGTTGATACTTTTGATGCAAGCAGTCAGGTTCTGGAATGGCAGAACCACTTTGCTACAGCATATTCGGATTTTATATCAGCAAGAAACAATGCATTTCTATATGCTTCTGACCAGAGAGGGCTTTTGAATGATATACCATCAGGAGATATAGCTGATAGATATGCTGAAACCGGCAGTAATCTGGTAGATATTGAGCTAATTGATACTATCGCTATGAATAACCCAGAAGTCAGATTAGCCGATTTCAAAATAGCTGGGCTCGAGATCGAACGGCAATTGAAAAGACAAAAACTCCTACCTAAGTTAAATGCCAAATATAATGTATTAGCGGAAGAGTTTAATTATGGGCAAGAGGCTGATAATGTGGAGAATCTCTTTGCTGAATCTATTAAGTGGGGGCTGAAATTCGAATACCCGCTTTTTATTACAGAAGCTAGAAATGAACTACAGGAAAATGAGATAAAGATTGAATCAACACAAGCTGAAAGAGATTTCAAAGAGGAATCTGTAAGGCGTAAGATTATTGTCTACCTTAATCAGATCGAAGTTCTGAGAAATCAAATAGAGATCAACAGGCAGCTTGTAAGGAATTTTACTGGATTGGTAAGAGCCGAGCAAGTAAGATATGAGCAAGGTGACGGTTCTTTGTTTTTAGTTAACAAAAGAGAAATGAAGCTTTATGAGTACAAAATGAAGCTCATCGAATATCGGGCTAAGATTATGGTTAAGCTTGCGAATCTCGCTAATACACTAGGTTATTATAAGATTACCGATATTACTACCCCTTAGTAATATCCAAAGCTGGGTAAATGGGAATAAGTTGGATAATTTAGAATATGGAAAGAAAACAAAATCATAGAAACAAAAGTCGGCATTCTAATCTTAGAATAAAAAAGAACACGGCTTCAAAGCCAAATGTCAAAAGAAACGACGCAGGCAAAAACCAGAATAACCGCTCTAGTACCGATCAAGAAATCAGACTGAACAAGTATATAGCTGACTCCGGTAAATGCTCCCGTAGAAAAGCCGATGAGCTTATTGAAAAGGGAATGGTAAAAGTAAATGGTAAAACCGTTACCGAACTAGGTACTAAAATCAATCATTCCGATGAGGTTACTGTAGCCGGCGATCCTATTTCATACAGAAGAAGAAATGTTTATATCCTTTTGAATAAACCGAAGAACGCTATATCTACTGTTACTGATGAAAAAGGCCGCAAAACTGTAATGGATATTGTGAAGAATCATGAACGACTCTTTCCTGTAGGTAGATTGGATAGGAATACAACCGGTGTGCTCCTTATAACTAATGACGGTGATCTGGCAAACAAACTGACTCACCCTTCCAGCGAGATTGAAAGATTGTACATAGTAGGCCTTGATAAGTCTCTTGATAGCAAACACGCTGAAGAGATTGTCAGAGGAGTAGAGTTAGAAGACGGTAAAACAGCTCCTTGCCATATCTTTATAGACCCTAAAGACCGAACCCGCATCGAAATGACTATGACCGAAGGAAAAAACCATGAGGTAAAAAGGATATTCGCAAAGTTCGGTTATGAGGTAGTGAAGCTTGACCGCAAAGTATTTGCGGGCCTATCGAATCGTGGTATGAAAAGAGGGGAGTATCGGTATTTAAACTTCAAAGAAGTCCAAGCTCTGAAGAAAATGACTAAACTAATTTAGTTGAAAAGCATAATACTTAGATATACATAAATTCTAAATGATTATATTATATACTTGTTACTATCAATAATGAACTACATTACTTCGATGAAAGCCTTTCTTTCTACAATGCTACTGCTATCTTTAGTTATCACATCAAAGAGCCAGGACGGTACAGGCCTTATGAGTGGTAGCGGTACCCCAATTCAATCCGGAACCCAGCAAGAGAAGTCCTACAAGGATCTGCCTATGGCAATTAAAGAGAATATGGCTCTTTTCTTTCAGGACTTGATCAAAGGCGATATTGAGAAAGGTTACGATAGGTTGCTTGAAAACAGCCCAATCAAAAGAAAAACAAAGAGTCTGAGTTCACTTGTAGAAAAAACAGAGTATTCAGTAGAACTCTATGGCAATATGTTCGATTATGAGCCAGTATCTGTGGAAATCGCAACTTCATCTTATTTCAGAGTGAAATTTCTTTCACTTCATACAAGAAATCCTATGCGATGGGTTTTTACATACTACAGGTCACCTGATAAAGGATGGATTATTACAAATATCCTCTATGATGATCAAACAGAGAATTTTTTCTACGAAGTAGATTAATCTTTGACAATCAGTTTTTTAGGAGTTACCTATATCCGGTTTTAGTACTGCGTATAGGTAACTTTTTTTGTTTATATCGTCTTAGAATTAATGCAATTCCTAAACCCAGCAATACTTTTCGGGCTTTTTGCCGCTTCAATTCCTTTGATTCTCCATTTGATAAATCTAAGGAGAAATAAACAGGTTGAATTCTCCAGCAATAGATTTTTGGAGGAGCTTAAAAAAAGTAATATCCGAAATGTTAAGATCCGGAATCTTATCCTCTTAATACTCAGGATGCTTATAATCGGGTGTATCATATTCGCGTTTTCCAGGCCGGTTGTTGAAAGCGATCTTGCATTGACAGGTGATCTTCAACCTTCCTCCAATATCATAATATTAGATAATTCTTACTCAATGGAATTACCTACTGGTAAAGGGGACGCGCTTTCCACTGCAAAAAATAAGGCTAAAGATATTCTTGATGCCTTGCCTCCGCAGAGTGAGGCAGTAGTCCTTTCTGCTGATGCTTTCAACACAGCACAGTTTGCCTCTGATAAATCCATTTTATATGATGATATCGACAGAACAGCTTTATCCAAAGGGGTATTGAACACTGATTTAATCGATAATAGTATAGAAAGGCTTTTTGATAAAGCTTCCTACGCGAGTAGAAATATCTTTTTACTCTCTGATAATCAAACTATAAATAAGCCGCTCGGTACGGTCAATACTCTTTTCAATTACGATTTGTCAGGTAGGTTGCCGAAGGATATAAATAATCTCGCTATTGACAGTATTATCTTAGACACTGATCTGATTATACCAAATGGCGAGGTAAATGTATCCGTTTTCATTTCAAATACAGGTAACACATCGGAAACAGGAAGAACAGTCCAGCTATCTCTAGATGAACAGATATCAGGTAATCAGACTTTCGATATAGAACCTGGACAAAGTATAGCAG
Source organism: uncultured Hyphomicrobiales bacterium (assembly GCA_964462685.1). Taxonomy (GTDB): domain Bacteria; phylum Bacteroidota; class Ignavibacteria; order Kapaibacteriales; family UBA2268; genus CAYWYR01. Next base: position 25,454 of record CAYWYR010000002.1, on the reverse strand, counting down.
TTACATTTCAGGTTACTGTACCGTCATCTGGTCTGATCAGCTTATCTGCTGAACTGGAAAAAGATATGATTCATAATGATAACATCAACTATTTATCTTTCAGCGCACCCCCCTTCCCAAGGATAGCAGTTCTAGGTACAAATGATTCTTGGCAGTATCTTCAAAGCCTCCTTGCTAGCATTCCAGATGCAGATGTCAGTTATTTAACTAATACGACCTTCAACTCAGAGGACATTTCCGGCTATGGCCTATTAGTGATAACCAGTGGAGCATTCGACAGCAATACTTTGAATCTTGCTAGGGAATACATTGGCCAAGGAATACCGGCACTAATTTTTGCCCCTACGGAAACAAGTGACCGTTTTAGCAATTTTATCAGTTCACTGGGTTTCGTATCTCCTACATGGAATGATATCGATGAAGATATATCAAGCGTAGTAATTGATGATAACCACCCTTCTCTTGCAAATATATATAGCGAGAAAACGGGTTCAATCCAGGATCTTTCAATAAGTAAAATATTAGCAGTTAGCGGTGGCGATAGCTATGTACGCGCTGGTGGCTACCCATTATTTACATCTTACAGCGATAGAGAGCAAAACCTTAGATCAATATTTGTTGGCGTTTCTTCTGATATGGCTTACAGTGATTTTCCCGTTACCAAAATCTTCGCACCTTACATATACCGATCAATTCTGTATCTATCAGGTATCGAACCCAATCCAAATGTTTTCAGTGTTGACAGCAAGTTGATATTGGAAGTACCACTATCATACGATATATTGAATGTGACTGATGATAATGAAGTATCTATCAGTCTGCCAGTTACAAGCTATGGCTCTACAGGTTATATTGAGATTGATAAAATAGATGAAGTAGGCAACTACACGGTTTATGATAACAGTGACAATGTAGTTACTACATTTACGGTAACACACAATCCAATAGAATCCGAATTGGATTTCTCCTCGGAAGATTTCCCCGAAAATTATACTATCATAGATAGTGAAACCAATATTTCTGATTATTTGTCAGGGGTAGCAGGGCAGAAAGAAATCTGGCAAATATTCATCATACTGGCAATATTATTAGCCATTACTGAAATGATAATTGGCAACATGAAATATCGATAGTATCGCTTAAGTCTATGCAAGTCAATGGTTTAGCATTGTTTAGCTATATCCTCCCATATTTCGGCATAAGATTTATGCATTAAAATACATGGGAAATCTTAAATTTGATAAAAGCTTAAAAACCGGTGAATCGGTTGAAGAATTAGAAAAGCAATTGGCCGATCTTTTGAATGCGATATACTATATGCGGGAGTTTGCAGAACCCGAGCTCTGGAACAGATATAACCTTCTATTTGGAGATTTAGAAGACCTGCTTTTTGAAAAAGAGACAAAGCTACACAGCCAAGATTTAAAAGAAGAGAATCTCAAAAATAAGATTCTAACCGATTTTAATTTTAATAATACACATAAAAGTGATATCTGGTATGACACTGCTGTGGTCGAGGATGATAAAGATTTTGAGGAAGATGTTCTTTCAAAACTTTATAAAGACTTAGTAAAAGTACTTCATCCAGATGTAAGCCAAAACAATCTTAATACTCGTGAGTTCTGGCATCAGGTCAGTGATGCGAAATCTAAAAACGATGTTAAGAGATTAGAGTCATTTCACCAGATACTTATAAATGACGGTAGACTATCTCATAATAAGAAGATATCTAAATTAAAGTCTGATATTGAATACTATCGTGGCAGAATAAAGAAGCTGAAAAGCCAGGAACCTTTCTGTTACGAAACGCTCTTAAATGATGAAAACTGGATCAGAAACAGGAGAAATACTTTCCTGAACCAGATTCTGCTTTTAGATATAAGAATCTCTCAAAAACAGAGAATGGTTGATACACTCAAAGCCAAGCTGGTAAATTAAATTTTTATAGCGAAACAGTGCTGTTGGTACAAATACCTGCAAAGTCATCAGCTACTTTCAAAAGAAAATCGTCATCACCAACCTTTGACTGAATCTGCATTCCAATAGGAACACCGTTTTCAGTAAGGCCGATAGGTACGTTTATTGCCGGAATACCAGCAAGATTGGCCGAAGCTGTATAAAAGTCCGATAAATACATCGCTATAGGATCGTTGATCTTTTGCCCGATGCCGAAAGGAACAGTCGGAGTAGTAGGTAGGAATATAAGATCAACTTCCTCGAATACCCTTTCATAATCCTCTGCTATCAATCTTCTGGATTTTTGTGCTTTTTTAAAGAATGCATCGTAATACCCACTGGATAGAGAATAAGTACCGAGCATTATTCTTTTCTTTACCTCATCCCCAAAACCCTGAGATCTGGTTTTGGTAACCATATCTGTGATATCGGTAAACTCTTTTGCTCTATAGCCATAAGCAACACCATCATACCTTGATAGGTTCGATGATGCCTCAGAAGTCGAGATCAAATAATATGTAGGTATCCAGGTATCGGATTTGGATAAAGATATTGTCTTAATATCGTATCCGCTCGCCTTTAAAGATTCAATACATCTATAGTACTCATCTGTGATTAAAGTAGATGCTCGTTTGATATCTTCATCTGCTAAAACACCTATCGTTTTCAGTTCGTTAGGCTCATTCAGCTCTGATTTTAGATCGGTTGTAGTAGCGTCGTTCTCGTCGCGCCCTCTGATAACTTCATTTACTTTTAAAAGGTCAGTGCCGCATGCAGCAATAACACCTATGCAATCCAACGAAGAAGCAAAAGAAACGAGCCCGTATCTTGAGTAATTGCCGTAGCTAGGTTTGTAGCCGAACGTACCACAAAAAGCAGCTGGCTGCCTCACAGAACCTCCAGTATCAGATCCTAAAGCTATATGGCACATATCAGCCGCAACTGCTACCGCCGAACCGCCGGAGGAACCACCAGGCACTAGATTTTCACCATAAGGGTTGATAACGTTGCCGAAAAAAGAGGTCTCGTTAGATGAACCCATAGCGAATTCATCCATATTGATTTTTCCGATGACGATAGCACCTTCTTCGGATAATCTTTTAACAACGGTCGCATCATACAAGGGCTCAAATTCTTCAAGCATTTTAGAGGCACAAGTCATTTTCATGCCTTTAACGCTAATATTATCCTTGACTCCAACCACAAGCCCTTCTAACCTTCTCGGATTTCCTTCTTTGAAGCGCCTGTCTGATTCTTCTGCCTTTGCCAGAGCTGAGTCAGTATCTAGTTGAAGAAATGCATTGAGGTTTTTTTTGACTTCTATATTTGCCAAAAAAGTCTCTACTTCCTTTTTTGCAGTAATACGGTTGGATTTTAAATCAGAAAGGAATTGTTGGTATGATCTCATTCGTGTTGTTATTCTGTATTTTTTATATCGTTATCGGGTAACGAAATTTCTTTTTTAGTGGATGGTGGATTATCTGTAGGAGTAGTGTTCTTATTTGTATGATCTATAGCTTTATCAGAAGAATTAACGGAGTTTTCTTTACTTTTTTCCGTATTCTTTACTTCAACCTTTCTGTTCCGGTTTTTAGAATCACGGAAATCAGGCTTTTCGGAGTCCAGATCGTCAATTTTGATACCCGCTTCCAACTTGTCGATTTCGATTGTAGAGGTAATATCGTTTTGTATCGCATTGAACTGAGACTGGAACTCAGCCTGGGCTTTTTTTACCTTATTGAGTACAGTGGCAGATTTCCTTGCGAGATCGGGAAGGCTCTTCGGGCCGAAAAGGACCAAAAACACTATAAAGATAAATACAAGTTCACCCAGCCCGATGTCGAACATAAAGTCATTCGCCCTTAGTTTCCTTTTCGTCCTTAGTAGCGGATTTAAATTCCTTAATACCGTTGCCAAGCCCACGCATAAGTTCTGGTATTTTTTTACCTCCAAAAAGAAGCGCTATTATCACAACAATCATTATTATCTCAGGCATTCCTAAACTCGGCATAGCCACTCCTATATGTTACTGATCAAAGACTGGAAGATTTTTTTCCCGTCATCACCGCCCAGAACCGATTCTGAATATCTTTCAGGATGGGGCATCATACCTAATACGTTTCCAGCCGTGTTTGTGATACCGGCAATATTATCCATAGAACCGTTGCAGTTAGCCTCTTCTGATAAAGAACCTGTAGCATCTACATACCTGAAGGCTATCTGGCCTTTATCCTCTAGCCTCTTGAGGCCTTCATCCTCAATCACGAAATTCCCTTCGCCGTGAGCTACAGGGATTCTCAGGAGGTTATTCTCTAAATCTTTAGTATAGCTCGATTCACCTTCTGCTTTCAAAAATACATCTCGGCAAATAAACTTAAGGTTTTGATTCGCCATAAGTGTACCTGGCAGAAGTCCGGTTTCAGTGAGTACCTGAAAACCGTTACATATCCCCATCACGTAACCGCCTTTATTCGCGTGAGATATCACAGAGGCCATAATAGGGGAGAACTGGGCGATTGAACCGCATCTCAGATAATCTCCATACGAGAATCCGCCGGGTAGCATTACAAGATCAGTACCTTTAGGCAGTTCGGTATCTTTATGCCACACATAAGAAGTATCAACATCTAATACGTTGTTCAATACATTATATGCGTCATGATCGCAGTTCGATCCAGGAAAGACAACAACAGCAGCTTTCATAATTATTCCTGTTTAGTCGTTATCTAAAATTTCTACCTGGTAGTCTTCAATAACAGGATTAGCAAGTAGTTTCTTGCTGGCCTCAAGTGCAAAAGCCTCAGCCTGCCCGTCATTCTGAGCTTCGATTTCAAGCTCGATGTATTTACCTATCCTTACTTCCGACATCATGTCGTAGTCCAGCGAATGCAGAGCGTGCTCTACTGCTTTGCCCTGCACATCCAGTATGCTGGGGCGTAATGTGACTTTAATTGCTGTTCTGTATTTTTTCATTTCGATAGATAATTATTGTTAAAACTCAAACGGTGCTTTGTTTGAATCGATAGTTTCCTGGGACACATCTACTTCTTGTTCCGGGTCAGATTTAGAAAGAATCCATAAATAGAACTGTCGAACAGTTCCAAAAATAATAAAGATCGCAAAAAGAGGGAAGATCATTTCTGTTCCGATCAATATTATTGACAGGATTCCTATCAGAATATAGGAAATCAGATAGGGATGGGACTTCAAACTCTGTTTGTTAGGCCTCGGTAAATTCTCAAACTTTATATTTGATACCATCAGGAGCGGTATAGCGATAGCTATCACATTTAGGATTTCAGTCCTGTAATCTGTGAAAAGCAGGCCTTCATCTGGGATACCGCTAAAATAGGTTAGTATGAAAGCTACAATAAGCAGTGCTGCGCCTGGGATAGGCAAACCTTTGAAATATTCTTTGTCTTCCAGTGATGTAAGCTCTACATTAAATCGAGCAAGTCGCAATACTCCCATCAGGCCTTGAAAAGCTGCCATTACCATACCTATATTCCCATAATCATGGAAATAAACCTGATACATCAGGAATGAAGGCGCCACACCGAATGAGACAGCATCGCAAAGCGAATCGAGCTCTACTCCGAAATCCGAAGCGGCTTTCGTTATCCGAGCGGCGATGCCGTCAATAGCATCAAAAAACGCACCCGCCAGAATGAAAAGGCCCGCTCTTTTATAATCACCCTCAGCTGCGGCGATCATACTCGCAAATCCTGAAAAAAGATTAGCGAGAGTAAGTAGGTTCGGAACTATAGATCTTGTTCTTAGTTTAAGAGCCAATTTGTCCGCCTAAATTTTTTGAGATATTAATTTCTGAATCAGTCGGCATTTTAGCAAGAAGTGATTCCGCACCTTTTACTTTATCGCCTTTTTTGATTAGCAATTCACTCCCCATAGGTATGGAAATATCCATTCTTGAACCGAATTTCATCATTCCAAACTGTTCACCAGCCGATAGGTTATTACCTTCTCTTGTCTCGCAGACTATTCTTCGGGCCAGTACGCCAACTATCTGCTTGAAGAAAACTTTATGCTTACCAGTATCAACACCTACCCTGCTATGTTCGTTCAGCTCACTTGATTTGGGGTGATATGCTACCAGATACTCACCCGGAACGTATTCATAAAAATTTACAGTACCTGATACAGGGCTTCTGTTTACATGTACGTCAAGTGGGGAGAGGAAGACGCTTATTCTAATAGATTTTTCTTTTCTGTAGTGCGGTTCGATCTCTTCCTCGATCTCAACCACTTTACCATCGGCAGGCGAGACCACATAGCTGATATCATCTTTAGCTTTGCTGTTTAGAATTCTCTCCGGGTCTCTGAAAAACCAAAGAGAAAAGGCCAGTAGAATCATACCAGCTAAAATGAGTACCGGAGACAGTACAAAAACGTCTAACAGCCAGCCGGCGACAATGAAAACCAGACCTCCGATTATCATTATCGTTGCATTATCTTTTCCATATTTTGTTAACAGGGGCATTATACTTGATCAAATAAACTAAATTTGGGTTCTGTTCATTCTTTTACAACGAATTAGTTGTGACAAAAATACAAACATACCATTAACTCCCTACGATGAAGTTCAAAAGTAATAGCTCAGACTTTCAAAAAATCATACAACAGGTACTACCTGCAATATCTACAAAGCCAGCGATACAGGTGCTTGAGCATCTTAAATTCACGCTTGAGGGTGATAAACTCAATATTGTGGCAACCGATCAAGATATTACGATATTAAGTGAGATCGATGTTCAAGAAAGCGAGGAAGGAACGGTTTTGGTTCCTGCAAAAAGGCTCGCCGATATTATCAAAATGCTTTCTCAATCTTCTGAGTTTGAATTTATACTGGATTCAGAGAATAACCATATTACCATTAAGACCACCAACGGTAAATATAATATGGTAGGCCTCTCCTCGGAGGAGTATCTTAACCTACCGGAGCTTTTCGCATCTAGAAAACCTAACTATGAGGAAGGTGTAACAGAGGATCAGTGTTATTTCTCCGGTGCTGAGATGTCATTCTTGGCTAGCTCTACTCATTTTGCTGTATCCACCGATGATTTCCGCCCTATGATGTCTGGGGTTTATTTCCAGTTCCGGGGTGATCATGTCAATGCTGTTGCAACTGACTCTTATAGGCTTGTCAAGGCTACCATCAAGAGAGAAAGCAGTGATTTCCAAAGTGAGCTCAATGTGATAATACCTTCAAGAGCTATTGACCTCCTGAGAAAAGTCAATAATGAGCTATGGCTTTCATTTGTTAAATCAAACGATAAAATCACCCATCTCAGATTCGATATAGGGGATATGGTCTTTATCTCTCGTATCATTGACGAAACTTTCCCCGCTTACGAAGGTGTCATCCCGAGTGAGGATATATCACGGGCTTTCGTGTCAAAATCAGATCTCGTAAAGTCTCTGAAGAGAGTAGCCTTGTTCGCCAGTTCAACTACGAATCAAGTTAAATTCTTGTTCGAGGATAATAAACTTGTACTTTCGGGGGCCGACGATGATTTAGGTACAGATGCCAGCGAGACTATTAACGTCGAGTATGAAGGTGAAAACCTGGAAATCGGGTTTAATGTAAAATATGTTGAAGAAGCTCTGAGCCACCTGGATCCCAAAGAGGATGATACAGTTTATATCCAATTCTCGGGGGCCAACAAGCCGTTTTTGATTATGCCTGAGAAAAATTCAGAAGAATTACTGAATCTGATCATGCCAGTTAGATTGTAGGACTGAAACATATCTATTCTTGAAGTTAGATTATATCAACATAACTGATCTTAGAAATCACCCCTCTACAAAAGTTGAATTTTGTGAGGGGTTTAATTTATTTGTGGGCGATAACGGGCAAGGAAAGACAACTCTGTTGGAAGCGATATCGATTGTCAGCCACAGTAAGAGTTTTCATGCCTCACAGGATAAACAACTGGTCAGATACGGTTCTGAGCTAGGGTATATTATTTATGCCAGGGCAACGATGAACAACAGCTCTGTTTATGAGGTAAAAGTCTTTTACCCTGTTATCGGCCAAAAGAAAATTACGGACAGTACAGGTAAAAGGGTTTTCCCTAAAGATATAATAGGCATTCTGCCACTTGTTACGCTATCTCCAGATGATAGATCACTTACAAGCGGTTCCCCTGAAAACAGGCGTGTGTATATTGATAGAATACTTTCACAGACTTCGAGAAAATACTTGGAAGATATTCTCGATTACCGAAAAATCCTGAGGCAAAGGAATAAACTATTAGGCGACTATAAGAATGAGATTTCGAGAGATTACACACCGATAGCTATCTGGACTGATAAACTTATAGAAAGGGGTGCGGATATAACTTTAAAGCGTCAGGAACTGATATCGCAGATGAACGGGGCGTTCAGTAGCCATTATTCTTCTTTTGCATCTGAAAACGAATCGGTGAGATTAAAATACCTTCCTCATTATGTGGAGAAGATAGGCGAATCACCTTTTGATTCTGATTCTATAACTCGTAAGTTTGAACAGAATTATAAAAGATTAATGGAAGTAGAGAAAATACGGGGTGTAAGCCTAATAGGCCCCCAAAGGGATGACTTAGAAATAACTATCAACGGCATGACAGCCAAAGATTCAGCTTCTCAAGGCCAGCATAAATCTTTATTGATAGCATTAAAATTTACCGAACTGGATTATATAAAAGATTCGACAGGTACAAAACCCATGGTTATCCTTGATGATATATTTTCCGAGCTCGACCGAAAAAGAAGTCATAACGTACTTGGAATATTAGGCGATCTCGGGGGGCAGATATTTATTTCTTCCACTGATCTTTCCGTTTTCGATAATAGCACTATCGATAGAGCATGTATTTTTGACGTATCAGGCGGCAATGTCACTAAACGAACATAATACTTCAATCCATATCGGTGATCTTATCGCCCCGACAATCGAATTGCTTGATATGCAAGAAGATATGTTATCCGGCCGTTTGATCAAAGAATGGCCTGAGCTTGTTGGAGAAAGAGTCGCGAAAAACGTTCGTTTTTTCAGACTTAAAGACGGAGAGATAACTTTGCTCACCACATCTTCGGCATGGAGATTTGAGCTGTTTTCACTGCGTGATGAAATTATAAAAAAGTGTAATGAATATCTAAATATAGATGCCGTCAACGCTGTGAAAATACGTTAAAATTTCGTATATTAGTGCTTTATTTTCAATGACTTAACCCCTTAAATTTATGGCTGAAAAAGCTACAAATGCCCAGAATTACGGCGAAGATTCGATAAAAGTACTCGAAGGGCTGGAAGCGGTTCGTAAAAGACCCGCCATGTATATTGGCGATGTCGGAGAGCGTGGGCTTCACCACCTTATAAATGAAGTTGTTGACAACTCTATAGATGAGGCTCTGGGCGGCTATTGTGATACTATTCATGTTACGCTCTATGCTGACGGCTCATGTTCTGTAGAAGATAACGGCCGTGGTATCCCTACTGGGCCTCACCCTAAAATGGGCATCTCTACTCTAGAAGTTGTAATGTGTACTCTACACGCTGGTGGTAAATTCGATAAGGACTCTTACAAAGTATCTGGAGGTCTCCACGGTGTCGGTGTTTCGTGCGTGAACGCCTTATCAAGCAAGACAGTAGTTACCGTTAAAAGAGAAGGGAAGATATTCCAACAGGAATATTCCGAAGGTAAACCTGTAACTGAAGTAAAAGAGGTAGGAACAACAAAACAAACCGGAACGAAAGTCCATTTCTACCCGGATGCCAGTATATTCAGGGTTACTGAATTCAAAGCCACTAAGACTTCCAATAGGCTGAGGGAACTGGCTTTTCTTAACTCACAGGTTAAGATCATTCTGAACGATGAAACTGACGAAGAGCCGCAAGAATATGTTTACCACTATGAAGGCGGCCTTAAAGATTTTGTTGCATACTTAGATGAAGACGTTACCTCCCTAACACCACCTATATATTTTGCCGGATCAGATACCGGCGGTATGGATACAGTGACAGAGGTTGAAGTTTGTATGGAGTACAATACCTCATATTCAGAAGAGGTGCTGTCTTATGTAAACAATATCAATACTATTGAAGGCGGAACCCACGTTACGGGTTTCAGATCAGCCCTTACTCGTACATTAAATACCTATGCTAACGCAAATCTGCCCAACAACAAGAAGAAAAACATATCCCTAACGGGCGATGATTTCAAGGAAGGGCTTACTGTTGTCATTTCAGTTAAAGTGGCAGAGCCCCAGTTTGAAGGTCAGACAAAAACCAAACTCGGCAATAGTGAGGTTGAAGGTATCGTAAGATCGGTAGTTGCTGAGAAACTACCTCAGTTCTTAGATGATAATCCGAACATAGCCAAAAAAATCATTGAAAAAGCTCTTGCCGCCGCTGAAGCCAGAATAGCATCACGCAGAGCAAGGGAGCTAGTACGTAAAGCTAACCAAGTTGACTCAAATGGTTTACCGGGTAAGCTGGCCGATTGCTCACTTAAAACGGCAGAAGACACTGAAGTATATCTTGTTGAGGGTGATTCGGCAGGTGGTTCAGCGAAACAGGGTAGAGATAGGCGCTTTCAGGCTATTTTGCCACTAAAAGGTAAAATACTGAACGTACAAAAAGCCAAGCTTACGAAAATTCTGGAAAATGATGAGATCAAGACTATTTTCGCGGCTCTCGGGGCGGGATTCGACAGTGATTTCGACATCGAAAGATTAAGATATCACAAGATTATTTTAATGGCCGATGCCGATATCGATGGTTCTCACATCAGGACGCTACTTTTGACTCTCTTTTTCACTTATATGAGAGAGCTTATTATACAAGGATATTTATACATAGCCCAGCCTCCTCTGTATAAGCTGAAAAAAGGTAAGCAGGAGTTTTATGCCTATAATGACGCTGAGCGCGATGAGATAATTGATCGTATCCGCAAGGAAACAAAAAGCAAGAAAACCAATTCTGCTTCGGATAATGATACAAATGATACCAATGATTCCGGTGACGCTCAAGATGCCATAGCCGCTGGCGGTTCAGGCAAAATTGACGGTATCGCTATCTCAAGGTTTAAGGGACTGGGAGAAATGAACCCAGAACAGTTATGGGATACCACTATGAACCCAGAAACCAGAACGCTACTTCAGGTAACGGTTGAAGATGCGGCTACTGCTTCTAAGCTTTTCCAAACACTCATGGGTGATAAAGTTGAACCAAGAAGGCAGTTTATTGAGAAAAACGCACGATATGTGAAAAATCTCGATATTTAATTTTCCCTTATCCGATCAAGCTTGTTATATTTGGCTATCTGCTTTTAGTAGATAGCCTTTTTTATTACTCTCACCGTAACAAGGCACAGTTTCAAATGGAAAAAAAACAATTGAAAGATAGAATGTTACCTGATAAAAAACTGATCGGAATAGTAGATGATGAACCTGATATTTTGGAGCTGGTATCAATCAGCCTGAATAAAGCTGGCTATCAGGTTAAAAGCTATGAAAACGCAGAGGACTTTTTGGATGAACTTCCTAAAAACAAGTTTGATCTTCTGATATTGGATATAATGCTTCCTGATTATGACGGGTTTGAGCTTTGTAAGCTAGTCAAGAACAATAAAGACTATCAGGACATTCCCATTATAATGCTTTCGGCTAAATCAACTGAAATGGAAAAAGTCTTCGGTCTGGAAATCGGAGCGGATGATTATGTTACCAAGCCATTCTCCCCGAGGGAGCTGGTGGCGCGAGTTAAAGTAATCATGAGGCGGGAAGATAAATCAAGCAAATCCGATATTATCAAAGTAGGGGAAATACTTGAAATCGATACACAGAAGTATGAGATAAAAGTAAGTGGATCAAAAATTGACCTTACATCATCAGAGTTCAAGATACTGAAACTACTTTCCGAGAAAAAAGGCTGGGTATATGACAGGGAACAGATACTCGGGTTTTTAGGCGGGAGCGAAAGAGGTGTACTTGATAGAACTGTTGATGTACATATAAGAAACCTTAGAGAAAACCTCGGCCCCGCCGGTAAAATCATTAAGAATATCCGTGGTGTCGGGTATAAACTGGAAGCTTAGTTGATAAGTTCTCTGAATAGATTAAATCTTTATGCGTGATGGTAAAAAAATTCTCGACACGTATATTCTTAGTACTGCTAACGATTGTTGTATCGCTCACTACTCTAATTGTATACTTCTCATATCAGACAATCCAAGAAAACTTTTACGAATCTCTGATCGAGGAACTTAGCAATCACAATAAAATACTTGAACCGATTGCTAAGGAGCGTATTGAAAACAATGAGATCAGCAAGCTAAGGCAACTTGTAAATAGTTACTCAAGCAGTATAAATGCCAGGATAACTATAATGGATGATCAGGGATTTGTACTTGCCGAGTCCCGTGATGATTCAGAAAAAATGGATAACCACAGTAATAGGCCAGAGGTAAAATCCGCAATACTCGGGGAAACCAAAGTGGCTGAGAGGTACTCCCGAACTCTTAACGAGACCATGATCTATGTAGCGATGCCGATTAAAAGCGGTGATATAACCATAGGCGTTATAAGATCATCCTTCTTTAACTCCAAGTTCAAAAATCTAATGGTCGATCTGCTTTCGGAGATGGTAGGCATATCGGCTCTCGTTATATTTTTTGCGCTTTTAGTGATCCTGCTCTTTTCAAGAAATATAACCCGCCCCCTCAATCAATTATCACTAGCGGCCAGTAGGGTTGCCTCCGGTGATTTCAACATCAAAGTAAAGCTACGCGGTAAGGATGAAGTTGCGGAACTCTCACAGTCATTCAATAATATGACCAAAAGGATAAAAAAACTTTTTGATAAAGTAACATCCCAAAAAGAAGAGCTCGATGCACTTATTTATACCATTCAGGAAGGGCTGGTACTGATACGTAAAAACGGCCAGATAGTCTTATTCAATGAAGCTTTTAAAAAAATAGTAGGGAAGACTAATATCTCTGGTTACGACTTCGAAAAAGTAATGGATTCCCCTGAAATTCTCAGAATGCTTAAGGATACGAAGAAAAAGCAAAAGGCACTATACAAAGAAATTAGGTTGGGCAACAACTATTATCTGGTCAGTACCAATATCTTAAGTACTAAAGATGAAGTAGTATTACTTTTCCACAATATTACTGAGATCAAACAATTCGAAGAAATCAAAAAAGACTTTGTTGTAAATGTATCCCATGAGCTTAGAACGCCCCTTACCGCCATAAAAGGTTTTGTTGAAACTATGGAGGAAGATCTTCCGGAGGATGAGAAATATTACTTATCGATCATCTCCCGGCATACCGATAGGCTTATCAGAATTGTTAATGATCTTTTGACACTTTCAGAGCTGGAGGAAATCAGCAGTAAACTGGATTTCAGCAGGGTTGATATGAAGGATATGTTCGATTACATTATCAAGCTTTTCGAATTCAAACTGAAAGAGAAAAATCTCGATATTGAATTTTCCGCTGATGAAGAACTGCCTCTTGTTGAATTAGATAGATACCGGATTGAGCAGGTTATCATAAACCTTTTAGAAAATGCCATAAAGTACACCGATAAAGGCGGAATAAGGATAAGGCTCAGCTCAAGTCTATCTCACATCAATTTTGAGATAGCTGACTCTGGCATCGGGATACCTAAAGAAGACCAGTCAAGAATATTCGAACGGTTTTATATTGTTGATAAGTCAAGATCGCGAAAAGTAGGTGGTACCGGTCTAGGGCTTTCTATAGTAAAACATATTGTCAATTCACATCAAGGGCAGATTTTTCTAGAGTCGGAAAAGGAGATTGGAACTAAATTCTCCGTTACTTTACCGATAGACCAGACTAGTTGAACAAATACAAATATGTATAGGACGTATATTATAATTACTTGGGTCAATCGTCAGAAATAAAGTAAATTGCCTGATTATATGAGTGCAAACAGCAAAAAGATGGATAAGAAAGAAAAAGATCGGAAAAGGAAACAGTCCAATCAGGAAGATTTTGAAACCCTTCGGGAGATACTTTCCGGTAATACGGATGCTTTTCAGAGAATTGAGAAGAAGTATCGAGGTATCGTATCTTCGTTGATCAGGCGGATGGTTAAGAATGATACAGATATAGAAGATCTAACACAAGAGACTTTTATCAAAGTTTTCAAAGCATTGCCCAAATTCCAGTTCGAGTATTCTTTCTCTTCTTGGATTTATAGGATCGCTTCAAATAATACCATCGATTTCCTCCGAAAGAAAAGATTTAATACCTTCTCTATAGATCAGCCTATTGGTAACTCCGATGATGATAATTACTTTGAGATAGAGGACAACTCGTTTTTGGCAGATGATATGGTGCTCAAAGATGAGAAACGCCAGATACTCGACGACGCTATTGAAGAGTTGCCTGATAACTACAGAAGAATCATTGAGCTAAGGCACAAAAAAGAGCTGGAATACAAAGAGATAGCCGAGATACTCCAGATACCTCTCGGTACTGTCAAAGCCCATTTATTTAGAGCGAGAAAGCTGCTCTATGAAGCATTAAAAAATCAGAAAAAGATGTTGACTGATAAAAGCTGATCTTTCGTTTTCCTAAATATGAAGAATTTTTAAAAAGATACCCTACCAGATAAATCTTGGTAGGGTATTTGTTTATATACACTCTGATTCAGATAACTAAAACAGCAGCATAATGAAGGATATTTATATAAAAAGGGGACTGATAACTTTAAACTCTATACTCGGAGTATTATCGTTGATACTTTTATCATCTTTTGTTGATAGCAGTCTATTTAAAAAACCTGATGTGGCCAGTTTGCCTAAAGAATCTTCCAGAAGGACCTTTGAAGAGGTAATTCAGATAAACGTTTTGAATGGATGTGGCGAGCAGGGATTGGCAGGGAGAGTACAAAAGGGACTGAGAAGAATGGGGTTTGATGTAGTAGAAGTAGGAAATTTTGAACAGACAATTGATCAGACTATAATAATCGATCGATTAGGAGATAAGAAAAGCGCATATAAACTGGCACATATACTTGGTATAGATGAGAAGTTTATTTTTACGGAAATAGACTCATCTTTATATATAAGAGCTTCTTTGGTATTGGGCAGCGATTATAAAGAATATCCATTGCTACCTACAAATATACCGCTATCTATAAGCGGTTTATCGAAATAAAAAAGCCTCTGTTGCTAGAGGCTTAGATGATTCAATGTTTGAATGTCTTACAATAAGACTATGATTCTGTTTCAATGATTTTTTTGCAGAAAGCCGGCAAATCATCAGGATTTCGAGAGGTAATGATGTTAGAATCTTTTACTACCTCGCTATCTTCCCAACTCGCACCAGCATTTTTCAAGTCTGTTTCAAGTGTTGGCCAAGAAGTTACTTTCTTCCCATCTATCACATCAGCTGATGCAAGGCATCCACGGCGCGTGGCATACCGCAGCTATTGTTTTGCCTTGCTCGTTAATATCTTTGGTGAATTGTATCATAGCTTTACTTTGGCGCATTTTATCAGGTGAATAGCCGCCAGGTATAACTAATAAATCATAGTCTTTAGCACTTGCTTCGTCAATGGTCAAATCAGGCTCTATCTCGATACCGTTTTTACCTCTGTAGCTTTTCTTTTCCGGTGCTATTATATGGATATCCGCTCCAGCCTCTTTTAATCTTAATCTTGGGTAATGAAGCTCTAAATCTTCATATTGGTCTTCCAAAAACAACGCTACTTTTTTCCCGTTCATATTTCCCTCTTTTCATTTCCAAATTAATACACTTAGTATATATGACGAGAAAGTAAGTAAAGATTTTATATTTAATTAGTTGAGGGATAAACGTTCTGATTCGATTGTATCATTTCCCTGATCAAACTGCTGTTTATGTTCCATTAACGAATCTCGTCTTGCTTTGAGGCTGGGAACGTATTCATAGACTTTTTCTGGGTTGAAATAGGAGTCTAATATTTGCCTCGCAACAGGTGCCGCGTTCCGGCTACCCCCTCCAACGTTCTCCACAAGCACAGCCATTGCTATCTCGGGATTATCATAAGGCGCAAAACAGGTAAACCATGCATGAGGCAGCCCGAATGGATTTTGTGCTGTGGAGGTTTTACCAGCTACCTCAATACTATCAAGCCTGGCACGGCCGCCTGTACCCCCTGGTGCATTTACCACATTCCACATACCTTGTCTCACTATATCCCATGTTTCCTGAGATACGGGCTTGCCATCTCTGTTCTTTATCTGCCTGATTTTATGATCTACGGGAAGCATTTTGTTGAGCTTATTATTAAATACATTCTCAACTATATGCGGTTCATGATAAGTTCCGCTGCTTGCTATAGCAGAAATATAAGCAGCCATTTGCAGAGGTGTGACTTGAATTTCACCTTGCCCTATACCGTAGTTTACCGCCGTTCCTCCGAAAATCTTATCTGTTCCAGTTTGTCTTTTGGCAAGGGTTTTACGGTCATAATAAACACCGGACTGTTCGTACGGGAGATCAATACCTGTATCTGAACCCATATTGAATTCCTTGCCCCACCAGTATAGCCTGTCGAATCCTAGTTTGTATCCGCATGTATAGAAAAATGAGTTACATGATTTCTTGATCGCTATTTCTACAGGTATTGATCCGTGATAGCCCATACACTTCCAGAATCTACCACCGTAAGATATACCACCGGCACAGTGAATCTTGGTATCTTTATCGATGATTCCTTCCTCCAAAGCAGCAGTGGCTACAAGCATTTTCCAAGCTGATCCCGGTGGGTAAGCTCCTTTATGCGCTCTTGCGGAAAGAGGTTTTCCGGGATCGTTTACTAATGAATCGTAGTAAGCAGCAGAAACTCTACCGGAAAACTTTCGAGGATCATAATCAGGGGTAGCCACAAATACCCTGACGGCCCCGTCCCTCGGATCAATAGCAACCACAGCACCAGATTTACCTTCCAGAGCATGCTCTGCAACTTTCTGAAGGTTCATGTCTATACCGAGATGAAGATCAAAGCCGTTGGTAGGGATAATATCTTTGCTTCCGCTTTCATAATCATATACTTTTTCGCCCCATTTGTTTACAGCTATCATTTTAGATCCAGCATCACCAGCAAGTTCATCCTCATAATATAGTTCAAGCCCGTCCTTTCCGATTTCATCGCCGGGCTTGTACCCTGGCATTTTATCCAATTCTTCTCTTGTGATTTCTTTGGTATAACCTAGCATGTGGCTCATATTGCCGTCGAAGTCGTAAAGCCTTTTGAAGTCAGTCTGGATATCCACACCCGGCATATAGTCTTTGTATTCTTCGATAAGGGCGAGAGTTTCAAAATCCACATCCTTTGCGATTTTTATCGGCATGAAACGATAGCTTTTATATTCATCTATTATAGAATCTATTTGTGCTGGTCTCATACCTAATAGATTCGAAAGTAACGGCATCGCTTTCGGATCGAAATCTTTTTTTGTTACGGTAACTGCGAAGGAAGGGGAATTATGAAGAAACAAGATTCCGTTTCTATCATAAAATTTACCTCTGAAAGGTTCTATCTCAAGACTTTTGATGGCTTGGGTTTGTGCCTTTTGGCTATATCTACTGAAATCAAGAAGCTGTAATTTTACAAGCCTACCGATGAAGAGAAGTGCTGTTCCGAACAGCAGTACCACGAAAATCTTATATCTGTTAGGCGATGCAAAATCTGTATTGAACGATACTATCCCTTTACTCATACTTCTTCCTTTCTGTTGTCCACTAATAAGCTCTCGTTATCTGTTTTACCTGTGCTATACAATACAGACGAGTAATAGATGAGAAATGATATCAAAGTAACGGAATCACGTTCAAAAAACTGATTTGATAGTAGGCTTGCTAAGTAGATACTCAAAAAACCTGAAAAAACACCGACTGATAAATACTTATACCAATTATCTTTCTGTAACCTTATAGCTTTAAAAGATCTTATACCCATCATTACGATCGCAAGCGAATAGATCAGCATCATCGGGATACCTGTTTTAAAGGCTGTATAAATAAAAGCATTGTGGATGTTATGAGTATTCCAATGCTGCAAAACATAAGGTATATAAAAATCGATTTTACTGGCGAACCCTTTGCCGGCCCAGGGATAATATGATATCTGCTTGAAAGCCTCATCATATTCTACAAGTCTCATCAAAAGAGATACATCTTTAGTTCCCTTTGTTGTGGAAGACACTCTTTCTGAAAGTGATTTTATAGCAAGCCCGAAGATATCATCCAGAACCAACTGCAGTGAAAATACTACTATAATAGAAAAGAAAAAGAAAAAAACAAGTGTAGAGATTTTTTCTTTTGGCTTCAGATAAAGGAATAGAAGACCGAAACCTATTATCGAGGTAAGCCAAAAAGTTCTTGCAAAAGTTGTTATCATCGCTGCGATGGTAAGACTTAGCAAAAAAAGCAGTGCTGCCCGTACTAGCTTCCCTTTATTGGAATAAACCAAACCACCTAACGTTACTATCAGTGCTACAAGCAATGAGAGGTTGTCTCTTACACCTTTACCGATTTGATAAGCCATTTCTATTTTGGTAACATAAGTATAATAGGTATAGAAATGATTACCGAGTACGAATAGAATAACAACTATAAATAGTTTGCTTATATATTTAAGCCCTTCTTTGTCGCCGAAGTAAACCCTTAGTGGTATATAATAAAAAACCAGTGATATTCTTAGATATACCCTTACCCAGTTGAATAGATCGGCATCATTTGCATAGGCTATAAAAAAATTAAAGATTACTAGTATATGGAAAACAACAAACAGATATTCAGAAAAACCCCGGATATATTTGCCAGTGTTCGTAGATTTATAACCTAACAGCCATAGTAACAAACCACCGTTAAGCCCCCCGGCAAGTATTACTTCAAGTACTGAAACCCCCTCACCCCCGGAAATAAGATATGGCCCAATAAGTAAAATGTAAAGGGATATCCAGATTTTAGGATAGTACATCAATCCCAGACCCGTAAGCAATGTTATAGGGATTACCGCAAAAAACTCTATATATCCAAAGGAATGAAGAGTGTATGCTACCAAGATAAAGAACAGAAGGAGGGCAAAGGCCGCTACCCACTGCTTAGCTGTTACAGAATGTATCTTTGCTATAGTGTCGTTTAACTGCAAAATATAAAACCTTTACAGTTCGAAGGTGTATGCTTTGCTTTTAGCTACCTTATAGCCTGCTATAAGCATCAGGATCAAAACAGAGGTCGCGATTCCGCCTACCATAGTCCCGAGTACGATAAGAGATCTTTTAGGCCTGTCTTTTTTTTCAGCCGGTATAGCTTCATCAACTACGTAGAAGTATCTTTGAGCTTTGACAGCGTCAAGCCTAGTTTTCTCAAGCATAGGCATTATCAGAGCTTTAAGTTTGGTAAACGCCTCAATATTAGCATAAAGCTGGTAATATTCAATAGCTTTAGATGTAGCGTTGTTCATAGTAAAGTTGCCCGCAAATCCTGGAGTATTCTCTATCTGGCTGATCTTTTCAGATAACTGTGTTCTGAGCCTTTCTAGCTGGATTGTCTCGTTGTTATCATCTCCATATCTACCTTGAGCCAGATTATAGGATATATCAGCCATGACCTCTTCTGCCTTGAGCTCCGCTATAGATTCGGCATACCTCTTAGCTTGAGTCTCTGGTTCAAACATTTTGTTTTCAGCTGAAAACTTAGCTAATGAGTCGCTATATAAAGCAATAGTCGAATCTGTAGTTGTAATTCTATCTTCAAGATGTTTAAGATTGTGAACTGTTTCTTCCTTATAAATCTTGGCTGCGATACTATTGACAATTCTGATATAATCATTAGCCATTTGAGCTGCCAGTTCTGGATCCTTGTCCCAAACAGATACTACATAATTTCCTTCTTTCTCATAATCTGCCTCTAAGTTTTCGTATAATAGATCTCTGGTTTCCTCAAGCGACTCTTCTTCAACTTCATAATATTCTATCAGATTATACTTATCGATCAAAGAATCCATAGCAGTTCTGGCTGAAAGAAGAACCATCATCGAGTATCCTTCATCGCTGCTGCTTCCTATCAGGCTGCTTACCCCAAAATTCCTCATTGCAGCTTGTATAGCGCTTCCTCCGCTATCATCGTCAGACATTTTCGGTGGTACTACAGATACAACTGATTTAAACTGGGGCTCCGCTATATATAAGGAATAGATAACTCCACCAACTGTAAAAAGTAGTGTAGTGATTAAGATGAACCATTTGTTCTTTACTAAATAGTATAGGTAGTTGAAAGATTTATCCGTAGGGTTCAGATCATTATTGAGATCTTTTCGGGCTGAAGGATTGCTTTGCGTACTGTTCAAGATTATTATCGTTCTTATTGGTTTATATTATCCTACTAAAATAAGGTGCAGGATACAATTACGTATAAACGATAAATAGGCAATTAAGATTAGTTTTCTTGAAATTCGATTATTGTTACCCCGGAACCGCCTTCTTCTATAGTTCCAGCTCTGAAAGCGGTGACATGATGGTGGAATCTGAGAAATTCCTGTACGGAATCCCTAAGTGCACCAGTACCTTTTCCGTGTACGATTGTAAGTTGGGGTATGTTTTCCAATAAAGAGTCTGATATTTTCTTATCAAGCTCTTCAATTGCTTCATGAGCTCTCATTCCTCTTAGGTCAAGGCGAGCGGCGGCCGAAAGCTTTGTCTGGAGAACATATTCGTTTGTGTCCTTAAATCTTTTCTCAGTCGATTTGGTTACTCTATCTACAGAAGTTTTGATTTTCAGGCCGTTGAACTCTACAAGTACTTCATCGTTATTTTTGTCAATACTAATAACGGTACCTTTAGTATTGCCGGATTTCATTATCACAGTATCACCTTCGGCTAGCTGTCCACTATCAGAGTAATCCTCTTCGTTTTGGTTCTGCTTACCGGTTGACGGCTTTTTCTTTTCTATCTCTTCAAGCATTTCAGATTTAGCTTGATGGAAATTCTTTTTGATAGTATTAAAACTGCTACCTTTGGATTTAGAGTTGTTCTCTTTCTCTTTTTCCCTTACTTCTCTTATAGTATTTTCAATGAGTGAATTAGCTTTTCTTAATATCTTCTCCGCTTCCTGTTCGGCGTTCTCTATAAATAAAGCTCTTTTACTGTTTATATCGTTGATCTTTTCTTCATATTTATTCTTTTTGATCCCGAGCTCAATTCTTTCCTTATCCCGCTTTACGCGGCTGTGAATTGATTCTGATCTATATTTGGAGAGTATGGTTATACTTTGTTCCAACTCGCCTTCTTTGTCGGATTGGAACTCTCTTGCCCTTTCTATTATTTTCGAATTCAACCCGAGACTTTCCGCAAGATAGAAAGCATAACTGTTACCCGGAACCCCTGATAGAAACTTATATGTCGGTTTTAGCTTTATGTCATCATATTCAAGTGAGGCGTTTTCAATTGAATCATTATTTAAAGCAAATGTTTTTAGAGCGGTTTGGTGAGTTGTAACAACAAAATTGATTTTATAAAGTACGAACGTTTCCAGTATTCCAGAGGCAAGAGCCGATCCTTCATAAGGATCGGTACCTGAGAGGATCTCATCGATAAGAACAAGGCTGTTTTCATCTGCGGATTCCGTTATTTCCTTTATTCTCTTGAGTTGGGAGCTGAAGGTTGATAAATCGTTCTCTATGGATTGATGATCGCCAATAGCGGTGAAAATCTTAAGCTGGGGAGTTCTACAACTACCGATAGTGAAAAGCCCGCTCATAGCCATAGCAATATTTAGCCCCACGGTTTTCATAGCCACTGTCTTTCCGCCGGCATTCGGCCCTGATATAAGAAAGCCTCTCTTATCCTCACCGAATCTTATGCTCAGCGGTACAACTTTGTCCTTGCCTAATTTGTGTACCAGTAGTGGATGCCGGCAATCAAGGATATCAATACCCTGGCTATTGTCGATAGTTGGCTTTTGGCAGTTATATTCTGAGGCGTATTTACTTCTGGCGATAATCGTATCCAGAAAAAGCATTTTCTCATATGTAGCGGAAAACTCTAAAGAGTCTTGGCTTATCTCTTTTGTCAGGCCTTGCAGAAGTCTGATTATCTCATTTTGTTCTTCGTTCGCCAGAAGTGATAAGTTATTGTTCATCTCAAAAACTTCAGAGGGCTCCATAAAGACTGTACCGCCAGTCTGGCTCATGCCATGGATAATACCAGGAATAACACGTTTGGATTCTGCCTTTACCGGGATAACGAACCTGCCGTCCCTAATGCTTATATAGTCATCCTGTATGTGGCCGGGTTCGGTATTGCGTTTGATGATTTTTTCCAATCTGCTTCTCAGCCGTGCTTGGTTCTCTTTTATCTCATTTCTGATTCGCATTAGTTCACGGCTTGCGGTATCCCTTATCTCACCGGTTTCATCTATTGTCTCGTTTATATGTTTTTCAAGAATCCTGTTTGAATGGAAACCACTGACATATTCACTTAGTTTGGGATACTTATGGTCGATATCGCGGAAAAAGAACTGGAATAGCCTAAAAGAACGAATTGTCTCATTTATAGAAATAATCTCAGGAGCAGATAAAGTACTGCCTTCGGCTTTTGATTTAGATAAAGGATCTCTTATATCAGCAAAACCATCAAATGGCAGTCTGTCTTCAATTCCAATTAAACAAACGCCTTCCTCTATCAGATCAAGCTCGTAATCGATTTGTTTCTTATCACCATCATAAGGCGATAGGGAAGATATACTATCATGGGCCATCTGCGAGTACGCAAAACTCGCCACTTTATCCAATAGCTTATCAAATTCTAATTGATCGAGTGAATCTTCTATAATTCCGGTCATTAAGGGGCGAGCTTTTCTTTTACTATCATTTGTACTTTCCTGCCATCAGCTTTTCCTTTTGTCAAGGGAACGATAACTCCCATAGCTTTACCCATATCCGATGGGCTTGTAAAACCAGCTTCTTTTAATTTAAGATCAACTAATTCAGCTATCTCTTCATCTGTCATCTGCTTAGGCAGGTAAGTATCGATGACGGCTAACTCTGTCTCTTCATTTTCAGCTAAATCTTTTCTGCCCGCTTTGTTATACATTTCAATTGAGTCGCGTCTCTTTTTAGCAAGCTGAGAAAGGATTTTGATTTCATCATCTTCATTCATTTCTCGGCCGGCACCGCTTTTATCAAACTCAAGTATAGCGGCCCTGATTGATCTTATAGTATCAAGTTTCTGCTTTTCTCCGCTTTTCATAGCGGCTTTCATATCCTCTGTTATCAGTGTTTTCAGTGGCATATCAGAATGGCTCCTCTTCATTTCTGTTATTTAAAACTGGCGGTCTTTCATCATACTGTTCAAGATCTTCGAACAATGCATATTCATTTCTAAAGGCACATCTTACAGTGCCGACTGGTCCGTTACGCTGTTTGGCTATAATCAGCTCGGCTGTGCCGGCGGTAGGCGTACCGTCCTCATACCTTTCTTTGTTGTAGTATTCAGGTCTGTTAACAAACATTACAAGATCCGCATCCTGCTCTATTGATCCAGACTCTCTGAGATCCGATAACATAGGTGTCTTACTTGATCTGCCCTCAACACTTCTGTTTAGCTGTGCTAGGGATATCACTGGTTTATCAATTTCCTTAGCTATCTGCTTAAGGGTTTGTGAGATAATTGATATTTCTCTTTCCCTGCTCTCTGCATTGGGTACATGCATAAGCTGCAAGTAGTCAATAATAACCATATCAATATCGTGCTCGTTCACCATTCTCCTGCACTTAGCTCTTAATTCGTTAATAGTAAGCACAACTGGATCATCTACAAAGATTGCACAGTTTGCTATGGTAGCTGTTGCATCTACTAGCCTTTGTTGGCCGGCAGTATCGATATCACCTGTTCTGAGGTTCTGTAAAGGTATATATGCCTGGCTTGATATAAGCCTTTTACCAATCTGAACGGCAGCCATCTCTAGTGAGAAAAACGCTACGGATTTGCCGTATTTAATAGCAGCGTTCTTAACAAAAGTCAGGGCAAGTGCAGTCTTTCCCATAGATGGCCGTGCTGCTATGATTATTAAGTCGGAATTTTGAAAACCCCCTGTCAGTTTATCAAGTTCAGTAAGTCCCGACCCCACACCTTTTTCTATCTTACCCTTGTTCTGAATAGCTTCCTGGATGTCCTGGTAAGTAGTTATTGATAAGTCTTTTATAGATTGATAGCTTTTCTTGAAGATGTTTTCCGAAAGCTGAAAGATCACCCCTTGTGCCTTATCCACATCCTCTAAAGCGTCTTTGGTATCATCAAAAGCACCTTCGATAATATCTGACCCAATATCGATCATTTTCCGTTTGATATGCTTTTCGATGAGAATATAGCAATGTTGTTCTATATTTCCGGCTGAAGGTGTCTCGGAGTTTATCTCTGCTAGATAGGCTAATCCGCCGATATCCGATAGGGTATCACGCCTCGTCATTTCATCAGAGAGTGTGATAAGATCAACAGGTTTGTTTTCAGCCGACAATGCACTTATGGCTTTGAATATCTCCTTGTGGGCTGGGAAATAAAAAATCTCTTCGGTAAGAAGGCCTTCTGCCCTGTGCATCGCATTGCTGGAAATCATCATAGCGCCGAGTACGGCAATCTCTGTATCTTTGCTGTGCGGTGGTACTTTAGCCTTACCTGTGTCCATTCTATGGACTAACGCATCGCTCGGCCTATCACTATTATGATATCTGTTTGGTTGGGACATTATTCGCTTATTGATTTCTTGGATTCATTATACGTCTGATCACTCTGATTTTGTTGCAAATTAGTCAGGTATCAGGTTCAAAACATATATATTTGTGAACGCATCGTTGTTAAGAAAGTATGAACAACTATATTGACATATATGTGTTGTTACGAAACTTAGATTTCAATTGATATTGTGATATGAAAAAAATATTAGTCATAGATGACGCTGAGTTCATTCTCGAAAGTACAGCTACACTTTTGGAGTTTGAAGGCTATAACGTTATGACAGCTAATGACGGAATCGAAGGCGTTGAGAAAGCTGAGAAGAGCTTGCCGGACTTGATACTATGTGATATATCAATGCCTAATATGGACGGTTACGGAGTTGTGCAAAAAGTCAGAACCATACCAGAACTGAAGACCATACCATTCATTTTCCTCACTGCTTTTACGGAAAAAGCCAATATGAGACAAGGGATGGAACTGGGGGCTGATGATTTTCTAGTAAAACCATATACGCGGGATGAATTACTCGCCGCTATTGATTCTCAATGGAAAAAACATTCGATTATCGAAGAGACTGTGCAGAAGAAAGTCGATGCGGTAGGGAAGAATGTCACCTATGCACTACCTCATGAGTTCAGGACTGTTCTGAATCAGATTATGGGGTCAGCAAGATTCCTTAGTACTAACCCGGAAGATCTTGAGGCAGATGAGATCAGAGAACTCGCGGGCGATATAAAAG
>CAYWYR010000001.1:0-211973 GCA_964462685.1 uncultured Hyphomicrobiales bacterium | reverse complement strand
CCGCCGAACATTAGACTATAGCGAATATCCGCCGGGAACTCCTTGCGGATATTCTGGCTTAGAAATCCTTTATAATTTTCTCCTAACTTTATAAAAGTATAATTATGAATAATAAAAAAATATATTTAGCCTTTCTTTTTTTGATAGGTTGGAATATTGCATTCGCTCAAAGCTCATCCAGTCCAAAAATATCATTTTCATTTGATGATGGTTCAACAAATGATTACCCGGGGTATGATTCAGAAGTGTGGAATCAAATGTTACTTAATAATCTTAAAAAGTTTGATTTACAAGCTGTTCTTTTTGTTAAAGGTGCCAATATGGATAATAAGAAAGGTGCTGAAGTCTTAACGCAGTGGGATAGTTTGGGGCATCTTATAGGTAATCATACCTATAATCATAACTATTTCAACAGTGATAGAGTGAGCTTAGATGATTTTCAGGCAGATTTTAACAAAAATGATTCTTTAATTAGGAACTACAGGAACTATACAAGGTTGTTTCGGTTTCCTTATCTAAAAGAAGGCAATACAATAGAAAAAAGGGACGGTTTTAGGGCATTCCTAGAAGAACAAGACTATAGGAATGGACATGTTACTATTGATGCTTCGGACTGGTATATTGATGGAAAAATGGTCGAGCAACTAAAAACCGATTCCACATCAGATCTAACTGCATACAAAACATATTATTTAGATCATATTCTACATAGAGCAATATTTTATGATTCCTTGGCCTATGCAATCACAGGAAGGAGAATAAATCACAATTTATTATTACACCATAATCTCAGCGCCGCACTTTTTCTTGATGATTTGATAGAACTATTTCAAAACCATGGTTGGGAAATTATTGATGTAGATAAAGCATATGAGGATCCTATATATAAACGAAATCCACAGAATATACCGGCAGGTGAAAGTCTGATATGGGCATTAGCCAAAGAATCGGGAGAATATGATAGTATTTTGCGTTATCCGGCAGAAGATAGCAAATATGAAAAGGAAAAACTTGATTCGCTTATTAGTTTCTATGAAAACAGAATAACATATGATAGTAAAACTTTAATAATTAGACAACTTACATATAATACTTTTCTTCATGTTTCATTCTTGAAAACAGAAAATTATGGAAACGTACCTTGTAATGGTATGATTATCATTGATAATGGAGAGGCAATAGTCATTGACTCCCCCATTGACGATACCAGCTCTGAAGAATTGATAGATTGGGTTGAAAATGTTTTAAAATATAAAACTATAGGCGTAGTGGCGACTCATTTTCATATTGATTGTTTAGGGGGGCTGGATCAGTTCCACGTAGATAATATCAAATCCTATGCTAATAATAAAACCATTGAGTTATCAAAACAAGATAGCAGGACTATACCTCAAGTTGGATTCAACAACTATTTAGAACTTAAAGTTGGTGATCAAACTATAAGTCTGGATTATTTAGGTGAAGGACATACTCGAGATAATATAGTTTGTTATTCCCCTAAGGATCATGTTTTGTTCGGTGGTTGTTTGATCAAAGGATTGGGCTCAGGAAAGGGGAATTTGGCAGATTCTAATATCGATGAATGGCCGGCAACTGTATCGAAAGTAAAAGATAAATATGCTGAGGCGAAAATCATTATTCCCGGTCACGGAAATCCTGGTGGTAAAGAATTATTGGAGTATACTTTCAATTTATTTAAAACGGAATAAAAACTACATACAACAATGTATATGAAATCATAGTACACTTCGGGATGCTAAGCTTCAAATACAAGAACGTTCAGCCTCCATGCTCCCCTATCCCGCTTAGGATGTGCCGAGACTCCGTCCCATGCTCGGCGGATGCCATAAAACAAAAAAGCCAACCCTTAGGGGTTGGCTTTCTTCATTTTAGAATGTCTTTTGTTCTCTTAACTTAGTGCTTCGGCACCGCCGATGATTTCCATCATCTCTGTGGTGATGGCATCCTGGCGTTTACGGTTGTAAACTACGTTTAGCGATTCGATCAGCTCTTTTGCGTTCTGCGTGGCTGTTTCCATTGCCATCATACGTGCGGCCTGTTCGGCGGCGTTGGATTCCAATAAAGCTCGCCATAGTGATATATTAACAAGCTTAGGCAATAGCACATCCAGTATCTCAGGCTTATTAGGCTCGAATATATAGTCTGTCTCAGTTTGGGCTGCTTCGCTTTCGGTAGATTCAGCCATATCGTTTTTAATCGGCAGAAGCTGGAGTTCGGTAGGCTCTTGGCGCAGGATATTTATGAATCTGTTATAAACTACAACTACTTTATCCAGATCGCCAACCACAAATCGCTCAGTAACACCTTTGATGATTTCGCGAGCAGTTTCAAATTCAAGCGGCTGGAATACATCTCTGTACTTTGCTGATACATCAACATCTTGGGCTTTGCTGTAAAAACCCACTGGTTTATTACCTACAGGTATAAATTCAAGGTTAGCACCGGGATGCTTTTGCCCCATAGTCTTGGTGTATTCTCTCATGTACTTGAACAAGTTAGCATTGAAAGAACCACAGAGCCCGCGATCGGAACCAATAACTATTACAGCAATATTCTGAACGCTTTCTCTATCTTCAAGAAGATCGTTAGTGTAGTCATCGCCGATGCCTGAAACAAGATTGGCCATCATTTCTTCGAGCTTCTGAACATAAGGCCGTGCTGACTCAATAGCGGTTTGAGCTCTTTTCATCTTAGCGGCAGAAACCATTTTCATGGCCTGGGTAATCTTGGATGTATTTTTTACACCCTTGATTCTCATTCTGATATCTCTTAAAGTAGCCATATATAGATTTTCTGGTCTTTAGCTTTACTAAATATATTTCCAACTTTGCTGAAGGTACCCGTTGACATAGTCTTTAACGGTCTCTTCAAGCTCTGAGAACTTAAATCCATCGACTGAATCATGGAATTTACCCATTTCAGCCTGCGTATAGTTCTGATACTGACCTGATAGTTCAACAGGCATATCAATGTATTCAATTTTCGGTTCTTTACCCATAGCGGCAAAAACGGCATGTGCTAAGTCATTCCATGATCTCGCCTTGCCAGTACCGAGATTGTATATCCCTTTCGACTTCTTACCAGCAATTGAGGTTACGGCCTTGCAAGCATCCTTCACGTAAATGAAGTCTCTTTTCTGGCCACCGTCCTCATACTGCTTATCGTTCGATCTGAAAAGCCTAATCTTCTCACTTTTGGATATTTGGCTCCATGCTTTGTAAACCATCGAAGCCATTGAGCCTTTATGATACTCATTAGGGCCAAACACATTAAAGAACTTTATGCCAAGTGCTTCATCAGCATAGCCATTAGCCTGTAACCAAGAATCAAAGATATGCTTTGAATAGCCATAAGCGTTCATTGGTTTTAAGCCACCTATCGATTTGTCGCTATATCCGTCTTCACCCGATCCGTATGTAGCTGCGCTGCTGGCATATATGAAGTCCGCACCGCCTTGGCTGGCGTAAGCAAAAGCTTCCTTTGAATATGCGAAGTTATTATCTAATAAATAATTGACATCGGTTTCAGTTGTTGCAGAACAGGCACCCATGTGGTAAAATGTATCCACCATATCGGCGAGAAACCCTTCGGACATGAGCATCCTGAAATCATCTCTATCATAATAGTCGAGAAACTTTTTCCCGATTAAGTTTTTCCACTTATCGGAATCAGTCATGTGGTCAACAACAAGAATATCTTCGATACCCTCGCTGTTTAGTTGGTCTATCAGGCAAGAACCTATAAACCCAGCACCACCTGTGACTACTACCATATTAAACCGTTCTCTTGAAGCCTTCAGTGAATTTGTCTAATGCCTCTTTTGACATAGCCTTGATCTCGTCGGTCAGTTTCTTATCATTTCTGATTTTCTCAAGTAACTGAGGATACTGAGTATCAAGGAAAACCATCAATTCTTCTTCATATCTCTTCAGAGAGCCAACCGGAAGTTTGTCAAGATAAGCGTTTGTAGCGGCAAAAATGAGCACAACTTGTCTTTCAACTGTAAGCGGCTTGTACTGTGGCTGCTTCATTATCTCGGAAAGCCTTGCACCGCGTGTAAGCTGTTGCTGAGTTGATTTATCAAGATCAGACCCGAATTTTGCGAACGCTTCAAGTGCTCTGTACTGTGCTAGCTCCAGCTTGAGAGGGCCGGCAACTTTCTTCATCGCACCGATCTGTGCGGCACCACCAACACGGGATACTGATATACCGATGTTCAGTGCAGGTCTGATACCGGCATTGAAAAGGTTAGGCTCTAGATAAATCTGACCATCAGTTATCGAGATAACGTTGGTAGGTATGTAAGCTGATACATCACCGGCCTGAGTCTCGATCATCGGAAGTGCGGTAAGTGAACCTGCTCCCTCAGCGTCAGACATTTTTGCGGCACGCTCAAGTAGCCTAGAGTGAAGATAGAATACATCACCTGGGTATGCTTCACGCCCTGGAGGTCTTCTAAGTAGCAGAGAAACCTGACGGTAAGCAGCTGCCTGTTTTGTCAAATCATCATAAACAATAAGTGCGTGCCTTCCATTATCTCGGAAGAACTCACCCATAGAAGTACCACAATAAGGGGCGATGAACTGTAGAGGCGCAGGATCAGATGCGTTTGCAGCTACGATAATCGTATAATCCATAGCTCCGTACTTACGAAGTGTCTCAACTACAGTAGCTACAGTTGAACCTTTTTGGCCTACGGCGACATAGATACAATATACAGGCTCTATACCGTTGGCTTTAGCTTCTTCGGTATGGGTATATTTTTGGTTTATTATCGTATCTATCGCAACGGCTGTCTTACCTGTTTCACGGTCACCGATGATAAGCTCACGCTGGCCGCGCCCGATAGGAATAAGTGAATCGATTGCTTTGATACCAGTCTGTAGGGGCTCGGTTACAGGTTGTCTCATCATTACGCCCGGTGCCTTACGCTCTACAGGTAGATAAGTATCAGTAATGATATCGCCTTTACCGTCCATTGGTTGGCCAAGCGGATTAACAACTCTACCAAGCAAGGCATCACCAACTGGTACAGAAGCAACTTTGTTTGTTCTTCTTACTTGATCGCCTTCTTTTACGAGAGAATCCTCACCAAAAAGGATGACACCAACGTTGTCCTCCTCAAGGTTCAGAACCATACCCATAACGCCGTTAGGGAATTCTACCAGCTCGGAAGCCATTACTTTTGTAAGGCCATAAACCCTTGCTACCCCATCACCGACTTGAAGTACAGTACCGACCTCGTAAAGGTCTGCCTCATTGTCGAATCCGGATAACTGTTTTCTAAGTATCGCGGATATTTCTTCCGGTCTCACATCTGACATATTAGTTTACCTGTTTTCTTTTCTTGTATGAGTTTTAGTGATGGGTATAAAATCCGATCCTATCAAGCAGCATCGCCTGTAGCGAGCCTTTTGTAGAGATCATTAAGTTTGTTTCTTAATGATGAATCGATAACCATATCGTCCATCTTGATAACGACCCCGCCTTTTATAGCTGGGTCAACGGTAAATTCGCCTTCCAGGTTCATTCCTGTACGCTCTTTTACCTCATTCAGAATATTCTGTTTTGCCGGCTCGTCTATTTCAACAGCGGTTATCACTTTTATAGGCAGTATATTATGCTGCTGATTGTAAATAGTGATATATTCGGCTACTATACTCGGTATGAAATTTTCACGGCCTTTATGAGCCAAGAGCTGCAGAAAGCTGTCGGTCAGTTCATTAAGTTTGCCATCGAAAATCTCTTTGATGGCTTTCTTTTTGTCCAGACTTCTGATAACCGGGCTTTTAAGATATATCTCGAAATCCCTTGAGCTTTCGATGGTTCTCTGAACTTCCTTCAGATCCGATGTAACGACATCAATACTGCCGGCTTCTGTAGCCGCCTGCATAATAGCTCTGGCGTATCTCTTGGATATTCTGTGTTCAGCCATTTTTTTCTGCTTATACCTTAATAAATCTTTTTGTTGAAGCTAACGATCTTGCCTGCTGAGTCTTGCCTACTTAGTTCTTAGGTAGATTTTGCATTGACTCTTTGATGAGTCTCATGTGAGCTTCTCTGTCTAATTTTTGGTTGATGATCTTTTCAGCCGCATCTACAGCAAGAGCTGCTACTTCTTTTCTGAGCTCAACAATAGCTTTGTTCTTCTGGTTCTCAATTTCTTTTTGAGCGTCTTGGATCATTCTTGTTCTTTGAACTTCCGCTTCAGTGCGGGCATCCGATATAAACTGCTGGGCCTGTTTCTTACCGTTGTTCAAAATAGTGGCCGCTTCGTTCTGGGCATTATCAAGTTTTGCCTGACTTTCTTTTAAAAGCGACTCAGCTCGAAGGTTAGCCTCTTTTGCTTCATCTATTGTGTTCTGAATACGATCATGTCTTTCCTGCATCATATTTTTGATGGCAGGGAAGGCGAACTTACCGAGAAGCACAGCCAGAATAGTGAAGTTTATAAATGTCCAGACTACTAAGCCGGGATTTATAGTAAATAAAGCGTCCATTACTAATTTTTGTTTTTATTGATTATCGGTTTTTAGGCGACTAATAGATGATTTTATCCGGTAGCCGCCTTAAACCATGTAACTTTAATTGCGATCGATCAATATTAACCGTTTGCAAGAATACATACGATAAGAGCAAAGAATGCCGCACCCTCGATAAGTGCTGCACCGATGATCATCGTTGTTCTTAGGTTACCTGCTGCTTCCGGCTGACGGCCAGAGGCTTCCAATGCCGCTGCTGCCAGTTTACCGATACCTAAGCCGGCACCCAATACTGTAAGACCTGCTCCTAGGGCCACGCCCAGTTGTGCTAGTCCTTCCATGTTATAACTCCTGATTTGAATTTAAGAATAATTGTTGAATTTTCAGATTTTAATGAGCGTGTTCCTCGTGCCCGTGCTCACCTATGGCAAGGCCAGTAAAGATAGCTGTAAGCATAGTAAATATGTATGCTTGCAGGAATGCTACCAATAATTCCAGAAGATAGATAAACAGTGAGAAAACAACTACACCACCGCCCACTATTGCGCTCTTGAATACGAAGATCAAACCTAGAAGAGCAAACAACACTACGTGTCCGGCGGTCATGTTAGCGAAAAGCCTGACCATAAGTGCGAAAGGCTTAATAAACAGAGACATAATCTCGATTGGTATCATTAGGGGCGCTAGCCACCATGGCGCACCGCCTAAAAGGTGATGAAACCATGCACCGATACCCGATTCTTTGATTGCAGTATAGTTTATAACGAAAAACGCAGTTATCGCAAGAGCCCCTGCTACACCCAAGGACGCGGTAGCCGTGTGCCCACCAGGTATAAGGCCAAGTAAGTTCATTACAAAAATGAAGATAAACAGCGTATAGAAATAAGGCGTTAACCTATCGGCAGCTTTCCGGCTCGGGATATTAGGCCCGAGTATACCCTGCCTGATAAAAGTCCAGCTAGCTTCGAACATACTCAATATGCCTCTAGGAGCTTCATCTTTTTTAATTTTCTTCGCACTGGACTTTGCTTTGAACACAAGCCCAATAATTAGAACCATTGCTATCCATTGAAAGAAAACGAAGTTGGTAGGCGAAAAATCCATGATGTGAGCATCTTCAGGATCTACACCTACTTTCTCGATATGCTTGTGTCCATTAACCTCTACCATTTCATAAAGGCCGGCGTCTTCCATTGAATAAGGGGAAGAGTAAAAGTGTAGACCGTCATCATATATTATGACTGGTAGTTGGAAAAGCTTAAAATTGAAAACGTTGAATCCGGAGTGATCTCCGAGCTCGCCGAGTAATTCATTGATAGGATTATCTTCGGCCTGCTCGTTGGATATATCAACTGGTGTTTCCACAAAGTCGCCGTCAATTGGCTGGAACTCACCCTCATAGTTGATGCTGTCACTGGCTACGTTACCAAGCGCTTCTAAAGGTTCGGTGTTTTCAGCCTCGCGATTATCGGCAAGATATTTAGAATCCACAGTGCTTCCTGATACTTTTTTTCCGAGGCCGATATATAAAAATTTATCAGCCAGGTGATCTCTTTCTTATCGAACATTTTCAATTAGGAAAAGTTTTCTTCCGTGCCATTGAAAATGATTGACAAAATTAAGCAATTTTCTCGAGACTTAAGAGATATTTTATCTCAAAAATCTGAACGAAAAAGAATCCACCGATAAAAACTATCAAGAAATAGACTGTATCAGCATAGCCGCCGAATATTATAAGTAGTGTAGCCCCAAGCAGGAACAGCGATCTGAGAACCGATTGTATTATGTATGCCTTGAAAGACTCTTCATAAGGCTTGTTCATTGCATACCTTAGAATGAATCTGCCCCAAACTGCTTTGATAATAAGGAGTACCGCCGCGAAGCCGGCAGAGACACCAAGTTCAAAATATAAATTATCCACAATCAATCTTTTTCATTTTCTAAACGGGATAATCTCTCTTTTTTCTTTCGCTCTTCATCAGCTTTTGAGAACATCAGTACCTTGCGGATGAAGTTGATTATAGCTATTACAGCACCCACGGCAGCTGATATTGAAGTCCAAAAAGGATAGCTTTCGTTCGATTTATCAATAAAATAGCCTATACCGCCAAACAAAATTAGTGTAGCAATCAATCCACCGGTAAGCCCCATATAAGGGCTTATCTCTTGTATAATTTTTTGTTTCTCGGTATCCTGTGTGCCACTCATTTATATCCTTAGTAACCTTTTATCCTACAATGCCAAATCATCTACCAGTTCAATATTACGCTTTATCTTCCAAAGTAGCTCTATCGCTTCACCATAACCTTCAATTGGTATTTCAACCATGAGCCTAGTTTTACCCTGACTCATTTTCGCATTATCCAGATCTTGAATAAAATCCAATACTACAGGAAGCGCGTGCTCGTAATATATCTCTTTATCTTTTGGTGGGAACTCGCATATAAGTTTGTGCTGCTTGACTATAACCCTTTCAAACCCTGTTTTTAGGGATGCCATTCTTATCTCAATGGCCATAAGTAGATTAACGAACTGTTCCGGTAGTTTACCATAAGTGTCCTTTAGCTCATCTACTAGTTCATTCAGTTTAATTTTATCTTTAACAGAATAAAGTCTCTTATAAATTTTGAATCTATTGGTATCATCGGTTATATAATCTTCTGGGATAAGAGCGTCCTTATCGAGTTCGATAGCGATTTCTTCGTTGGTGATAGCTTCTGCGAGTGATCGTCCGCTTCCGCCAAAGAGTTCACCGAATTCTTCATGTTTAAGCTCCTGAACAGCTTCATCAAGTACTTTTTGATATAAATCGAATCCGATATCATATATCATTCCTGATTGCTCGCCGCCCAGCAGATTACCAGCACCACGAATCTCCATATCTCTGAGAGCTAATTGAAAGCCGCTACCAAGATCAGTAAACTCTTCTATTGCCTGTAGCCTCTTCATAGCCTGCGGTGTGATTTTCTTTTTCTGATCGATTAGCAGGTAACAATAGGCTTGGTGATTAGACCTACCTACCCTACCGCGGAGCTGATACAGCTCGGCAAGGCCAAAGTTATTAGCCCTATTAATGATCATAGTATTGGCATTTGGTATATCAAGGCCAGACTCAACAATTTTAGTTGTTACAAGTACATCAACTTTCCCTGAGATAAAGCCCTGCATCGCTTTTTCCAGCTGGGTGCCAGTCATCTGGCCATGGGCTATTCCGAATTTTACGTTCGGGAGCATCATTTTCAGATCCATCTGAATTTTTTCTAAGTCCTCTACCCTATCGGAAACGAAAAAAACCTGCCCGTTCCTATCCAGTTCCTTTTCAATAGCACCGACTACCAGCTCATCATCCCATTCGGCTATCTCTGTTGCTACAGGCAATCTGTTTCTGGGAGGGGTTTCGATTACGCTAAGGTCTCTAGCGCCCATAAGCGAGAAATTAAGGGTACGAGGTATAGGAGTGGCAGTTAAAGTTAGGGTATCGATAGATACACGCATTTCGCGCAGCTTTTCCTTCGCTGCAACACCGAAGCGCTGCTCTTCATCGACTATCAACAGCCCTAGATCACTGAATTTGATATCTTTTGAAAGCAACCTATGAGTACCGATGATAATATCGGTCTTACCCCCCTCCAAATCCTCCAGAATACCTTTCTGATCCTTAGTTGATCTGAATCTGGATATAACATCCACCTTTACGGGATAGCGGTGCAGCCTATCCCTGAAAGACATATAATGCTGCTGGGCAAGAACCGTAGTCGGTACAAGCACAGCAACCTGTTTGCCTGATTGTACAGCTTTGAATGCGGCCCGAATAGCTACTTCGGTCTTGCCGAACCCTACATCTCCGCAAACCAGCCTATCCATTGGAGTTTCGGATTGCATATCTACTTTTATCTCATCGGTGGCTTTGGCCTGATCCTCTGTATCCTCATATACAAACGATGCTTCGAACTCTCTCTGCCATTTATTATCATCTGGGAACTGGAAACCAGTCTGCATTTTTCTTTTAGCATACAGCTTGATAAGATCGCGGGCAATATCCTTGATCTTCTTTTTAGTTCGAGCTTTTTTCCTTACCCATTCTGTGCTGCCGAGTTTACTCATTTTTGGCGGTATGCCCTCAGCTGCGGAGTACTTCTGGATCTTGTGGATATAGTTCATATTGACAAACAGCCTATCGCCGCCTTGGAACTCCAATTGAACACAGTCCTGATCTGATCCGCCGAGATTTACAGTCTTGAAACCATTGAACCTCGCTACTCCTTTATCATCATGAACTACATAATCACCGATATTAAGCACTTGAAGCTCTGCTAAGCTGATACCCTTTTTCTTGCTCTGTGCTTTTTTGCTTCTTTCGGTAATTCGCATCCGAGAGAAAACCTGGTGCTCGGTGAATACAGCAAGTTTAGCGTCTTCACATACAAACCCTTCAGATAATGTGTAGGGGTGCCATTTTAGCAATTTTATAGTGTCTTCGGGGCTTGCGAGTTCAGTATCTTCTAAATCTTGGGTTTTGGTTTTGAGTGATTCCTCTACCATTTCCCTAAAGCGATCCCTGTGTATGCTACCGTCCGCACACAAATGCACCTTGTAGCCGAATGCCGTAAGTTTCTGAAGCTCCGTTGTCATCTCATCGATATCAGCATCGAAAGTACGCTGGGGAGATGCTGTGATATTCAGAGAGGCCTGAGCTAAAGGATTTATAGTCAGGTAAGTGAAGCCCGGCTTCTTCCAGTTTTCAGGAATATCATGGAACCTGTCAGGTTCAAGCTCCGCAATTACTGTATTTTCGGTTAGATATTCATAGATATCGGTTTCCTGCTCGGTATTATCTTCATGGAAGAGCTTGCCGAGGAATTCAATCTTATCATGTTCTGTAACAGACCGTTGGGAATTTATATCGAACTCCCTAATAGATTCTACCTCATTACCCCAGAACTCTATCCTAAGGGGATTGCGAGCAGCGGTTGGGAATATATCCAATATACCACCACGAACGGCGATCTGCCCCTCCTTTTCTACATAATCAGATTTTTCAAACCCTTCAAGCTGGAGTTTGGTAGTAAAGTCTTGAAAGTTAAGCGTCTCGCCCTTCTTTATGCTGATATAACTTTTGACCAGGCTATCTGATGTCGGCACTTTGATACTCAAAATATCTGGGGTAGCGATAGCAATCGAGTTATCATATTTCAATAGTACGCTAAGCCCTTCCACAAGCCAGCCTAGTAATCCTTCGTGGTCGTCCAGAACGCTTTTTACACTTTTTTGGGGCTCTACCAGAAGCGACAGCTTGTTTTCATCAAATTGCTGTGCTAGATCTGAATAAAGTGATTTGGCGGACTTGGCATCATCACAGAAAATAAGGAGAGGAGATTTTATCTGCTCCGATAAAAGGCTAATAAATATAGACGGCAAAGACGCTGGAAGAAATTTTACAGATAAATCCCTGCTCTTTTTCAGAACCTCGCCCGCTTCTATTAGCTTAGTATAGGCAAGGGTTTTAGTTCTCGAACCCTTAAAGCTTTTTTGTATATCGATAAGTGAAGCTGACTCAGCCAATATTTTCCACTAAAAAATTGAATGTAATTATCTGTTGATCGAATTAAATGCAAAATTAAGGTAAATAAGCATAACTCGGTGCGGTATGCGTTTGTGATGACAGGCTTTCTTCAGGTCCTTCCCATAGTATTTGTGCCTTTAGAAGTATTAGGGATGTATGTATTTACTAAGCCGAGTCAGTGGCTCGCAACTACACAGAAAATGTGCTCTCTTTCTAGACACCTCACCCAAAGACACTCTCCATATTAGAGGGGAGTACAGGGTATAACGGGGCGGCGGAGCGCTTCTATGGGGCCAAACCTTCTTCAGGTATCAGGGTATTGAATTTTGTAAACCTATCCAGCAGGGTTTCTTCTACATAAGGGAGATATTTACCCGGCTCTAAGTCGGTAATAGTTGTTCCGCCGATTATATATCTGCCGAGTGCTGTTAGGTTTTTTGTTTTTACGCCCCACACGCTATGGAATATCATCATCTGGTTATTATGTGTTCCGAGATACATGACAATATGCCCAGGCTTATATATTAGCGATAGACATGGCAGCGCGGAATCCCGAAGCTCTCTCATTTTGCCGCTGTTGCTCAGTCCTTCAATATCGAAAATTTTCTCTCCAGCGGCTATTTGCGATCCAGAGTTTCTGGGCAGCCAAATACCGAAAGGTGAGTAAATATCCCTCAGCAGAGCCGAGCAGTCCCTGGTAAAGTATGCGCCACCCCAACCGTAGGGGCTTCCGTAGAGTTTTTGGATTAGAGATAAGAAGTTGTTCTTGGTAGGTCGGTAATTCTCATCCGCGATTTTTTCTATGCCAACCATAGCATATTCTATTGCGGCATAGCGTTTTTCGCCGTGTTTGGCAACCATAACAGTATGTTTAAGAGGATCGGAATTTGAGATAGGCAGTACCATACCTATATATCCCGACGTGATAAAACCGCTGCCGCTAGTGAGCGGATATTCATCTTCAAGCAATATCCCGATATCTTTAGACATCCAGCTATCGATAAAACCGTTATCCACCAGTGCTATGTCTTTAGCCATTATCCACCCTTCCACAAAAGGGGATATGCAATAATACCATGCAAGGTCTTCGGATTGGTGTACGATCTTCAATGGTGTCGAAGCCCAAATCGCAGAGTTCTGTAAATAGTCGAATGGGTAACCCTCACCAGCCAGTGCTTCATCCAAAAACATTGGTTTGCTGGTTGGCAGTAGTCTGGCATTGGTAGCGTGCAGGGTAATGGCTCTTTTGTTCATACTGGGGAAATCGCCCAGGTTCGCTGAACTTATATATCTATCTGACTCTTTTTCAGACCATGGGCGTTTGTTCTGGGCAAAATATCTACCACCCCTAGAATATCTTTTATATAGCCCGCTTAAATAAGCTTTTGTATCTGTACCATTGTAAGCATTGCTTTCCCACACTCTATAGTATTTATCTTTGTAGGAATCCCGAAGCTTTTCTTGATAATCACGAGATATGATCTCTCTTTCTGCTTCCCTGCCTTCAATCTGCAGATCATCCGGATCATAAACCTGCACTATCTCATGTGACTTAATCCCGCAAGAAGAAAAAGCTATAATCGCTATTAATATTAATCTAATCGTATTTTCGTACATATCGTCTTGTCAAATATTTGTTAACTGCTGAAAAATAAGCTGCCCACTAAAATGGCCCGTATCCCAGAAAGCGTCATAGAAGATATAAGAAACAGAGCCAACATCGTGGATGTAATCGGCGATGATCTTCTATTGAAACCCGCTGGCAGCAATATGAAAGCTCTCTCACCATTTACGAACGAGAAAACACCTTCGTTTGTAGTATCCCCTCAAAAGCAGATATTCAAGTGTTTTTCAACAGGGAAGGGTGGCAATGTTTACAGTTATCTGATGGAAATGCACGGCATGTCGTTCATAGAAGCTGTAAAACTGCTTGCAGAACGATATAATATCTCTCTGAAAGATTATGATGATAGGCAAGACAGTAAATCCGACGATATCAGGGGTATGGCATTGCAGGCCATGGATGATCTGGCGGATTACTACAAAAAGTATCTTTTTAGTAACGAGGGTAAGTTAGCACAGGAATATATCAGGCAGAGACAGCTACTCAGGAAATCAGTGGATGCGTTTCTGCTTGGATATGCGCCGGACGACTGGAACAGTGCATATAAATACATGTCCTCACTTGGCTACAGCGATGATGTACTGGTAGCCACTGGAGGTTTTTCCGATAGCAAAAGAGGCGGCTTATTCGATAAATTCAGAGGAAGGCTGATATTCCCGATAAGGAATTATCTGGGCAAAGTAATAGGTTTCGGCGGTAGGGATTTATCAGGAAAAGATAACACTGCAAAGTATCTCAACAGCCCGCAAACTGAGATATATAATAAGTCTAGAGTTCTTTACGGGCTTGATCTGGCAAAGAACTCTATGCGTTCCATCGGTGAGGTTATAATCACAGAAGGCTATATGGATGTAATATCGCTTCACGAAGCGGGCTTTGATAATACAGTATCAACTTCCGGTACCTCCCTTACCGAGGAGATGATAAAGCTAATAAAAAGATACTGTAATAAGGCATATCTGGTATTCGATAATGACAAAGCCGGAATAAACGCGGCTATGAGAACGCTGCCGCTGCTTATTAAAAATGATATAGAAACAAAGATTATCGGATTGGAGGATGGGGAGGATCCCGACTCGATTATCAGGAAAAAAGGTAAATTCTCATTCGATCTATATTTACAGAAAGGGCTTACTCCTGTTCGTTTCCTACATAATACCCATAAGCAAAGAGAGCTTTTGGATAGCCCGGCTTCTAAAATAAAAGCTGCTAAACAGTCCACAGAGCTTTTAGATGCAGTTAATGACCCAATCACCCGGGATGTTTATCTGAACGAAATAGCGAGCCTTTATGGTATCGCCAGAGATGCTATAGGTGCTGGATACGACAATATTGTATCTAAAAATGATAATTATTCGAGTGATTCTCGAGATGATTTGCTTAGAGTAGCTAGCTACAATGAGCCTCAAACCAAAGAATCACTGATCTCTCGTCTTTCTCGCTCTGATAAGTTTATTCTCACACTTGCAC
Organism: uncultured Hyphomicrobiales bacterium; assembly: GCA_964462685.1. Lineage (GTDB taxonomy): Bacteria > Bacteroidota > Ignavibacteria > Kapaibacteriales > UBA2268 > CAYWYR01. The sequence continues at coordinate 196,813 of CAYWYR010000001.1, read as the reverse complement.
TGGAAAGCTATGAATTACTAGAAAAGCTTCAAACTGAAACTAATCTACATTCAGAGATATTCTCCTGCGATGAAGCAGCCACCTTTTTCGATAATATCGTTAATTGTTCGGGAAACTCCAACCCTTTGGACTCACTTCTGCTATCTGATGAATGTGAGCAGGTATATAAAGACGCAGCCGCGGAACTAGCTATATCAACACTTTCAGTATCACCAAACTGGACAGAACGGGGCGTATCTATACCTGAATATGTATCTCATGTTAAAGATACAGCCATTGTTATCAAACAGCTTTTAATCAAATCCCTACAAAAAGAAAAAACCGAGTTAATCGGTTTATTGAAAAACGGAATCTCCGATAATGAAAAATCGATTAGGTTGCTTGATAGAATCGGCGAGATAGACCGCTTGAAAAACCAGTATCACACAGAGATATCAGAAGAATTGAAATGAAGACAATATATATAAACAGACACGCAAAATCTGATTGGCCAGATAAGGATATGACCGACTTTGACCGCCCACTGAACAGACGAGGATTAAAAGATGCCCCTGTAATGGCAACAAGATTAGCTGAAAGACTTCGTGCCAACGGGGATATCATAGACCACATAGTGTCTTCCACTGCTAAAAGAGCTATCACAACTTGTGATATTTTCTGTGAAGTGAACGGTTGGGGTTTAGAAAAGGTAGAAAAAACTCGAGACATTTACGAGAACGGCAGTATGGCCGTAAAGAAAATCATTTCAGCTATGGACAGTAATATAAATAGTGTGATATTCTTTGGTCACAACCCTCATTTTTCTGATCTGGTGACATATTTTTCGGGCAATCAAGGCGTACAGTTACCAACTTGCGGCATCGTAAGAATTGACTTTAATACTGATAAATGGGCAGATTTATTGGAAGTAAACGGTAACATAAATTTCTTCGATTATCCGAAGAACAATGATTGATTTAAATATTGGTTCTAAATCAGTCTATCTTTTTTGATAGGATAAGCAAGGATTGCCTCTCGTCATCTGAAAGGCTTTTTTCGCCGTGTATGTTAATCTTGTCTAAAAGTGAATTCAGTACATCCTCATCGCTGCTTGTAAACGCTGAACTGGCGTTTATCTGAGTAACAAGGCTTTCGGCCTCTTCATCCTCTTCTTTCTCTGGCTGGCTTTTTTGCTGTAGAACACTTTCGCTGGCGATATTCTGAGCATAAACTTTCTTCATCATCGCAGAAGTGGTTCGGGGTGCGTTTTCAGAATTGCTCAATCTTCTCTGGGCTAGTGAATTTACAAGCCTGATATTACCATATACCGATAGAGAGGTCACCAGTCCGAATATAAGTGCTATAAACGGAGCCACACCGCCTTGGGTAATTGTATTGCCTTGCATTTCCAATGTAAGTAAATTAAAACCTATCCAACCTAAAAGCACGAATACTCCAAAGTTCAGACTTCGGCCGATATACTTTCCAAGAATGAATACCCTTGACTTTGGTACCATCAAAACAGCTAAGAAAAGATAGAAAAGAGATATACCTTCTAAGCCAGAGTAGATAAACTTGGTTTCCCAAAACAGAAGCGTTACCATAACCGACTGCATCAAAACCAAGATCAAGCTCAAAGGTGCTACTATCTGTTTGGGTATATTACCGCGAAGCTGTGGCAGCCAAAAGATAAATACAGCTATGAACAGAAAAAGCGAAGCAACATCATCCATAACGAATGGATATGTAATCAAGCGCCAAAGCTCTTCCCCCCTACTGGTAAGAGAAGTATCCAAAGCCAGCAACGGGAAAAAACCACCTTGCATAAATATATCAACAATGGTGGCCAGCAGCAGGATAGTAAATGCTATCTTACCGAGGATCGCTGTATCTTTAAAAAATCTCTTCACTATATATTAACAGATGAGAAAGGTAAATGTAACAACATTACAAAAAGCAAAACCCGTAACAGGTTAGATTACGGGTTCTAAAGAAAAATTGTTGTAGAAAAAGAGAAATGCTGAATAATATCCGAACTTATTTTAGATCGGATATGATTTTTCTGACTTGCTCTAAATCTATGTTTTCGTAGAAAGTCTCGTTTATAGCAATCATTGGCGCGCCGCCGCAAGCACCCAGACACTCTACTTCTTCCAGAGATAATTTTCCGTCGGCCGTAACTTCATTATGGCCTATACCGATATCTTTTTTTACTTCTTCGTAAATTTTGTGCCCACCGAGAAGCATACACGATACATTTGTACATACCTGGACATGATGCCTGCCCATTGGCTTTTTATAGTACATGGTATAGAAAGTCGCCACACCGTACACGTGGGAATACGGCAGATCAAGCACATCACCTACATACTCCATCACCTCTCGTGATAGCCATCCCCATTTTTTTTGCGCCATCCAAAGAACAGGCATGATAGCGGCTTGCGCTTCGGGGTATTTGTCTTTGTACTCTTGAACTTTTGCAAGTTCTTCTTCTGAAAAAGAAAGTTGTGTAGTAGTTGTTTCTGTCATAATCCTAGTGATTAGGTAATCATCCAATTATACTGATAACAAAAATAAGAATTACTTAGCAAAAACTCCCTTTCATTCAAAACTAAAAAGATAATCCTTAGATATGAATTTCCAAGAAGAAAGCAGGAGCCAAACTATTTTTGAATGGTAGAAACGAATAGCTGTATATTAAGCCAATGCTTTAGAGCTATTATAACTTTGTGGGTGTTGCTTACTTTTATCTTGGTATCAAACACATTGTATTCGTTCAGTTCTATTTTTTCTAATAGACGATAGTAAATATCATCCATTATACCTGCCGGTAGCATTCTTCGTCTTTCATCCGATCTTAGGAAAGATCTGGCTTTATGATAATACTCTCTAGCCCTTGCTACCTCAAATCTCATCAGTTCTACAAAGTTCGCGTTGTAAACCTCGTTCATAAGGTCTTCCTCACTATAGCCGAACCTTTCCATATCCTCTTTTGGCAGATATATAAATCCCCTATCCTTATCTACTTTGATATCTCTCAGGATATTGGTTATCTGTAAAGCATAGCCGAGATTGATCGCGTAATTTTTTGTTTCTTCGTATCTATAGCCAAATATCTCGATACTCATAAGCCCAACAACAGATGCTACTGAATAGCAATAAGATCTGAGATCATCGAAAGTCTGGTATCTATTCTGGATAAGGTCTCTGCGGCACCCGTCTATCAAAGTACTGAAATACTGCTTTGGTATATAAAAACGCTCTATCAGCCAGTAAAACGGCTGCAATGATTGCGCTTTATCAACACCTCGATAAATTCTATCTATCTCTTTTTCCCACCAGTCAAGCCGTTTAAGCTTTTTGTGGAGGTTGTTTTCAGTAGTTGGGGTGGAATCAACAATATTATCAATGTATGAGCAAAATGCGTACAGGGTATGCATAGCGTTTCTCTCATCTTTCGGAAGAAAAGAAAAGCTATAGAGAAAATTTGACTTTTCTACGTCAGGATGTTGCGCCTGTTCGTGATCAGCCAGATTATATTGTGTGATTGTATCCATAGGTTGTATCTACAAAGACGCTTATGCCCTTAACAAATTTACAGATACTTTAGGAAGTATTCTAAATATATCTGTTTTTTTTAATTGAGGCCTCTCAAAAAGCAATTGACTGCCGAGTATAGCACATCTATCAAGTACAATCATCGCTGAACTGATTATCGCGCTTAGTTCCGCCCTTAATCTACTGTTACGGATCCGTTTGGTTATAAGTTTGCCGTCATCCATTATTCCTCGCGTTATGAGTGTCAACTCCTGAATTATGGTTTCGAACACCTCTATATCTTCAAGGGGGCTATCTCGATTCGGCAAATAAGATAAACCTTTCGCTTCCATCATTTGTTTTGGTATATACACTCTACCGATCTTGATATCTCGTGATATATCCTGCCAGAAGTTAATCATCTGAAGACCCGTGCATACTTTATCGGATAATATCAATAAGTCTTCGCTATCGTTTGATCTCAGCTCACCCGAAATACCCAAGACAAGCTCGCCTACGGGGTTGGCGGAGTAATGACAGTAGTCGTATATATCTTCTAAAGTATCAGGCTGTTTAAAATATACATCACGGCGGAATGCTTCCAATAGCCTAAGTGGCGTATCGACTTCCACCTGATTTATCAGAAGGGTTTCAACTAACGCGGAAAGTATAGGATTTGTAGTTTTATGAGTTGAAGAAAATGCATAACTTAATGATGATGATAGCTCGTTTAAAAGATCTATTCTTTCGGTATCCTGAAAGTCATATTCATCGCCGATATCATCCCCTAATCTTGAGAAAGCATATACAGCATAGAAAAACGGCCTGTTCTTTTTGGGGATAAGGATGGAACCTACTGGAAAATTCTCGTAATGGCTTAGGGCGATCTTTTTGCAGAATTTATATGCATCATCAATGTCAGCAGCGATCATCTGTTTAGGATTCACTGACACAAGGTCTGGTATATCTTCTTTTTTATGCTTCATATAAAAAAGCCCCGCACTTACCATAAAGAGCAGGGCTGAGTTAAAACTTTAATGCCTTATCAGAATTCTCTGTAGTTTCTTGATCTGTAATCTTCAAGGTTCATCTTTGTCTTGTAGTCAGAATACCACTGGTAGAAATTTGAGCTTTTTTGCTGATTGACAAGATTCTCATAGTAAGTTGACATGTTTTCCTCTATCTGCTCTTCCGATGGGATATAACGATCGGTAACCTGAATAATATAAAGTGCGTTGTTTCCATAAACAGGCCCCGATATTTTACCGATCTCAGCACTCATTATAGCGCCGGAAAGAGCAAAATCCTTACCCGCACCAGGTATATTACCGTTAAGGGTGGCATCGGTAGCACTATTAAGAGGTAGACTTGGATCGATATCCGCAACATCAGAAATAACTGGTTCGTCTTTTAGTTGGCTGTAGATATCATTAGCTTTTTCAGCAAGCATCTCCATTTTCTTCTGCTTAATCAGATTAGGTCTGATCTCGTTTTTAACGGTTTCGAAAGGTGCGGGGCCAGCTTCAGTTTTGTTTATTAACTGAGCGACTACAAAACCTTGACCGTCAACCAATACAGCAGGTGTGACATAACCGCTTTCATTTTCAAACAGGTCATTGGTGATTGACTGCCTTCCAAGGACTTTCTGCTGGCGTGTAAGTCTTGGAAGAGTGTTGATGTTCGCCCCAAGCATGATAGCTGTTGAATCAAAAGCCTCACCTTTCTTCAGACTCTGGATTAGAGAATTCGCTTTAGCAGCGATCATCTGTTTGGTTTTCTTAGTTACTTTAGGCTCAAACTGTATATAAGAGTAAGATACTTCATCTGATGTTTTATCCTCAACGTAGATAATATGGTAACCGAAGCTTGATTCAATAGGGCCTACTATTGAACCTTCGGAAGCACCGAAAGCAGCCTCTTCAAACGGCTGAACCATCTGGTTTTTACCGAAGTATCCCAAATCCCCACCAGCTCTGGCAGAGCCACGATCCTGTGATAGTTCGCGTGCTTTTTCAGCGAAGTTTGAAGTATTTACTTGGTTTTTGATATCCTTGGCGACAACTAAAGCGCTATCCTTATTATCATTGAAATTAACAAGAATATGTTTTGCCTTAACAACTTCATTTGTACCTTCTCTTCTATCATCAACCATATAATAGAAAGTACCGTTGGCCTGACGTGCAGGGCCAACTATCTCGCCAACTTCAGCATCAGCAACAAAACGAGCTGCATCGGCATCTAAGTCTTTAATTAGAGTATAGCCTACATTTGTCGGTCTTTGAGTCATGAAAACAACTTTTTTGAGAGAATCTGAACCTGCGTTCTGTAAACGGCTTGTCAGATCGCTGATTTTTCTGTCATTCGACTGCAAATCTTCAGTTGAAGGTGAAATCGGGAACACTGCATATATAACGTTAGCCATCTCGGGCTTATCGTAAAACTGCTTATTCTTGTTATAATATTCAAGCATTTCATTATCATCGATCTCTACCTCTTCATCAGCGATAGATGATGCAGGGAATGTAATGAAAGTCACATCAGCAGTAGAATTATCCATCTTATACTTTTGTTTAGCATAGGTTGGAGACACAACACCGCCAGCTGCATTTACAACGTTTTGAAGGCCAGATGTAAGCAAATTCTGGATAGTCATATTCTCAACATTCAGTATCTGCATAGTAGTGCTTTGTACTTGCTGCTGAATGCTCTGGAGAATCTGTCTTTTCTGCTCTTCGGTGTATTGGTCGCTATCGATTATCTGCTGGGCCTGAGCCTGAGCGTCAGTATCATAATACTGTACCAGTCTCCTGTAAGTCTCGCTATCAAAATTACCAAGGGAATCAACAAAACCTTGCCTAACGGCCGCCGGAGGATTCTCAAGTAATTCTTCACGTATAATTTCAATATACTCAGGATCCTTACTTACATAGTATCCTAACTCGTTTGCTTGATTGCGGATTATAGTCTGATCAACGAGTTGTTGCCAAGCAGTGGCTCTTATAAGATTATCATCGATCTCACCTTCGGGATTGCTCCTTCTCTGTGCATCGGAAATTTCCCTGATTTTAGTCTCGTATTCATCAAGATAGATTGGTTCGCCGTCAATAAGGGCTATCTCTTGCCTCTCATTCTGGCCGGCCATACCACTTGTGCTAGAACCGATATCACCCAATATCATAAAAGCGATAAAAGTGAAAGCGAAAATACCCATCGCCCATGGTGAAAGTTGCCTGATTTTCTCGAATGTTCCCATCGTATTCTTAAGAGTTAGTTCTGTTTGATAGCTAATTAATAAACATCGGTCAAGGTAATAAGTGTTGAATGTGTATCTCTGTGATCTAAAACACAACGATAACAATCGCCTAACCCTAACGAATGCAAGCTACAAAAATAGAAAAGGTTGATATGATAAACAATATTCTTTATCGGCTCATTCAAATTAGAGCCGTTTTCAATACATTCTGATCTCGGACTGATCAGGGCATTCTTCCAAAAGATCCGATACTTTCATATTAAAAACAGGGTGTATGATATCCGGGCATATCTCGTTTGCAGGTACAAGCACAAAGCGTCTTTTATGCATTTGGCTGTGCGGCAACCTCAGTTTTTCCTCGTCCATGACAGTATTGCCGAAAAGCAGAATATCGATATCCATTTCCCTTTCATGCCAGCGCTGCCGCTTTTCTCTGCCGCAGCTATATTCTATATCCTTAATGGCTTTCAACAAGCCATAAGGATTGAGATTCGTAGAGCCTGCGATGGCGGCATTAAGGAACCAGTCCTGTTCTAAAACGCCGAATGGTTCAGTTTCGTAAAAAGAACTCATCACAGCGTTTTCAAGCACACCTGCCGATATCAGGTATTCATAAGCATTTTCGATATTCTGAGCTTTATCCCCGAGATTGGAACCAATAGAAAGCAGAACAAATGAAGTACCGGGTTTAGCTAGCCGGTGATCATATTTCATTCCTCTTCCTTAGGTATTCTTTCGACTGTCTGTTCTACTTCTACATGATCGATAGTGCGGCGCAGAGGTACGGCGAGCTTTCGGACCCTAACTGTTGCTTTATGCAATATATGGAATTTCTCCATCACGGAATTCAATATCTCATTTGCAATAGTCTCTATAAGATTATACTGTTCGTTGCCGATCACTTCCGATATCAAAAACATTGCCTCTTCATAGTTTAGAGCATAGTTCACATCATCTTTGATAAAGGCAGGTTTTGCGTCATACCACATTTCGAGATCGACTTGGTATTTACCCCCCAGCTTCTGTTCTTCTTTTCTTACACCATGATATGCGTAATACTGGGCATTGCTAATCGTAATTTTTGATAGTGATATATCTTTCATCTTATTGTTTTGTAACGAGTTGGAAATGTAGGCATATATAGTCGCCTTTTATTTTATCTAAGATATCAATTACTAACGTAATGATCTATCATTTCATTTTGAGAGAGTAAACATCATATATTAAATCATAAGTTATAATCAACTTGAAAAATAATATTGCTTCTTTGATTTCCGTCAATCGTTTCATTTCCACTACCGAAGGGGTCATCTCCTCTTTTAGTATCTAATGCGTATCTGCCGGATAATCTCATGCCCTCTAATGGATCAAACGAAATTTCTAACGTAGTTCGGCTACCTTGCCCGAAAAGAACCGGCGCCGTTGAATACCCGGCAAAAACATACTCGTACTGCCACATAGCTGATTCAAATCCATCGGTAGAATAGATAGTATGCCTAAAGCCGAACCGTAACCAGTCAAGTAGTTCTGAATCCCAGTCAAATGATACAAGGTAGCCCTCGCCTACTTCCCCATACGAAAGTGGATCGAACGCGGAGTATTCACCCCTGAGCCTCAAGCGGTTATTGCGGTTTACCTTCTTTATAATATCGGAACGGCCGGATATACGGTAATACTCATTATCGATTGGTAAACCATCGCCTAAGTTTACTTTGTCGAATCTACTTTCAAGCCTGCCTCGGATAATGATCTCTGTGCTTTTTGCTGGCCTGTAGCTTATCTGCGAAAGCCAGTCCCAACCGTTTACAGGCATATTAGATGTAGTTCGTGGTGAACTGCTCTGGAATAAATCCAAGAAGGTTGATATATTAATCTCTTCGTTTACCCTTAAAAGATAGCCGATGTAGAGGCCTGTCTCATCGGCAGTACCGCTAAATTCACTGAAAGGGTTGGCATAAGGATTCAGGTATTTATCAGATAGCGATCTGAAATGTATTACATATCTATGGTTGCGTGATTTGTATTGAAGACTTGATAGAATTGAGTGTTCAGAATCACCACCGCCAGTTGTCAGCCCTGATAACACAAACTCGGTATTACTTCTAAAGCCATCTGAAAGCTCAAACTCCCCTATCAAGCTCAGAAAATCATTTTTTTCGCCACTGAAATATTTAGAGCTACTTGTATTCAACGGATAGTCGTATTCAATGCTTTGATAAGCAACCCCGAGCGAATTGTTAGAAAAAACATATTCAGCACTTGCACCTAAAAGTTCCTCCTGAAGAGTATTTTTTCTTTCTATATCATTTTCGGTTCTTCTTATTCCCGTGTTTACTATCGAGCTTATATCTTGCTTATCTGTAAGATTGGCATCGAGCAATTGATTTGAGTACCAACTTGATAGCCTTAGATAACTATTGGAATCGATTTTTATATCACTGTCGGCGCTTACTCCCCGAAGCACTCCTTCTGGTATCGAACTAGTATTCTGCCTGCTTCTGTTGCTGCTCCGGAAAGGTGCAGATACTGTTTCGCCGCCTTTCCTACTTCCGAAAAGCCTCCATGTCATTGCTCCCTGGCCCCATTCCCTCACATAATCGCCGATAATCAGATTTCCATATTCGCCTGAATATTCAATACCTCCCGATATAAAGTCGGAGTAAGATGCTTCCCCGGCATCCTTTGAGGTGATTATCGAACCTTGTAAATCACCATATCCAATTGTTAGCCTCTGATAATAATCATTCGGATCACCGAGGTAATTTCCAGTCTGGAACCCCCTTTTCTCTTCAAATTCGTGTCTTCCTCTAAGTCTATAATCTGCTGTGAACTCTGCTGAATCTTCTACCTGTTCAGAAACTTCTTTATCTTGTAATGGTCTTTCTTTACTTTCGACTGGCATTAAGGTAAATCTCAGAATATCAGCCTGAATTCTGGAAAGCAGCAATAGTTCAGCAAGCTCATCGATTGTTTTACTTGGATTTGATACTACCGCAATAGCAGTAGCTCTATCAATAAAGGGAAGCGAAGCTATCTTTTCGATATTACCTTCGGTACGGCTGATTTTTCTCTCGTTATAATATTCAATGAGGTCAGCATCTACCGACTGGCCGTAATCTCTGGCTATTTGCTCTAATAGGAGCTCAAACTGGATATCTTCAGTTAAGCTGATCCCTTCTTCGGCATTAATGCTAGCCGACGGTTGCAAAAAGAATGCGAAGATGAGACTCATGACTATATTTTTAGAGGATTTCAAAACCTATAGCCAAGTGTTAAGGATAAATCACTACCAAGCATATTTGAATAAATGACTTCTCCAGTTACAAGAATATTCCGGTAATTTATGGCAGATCCAATGGCGATCGATCTTGAGATAGACCTACCCATAGCATATATCCTTAGCTCTTCAATCGGGAAGAACGAAAAAAACGGATTCACACCGCCCCTAACTTCATTGACTTGAAACTCTATACCTCCCCCGAAACGATCACCTATATATTCATATCCAGCAAAGAGCTCTCGCCCTGATACAAAATCAGATAAGCTTTCCGATAGCCTTGCATCCAGCGCGTCGTGCATGGCGAAATAAGCAGTTGAGTTTTCATCGATCACTAAACTTGTTGAAAAGTTCAGTACTCCGGTTCCGACGCTTTCATATCCTTGAGGGGAAAAAAGGCTATACATATAAGAAGCCCCAAAGGATATATCGCGGGTAAAGCTATAAGCCCCTGTTATATTAAATGTGATATCCTGAAAAAGATCGTGAGATACAGATGAAGCCCCTAATGCAATACCGAAGCCATCCCCAAGAGCTGCAATGTTAACAAAACTGGGATTCAGTTCATTTATACCGATATAGCCTATATTCTGGCCAGCCTCTATAATATAAATAGGAATTGATACTGCAGAGCTATCCTTATTCTCATCGAATTGATCAATATTGAATCTACTAACATTGGACAGATAGGCAGGGTTAAAGCTTGCATACCCGAGAAATGAGGATGCTTGCATAGTCGTTTTGGGATAATTACTTCTCCCGCTTATACCTTGGGCATTAATAAATAAGGGCACAAAAAGCAGAAACAGCATTAGGAATGCTTCTGGATACTTTTTCATCAACAAAGAGTATATAAATAACGTTCTGAAATATTAAAGCAAAGCGAATATAGATAAAATTTCTTAATAGTTGATATGATAAACAGTTTTATAGACCTACTGATGTTCAGGCAGGGAGGTGAGTATGAAAACGATACCACCGAACCTGTGATAACGGTAGGCTCAATAGTCTGGGGTGTAATACTCCGGGCTGCACTTGTGCTGATAGCATGGGTTTTCATTATTTATGAATATCAACTTTTTGATGAGTGGTGGGCAGGGCTTTTCGTTATTTGGCTAATAGCATTATATCCAGGCTATACTCAGTACAAGATATTTGAAGGCAGGGTAAAAAAACTGGGCGAGGAAACCCTGTGCGGATCGTGTAGGCATTTCAAGCCGCAAGGACAGTTATGCCAAGTGTACGATGAACACGTATCTACTCAGCATATTCCATGTGAAGGCTTGTCTTGGGAACCATTCGAAACTTACGAGGACTGATAATGGGTAACAGATTCCTCGATTTGAAATTGCCTACCGACTATACAGATGATGATGTTAAAAAACATATCAAACAGTCCATCGGTACCGATAATTTTACCTATACCTTAGATAAGCAGTCCCTGGATGCACGACAGCACAGGAATATCCATTGGCAAGCTCGGGTACTGGTGGAATCAGGTAGTATTAAAGATGTTATCAAAGAAAAGCCACCATTTGAGCTACCTGAGTATAAGAATGACCGTGGGAAAATGGCAGTGGTCGGCTCGGGCCCTGCAGGCTTTTTTGCGGCTTGGGTCGGTATTCAATCTGGATATGATGTGACTATATTTGAGCTCGGCCCCGAAGTGTTCACACGCATTAAAGAAGTAAAATCATTTGAAAAAGGCGGGCCTCTGAACGAAAGAGCCAACTATGCTTATGGAGAGGGCGGAGCCGGTACTTTTTCCGATGGGAAACTGACTTCAAGGACAAAATCAATAGCCGCGGAAAGGGCTTGGATATTCGAGCAGTATATTACAGCTGGCGCGCCAGAGGAGATCAGGTTTTTATCAAAACCACATATCGGATCTAACCTTCTGGTTAAAACCGCAAAAAACCTACGCAAAAGTTTTATAGAAAAAGGGGGGACAATTCATTTTGATACAGCCGTTACTGGTATAAACCATAATGGTTCAAAGGTAGTCTCGATAGATACTGAGCAGGGTATTTTCGAAGCGGATCATTTTGTTTTTGCCCCAGGCCACTCGTCATATTCTACGTATAAAATGCTTATTGAAGCTGGTGCGGTGTTCGCTAGCAAACCTTTTGCGATAGGTGCTAGGATAGAACACAAACAGGAGCTTATCAACAAAGCAAAATGGCGACAGCCAGAATTACCCGGCGTAAAGGCTGCAGATTATTCAGTTACCTATAATGACGCAAAGCTGCCCGTTTACTCATTTTGTATGTGCCCGGGTGGCATGGTTGTACCTGCACCGCCTACTAAAGAATCGAATATCGTCAACGGGATGAGTAACTACAAGAGGAATTATCCTTATTCAAATTCGGCGATCGTTGCAGGTATATACTTGCCCGATCTGCTCGGAAGACAGATTGAGCCTATGGAAGCCTTGGACTGGATTGGTAAGCTGGAAAAGAAATTCTATGACTACGCGGATGGATACTCAGCCCCTGCCATTAAGGCTTCTGATCTGTTGGAGGGTAAATCTACCTCCGTTTTCCCCGATTCCTCGTACCCATTTTCAAGGATAACGGCAGATTTCTACGATCTTTTTCCGAAGCCTATAGTCGATAGCATGAAGATGGGACTAAAACACTTTTCCAAGAAGATCAGAGGGTTTGAAGACGGTATATTAATGGGTCTGGAATCCAGAACATCATCACCTATACAGGTAAAGCGGTCCAAGGAAGGGTTGATCGATGGTTTCGACAATCTGTGGATGGCGGGCGAAGGTTCGGGTTATTCAGGCGGCATAGTCTCCTCAGCAGCTGACGGAATCAGGGCTGCGGTAGGCGTGGCCGCTGCAGATTAATCCACTACATTATCTTAACCTATGTACATAGCCTACTGACAATAGTAGTTGAGGGCTATTGACTGAACTAGAAAAAGCATTTAAACCACCAGTAAAGTCAAAACCATAAATATTCAAGTTTAATAAACCACCTACATAAGCCCATGTTTCATTGCTGCTATCAAATGGTGAATTTTTTCCAGCAAAACTAGAATATCCTATAATAGGTGAAAATGCAAAATAAACATCTTGGGCATAATAAAAAGGAATCATTAAATCAAATTGCGCTCCGAAAATAGATCCCGGAATCCAACCTAAGTTTGCTCTAAGTCCGAAGTTGTTGTCGATAACGCCATAAACCAAATTAACTCCCCCAGGATTTAATAATGTCCCTCCAATTAGGGTATTATTTTGTTTTGGTATAAAACCATTAATAGTACCTGGATTTATAGTATTGCCTGTATTATTGTAGATAGGATTCTTTGATATTGATACAATATTATTTTTATATTTCTTCTCAATGGAACTATCTTGCATCTGGACTAAATAATAGTCATCCTTTTCATCTATGATATTACAGTATATAGAAGTATCATCATTCATAATAATAATCGAGTTCAACTTTTCAATCTCAATATCTTTAGCTAAAAGATAGAGACTTGATAAGACTGATATTATTAATAGTTGAATAATATTTTTCATTTTATACTCTATTAAAGTTTTACTCTGGAGTATCAATCAATCTAAATATGCTACATAGCCGATTGAAAACATAGGGTAAGGAGTTAGTTTTCCATCTATTAAGGCAAAGCCTCCTCCAGCACTAATATCAAACCCGTTTATATTCATATTCGCACCGCCTGTCATAAACATATAATCGTTATCAGAACCACTGAAACCAGTATATCCTATAGAAGGCATAATCGATACAACATACTTATTATCTCTCATTATCGGAAATAATACATCTAATTGCGAACCTATAACGAATTCTTCTATTGGAATAAAGCCAACGCTACCTCTTACGGCGATATTATCACCTTCAGCACCGAAAACAAAATTCAAGCCACCAGGGAGGAAAGCAGTTACACCTAAAATCAACCTGCCATCAATAACAAATGTTTGGTCATCTATTGCTGAATCATCAAAGATAGAATTATTACTTTGCTTAAATAATGGATTCTCGGAAACCTGGGCAATATCAGATTTCATTTTCTTTATGATAGAACCATCACTTAGCTGTAGCAGATAAAAATCCTTTGACTCGGAAATAATATTACAGTATATAACACTATTATCATTTAAGGAGATAATTATCTCTAATCTGTTTTTGTCTATATTCTGGCTATATAAAGCTGATGAGAATAATATTAAAATTGCGATTAGAATACTCTTAAATAATAAGCTCTTATTCATTCTGTAAGCCTTCTGTCTTTTATTAATTTAAGGTTGCTTTTTCTAACGTAAGACTTGATTGGTTTCTTAGATTCACTATCGTAAGGATTGTTAAAGTAATAGATTGGATTATAACCTATAACTGTTTCATCTGTAAAATCAATAACTTGAGTCGAATCGCTATCGAAGTAAAGGATTTTGCTATCAGTTACTTCAATTATAGTACAGTAAAGATAATCATCGTCGGCTTGATAGATGATATGAGGTTCAATTTCATAAGCTGGTTTCGGATAAGTGCTACCATCTGGTTGAGGTTTTGGATCACTTTTCAAATTTATAGCAAACAGTATTAGGGTAATAGCTGGAAGTAAAATCTTCATATCAAATATACATTTGTTTATTCATAATATAAACAAATCTAACGAGAGCGTAAAATCTTCTCTGTATCAACTATCATCAGCATCGCTGTTAAATGCACTTCCACACCGCCTTCACTATCCCTTACCCTATCTACATTGGTAATGAATATAGCATTGCCGCCTTGCTCGCATGCACATTCTTTAGCTTGCTCTACAGCATCCACAAAAGGATCCTCAAATATGCCCCAAGGTTCACCGATAGCATTACAGATACCGAGTTCAGTATATTCAAAACCGGGTTCTAGAGTCTGATATACTATAATCGGGCAGTTTTCATCTTGTGGCGCTAGGTGGTTAGCGGTGCCAGTTTTGATAAAAGAATATCTGCTGCAACCTGTTAAAACAAGCCCCAAAGTAAACAGCAAAACAAATATTAATTTCTTCATAAATCCTCCGTACTCGCTATACTACTGTATATAATATAAGTTGTTAAATTCTGTTCATAAAAAAGGCCGCTATTATTAAATAGCAGCCTTTCGATATAGTACATCTAAAAATTTATCTTAATACAGTTCGGTAAGCTCGCCGTTGATAGCTTCTTCAACAAGTTGTTTTTGCTGCTCTGTAAATATTTTGGAAGAACCTGTAGCGGAGCTTGCCGATGGCAGACGCCCTACATAATGCAGATTTTGACCTTCTGCCAGCCTCATGAACATAATCGGTGCAAGGTAGTGCCAAGCACCTTGGTTTCTGTGTTCTTCCTGGACCCAAACTATTTCTTTAGCATTCGAATAACTTTTTAAGATAGATTCCAATAGTTCTTTATCTAAAGGATATAGCTGTTCGATGCGGACAATAGCCACGTCTTCCTTGCCTTCTTTCTGTTTCTTATCAAGTAAATCATAATACACCTTGCCAGAACAGAGAAGAAGCCTTTTGATCTTAGACTTATCATTTACTTCGGGATCATCTATCAATAGTTGTAAACTGCCGTTAATAAGATCATCTACAGATGATACCGCTTTAGTATGGCGAAGCATTGATTTAGGAGTCATTATTACAAGCGGTACATGGTCCTCTATGATCACCTGGCGCTTCAGGGCGTGATAATACTGGGCAGGAGTCGTAAAGTTAGCCACGATCATATTGTATTCAGCACAAAGCTGCAGGAATCTCTCCAGCCTAGCGGAGGAGTGTTCAGGCCCTTGGCCTTCATTACCATGCGGAAGCAGTAATACCAGGTTGGAGGTCTGCCCCCATTTTACTTCTCCACAAGCGATGAATTGATCGATAATCGGCTGGGCCATATTGGCGAAATCACCGAACTGAGCTTCCCATAGAGTTAGTCCGGTTCTATCAATAACCGAATATCCATAATCAAATCCCATCACCCCAAGCTCAGAAAGTGGTGAGTCAAATATTTGTATCTCTTTCTGATCGCCCGATATAGTATTCAAAGGAACGTAGGTACGCTCGTTTTTAAAGTCTATCAAGACCCCGTGCCTCTGAGAGAAAGTCCCCCTTCTGGAGTCTTCACCCGACAACCTTATCGGCCTTTTATCTAGCAATATATCACCAAATGCCAAAGCTTCCGCAAGTGCCCAGTCCATCATGGGTTTATCAGAATCGAACATCTGGCGGCGTTTGGTAAGCCCACCTTTGACTTTAGGATTAATATTGAAATCCTCTGGCCAAGTAGTAATAGCATCAATAATCTTATTGAGATTCTGCTCAGTTCCTTGAGTTGGATAATCGCTTATCGCGCGCTTCTGCATTTTCGAAGGCTCGAAACTTTTTGATTCCTTATAGTTTCTGTTATCGAAAGCTGCATTGAGTTTATCTGAATTATCTGACATGTGTTTGTCAGCTTCTTCCTGAGTTATGGTTCCAGACTTAATAAGCTCATCCTGGTACATTTTCCTCACAGGATCCATAGACCGGATTTTTTTGTAAAGAAGAGGCTGAGTGTAGGAAGGTTCGTCACCCTCGTTATGGCCATACTTTCTGTATGATATCAGATCAATGATAACATCTGACTCGAATCTCTCTCTGTATTTAGCTGCAAAAATAGCAGCATCGGCAACAGCTTCGGGGTCATTACCGTTTACATGCATAATCGGCACCTGTAGCATACGAGCTATATCGGTAGCGTAAGGAGTTGATCTCGCATCATGGATAGATGTAGTGAAACCGATTTGATTATTGATAACAATATGTATAGTACCCTTGGTTGAGTAACCTTCAAGCGTGGACATATTAAGTACTTCTTGCACAATGCCCTGGCCTATAATCGCAGCGTCACCATGGATGAGTACAGGCATAACCTTTTTATGGTTATCATTATGGTCAAGCTCCTGCAAGGCACGAGCCATACCCAGTACAACTGGGTTTATTATCTCAAGGTGTGACGGGTTTGGTGCTAGTTTTACCTTTAGCTTACGGCCGTCTTTAAATTCATAAACCCCGTCATCGCCAAGGTGATACTTAACATCACCAGAACCGTTGGTATCTGCGAGATTATAATTGCCCTCGAACTCATCGAATACATCTGTGAGTTTTTTACCGACATTGTTCACTAGTACATTCAATCTTCCACGGTGGGCCATACCGAGTACGACTTGCTCAACGCTTCCCTTGTTTGATTGATAGAAAAGCCTATCAAGAAGCACAATCAAAGACTCTGAGCCTTCTAATGAAAAGCGTTTATGGCCTATGAACTTAGTATGCAGGAACTGTTCGAACTGTTCAGCATCAATCAATAACTCAAGAAGTTTGACTTTTTCTTCTTTATTGAATTTAGTTTGATTAGCGGCGGCTTCAAGTTCGTTTTTTATCCAGTCTTTTTTGATTGAGTCTGCGATATGCATGAACTCATACCCTATAGAGCCGCAGTAAGTATCTCTCAGCAGTTCTAAAAGCTCGCGCAGATTCATCTGATCTTCGTGCCAAGTATCTACCGCAGGGAATTTTCTATCAAGATCCCAAATTGAAAGGCCATAATGTGATGGATTCATCTCTGGGTAATAATAACTTTCCATACCAAGCGGATTGGTATGGGCAAGCATGTGCCCCCTTACTCTATAAGAGTGTATCAGCCTCATCACAGCTACAGCTTTTTCGATATGGTCGTCTGTAGTATCAAGTGAGAATGACTGCCTGGACTTGTCAACCTGCCAGAGTACAGGTTCAAAAGGTATTTGAAGTGCAGCGAAAATCTGATCGTAGAAATGGTGTTTACCAAGCAAAAGCTCGTGGATATATGCTAGGAACAGGGCTGACTCAGCACCTTGAATCACTCTGTGGTCATAAGTACTGGTAACAGTAACTACCTTTGATACAGCGATATTATTTATCACCTCTGGCCTTACGGCCTGGAATTCAGCGGGGTAATCAATCGCACCTGTGGCGATGATAAGGCCTTGGCCTTTCATAAGGCGCGGTACTGATGCGGATGTACCGATCATACCAGGATTGGTAAGGGTAACGGTTGCACCCTGAAGGTCATCGACAGTAAGTTTATTGTTTCTCGCCTTTTTGATAATACCGTCAAGCCCGTTGATAAACTCTGAGAAATTCATCGTTTCAGAATTCTTGAGGGAAGGTACTAATAACAGCCGCGTTCCGTCACGCCTTTCAACATCAACAGCTAAGCCTACGTTTACGGCATTATTTACTACTTTAAAGGATTTGCCATCCCTAAAGGAATAGCTGGACTGCATATTCGGATGCTTGATCAGAGATTTGAGTATCGCCCAAAGAAGAATCTGGGAGAATGATACTTTAGGTCTTCTCTGTTTGATCAAAAACTTATTTATAATCTTTCTGTTTTCATCCAGTGCCTTAACTGGAATAGTCCTCAGAGAAGTCGCGGTCGGTACAGTCAGCGACTCTTCCATATTGACTGCGATCTTAGATGAAATAGAGGAAAGAGGTTCTAATTCTTGGAACGATGCTATAGGAGTAGTATCATTTTTAGATTCTGGGTTAGTTACAGCCGTATTGCTATTAGTTGCATTCTTAGTGTTGGCTTGCTTGCTTTTACCATCATTCAAAGAAGTTCCGTTGGAGCTGGAATTGACATTTGTAGATGGAGTTTGCTTAGACTGCCCGGAAAACTGCTGAGGGCTTTCGCCACCGCTACGGTTTTTCTGGAAATACTCTCGCCACTGCTGACTTACCGAGTCAGGGTCGCTTAGATATTGATAATATAATTGGTCTTCGAAGGCCGCGTTGAGTGAGTCCAATTTAATCTGCTTCTGTTTATTAGTATAACTATGGCGGTTAAGTATCTTAACTTGTTTCTTCTATCCGTCTTTTTTATATCGTCGTCGCTGAATCAAACTGAGCAAATAGATCCATAACTTCATTTGGGTCTTTTGCTGTTTTGAGTTCATTCTGAAACTCATTCCCACTGAGCAGTCTCGATATTTTCGATAATAATCTTAAATGAAGGCCGACATTGCTTTCCCTGCCCAATAGCAAGAACAGTATATCAACATCTTCATTATCGAGAGAATCAAAATCCAGACCTTCTTTCAGTACTATGACAGAACCTACTGGCTCCTTAACAGCGTTAGTCTTTGCATGGGGAAGTGCAATACCGCCGCCCACCCCTGTGGACATAATACTTTCTCTTTCCCATACTTCGTTCTTTGCTTCTTGCATATCTGATATCTTACCAGTATTAGCAGCAAGCTCGACAAGCCTGTCAATAACGGCTGTTTTATCAGTATATGTAGAACCGACCTCTACCGATGCCGGAGAAACTATGTCTCTAAGATTCATAGAAAAACGATGTTTAAGAGTATTTTCAGATTTATTCTGATATCATGACGAATTATCGCCAAAAAAACTATTAGCGAAGATACATTGATGCCAATCAGCAAAATTAACTAATTATAACGGGCGTAAGCAAGTTGATGGATATTTTATAGCCTAAATGATAAAAAAATCCTGACATAGCCAGGATTAATTTGAGTTGAGTTGAATTAATTACACACTTCAAAGGTCAATTGCGGTTTGCCCAGTCTTTTACAAGTTCGCTATATTTGGCTATAATACTATTTGTTTTACCCTCTGAAGTAGATTCTGCATAGATATTGAATTCTGGTTCCTCTTTAGAAGGGAGCAGAAGCACCCAGGATTCGTCTTCATCACCAATGAATATCTTTACACCCTCTATCAGCTCTCTTTTGTGGTCTTTTGAATAATCCATAGCCATACGCATAACTGTTCCCTTGGATTTCCAATCGCAGACTATGCTTTTCAGCAGCTGTGTTCTTTTCGGCACCTGCAAGTCGAGTTCACTCAAATTCAGACCGGTATCTGCTGACATCTCCAGAAGTTTTGCGATAGTGAACATGCCGTCAGAGGCTTTAAGGAAATCTGAGAATATAAAACCGCCATATACTCCGCCAACGAATTTGATATCACTATCCCGGGTAGCCTCCATCATAGCGGAGTGGTTGTTTTTTATACGGACTACTTCAGCGCCATATTCTTTTGCCAGATGATCTATAGTGCTGCTACCAAGGATCGATACTGCGATTCTGCATTTTCCGGTTTTTGTCCTACCCTTACATTTCTCAGCTTCAAAGAATAGTTTTGTTACGATAGTAAGCATTCGGTTTTGGTCGTACCAATTACCTTTTTCATCAATAAAGGTTATTTTTTCCGCACCAGGCTCTATTCTGAAGCCTAAGTTGTAGTTTAGCGAGCGCATGATGTTCGGGGTCTCATCCTCCCCGTCTTCTTTTCTTCGATCAGAGGGATCCGGATGGAAGCGGCTACCATCGATATAATCGTGAAGGGACAAGGATTTTACCTTCATCTGGCCTAATATAAATGGGAAGATACCCGAAGCCAAACCGAAGGAATAATCCATCAACAGCCTGAAATCCTTGACTTCAACTGATGATATATCAATTGATTCAAGGAATCTACTAACATAAATCTCGTTTGTTCTTTCAGGATAGGCGATCTTACCTACTTTAGTGTAGTGTACACGTTTAATATCCTCACCGTAGAAAAATCGCTCTATTTTCTTTGTGGTCGATATAGGGATGTCCCTACCGTCTTTCGAGAAGATAATGACATCGATATTGTCAGGGTTTCTCGGGGAGCGCCGGACGTGGAAACCACCTTCGTATTTACCTGTGGCGATTTCCTGCCTTGTTTGAGGGATAGACATTTCCCTGAGATCATTTACTTCTATGCCTACCGATAGAAGCCCCGCCGCTATTGATCTTTTCATCAAACGGCTTACCGTATCCGGATCCCGGCTGGCGAGGATCCTGCTGCCGGCACCTATCGTGTTTCCGTAACTCGCACCGAGTTTAGCACCAAACTCTGGATTCATCTCGATATTGGAAATACCTGAGATACGGGCATCGGTAAAGAGTTTACTATTCCATTTACTCTCTCTTACCAGTGATGTCGTCAGAACAGCATCTTCTTCAACTCTTTTTTCAGGCCATAGTTTGATATTACCGAATAGGTGTGCACCGTCCCCTATTTCACAGTTGTTTGATATAAATACGTGTTCACCTACAGTTACCTTGTCCCCGATTTCTGTTTCTGAGCAAACGACATCTTCATTGAGTGAGGAATAAGCACCGATTTTTACATTATCCCACAAAGTAGTACCCTGAAGCACAGCGCCTTTACCGATGTAGCAATTATTACCTATCACACAATTACTGATTCTGACATCTGGTGAAATTATGCAGTTCTCTCCGATTACATTTTTACCTGTCAAGGTAGCTTCAGCGGAAATATCAGAACCCTCCCCTATATAGCTATCATCTTCAATATCTCGAAAGAACGGGAGCTTCACTAATCCATGTAAAGAATCAAGCTGCCCTTTATGATATTCATTTAGGTTTCCAACATCGCGCCAGTAGCCCTCGGCAATATAACCGTACAAACCCATACCCTTTTCGAGCATATCAGGGAAAAGATCTTTGCTGAAGTCATATTCAGTTTTTTTTGGTATCATATCCAGAACATGGGGTTCCAGTATGTATATACCGGTATTAATCGTATCTGAAAAGACCTGACCCCAAGATGGTTTTTCTAAAAAGCGATTGATTTTTCCATCCTCTTCCGTCATAACAATACCATATTCAAGAGGTGTTTCAACCCTGGTCAGGAGTATAGTCGCATCCGCATCACGTTCTTCATGGAACGCTATGGCGGATTTTAGATCGATATCTGTAAGCACATCTCCGCTGATAATAATCACTCTTTGGTCGAGAGTAGCTTCGGCGTTCTTGACCGCCCCTGCTGTACCGAAATCAGCCTGAGCCATCACATATTCCATATTGACATTATAGTCACTGCCATCACCGAAATAGTCACTGATAGTATCAGGTAGGAAATAAAGAACAGAGACTATATCTTTAATTCCCACTTCTTCTATCTGTCGGATAATATGTCCCATCATAGGTTCATTCATTATCGGTACCATAGGCTTAGGTATTTTCATCGTAAGCGGCCTAAGCCTTGTACCAAAACCACCGGCCATAATTACAGCTTTACTCATATCAATATATTCCAGCTAAAAAGGTTGAGAACAGGTATGTTAAGATATCTTTACAGTAAGCGAATTGCATTCAGCTTTATTGAAAGATATATCAACAGATGGCAAATTGCAAACCATACATATCACAATATACTATTAACATAATATCACAAATAGAGGAAGAGAGTAAATCCATTTGTCCTAATTGTCGTATTTTACATTGCACGGATATTCATCATTCATTTCTTATTGCTGTATATGGATAATGGTTTAGAATCAGAAGAAGAAAAAAGGAAACCAGACGAGGAGGAGGTAAAAGAACTCCGGGCTAGGTATCTGAAAAAATCAAAGAAGAAAGGATCTGATACCGATACCGAAGAAGAAGAGGAAGAGGAAAAAAAGAAACGGCGCGGTTTTATTCTTTTTCTTCAGTATATGGCTGTGCTCTCCGGGTTTATCGGTTTTATAGCTTTAGGCATCTGGATAACGGATTCTTTTATCATACCATCTTACGTTCACGATAAACCAACCCTGGAAGTACCGGATCTGATCGGAATGGAGCAGTCCAAGGCGGCTGAGCTATTAAGCTCCATAGGCCTTAGGTGGGAAAAGAACGGCGAACAATATGATCCTGATTTTAACGCTGGTGAAGTAGTTCTCCAAACACCAGAACCCGGAATTACCGTAAAAGCGGGCAGGCCGATTTATATTACCATATCGCAAGGGCAGGAAAGAGCTAAAGTACCATATATGGTAGGCCTAAGTAGCAGGGAAGCAATGGTGGAGTTGGTATCAAGAGGTCTTGTAATGGGTAATATAACTTATGAGAATAGCGAGCTTTTCGATCCTGGTATCGTGCTGACTCAAAGTGTAGATAATGGCCGGGAACTATCGCTGGGCGATACAGTAAGTTTAGTTGTGAGTAAGGGTTCAGAATTTACCATTTACACTCCAGATTTGGTAGGTATGGATATAGAGGCGGCCAAGCAGCTAATCATGGAGAACGAACTACTTATCGGTAATATCACTGAACAGATGGACGAGACTTTCAGCGAGGGTACGGTGCTTTCACAATATCCTACCTCTGGAAGTGAGACTTTAAAAGGAACATATATCGATCTGATAGTCACTACTCAGAACAACGAGTTAATAGAACAGTTACAAGATCTGTGGGATGAGCGTTGAGCATGCATTTCCATCAGTCAGGATCTAGCCAAGCTGAGAATGCGGATGATCATGGACATCACGGTCCGGATCATGCCAATACAGTACATATAGGGCATCACCATCACCACCACCATAGTGGTAAAGGAATAAAAACCGCTTTTTTCCTAAATCTCAGCTTCTCTATTATCGAGATAATCGGTGGTGTGCTGACAAATTCAGTAGCGATACTTTCTGATGCGGTACACGATCTGGGAGATGCCGCAGCCATTGGGCTGGCATGGATATTCGAGAATTACAGCCAAAAAGGATCAAACAAAAGCTATACATACGGGTATGGGCGATTATCAATTGTTTCGGCTCTAATCACATCTGTCATTCTCCTTTCTGGTTCAATCTTCATAATAGTTGAAGCAGTGCCAAGGCTAATCAATCCTGAAAGCGTACAAGTTGAAGGAATGGTATTGATGGCTATACTTGGCGTTATAGTTAATGGCGCAGCGGTATTAAATCTTAAAAAGAATGAAAGCAGTTCGCTGAATCAGAAAGCTATACTGCTTCACCTAATGGAAGATGTACTGGGCTGGGTAGCGGTTCTCGCTGGGTCAATCATCATGTATTTTACTGAATGGCAGATTATCGACCCTATACTTTCACTTGGTATATCAGTATATATCCTGTTTAATGTTTATAAGATGCTAAAAAGTATATTTAAGGTTTTTCTTCAGGCAACACCGGATAATATCAATATATCCGATTTAGAGAACAAGCTTAAAAATCTTCCTGATATCAACTCTGTTCATGACCTCCATATCTGGACTCTGGACAATGAATACCACATATTAACACTACACTTAGTTGTTGTTGAAGAGGTAACCATCGATCAAATAGAAAAGATAAAGCAAGATGCAAGGGATATTCTATCGAAAGAAGGAATCAAGCATGCTACGATTGAAATAGAGACCACATCAGAAAACTGCGAACACGAAGATTGTGTTTAATTAAATACTAGCTACATAATGAAATATATACTAATAATACTCTCATCGTTTTTAATACTGTTTTTTAATGGCTGTATGGAGAAACAGGCCAGTGAAGAAGCAAAAACTGATAGTAAATTTGAACACATGGCCGAACATGCTATCGATACCCTTCTAACCAAATATCCAGATGAGGAATTCCGAATCAACAGAGGCGTTGATAAAATAGCTGAACTCTGGACAGACAGCGACGGGGATATTGAAGCGTTTCAGAAATTCGCAGTAGAGAATTTTATCCCCAATGGTCAACTTGAAAGAGTATTCGATGAGCTGAATATATCTTTGGAATCGGTATATGGAAACTTTAATAGAATGTCAGTGCAACTAAAGATGCCTGTTCATACAGATTCAGGAGAGATTGGCGAGTTAGAGGGCATGATGGCTGACTGGGAACCTTCATCCCATTTTGCCGAGGATATGTTCAAGAACAAGACCGCCTTTTTTATTGCTCTCAACTTCCCCCAATATACTTTAGAAGAAAAACTCAGTAACGAAGAGACTTGGACAGATAAACAGTGGGCTATGGCAGCGGCCGGCGACCTTTTTTCCTCTAGGGTTGGGCCAGAAGCTGGGCTAATGGTCTCAGACGCTCAAAATAAATCTGATAAATATATAAGTGAATACTATATCTATATGGGTAAGGTAGTAGATAAAGATATGAACTCTCCTTTTCCAGAAGATATGAGGCTAATTTCACATTGGAATCTACGTGATGAGATCAAATCCAATTATGCCAACAAAGATAATGGTTATCGAAAACAGGAACTAGTCTATAATGTGATGCTAAATATCATCACCCAAGATATACCAAATGAAGTAATCAATAAGTCAGAATATAAATGGGATCCTATAGAAAACAAAATATACGGTGAATCAGGTGAAACACAAGCTGCTCCAGAGTCAACAGTACGTTATCAGTATCTTTTGGATAATTTCTTAGCGGTAAGAAATGCGGACTCGTTCTACCCCAAAGATCAGAATTATATAGTTCGAAAATTTGAAGGGGAGATGGGCTATTCCTTTGAAAAAATCGACAGCCTTTTTACTGCTCTCATCTCTTCAGAAACCATTAAGAAAACCGCTGAGCTGGTTCAGGATAGACTGGGTAGGCAGCTAGAACCGTGGGATATATGGTATGACGGTTTTAAAGCACGCTCCAACATCAATGAAGATGAACTATCGGCTATAACACGCGATAGGTATCCTGACGCAGCGGCTTTTAAAGCTGATTTACCGAGAATACTGAAAGAGTTAGGTTTTGAAAATGAAAGAGCAGCTTTCCTAGCCGAGCAGGTGGAAGTTGACGCAAGCCGTGGAGCAGGGCATGCATGGGGAGCTCAGATGAAATCTGATAAGTCCCGCCTCCGTACACATATCAAACCCGAAGGCATGGATTACAAAGGATATAATATCGCAGTACATGAGTTCGGACACAATATAGAACAGACTATTTCCCTACATGATACTCCCTATTATATTATGAACGGAGTGCCTAATACCGCCTTTTCCGAAGCAACGGCGTTTGTTTTCCAAAGCAGGGATTTACCACTTCTCGGTATGCCGAAACCAGATGGCATTGGCAAACATCTGACAACCCTGGACAACTTATGGACTAATTATGAAATGATGGGCGTATCCTTAGTTGATATGAGACTTTGGAAGTGGCTATATGATAATCCGGAAGTTACACCCGCCGAACTTCGCGACCGGACGATCGAGATAGCCGCCGAAGTTTGGGATGAGTATTACGCCCCGATATTCGGAAGCCCAGGCTCCCCTATTCTCGCAGTTTATTCCCACATGATAGATTATCCGCTTTACCTGGCATCTTACCCAGTCGGGTATTTAGCCCAGTTTCAATTAGAGCAGTATATGGAAGGCAAAGACTTAGCGGAAGAAATGCAGCGTATTCTATCCCAGGGAAAATTACCACCAGATGTATGGATGAAGCGTGCGGTGGGCCATCCACTATCTATAGAGCCACTTCTAAATGCAAGCGAACAGGCGTTGGATATAATCAGATCAAATTAATATCCTTACAAATCTCTTTAATTTTTTAGAATAAAAAAAAGCCCATCCACTTTATTGAGGATAGGCTTGTTCATAGTAATATAGTTACTGTGGTTTAGTCTTCTTTCTTCTTTGATTTCTTTTTCTTCTTAGGTTTTTCTTCCTTATACTTTTTATCATCAGAAGAGTCTTTTGATAAAGGTTTTTCTTCTGTAGTCTGATCTGCTTCTTGTTCATCATCGTTATCTGTATAGGCAGTTGATGAGAATGAAGTCTGATCTATAGGGTTGCCTTCAAAATCAGTTTCCTGAGTAATGGCAAAATCCAGGATAAGATCCATAACTTTTTTAGAAAGTATAGAAGTAGTGAACTGTGGATTGCTTTTCAGCATCTTAAGTACCTTATCCGCTTCCATGCCAGCCCTGGCTGCTTCTTGCTGTGCGAAAGGCTCGATATCGTGATCTTCTACCGTCAGTCCTTCTTCCCTGACTATCTGCCCTCTGATAATCTCCCATTTTACTGATTTTTCAGCCATAGGGGCAAGTTCAATTCTCATTTCTTCGGTAAGATCAGGTCTGTTTTCCGGCGTGCCACCATAGCGTTTGTGCATATCGGCATAGATAACATCGGTCATTTCCCTTACCGCCGATTCAGGAGCTTCCACATCATTATCCGATACCAGCTTATCAACTATTTGGTTTTCCATTACCTGGCGTGATTGCTTATCCCATTGCTCTTGTAATTGATAGCCGATCTCTTCTTTCAGATCATCTGGATCAGAGAATCTTTCTTTTGTGTACTCTTTTACGAAGTCTTCATTCAGTTCTTTCGGAACAAGCTTTTGAATATCGTTTACAGTTACTTCATACTCTGTATGCTCATGTGCTTGGTGGTCGTGATCTTCACCGTCATCATGTGAATGGGTATGGTCGTCAGGGGTGAACCTGAACGTGTCTCCTGCTTTAGTATTCAGAAGTAGTTCTTTCATCTCAGGGAGTACATTTTTATCAGCCAGATAAACATTCGTCTCTTGCGGCTCATCTTCCTGAGATACTTCGTTGGTTTCTTTGTCGATTGTTCTGAGAGTCAAACCTACGACGTGATGCTCATCTTCCACCTGATCGGCCGGCTCAAGATCACCTTGGTTTCTGAGAATATTATCCAGCTCATCTCTTATTTCATCATCTGAAACGGCATGCATCGGCTCATCAATCGTCAAACCCTTGTAATCGCTGAGCTGTACATCAGGTATGGTATCAAACTCGATTACAAATGATAGCGAACCGTCTTCATTCTTTTTAATATCGGTCAGATTCGGGGTGCCAACTATTCTTAGCTGTTGCTCCTGTGCGAATTTTCCGAACTCTTGGTTTATGATATCCTGGCTAGCTTCATTTTCGATAGCGGGCCCGTACTTCTTCTTTATTACACTTACAGGAACCTTCCCTTTTCTGAAGCCTGGCTGAGATATATTCTTCCTAGCCTTTCTGTAGGCCTGATCGTAATGCGGCTGAAGCTCTTCAGTTGATATAGTGAAGTCTATTTTCTTCTTGCTCGGGCTTATATTTTCTATCTTATGTTCCAAAGTGGAATCCTAAAAGTGATTATAAGGTGATTTCAGGTATATACAAAAAAAGCAAGAAACAGCGGTGTATCTTGCTTTTTAAGTTATTCGTTAGTACGGATGGAGAGAATCGAACTCACACGCCTTGCGGCACTAGATCCTAAATCTAGCGCGTCTACCAGTTCCGCCACATCCGCAAAGAATTAGTGTACAAAAATATGTGAATAAAGGGTAACTACCAAATCTTTTTTTGATAATTTTGTTGATGAACATTCTTATCAAACTAGCATATAACGGATCGGGTTACGCAGGGTGGCAAAATCAGAAAAACGCACTCTCGGTTCAGGAAACCCTCGAAAACGCTCTTCGAAAACTTTATGGAGTTCAAGTGGCGACTACCGGGGCAGGCAGGACCGATAGCGGTGTACATGCCTTGGCTATGCCAGTATCGATGGTCCTCCCCTCCAAAAACATCCCGTTCGATAAGATACCGAAAGCTATCAACTCTCTACTCCCTTATGATATAAGAGTGATATCGGTAGTTGAAGTAAAAAAGGGTTTCAACGCGAGATTCGATGCCAAAAGGAGAAGTTATCTTTATAAGCTGACAACTAAAAGAGATGTATTCGGTATAGATACCAAAGGATATACCTTCTATGATCTAAATTTTGATGGGCTTGAGCGTTCATCAAAGATTTTTCTCGGTAGCTTTGATTTCACTACTTTCTCGAAGAACAACCCTGATACTAAAAATACGCTCTGTAATATAGATATTAGCTCTTGGGAAAAGATTAGCGATAACGAATATCACTATAGAGTAAAAGCCGATAGGTTTATTTACGGTATGGTTCGCTCACTGGTAGGGGCTATGATAGATGTTGGAAGGGGCCATAGAAGCGAGACCGAGCTTAAAAAGGCGCTATTAGCAAAAGACAGAACGCTAAATTCCCCCTTAGCCCCAGCCAGCGGTCTATATTTTGTCGGTGCTGAGTATTGAATTGAGATATGTTCGTATTTAGAGAACTTTTCGTAACTTTGGATCATAATGAAACGAATAGTATCTAAAAAAGCCCTTATAGATTTTTGGAATATCTATAATGATTCTGAGCAATACCTTAAAACATGGTATGATACTGCGAAGAAGGCCGATTGGAAATCTCCTTCTGATATCAAAAGAGTATATGCGAACGCGAGTATTCTAAAAAACGGAAGAGCTGTTTTTAATATAAAAGGTAATTCGTTCCGGCTGGTAGTTAAGTTTAATTATGAAAAGCAATGGGCTTTTATTCGATTTATAGGAACACACTCGCACTATGATAAAATCGATGCGAATAATATATAACTTCAATGGATCATAATATGAATATCAAACCTATAAAAAATGAAAATGATTATTATTTAGCTCTCGAACGGCTAAACGAAATTTTCAATGCTCCTTCAAATTCACCGGAAGGAGATGAAGCCGAAGTATTGATTCTTTTAATAGATAATTATGAACAAACTCACTTCCCCATAGATGCTCCTGATCCTATAGAAGCGATAAAGATAAGAATGGAGGAATTAAGCTTGAAACAAAAAGACCTAGTCGGAATTATCGGCGGTAAAAGTAGTGTTTCAGAAATTCTCAATAGGAAGAAAAAACTTACAGTACAAATGATAAGAAACTTAGAAAGCAAGCTTAATCTATCAGCATCAGTTTTAGTCGCTGATTATAAATAAAAACCCCGTACTATGATTAAGTACAGGGTTTGAAAAGTTGGTATTTCAATGCTCCTTACACATCATAGCAGCCTATCTCGCGGGAGATAACTATTCGCTGTATCTCGCTTGTGCCTTCGCCGATCTCCAGTAGTTTTTGATCGCGGTAATATTTTTCAGCCTCGTACTCTTTCATTAGGCCGTATCCGCCCAATAGCTGAACGCAGTGGTTAGCCGCCATGTGAGCTAGTTCCGAACAGTTGAGCTTAGCAATAGCAGATTCTTTAGTGATTCGCTCGCCCTTTTCTACCCTACGGCACAGGTCATAGAGGTAATTTCTTGCCAGCTCTATTCCCATATCGATATCTGCCAGCTTGAAAGCGTTTATCTGATAGGTAGATATAGCTTTACCGAAGGTCTTACGCTCTTTAGCATACTTCATAGCATAATCGAATGCACCCTGAGCAAGACCTAATCCCATAGCCGCGATCGATAGCCTACCCTTATCTAAGGTTGATAGCATCTGCTTAAATCCATCACCCTGCTTGCCGAGCATATTAGTGTGAGGTACTCGGACATTATCAAAATGAAGCTCGCCCGTATTTGAACCGCGCCACATCATTTTACCGTGCATAACATTCTGGGTAAAGCCTGGGGCATCGTTTTCAACAATAAATGTAGATAACTCTTTTCTACCGTTCTTCTCGCCTGTTACTGCTAAAACAGTGGAGCCGATAGTCATATCGGTAGCTGAGTTCGTTATATATATTTTTGAACCATTGATCACCCACTCATCGCCATCTCGTACTGCTGTAGTCTGGGTATTACCTGCATCAGAACCAGCTTCTGGTTCTGTCAGGCCAAAACCCCATAGTTTCCCGCCAGTAAGCTGCGGTAGATATTTACTTTTTTGCTCATCGTTACCAAAATAATAAAGCGGACCCGTGCCAAGAGAGTTATGGGCCGCTATAGTAGCAGCTTGGGATCCGTCAACCCTAGAGAGCTCTTCTACAGCAATGATATAAGACACGTAATCAAGTTCACTCCCGCCATACTCACCCGGTATAAATGCTCCAAGAAGACCGAGATCCGCCATTTTCATAGTCAGTTCAGGAGAAAACTCTTCTTTTTCATCAAGTTCTTTTGATTTTTCCCGAACCTCTTCTTCAGCAAATCTTCTGATAGTATCGCGAAGCATAATTTGTTCATCGTTAAGCCCAGTATTCAACGGCATGTCTTCCCTTTCAGGTTTGTAGTGATAGTGGTCTCTGGAGAGGCTAAAAAGAGTGTTGGCCTACAGATTTGATATAGTACATTAAAACGGCTGATTGCCTATTCTGTTTCATATCCTTCGATCACTATTACTTATAACTTTCAAAGAACAGGATAGTGTATTTTACTCTATCAAAATACGCGGAATAAGTATGCTAATTTTGATTTGGTTTTGTTAATTTTGTTGAGATATCACCCTTTTTTCTAAATCTCTATGTATAGTTGGCTATTATGTTTAAAATCACTTTTTCTCTTATTTCCTTTTTCTTGTTCATTGGCTTGGGGCATCTTTCATCACAGCCTTGGATAGAATGGACGGGTAAAGAAAATCCGAATTTCTATGAGATTCAGGACGCATTCTATGCAAAAGCAGATGAGCTCGGTTTAGATAAAAGAGAGGCTGTATATAAAAAATATAAGCGGTGGGAACATTATTGGAGCTCAAGGCTTACTAGTTCCGGGCATTTATATATGCCAGAAAATAATAGCTTCCAATTAATTGATCAAGATAAAAACACTTTCGATAAGCATAACGATCAGTCTGATTGGTCGCTTGTAGGGCCGGATAGTTCCCAGGGTAGAAACTTTGGAAACGGCCGGATAAATACCATCGCGTTTGACCCTGGGGATGCTAACAGGTGGCTTGTAGGGATGCCACTCGGCGGTATATGGGAAACAAGAAACGCTGGGGGCTCATGGACTCCTTTGACTGACAGATTATCGATTCTTCAGCCTATAGGTATTACCGATATAGAGTTCGCACCTTCAAACAGAAATATTGTATATGCAGCTACTGGCGACGGCTACGGCACAGATGCTTACTCCCTTGGCGTCATGAAATCAACAGACGGTGGCAGTACTTGGGCGGAGACGAACTGGCAAACCAATCTCACGGATTTCTGGTTATTAAGGGAGATAATTGTACACCCTACAGATCCTGATCTTGTGTATGCTGCTGGTAACGGCGGTATAATAGTATCAACAGATGGAGGGGATAGTTGGGATAGAACTCTTACCGACAACTGTTATGATATAGTATTCAAACCTAATTCGCCTTCAACAATTTACGCCAGTGCTGATGAAAAAGTTTATCGATCTACCGATGCCGGTATAACTTGGGCTGAATTGACAAATGGTCTGCCTTCCTCAAACAGTCTGCACAGAATAGAACTGGCGGTTACACCTGACGACCCTGATTACCTTTATGTATTGGCAGCGAACTTTAGAAACTTACACGGAGTGTACCGATCAACAAATGGAGGTAATTCGTTTTCCGCAAGGCATACATCCACCAATATCTTAGGTTATCATTCTGATGGTAGTGATACTGGCGGGCAAGCCTTCTACGATTTAGCAATTGAGGTATCCCCAACTAATAAAAATGAAGTTTACGTTGGCGGTATTAATCTGCAAAAATCTACAGATGGGGGGCAAAACTGGGAAGCAGTAGCTATGTGGACTGGTTGGACCGGGCATAACAAGAACAGCTCCCCAGTTATCCATGCAGATCAGCATTCGCTCCACTTCAAACCCAATACAAGTATATTGTATATCACAAATGATGGTGGACTGTTTTCAACATCCAATGGTGGCAGCTCATACACGTGGCTGGCCGAGGGCTTAGCGATTAGCCAGTTCTACGATTTTGATGTGCAAACTATTAATCCCAAACGAATTATCGGCGGAACGCAGGATAACGGTACCCAAATGTTACTTGATGACGGAAACTGGTATGTGCCACTCGGCGGGGATGGTTTTGTATCGCATATAGACCCCAATGATGATGATAATATGTTCTGTGCTCTATATTACGGAGAGATCTCCGGTTCTGGTGACGGTGGGCAAAATTTCATAAAATTGACTTTTGAATGGGATTCAGCCCAAAGTGACTGGGTTAATAAAACAGATGAAGAAGGAGCTTGGGAAACACCATATATTATGAGTGCTCAAAAATCTTCTACAATGCTTGTGGGATATTATAATGTGTGGAAATCGAATAATTTTCTTCAGGAAGATGATTATCAAAGATTGACAAATTTCTCGCATACCAATACCATTCGTGTTTTAGATATGTCACCTGTGGATTCCAACAGAATCGTATTCAGCTTTAGAAATAGTAATTCGAACTCTATTTATAAAACCACCGATGGCGGTACTACTTGGGATCAGATAACCTCCAATAGCAATCAGCCTCTTCAGGAAGTTGTTTTCCATTCATCTGATTCTGATAAACTGTGGCTGATATACGGTGGATATTCTAATAATGAAAAAGTCTATTACTCCGATGATTTCGGTAGTACTTTTACCAATCAATCACAGGGGCTTGCTAACATTCCAGCATTGGACGGGGCGCACCAAGCAGGTTCTAATAACAGACTATGGCTCGGCAATGACAGAGGTGTATTCTATAGAGATGATAACAGCAACGGTTGGGTAGAGTATTCTAAAAACCTTCCATATACCAGTGTGCGAACTGTAGTACTGGATGGGCAGAACCAGAAAATATATGCCGGAACTTATGGCCGAAGTATCTGGGTAAGTGATCTGCCAGTTGATATAACTATACCCACCCTTATCTCCCCTGCCAACGATTCTGAATACATATCGATTGATACTACATTAGCGTGGTCTGGGGTTTCAAATGCCACAGGATATGATTGGCAGCTTGCAAGCGATGAACAGTTCACACAAATCGTAGCTTCTGGTGATAGTATCAGCAATACATCAGTTGTAACACCTACACTTAGCTACTACACTGAATACAATTGGAGAGTCCGATCTGTTAACGGAAATGTTATTTCTCCTTGGACCGATACTTGGAGTTTCAGGACTACAGTACCTCCAACTACCCTGGTATCGCCTACTGACGGCTCAGAAGGCTTAGGGCTTGATACAGTACTCACTTGGACGAATATTGCGGGTGCAGGAGGGTACATACTGGAATTATCTCAAGATAATACTTTTACCAATATAGATTATACCTCAAATTCTCTTAGCACAAACGAATTTTCTACTACAACAGCCAGTTTAGAGTTTGAAAAGGAATATTTCTGGAGGGTAAAGGTTATTTATCCAGGTGGTGAAACGGCTTATTCTACACCTTTCTCGTTTAAGACAAAACTATCTCCCGTAAATCTTATCAGCCCTGTAGATAGTATTGGTGGGCTTGATTTACCTGTTTCACTACTATGGAGTTCAAATCCCGCAGCAGACTCATATTCTATTGAATATGCCACAGAAAGCGATTTTAGTGCAAGCACGGCAACAGTCGAGAATATAACCGACACAACATATATCAATCAAAGCCTTCAACCTTCCACTATGTATTATTGGAGAGCGAAAGCAGTAGATGTAGAAAGTGAAAGTGACTGGTCAGTGACAGAAGCTTTTAGAACAGGAATTACTACTCCTACTCTAGTTAGTCCCGCGGACATGGTTCAGGGTGCAGACCCATTCGGAGTTGATCTTGTATGGGACTCGTACTCATCCTCGGTTGCCGATAGTTTGGAAATCTTCTCAGACGCGAACCTACAGTCTCGGGTATTTACAAGATCACTAACCCATACTACATTCAACTTTACAAATATGACAGGTGGAGTAACATACTATTGGCGGGTTATGAGCTATGATGGCTTTGATTACAGCGAATGGTCGGATACATTCTCATTTACTACAAAGCTACCTGGTTTTTCTCTCTCATCTCCCCTCAACGGGTCAAAGACTTTAGAACAAAACGGAGAACTGACTTGGTCGGAGTCTATGGGTGCATCGTCATACAGTCTTCAATTATCAACTGATAGTCAGTTTAATAACTTGCTATTGGATACGACAGATATAAGTGGACTAACCTACGACTACTCATCATTAGAATTAGGTACGACTTACTACTGGCGGGTAAGGGCTACCGCTAATAATATTGAGACTGACTGGACTGATACGTGGTCATTCACAACAATATATCCCGCACTTTCTTTAACATCACCTGATAATAATGCCATCGATATTGAGCAACTCACTCCACTTGTATGGGGAACTATACCGGGAGCTGAATACGATCTAGTACTAGGGAATGATGAAACTCTGAATAGTCCGCTGGTGGAGCAAACTGTCAATCAAGCTTCTTACACACCTACAACAGAACTGGGCACACGCTATTATTGGAAAGTCAGGTATCAGATAGCGGGTGGATATAGCGAATGGTCCGATACCTGGAACTTTACGACTGTCCCTCCATTAGGTAGTATTTCCATCACCGCACCAACCAGTGGCGTAAATAAAGACACATTTTTGACCGCACGATGGACAGCGCTTAGCGGGGTAGATTCTTATGAGTTAGAACTAAATGACCTATCGGATAACTCGGTTGTAGAATCTATAACTGGCATAAAAACAAATGAAAGGGAAATATCTGGCCTTAGCTATAACAGCGACTACAGGCTAAGGGTGAGAGGTATTAAACCCAATGATACAAGTGATTGGGAAGAAGTTGAATTTGGTACCAAACTCAGTATGCCTGAGAGAACCACCCCAGAGAGAGGTGGAATATATGAAGCTGTATTCTCTTCATTTCAGTTCCAAAGTGTTGATGGTGCTGATGAATACAGATTCCAGATTTCCTATGATTTGAATGGCGATAATATTATATATGATACAGTAATAAGTGTTTTGGATTATGTACCGTCCATTATCAATGATATGGAAAACGGAGAATACTGGTGGAATCTAGTAGCTCAGAATTCTGAAGGAAGGATATCGGATAACGATTTTTGGAAATTCGATTTTAAGGCGCTGGTTAGCGTTGGCTCTTATCTTGAAATAGAGTACGGGCTTACAGTGTTCCCAAATCCTAATAACGGGCTGTTTACCTTAGCCGCTAATAAAAATATACCTTATGAAATCAAAGTACAGGTTTACAATACCGCAGGCGAGTATATCTCATCCTACAGCTTCGATAAAGGCGTAAACTTGATATCAGGGCGGGCAATGGATATATCAGGATTGCCATCTGGTGCATATAACCTTTATATTGAAGCAGGCCCGCACAAAGGTATAATATCTGTAATTATCGAATAGTAGGGATATTAAGAAAACATTTTCCCTAAAAAAGTGTTAGTAGTATTAGCGTTGAACAATGTTAATACTACTTTTTTTTATGCGAATATTTACTTTACTACTTTCACTAATAATGCCTTTACTCATCCAATCCCAGAGTTTGGCAGTTATTGAAAGCGAGAACAACGGTCTTACAGTTAACGCTGAATTAGCTTTTTGGAATGCGAACGGATTCCCCGAAGTGTCCAACAAGAATGATTTATCGATTTTGATTGACGGTAACGAGGTTAATTTTGAGCTGTCTTCAGTTCCTGCCAACCCTTCTATGCTTGACAGGGATCTGGTTTTGATGATCGATAAATCTTTATTGAATGAATCTGATAAATTGGTAGCTATTCAAAATGCCGTAGCCGATATAGAGGCTCTATCATTTGATAAAAGGTCTTTGGTATTCGTATTTGATTACAAAGCTCAGCTTATAAAGCCTCGTAATTTTTCACCGATAGACCTTGACTTCAATAATATCAACCCTACTATAAGAAAATATAGTTTTGACGACTCTTTTCTTGGCGATGGAAGTGGTTTGTTTTCAGTCTTAGATCACTTCGATACTCCATCGGCTGATATCCTAGTATTTACCGATAATAGCTTTACCACTGATAGCGAACTTCTAATCTCTGACTTTTTGCGAACAAAAAACCACACTTTATCAGTACTGTCATTTGATATAATCTATGATGAGGTAAAGTCCATAGTAGCTAATTCAGGAGGCCACTCAGAGGAAAATCTAAACATTGATAGCTTTGATGAGGCACTTAAAAGATTTGTTTACTCTAAGTATTATACTGATAATTATAGCTTAGCGGCAGAATTTAAGATTGATCCTGATTGCGACAACAGCGAAAGAACATTATCTGTAATATATGGTGGGCAGGATGATATTAGATCAGATTTTGATTTTATACAAACTGATGATTTACCCAAACTAGAAATATCTAGTACATTTGTTGATTTTGGAGAGCTGGATCAAGGGGAGACGCTTGTAGATCAAATCACAGTGACAGCTAACAATTATGATTTTAAGGATATCAGACTAGTATCCCCTTCTACAGATGTAGAACTAACCCCTAGTACATTTGATTTAGAATCTGGACAATCCCAGATAATTGATATTACATTTTCTCCAATTGATAATCTCTATAGGGTTTACCAGATAGAAGTGCTTGATGGATATTGCGATAACTCTTTTGAAATAGGTGGCGGCAATATAAAATCTAATTTAGAAATGCAGATTTTCTTGGATGATACAAAAATCAATGACTCCTATTTAGTTGGTGATAATGTTGCAATAGGATATTCTGGAGTAGGAGATTTACCTGTTGATTTATTTTTTGAAGATTTAGCAACTAATAATATATCCATAATAACCCCAGACATAACCGAAAGCCCTTTTTTATGGCAAACCGATCAGAACAACGTTACCCAGTTAGGGCGTATTATTGCTGAATGCGATATCAGTGACGGTAAATCTTTTGGGTCGCTATTAAAAGAATTCCATGGGCCTACATCTTCTATTAACGATGTCAAAGTAAGCCCAGACAAGTCAATAGTGGCAGTAGGAGCGAATCAACTAATTATACTGGACTATGAAACATTCCTGCCGATAGCGACACTTTTTGATGCGAACGATAAAATCACTTGCATAGAGTTTTCCGATGACAGCAGATATTTTTATACAGGCACCCTTTTCGGCAAAGTAATAAAATGGGATACCTCTACATTAGAGATATTAAATACTTATTCATTGAACGATGACTCAGTAACAGATATCACACTACTCCAAGATAAAAACCAACTAGCATTTTCTACCGAAGACGGATTTGTAATCCTTATAGATACTGATAGTTTTAATGATCTAAATTCAAATGCCGACCATAATTCAAGAATCCGCACACTGGAATACAATCCTTTATTTGATGAAATAATAAGTATATCAGAATCAGGTTTGATTTATACTCACGATGCCAATGACTGGTCAGTCCAACATCAAGATCAAGTCCCTTTTAATAATTTGTACTCTATTGCTTTCAATAAAGACTTGAGTACAACCGCAATTGCCAGTCGCGATAATATAAATGTATATGATTCAGATAATATGGGTGAACCCATATTTGAATATACTGACCCTGGTCTGGTAAACACTACTGATTTGTTTTTTGATGAGCTAGGCACAACCTTAATTGCAATAGGGCGCTTGGGCGAAATAACCGCTATTGATACCGAGAACTGGTCTATAATAGAGGATTTTAAAGCCCATGATTATGATGGATTTAATGACGGTATCCCATTTTCTTTGGACTTAGTTCCAGGCGGGAAGACATTTGTATCCGCGGGTGAAGACGGTAAAGTGATAGAATGGGGAGCCCTGTTCAATACAGTTGTTAGAGATACGAGCAATACTTTAAGTATTATAGAACCAGTTCTGATAATTAATGATATCGACTTGGGAAAAACAGTACTAGGTGAGGATCTATACTTGAAAATAGATGACTATCTACAAGGGATAACCGACCCATATATCTCTATCGAGGGCTTTGATATCACAGGAACGAATCCAGAGAAATTCAATATGCTCAAAACTTCAACTACTGAAGATCTGCTATACCAAACTGCCAAGATGCAGGCATTTACTTTCAGAGCGGATGAGTTAGGTATTTTTGAAGCAGTGATCGAGATATACTATAATGGCAAAACCGCTAGTGCGAATATCATAGCCGAAGTAGAGGAAAGAAGGCTATCGGTTGAAACACCTATTTTTTTCCCATTGACCGAAGTCGGTAAGCAGTCAGTTTTGAATATTGAAGACGGTATAAGGAATAACAGTCTTCGTAATGTTCCAATAGTTGATTATGAGCTATTATCCGATCCCAACGAATATATCAGTGTGGATGGAATAGTGCTTCCAACCGTGATTATTCCTAATACTTCTACAGGATATATAACATCGTTTGATCCTATGTCTCAGTCATATTCTATAGCCGAGCTTCTAATCTATGAAAGCGGATTTGATGTGCCCTATACAGTTACTATAGTAGGCCGCACAATCAGCGAAACGATAATAGGTAAAATAAATGACGCTTCAGGGGCACAGGGGGAAAGTATCAATATTATCATTGATTTGCCCGAAGCTGATCAATACTTTATCACAAATGATGTTTTGAATTTTAGTATCGAATACAATCCTACTGTATTGACATACTCAGGGTTTGAATTTACCCAAATAGAAGTTGATGGTAAATTTAGACTAAACATTACGATTACTGAGGATCAACTTAATGAAAACAGCCAACTCCTAATACCATTCAAAGTTGCTTTAGGTAATTCCGAAACAAGCCCGGTTTCACAGTTTCTCGATATTACAGCTGGTAGCGATGTGGAGTTAGGACCAGGAGTTTTTACACTAACTGAACTTTGTGAAGATGGAGGTACAAGGCTTCTGTCAATGTCGGGAGAGTTTGGGCTTTATAGCATTCAGCCGAATCCAGTTCAAGATATAGCTACCATTTTCTTAAATGTTCCTGCTGGTGAAAACACGGATATCAGTTTATTCGACAGAGCGGGAAATCTTGTAAGGGTAATTTTCGAAGGCTTTTTAGAAGAGGACGAAGTTATTTTTGACAGAGCGGGAATAGCGAGTGGCCTATACTTTCTGAAATTAGAAACTGACTCTATTGAAGGCGAACTAACCGTAGTTATCGATTAGGTTATGCTTAGTATGATAGACTGGCTGGTATTGATATGCGTAGTAGGGATTTTTTTTCTGACAGTTTCTGCACCGATTGCACTTATTATAGGTTTAGCTATCGCAGTATTCGCAACTACCGAAAAAGCTAAATCAGGTTTAGCAAAATACTCAAAAATGACAGGCATCCTACTCAAAACCGCCATAGTAGGCTTAGGGTTTGGGATTTCACTTGATAAAGCATTGGAAGTAAGCGGGGAAGGTTTCTGGCTTACCTTAAGCACTATCCTATCAGTACTCCTGTTAGGCTATATCGGATCGAAATTACTTCTTAAAGATAACAAAACGGGGGTACTGATATCTTCGGGAACCGCAATATGCGGTGGAAGCGCAATCGCGGCAATAGCCCCTACCATCAAAGCCAACCAAAACCAGATCGGCATAGCGCTCGGAGTAGTATTCATGCTCAACGCAATAGCGTTATTACTGTTCCCTTATCTGGGAGAGGTCTTAGGTATGAGCAGCCAGCAGTTTGGCCTATGGGCAGCCATTGCTATACACGATACAAGCTCTGTAGTGGGTGCTGCAAGTGCATTCAGCCCTGAAGCTTTGGAAATTGCGACAACAGTTAAACTTGCCCGAGCGCTTTGGATTATTCCACTTTCACTTGCGTTTTCATACTTATTCAAGGGTAGCGGCAGGCCAAAAGTACCGGTTTTTATACTGCTTTTCGTATTAGCTATACTAGTAAATCAATACTTGGCATTGCCGACTCAACTTTCAGATGCTATCAGATTTGGATCAAAACGCTTAATGGTAGTTGCCATTCTATTTATAGGCTTTAGCTTTTCAATAGAAAAGATAAAATCTATGGGGTTAAAACCGCTTATATTAGCTATACTTCTTTGGTTGTTTGTATCTGTTGGATCTGCAATCTGGATATTGCAATAGATCGTTTTTTAAACCTCGGAGAGTTGCCCAATCTCTTTTTCTACAGCTTCTAATATGGCATTCGATTTAACAAGTTCCATCATAGTATTGTGATCTTTGTATAGCGGCCTGTCTATATCCAAAAAGTCAACATGATCTCGAATAACCTTATGGGCTGATGATAATGCCGGCCCTGGATTATACTTCCGTATATCAAGTGCTTGGGCCGCAGCCATAAACTCTATCCCAAGAACCCCATAAGCGTTCTTGATAATCTGCTGGTTCTGTAATACTGTGTTCATCCCCATCGATACAAAATCCTCTTGGTCGGCCGCAGCGGGAATCGACTGGATACTTGCCGGAGCTGATAGGGTGCGCTGTTCGACAATCAGTGTATCCGCTGTGTATTGGCTGAGCATCATACCAGAAAACAGACCGGGATTTTCTGTGAGAAACGGAGGTAGCCCCACAGAAAGTGCAGGATTCAGTAACCTGTTCAATCTTCTTTCAGACAACACAGATATCATCGTGACAGCTGATTTTACATTATCCATCGGAAGTGAAACGGGAGTTCCCTGAAAGTTTGCACCCGATAAATAAGTTTCTTCCTCTGTTAAGAATATCGGGTTATCACCTACTCCATTTAGTTCAGTCTCTACCTGAGAGGCCGCAAACTCGACTGAATCTCTTGCCGCACCTACAACTTGTGGAGTTGACCGCATCGAGTAAGCATCTTGAACTTTTACAGGTATATCACCTATTTGAAGTGCAGACCCTTCAACAAGTTTCGTCAATATCTTTGATGACTTAACCGCCCCCGAAAAACCCCTCAGCTCGGTAATCCTTTTATCATAAGGCTTCAGATTGGCTTTAAGAGCCACAAGGGACATAGCAGCAGCGATCTCAAACTGATAGATGAGTTTTCTGATATCATAAATCTGAAGAGCAGCTATAGCCGTCAAAAGATTCGAGCCGTTGATAGTCGCTAACCCGTCCCTAGCTTCAAGGCCAGGTATTTCTATGCCCAACTCGTCCATCACATCACTGGCTGGCCTGCGATTACCGTTTTGCCATAATTCACCCTCCCCCATTAGGCATAATGCCATCTGGCTCATAGGTGCTAAATCTCCGCTAGCGCCAACCGAGCCTTTTTCACAGACAACTGGAGTAATCCCAGCATTTAGTAGCTTGATCAGCGTTTCAGTAATAACAGGCCTAAGCCCGCTGTGCCCTTTTGCATGTACGTTTATTCTTCCTGCCATAGCGCCTCGGATATGTTCTACGGGAGCTGGCTCCCCTATCCCGGCCGCATGGTTATATATAAGGTACTTTTGAAAATCCTTTACTTGGTCAGGGTTGAGCGTTACTTCGCTGAACTCACCGATACCTGTATTGATACCATACATTATCTCACCGTTATCTATCTTCTTCTCAAGCATTACGCGGCTGGCGGATATTCTATTCCATGAGTTATCATCAAGATTAAGAGACGTACCTTTTCTGGCGATAGAATGAAGTTTATCAATAGTGAGATTATGACCGTCGAGTATCAACATAAATTTTCCATTTTTGAAGTTCATACAAAATTAACATTTTGGAAACCATTTCTATGTTAACGGTATATAAATATATTAAAAATAAGAGGTTTACTATCAAATATATTATTCAATTATCGCTCATACTGTTTTGTGTTAGCAATGTTTACAGCCAACATGACATGCAGAGATTCGGCTTTTATTCCCCGCTGGATCGAAGTGATTTAGATTCAGTCAGGTTTATGCATGATCTGGATTTTATAGGCCTTTACGAAAGAGGGAATGGAAGCGCTGATGGAGCATTACGCCATAATCTAGTTTTTGGTGGTAGCGGTACTTTCTACAGGTGGGATAATTCCGCACTTTGGTTTACGGTTATCGGGAATGTGCTTGCCACACCTTTTAATGATATAAACTTTGATCCCTATGCCGCTAGCTGGCAAGAAGAGATACGGTATAGCCAAAAGTTTGATTTTGGGATAATAGAAATAGGGTTTGGACACAGGTGCAGGCACGAAATCGACAATTATGAAGAGAGCAACCCAACAAGCTCTACAAAAAGAGTAACTCTATATGCCGGGCCCCTACTCGGCTATCTATCACCTAAATACAGTAATTTAGCGAACGGGCTGGAAATATCCTGGGGTATTGACGCGCAGTATATCATAGTCGGCTCGGATTATAGAACACCAGATTATATAAACGGCTTTAATATATCTGAACTGCAGTATAAATTCACACCACATTTGGAACTGGGCTATGATATTAACAAATGGATTAATTTATTCAGCAGAAACATTTATACAGCTTATTCAGATGGCAGCAGTATTGAGTCTCTTTTCAGAACAGAGCTGGGGGCACAGATAAGAGGAAATGCTGGTGGTATCGATATTTACTTAGGATATGAGGAGATGTTCGATGATTTTAAAAACCCCGAACCCAGA
Organism: uncultured Hyphomicrobiales bacterium; assembly: GCA_964462685.1. Taxonomy (GTDB): domain Bacteria; phylum Bacteroidota; class Ignavibacteria; order Kapaibacteriales; family UBA2268; genus CAYWYR01. The sequence continues at coordinate 153,707 of CAYWYR010000001.1, read as the reverse complement.
CCGAATACTTCAACATTTATCGGTGCCAGGTTCAGGGGTGAACTATTTAGATAACGAGAATATTATGCCGTTCTGATCCATTTCCACAAATCTTTGAAGCTTGGCTTCTTACCTGTAGATAGCATTCCAATTCTATAGATTTTACCCGCCACCCACAGGATAGCCAGAAATCCTAGAATAGCAAGCAAACCGGATACGATAACCTCCCACAAAGGTACATTAGTAGCTGCTATCCGCGCCGGCATGAGAATAGGGGAAGTCAGCGGGAACATTGTGAATATGATAGAATGTAGTCCATCAGGATTCTGTGTAACAGGCGTAATCATACCTATACATAATATAATAGGCAAAGTAAAAGGCAACTGTAACTGGCCCATATCCTGTTCATTATCAACTGCCGCCCCAAGAGCTGCGAATATCGCCGAATAAATCAGAAATCCTATGATAAAGAAAAAGATAAAGCTGACAATCACAGTAGCATCAATCGAACTGGTTACAGAATCTATCATTTCTAAAGGCAGGCTTTCCGCCTGAGGGGCAACCATAGGCTGGCTGTCCATTGTCTTTTGCAGATCATCAGCATCAGGGGTTAACCCAATACCGCCAATAATTGCAAGCATTGCCCCTATAACTATCAGCCACATGAAAATCTGCGTGAGGGCTAGCGCACCAATCCCGATAACTTTTCCCAACAATATATCAATCGGTTTGGCCGATGACGCTATAATCTCGATGATTCTATTGGACTTCTCCTCAAGCACACCACGGGAAACAAACGAACCATAAATGAAGATCAGCATATACATTATAAAACCGAAAGCTATCCCTATAAATGATTTTATCTCAGTAGCATCTTTTTCTTCTTTACCGTCCTCGTTGATCTTATTAGTGCTCAGCCTCACTGGAGCATAAATCTCCGCCAGTATAGACTGATCTATACCGGCTTCGTCAATTCGCAGTTGTTCTACAACATCCCCTACATCGGTTTTCAGCTTACTGATATATCCAGTACCACCCCCGCCCGTGGTATAAACTGAAAACTCTCCATTTTCAACAATATCTGATGGGATTGTTACATAGCCGTCGATCTTGCCTTCCTGGACGTCGGATTTGAGATCATCTACTTCCCTATCAGTTAGCTCGTATAAATTAGGGTCCTGCTCTATGATATTTTCCATCATAGGCAGGCCGTTATCTATAAAGAAAAGCTTCTTTTCGGTTGTATCAAAGGAAATTGAAAGGTATATAATTAACCCATATAGAGCCACTATACCTATAGGAGCAAGAAAAGTAGCTATCAGAAAACCACGGGACTTTACTTTTGAGCTATATTCATGCCCGATAATCGTAAGTACTTTATTTGTCATTTCGCTACCCCTCCGTCATCTGTCAATATATACTCTTCATCATCTGAAACCGTATCGATAAAAATCTGATTGAGGTGGGGCTCAAGAAGCTCATACCGGTATATAGTGCAGCATTTAATAGCTTCTTCGAGAATATGCTTTGCCAAATCCTGATCGCCACCAACTCTTATTTCAGCCCGTCCAGCAGTTTTGTTTACTATATTTATTCCTCCGATACTGTCCAGAAATGATGTATCCCCATCTGTTTCTAAGATTAAAATATCCCTGCCATGCTGTCTTTTGATTTCCCTTACACTACCTTGCAGAATAGCCTTACCTTTACTTATGAGGGTAATCTCATCACACATCTCCTCTACTTGCTGCATCACATGAGTAGAAAGGATGATAGTCGTGCCTTGTTTCTTAAGTTCTAATATGCTATGTCTCAGGAGTTCTGCATTAACGGGATCAAAACCTGAAAACGGCTCATCGAGAATCAAAAAGGGTGGATTGTGCAATACAGTGGCTATAAACTGTACTTTTTGAGCCATACCTTTTGATAGCTCTTGTACTTTTTTCTGAGCGAAGTCAACTGCGTTCAGTCTGGCAAGCCAGTCCATAGCCGATAGCCTGGCTGCGTGTGATGTCATGCCTTTCAGAGTACCGAAATATATCAGCTGGTCGATTACCTTTATCTTTTTATAAAGGCCTCTTTCCTCTGGCAGGTAACCAATCCTTTCCTGAATAGCTGGGCTTACTTCATTGCCTTCTAGGCGTATGATTCCTTCATCGGGTTTATAGATATTGGTTATCATTCTGATCAGGGTAGTCTTTCCGGCACCGTTAGGCCCCAGAAGCCCGTATATAGTCCCTTGATCCACGTTGAACGATACATTATTTGTGGCTTTATAATCGCCGAATTTTTTAACTACGTTCTCTACTTCGAGAATGGTCATTTATTTAACTGATTTGTTAAGATAAGTCGGCTAAATTAAGAATTATATTTCATTTATCGCTGTTAACCTATATACCCCAGTACTTATGGCTGTAAATAAAAACTCTTTTCTAAGCTTTTCATACTTCCATCTGATAACCGATTCATCACCCTCAAAGCCCTCATCTCTTTGATCGGGAGTGCCATATAGGATGTAAATCTTACCACGGTCAGTTTTTGCACCGTCTTTCTCTACAAGAGTCCGGTAGTTGAAAAAGGCATAGTCCACACGGCTATAATACTGGTAAAGTGCTTCGTTAAATGGAGTCTGGGGGGTTGGGTCAATATTTTCCCAATACTGATTGAAAGCCTTTTCCTGCTTGTCATCATTCAGAGATTTCATTGATTCGAATTTTTCATCATCCAGAATATAATACATATACTCAACTGCCCCTTCGATATCCTGAAGCGACTGCGGTCTGTTTTCCCAGTTAACCACAAATCTTTTCTGTAGAGTGTCATCCCCCTGATCATCGTAAAGTTTTAGCCTGTAACTACCTGGCTGTAATTTATCTGAAGGGAATTCGATATCAAAATATAAGGTATTAAGTGAGTCATTTTTAAAAGGCTTGTCTATCAGATAAACTTCTCGGCGGTCTGTAATGAGTTCAATACGAGTATCAATTTTCGGTTCTACTGAACCAGAATAAACAAGCTCACTATCCATAAGTGGCTCATCGCCCGTTTCTGGATCTTCAGGTTGGTACTCCGAGAGTGTCAGTTTCTCGAACTGGAAGATATACTGCCCAGCGATATCGCTCACTTCAGTGAAGATTTTGATACTTGCCCCTTGAGGGTTGAACAATATCTTATCCCCATCGATAAAAGGAGTTGTTATACCGGCTTCTTCATTTTTTTCAGCGAATACAAATGTCGCATCATCATTGGACTTGTAAAAGCCTTCAGGGAAATCTATTGCTAATTCAATTTTATTTTTCCTATATCTTGACTTAGTATCAAATTCAATCTCCACCGAATATTCCCCCAGTGGTAGGTCTGTCTGGATAGCACCCTCTACCCATTTATTTTTCATACTGGTTTCACTAAAGTCAGTAGTAATTACAGTATCACGCCAGAACGTTCTGTTTTTTACGATACCCTCGGAATTCCTAAAGGTGATATTGACCTCTGTTTCCGCGGCATAAGTAGTAAGTCCACCTTTTCGGGTTCTGGTAAACTGTAGAGTTTCATAACTTATTCTGTGCATCACGATAGCATGAAGGGAATCATTGCTGCTGTGTGGCAATACTACTACGGATGCTTTGTAAGGCTCGCCAAAAGTAAAATACTGGCTTCTATCCTGCGAATCAGCTGCTATAAATGCCGATAAAAATATTAATCCGATAAGAATCTGTTTGATAAACATAATCTATTTTTTCAGAGCCTGTCGAGATATTCTCTTAGGATTGCCTGTGCGGCAAACATATCCAACATACCCTTTTCCTGTCTTTTTTTCTTTTTAACACCAGCTTCGACCATATTTGAAGAAGCCTTCTTAGATGAGAACGATTCATCAATCTCTATTGTGTCGATTCCTGTACTTTCATTTAATTCAGTTATAAATTCTCTTACGGTCTTGACTATTGAAGTCTCCCCCTCAGAACCTATAGGAACGCCAACCACCCACAGTCCGACATTTTCCTCTTGTGCAATTTTCATAAGATTATCGATAAGCTTAACGTCGTTCTCGATAGTTCTGAAAGGCCTGCAGGTTATATGTAGTATATCGGATATTGCTAAGCCTACTCTTCTTTTGCCATAATCGATTGAACATATTCTTTTATTTTGAGCGGAATCTGTCATTTTGCGGCCTTATATTTCTTCAGTGGAATTAACAGCACTATCTGAGGAGTTCTGCTTTACGGGGAACCGGAAAACAACTGTAGTACCATCTCCTTTATTGGAATCAATACTAAGGGTTCCGTTATGAAGTTCCATAACACTAGTCATTACCATAGTGCCGATTCCAGAACCGCCACTTGCCGCCCCAGTGGTAAAATAAGGGGTAAGCATTCTGTTTTTGACCTGATCGTCCATTCCATGTCCGTTATCATCAACTTTTATATAAAAGTATCGCAATTCCTTATATGCCGTAACCGATATTCTGCCAGTTTGCTTGCCATTACTGAATACTGCTTTCCTAGCGTTTTCAATCGCGTTTCTAACAGCTCGGGTCACTTTGTTAGCGTCAAGTTCAGCTACAAAATCCTGTGAATGAAACCTATATTCTGTATTGTCATCGCTGTCTTGGAATTCAATCTCAAGTTCTTGTATAAGCATCTTGATATTAACGGGTTGGAACTTGACTTCACCGCCCCTTCCTATAGTCACGATATCCCTGACCCTTTTTAACATAATATCTGATTGATGCTTTATCTTGTTCAGTTTTTGCAGGTCAGCACCTACCGCCATTATCTGCAGCTGCTCAGTATTTAGCCTTATAACACTAAGATTTGTCTGCATATCGTGGGCGAGCTGTGCCCAGTTTCTAAGCCGCTTTCTTTCTAGCTCTTCGGTAATATCGGTACCATAAAATACCGCTCCTCTGAAACTGCCTATGCTTCCTCTCAGAACGCTGGCTTGGAACATATATTCGCTATGCTTGATGCCTTGGATAATATGTACTTTGTAAGTAGAATCTTTTTTATCTTTCAGTACATTGTTTATCATTCTATATATATCCTCGAGTCCTTCCTTGCTTTTAAGTTTTTTGAAACTCACTCTTCCGGTTTCATTTACCAATATCTCCTTTGACTCTTTATTCTGTCTTTGGAAAATACCCGATTCATCGACCGTAAAAAATATACCACCTTGTAGATCCTCGGTAAGCTCTCTGGTCTCTCGAGAGGCTCTTTTATATTTTTGATAAAGATAAAATGCTATAGATACTAATGTCAGAGTTATCATAATCAATAGCAGCCTGTCTAAAACCCTATTGATCATAAAGGCTTTATTCTTTGTTATACGCATCGAATAAGTGATACCATTAGCGATACTATTGGCGGTATTGCTATTGCCTGTTAAAATTAACCTGCCTTCGTAATACTCTGCTTCGAGATCGCCCTTGCCTTTCAAACCTGAAAGATCAATATATTGGTCGGCGATTAATCTGCCGTTTTGTAATGCGATTATACCATTTCTGAAAAAAGCGAAAACTGCTGGCTCGCCATCGACCATAATTTCTGCTGATCCCAAAAAATCAATCTTACCTTTAGTTGAGATACTTTTATTCCCTAAGGTAATCTTATCGGTATAAATCTGATAATAACTTCCGCCGGTAGCGATAAAGTCTTTGGTATCAACTAACTCTTGAATTAAATTAAAACTATTACCTTCCAGCTTATATACTTTCTTAGATACTCTGGAGGCGAGGCTCTGATTGCGTGACTCACCTATAGCATAAATATCGTCGCCTTCCACTCTTATATTGATATTCCCGTTATAATTTAGAATTATTCTGATAGGCTGTGATAATCTACCATCAGTATAGATATTAAATATCTTACCCATATTAGAATTTGCCATCAATACTAAAACAGAATCTGAAAGGTAATATGGCTTGTATATCCCGTTTCTTATATATATGGGTTCGGCATTTTCGCTATAAAACAGAACAGAATCATTTTTCGAAAAATATGTCAGGCAATTTGAATTTACCACAGACCAATCATTAGGCAGCACTTTAGTTTGCAGCAACTCGGGTTTATCCTTATCAGATAAAGAATAACTAAATATGGAGATTCTTTCTTTTTCTTGATACGTAATAATACTATTATCTAAAGTGCGGGCTACTCCATCCCCCATCAACCTAAAAGTAGATTTACCGCTACCTTTTATTACAGTCAATTCAATATTATCATCAAGCCAGTTATAATCATATAAATAAAAACGGTCATCAACCTGTTTGATGAAGTTACCATCATAAAGAGTAGTGTTATCGATATAAAAAGGATAAAAATCTTTGCCGCTTTCCCAGTCACCCCATAGCCAGCTGGAGTATAAGGATTGTGAGAACGAAAATATCAATACAGCTATAATATATAGTCGTAGAAATGAAAAGGAGTTATCTATATTTCTTTTAGCATACATACTGAATGGACGGCTGTTCCCTCGCCCCGCCCTATAAAGCCCATTTTCTCATTTGTTGTGGCTTTGATGTTCACCTTTGATACCGGTAAACCCAAAACGCGAGCTATTTTCTCTTTAATCAGGGATTTGTAAGGAGATAATTTAGGCTTTTCCATTACAATAATAGCATCGATATTTACTATCCCATAATTTTTCTCGGCTATAAGCTTTAGTACATGTTCCAAAAGCACAATAGAATCAGCATCTTTCCATTTTTCGTCTGTATCGGGAAAGTGTTCTCCTATATCATCAAGCCCAGCCGCACCTAAGATAGCATCGATAATACTATGTACAAGAACATCCCCGTCACTATGGGCTACAGTGCCTACTTCTGAATCAATAGTGATTCCGCCCAAAATCAGGCTTTCGCCATTCTCCAACCTATGCACATCATAGCCGAAACCCACCATATCTTAACCCTTAAATCTCAAAAAAATTAATATCAGTGTTTGAAATGCCTATTACCTGTAAATACCATAGCAACCCCTAATCTATCCGCCGCCGCTATTACTTCTTCATCTCTTACCGATCCCCCTGGTTGGATAACCGCGGAAGCCCCTGCTTCTGCTGCCTGCTCAAGCCCGTCAGCAAAAGGGAAGAATGCGTCACTTGCCACTACACTACCCTTCAAAGACAGCCCCATAAGCTTTGATTTTTCAACTGCTATTCTACTACTGTCAACCCGGGACATCTGCCCGGCACCTATCCCTAACGTACCGTTCATATCGCCAAATACAATAGCGTTGGACTTAACATGCTTACAAACCTTCCAGTTGAACATCAGTGCTATCATTTCCTCATCTGTCGGCTGGCGTTTAGTAACGGTTTTCAGATCTGCTTTATCTACCATAAAACCGTCCCTTTGCTGAATCAGTTCACCGCCGTAAACAGATTTTACAAGTTTATTATCGGCACTATTTAGAGAATCAAAATCAATCGTCAAAAGTCTTCGATCGCGTTTCTTTGTTAATATTTCCATTGCACTGTCATCGTAGCCTGGGGCAATTACAACTTCCATAAACATTGAGTGGATCTTCTCCGCAAACTCAGCATCAATACTTCTATTGACTGTGATTATACCACCGAACGGGCTGACATTATCAGTTTTAAATGCTAGATCAAAAGCTGATGAAATGTCTTGTCCAGCTCCTACCCCACATGGATTTGTATGCTTGATAATGCTACAAACAGCTCTGTCATCATTTTTAAACTCATTTATCAAAGCAGCGGAAGCATCAATATCAATAATATTATTATAGCTGAGATCTTTGCCGTGTAGCTTTTCAAAAATCCTATCAAACGGCAGACTATCTGAATATTTCAGGCTTGCTTCCTGATGAGGATTTTCCCCATATCTAAGGGTTACCTCCGATTCAGTGCGTTTATCAGAAGTATCACTTTTCGAATTTGATAGATAGTCACTGAAATAACCTGATATCATTGTATCATATTCAGCGGTATGCAAGAACGCTTTGGAGGCTAATCTTTCCCTTGTAATAAATTTTATACCTTCCCCTTTGATTTCTGAAAGCACTACATCATAATCATTAGGGTCGGTAATTATAGTTGTATAGCGATAATTTTTGGCAGAAGCCCTCACCATAGTAGGGCCACCGATATCGATGTTCTCGATTAAATCAGCATGGCTGCCGCCCTTTTTCAAAGTTTCTGCAAAGGGATAGAGATTGACAACAACTATATCAATCTGTTGTATTCCGGTATCTCTCATCTCATCCAAGTGTGACTGTAAACTTAGATCGGCTAAGATACCGCCGTGAACTTTTGGGTGAAGAGTTTTAACCCTTCCACCCATAATTTCTGGAAAGCCAGTAAGTTCAGAGATTGATTTGACAGGAATACCAGCAGATGCAATAGCCTTTTTGGTACCACCAGTAGAGTAGATCTCAACCCCGTTATCGGTTAATCCTTTTGCCAGCTCTTCGATACCCTTTTTATCGGATACAGAAATAATGGCTTTTTTAGGTGTCATCAATAGGTCATTATTAACAGTCATAATTGCTTACGGTTTAATGTTGAGATCAGATTTTACTGAGCTTATCAGCTATTCTAGTAATTTCAAAAATAAGGATTGTAATTATTCCTTTACTATAATGTGGATAACGGTATATGATTATGCATATTATCTTTTATTGAAGTTGACGCTTCATTAAACTATGTTTGTAGAATCTGATAATTGCCCTATAACAAAACAAAGCCGATTTATGCCATGTCACTTTTCACCGATGAAATAGAATACTGGAATAACCAGTATCAAGACTATTGCAGCCTAGAGAGTACTGATTCTGAACCACCGAATGAAATCTTAAACTCGCTGGAAAAGATAGATGCACTTTTTTCGGGGAAGAATATTGGCACAACGGTCAACTTGGCTGGTATATATATAAACGGACTTCTAAGGCCGAGAACGACATTTAAGGTTCTTTCAGGAATAGACGAAGGAATTGGAGGAATTGGGGATAATGGAGAGATAAGTGAAAGCGAATCCGATAATTCTGCTAGAAATAGTGTGCTTACCGATTCAATAATTACCGCTAAATGTATTATCGATTCAATAAGTACATTGTATTCAGATTTTGATATAGATAACTATATATCTGAATACCCCGGCGAAATCACCAAAATACAAACTGCACTGGAAGGTATAGAATCCGAGATAATTGAAAACATGACTTTGGATGATCTATCAGATACACTCAATCAGATAAGTGCTTTCTTTGATTTGGAAGGGAACGGACTACTGGATTATAAAGCCGCACTCATCTATCTTGATGAGAAGGGGTTTGAATCAGTTGCAGCTCGGCTTCAACACGATTTCAGCCAAAAAGAACAAAATGATCCGGATAATAATATTATCACAGTTGATACGGTAATTGATTACATAGTAAAAAGCCTAGAAGAGCTAGAAGAGCAGGGCTACGACACATACGAATTTAAAGACTATAATATTTGAATGAAGTTTATTGACAGCGCTAAAGTAGAAGTCAAATCAGGCGACGGCGGAAAAGGACACGTTTCATTCCGTAGAGAAAAGTTTATGCCCAAAGGCGGGCCTGACGGCGGTAACGGCGGGGATGGCGGGGATATCGTTATTCAAGCCAATCCGAATATGGCCACGCTTCTGGATTTCAGGTACGTTAGAAAATACCATGCTCCAGATGGCGTACCGGGTGGTAAGGCAAAAAAATCAGGGAAGAACGGAAAAAGCAAAAAAATAAAAGTTCCAGTTGGGACTCAGGTTTTTGATGCAGATACGGGTGAGCTACTAGCCGATATCGATACTAAAGATAAGAAAGTAGTACTGCTTAAAGGCGGTAAGGGCGGTAGAGGTAATGCAGAATTCGCTACCCCTACCAATCAGGCACCGCGATACGGGCAGCCAGGCCTACCCGGCGAAGAACGCTTTATCAAGCTTGAGCTTAAACTACTTGCTGATATTGGATTTGTTGGAAAACCTAACGCTGGCAAGAGCACTCTTATTTCGGTAATATCTGCCGCAAAACCTAAAATAGCTGATTACCCTTTTACAACACTCGTACCCAACCTTGGGATAGTCCGAATGGGCGAATATGAGTCATATACAGTAGCGGATATACCGGGACTTATCGAAGGAGCTAGCGAAGGGAAAGGCTTGGGGTTTCAGTTTCTAAAGCATATAGAAAGGACAGCCTCTCTATTATATATGATCGATATCAATGCGGTTGATATAATGGAAGAATATGAACTGCTCAAAAATGAGCTGCATTCCTATTCAGAACTGATGAAAGACAAAAGCTTTATGGTTGCGTTGACCAAAGTAGATTCCGCTATACCTGAGATCATTGAAGAAGCGAAGGAAATGAGATTCGACGGCATCGAACCGATATTCATATCCTCGGTTTCAGGCAAGAATATCGAGCAGTTAAAACATCTGCTGTGGGAAAGTATTCTCAGAGATAAAAAGCAACAGGAAGAAGATGAAATCACCAGCGATGATGATATTCCTCGCCTATAACCATAAATATAAAGACTGAACCTATTTACGCTGAATATGCATTACGAGTATCTACTTATAAATCTATATTATAAATTTCTCGCTTGTATAATCTTACTACTTTCTCTCAGCTATCAATTATCAGCACAAGATTCTGAAATAGTTAAAGCAAGCGATAGCATTCAAAGCTATTCGATTGGCCAGATAGTTAAAACGGCTGATGAAAACGGGCAAAACCAAGTAAGAATATCTACATCTGATATACTGCGGTATCGTGATATACAAAAAACGGATGGTACTTCCATAGCCGAAGTAGCTCCGCTAATACCCTCTGCACGGCTTGAAACTAATTCCCGAGGAGAGACACTGCTTTATCTGAGAAACTCTGGCGAAAGACAGACAGCTCTTTTTTTTGACGGTGCTTTGCTGAACATCCCATGGGATAACAGAATGGATCTATCATTTATACCAGCAGAAATAATAGGTAGAATGGTAACCGACCAAGGTTCATCTTCTGTACTATATGGTGCAAACACAATGGGTGGGGCTCTTAGTCTCAGTACGTTTGAACGGAACAGCGATGGCCAAACCAATATTATATCAGCCATGGGGCTAGAGGGCGGAGGCTATCAACTAAGCGGTACTTCCCATAACAGATCGGGCAAAACCAATATCATAGTGCATTTCAATACCCTAAATTCACCCGGAATACTCAATACCTCACAGCCAAATTATGAAGTATTTAACAGGCCAGGCAATCCAGGACTGTTACCGAACTCTTTCCAAGAAAGAAACACTGGTTATATAAGAGCCGAAACCCAAATCGGTGAAGTAAAGATAGGTTTAGGTGTATTGGGGATAACCGGTAGTAAAGGAGTAGTACCCCAAGATAATAGAGAAAGAAGAAGCCGCTACTGGCAGTACGGAGATTGGAACAGACTTATAACGATACTTAATTCCAGCTACGAGTTTGATGAAGGTAGTTTCAGGACTACACTATGGTATGATGATTTTGATCAAGCAATTGATAAGTACGAGGATATATCATATTCCGATATTGAAGCTATACAGGAAGATGACGACCGCACATTCGGCGGAAGAGCTATATTAGATCTCGATATAGCAGATGGAACGCTTTCTACATCTATCGTAGGCTACCACTCTATACATGGCTGGGAAGAAACAAACCAACCAGATTTGACATTTTCGCAATCTACATTCTCGCTTGGATCGGAATACAGAGGCATATATAATAATCTTAGCTATGCCATAGGTGCTAGTTACGATCTTAATATTACGCCTCAAACAGGGCAGTTTACAGAAGATGAAGGTAATACGATTTCTGATTTAGGTTTCTTGCTCGGTGTTGGATATAGATTAACAGAAAGCTCAGATATATTCGCAAACATATCGAGGAAGAATAGATTCCCAACAATGCGCGAACAGTATTCGGATGCTGATAGATTTATCATCAATCCGGATTTAACACCCGAAACAGGTATACTTTCTGAATTTGGATATAGAATTTCTTTCGAAAATCATTCCATTTCAACAGCTGCTTTTTATAATAGTTATAATGGCTTAATAGAAGTAGAGCCCGTTTTAGGCGATGACTTAGGAAGAGATATGAGAAGGAATATCGACAACGCAGTTATTCCTGGAATAGAAATCGAAGCCGACGGTACTTTTTCGGATATATCAACAAGTTATCTTGCAAATCTATCCCTTATGAGGCCGCGTGGAACTTCGAACGGTAGTGAGCGGCTACTCGAAACAAGACCTGAGGTAATAGGCTTTCTCAGAATAGACAACCGATCGATAGAAAATCTATCTATTATGCCAGAAATACAGTTTAACGGCAGCCAGTTGAGTTACAATGACGGTGAAGAAGTTATCCTCGGATTTCAGTATCGCCTAAATCTCAGGTTAGCCTATAACCTGATAATTGAGAGTACAGCCACAGAAATATTCGCGAGAATCGATAATATTACCGACCAGCCTTTTCTGTTTAAGATAGGTTTTCCAGCTCCTGGCAGAACATTACGCATGGGTCTGAAATCCATATTGTAAATTGCATATCAAGCTGATGCTACTTTTCGTAATACTTATTTAGATACCACACTCCAAAATTCTGATAAATGCCTAGAGACCAAGATTTTGATCTGCCTGAAGAAGGCGCCGAACTACCGACAGGTGGAAGGCCTAAGGATGGCATTGACAAAGATGGAAATTTGGATTCTGGGCATATAGAAGTAAGCAGAGATGAGCCTGAAGCCACCGAGGAACAGAAGCAAATGACCTTTATGGATCACCTATCCGATCTCCGGAACATGATCCTTTGGATAATCGGTGGAGTAGCCTTAGCGGCCATTGTGGGCGGTATTTATATAGAAGAGATTATAAATTACGTACTTCTCCTGCCTGCTAAGAATGCGGGGATGAAACTCCAAAACCAGCAACCTTACGGCCAGGTTTATTTTTTCTTCAAAACGATACTATGGGCAGGTGTTGTACTATCCCTACCCCATACGCTATATCAGATATGGCGGTTCGTAGAACCAGCTTTATATAAAAACGAAAAATCCTGGGCGAAAACGATCGTGCTTTTCACCACCTTCTGTTTTATATCGGGTATCACTTTCGCATATTTCGTTATGCTGCCACCGATGCTGTCTTTTGCAAGTGGTTTTGGTTCGGATCTGATCTTAAATCTTACAGATATCAATATGTACTGGGATACCATAATGATGGTAATTCTCGCCGCCGGGCTTTTCTTTGAAATGCCTATGGTATCTTATGTACTCAGCCGAGGCGGGATGCTATCCCCGGGTGTGCTTCGCAAATACCGCAGGCATTCAATAGTAATAATATTGATACTCGCGGCCATTATCACACCAAGCCCTGACCCCTTGAACCAGACTATCGTAGCAGGCCCGATATATATACTTTATGAGATAAGCATACTCATTTCAGCATGGGCTTTCAAGAAATATGCCGAACCGCTAACATAAACCTTTACCTTAGGCGTTACACACTACAGCATGAACCTAAAAGATATATCTCTTCCAATAAACGAACACCTCGGCAAGTTTGACGCTTATTACAAAGACGCGATAAAGACCGAGACCTCTCTGCTGAACCTTGTGCTCCGCTACATGTCCAAAACTAAAGGCAAGCAGATAAGGCCGATTCTTGTTTTCCTATCGGCCGGTGCGGCCGGTACTATCTCAGATAGAACATATATCGGCGCCACGATGGTAGAGCTTCTGCATACAGCTACACTCGTACATGATGATGTAGTTGATAGAGCAGGTGAACGCCGCGGCCTTGCTTCCATCAATGCTGAATGGAACAACAAAATAGCGGTACTGGTCGGTGACTATTTACTTTCCAAAGGTCTGTCCACTTCTGTAGAAAATAATGAGTTTGAATTTCTGGCAGTAACAAGCAGCTCGGTTAGGCGAATGTCTGAAGGTGAGCTTCTCGCTATTGAGAGAGCAAAGAAATTCGATATCAAAGAAGAGACTTACTTCAAGATCATATCGGACAAAACAGCATCACTTATCGCATCATGTTGCTGTATTGGGGCGATATCCACAACTGATAAAAAAGAAATTCGTTCATCACTATCTGAATATGGCGAAAACCTAGGTATAGCTTTCCAACTTAGAGATGATCTTTTTGATTACACCTCCCGCACCAGTATTATCGGAAAGCCAGTTGGCAATGACATAAAAGAAAGAAAGATCACACTCCCACTAATCTACTCGTTTCAGCATGGTGAAGCTAATGAGACCAAGAAGATACAGAGTATGATCAAAAAAGGCAAGCTTACTGATGCCGATGTAAAGAAAGTGGTGGAATATGTTGATAGATCCGGCGGGCTGGAATACACTAAACATCAGGCTCTGATTTATCGCGATAAGGCAATAGACGCAATCAGCGGTTTACGAAACAGCCCTCATAAAGACTCTCTTCAACAATTAGCTGACTTCGTATTAGAAAGAAGCTTCTGAAAATTTTCCATATATGAAATTTGTACTTGCATATATGCCTTCAAGTACCTAATTTTGCCTCTCTCTGATACGGAGGATTCGCATAATTGGTATTGCAGCAGTCTTGAAAACTGCCGTCTTCACGGACATGGGGGTTCGAGTCCCTCATCCTCCGCCAACAGCGATATAAAGGCAACCTAATAAGGTTGCCTTTTTTATTTATATTGAATTCAAACAATATGACTGATAAATTCCATTCCTTCAATGTCTCGTAAAAAAGATATATTATTATCTATATTTTTCGGTTTACTTACAGTAGTTTTTATACTACTGATGATATTTAATGATTCTTTTTTTGAGTTTTCGTGGCAGAGACACTATAATCCCCTCAGTTGGTACATAAGGCCTTTGTTGCTATTGCCATATTGCTTTTTTGCTTTCAAGAAAAGCTATTCAGGCATGCTATTCAGTATTTTTTGCCCTTACAACATCTATGATGTGGTTTACCGAGCCGAGTACACCATCGGCTATTGCTATAGAATTTCTTGAAATGGAGATAGAGTTTTTGACATCAGATTGGGGAATCAAGAAAATACTGTTGACATTAACTGTTCCAGCGGGATTTATTCTAATAGGCATGGCATTTTGGCAACGCAAAATATTCTGGGGCTTTATAGTTATAATGATGAGTATCGTATTGAAGATGCTTTGGAGTGTAATTGAAGGAGGAGAATCAGGGTACGTCCTTTTCCCAGCATATATTTTGGGAATAATTATTTCTGGGGCACTTATTTATGTTACAAGAAAAAAAGGATGGATTTGAAATACTTTAGAAAACTACCACGTCATATCAAGCGCATGTTATATTGAGTCTTGGAATGTACTTGTCCATATTTCGACAGGCTCAATATGACAAGCAAGTATTCTGCCCCCTCTGAATGACGGGAATAGATAGATATAGATAATCTATAACTCACTACTATATAAGATCAGCTTGCTTTTTTAGCATTAGATTTGGGCTCAGATGTTTCGCCTTTAGGAAGCATAACGGGAGTAGCTTTAGCCTTAACAGTATCTTCGGTTATCACAACCTTACCTAGATTAGTTTTGTCTGGTACATCGTACATTATTGATAGCATTGTATCTTCAACTATAGAGCGTAGCCCACGAGCGCCGGTTTTTCTAGCGAAAGCTTTCTCGACAATGGCCTTTAAGGCGCCTTGATCAAACTCTAATTCAACACCATCCAAAGCAAAAAGCTTTTGGTACTGTTTGGTGATAGCGTTTTTCGGCTCTGTAAGGATGCGTAGCATCGCATCTTCGGATAAGGACTGAAGAGAAGTAACAACTGGCAACCTGCCTATCATTTCAGGTATGAATCCGAATTTGACAAGATCATCTGGCTCTACGAACGTAAGGAGCTCTTCAAGTTCTTCTTCAGACTTTTTACCATCAGCCATAAAACCAATACTTGCTTTCTGCATACGGGCATCGATAATTTTCTCTAATCCCTCAAATGCACCGCCACATATAAAGAGAATATTGGTAGTATCTACATATATCAGATTTTGCTCTGGGTGCTTTCGGCCACCTTTGGGCGGAACGCCCATTTTGGAGCCCTCTAGCATTTTAAGTAAAGCCTGCTGAACGCCCTCACCAGATACATCGCGAGTTATAGACTGACTATCGGATTTACGACCGATTTTATCGATCTCATCTATATATATAATACCGCGTTCTACAAGGTCTGTATCATAGTCGGTAGCCTGAAGAAGACCAAGCAGTACCGTCTCCACATCATCTCCCACATATCCTGATTCTGTAATCGTGGTGGCGTCCGCTATTGCAAAAGGTACGTTTAGGATACGGGCGAGAGTCCTTGCAAGTAAAGTCTTACCAGTACCTGTTGGCCCAAGCATAAGGATATTACTTTTTTCAAGCTCCACATCCTTAATATCATCAAACTTACTTGAAAGGTTATCGGACTGTATTCTTTTATAATGATTATATACAGCGACAGAAAGAATTCTTTTTGGGTCATCCTGTCCGATAACATACTCATCAAGTCGCTTTTTCAGTTCCGATGGCTTATATAAAGTAAAATCTCCTAGCTTTTCCGAAGGCTTGCTTTTTTTTATGATATCGTTAGCATTTGATACGCAACGATCGCAGATAAAAACCCCGTTTGGCCCCTCGATCAAGCTATTGACTTCGGAGTTGGATCTACTGCAAAAAGAGCAGTGCAGTTCGTTTGTAGTGTTTCTTTTTGCCATATCAGTTTGTAATGTGCCTTACTGCTTAAAATCTAAAAGCCGCTTTTTTATCATAAGCGGCTTCTGATAATCTAAATCTGCTTTATTATATAAAGCAATTTAAGAATAACTGTAATCGTATTAAGTGTATTTTTTTAAGAATCTTTATTTGAATTATCGTCTTTTTTGTCTTTATCCAGTGAGTCGGAATCGCTTACTCTTTCAAGTACTTTATCTACGATATGATAATCCGCTGCTTCACGAGCTGTCATATAGAAATCGCGGTCAGCATCTTTCCTGATTTCCTCAGCTGGCTTGTTCGTATGCTTACCGATAATCTCATAAAGCGTATCACGCGTGCGAAGCATTTCCTTAGTGTATATATCGATATCAGATGCCATACCCTGGGTGCCCCCCATTGGCTGATGCATCATAATCTTACTGTGAGGAAGAGCGAAACGCTTGCCTTCGCTTCCGGCCGCCAGCAATACCTGAGCCATTGAAGCTGCCATTCCTATGCATATAGTTGATATATCAGGTTTTACAAACTGCATCGTATCGTAAATAGCTAAGCCAGATGTTACCGATCCGCCAGGAGAATTGATATAAAGGTTTATATCTTTTTTAGGATCTTGTGATGAAAGGAAAAGCATTTGAGCTATCACCACAGAAGCCAGCCCATCATCAATAGGGGAGTTGATGAAGATAATATTTTCCTGTAGCAAACGGGAATAAATATCGAATGATCTCTCACCGCGGCTGGTTCGTTCAACTACATAAGGAATCATGTAGTTGCTTTCCATATTAGTGTGAATATCTTGCATTTTCATAGTGTTGTATCTAATATTTGATTGATTTCTTGGTTGTATAGCCTGTTTAACAGCACTTTATTCGATACAACCTAAACGATAATCAAACCACGTTGTTGTTTTTTTGGGGAAGCTGTCAATTATGTCATTTTTTATGACATTTTATATAGATCAGCCCTTCAAAATGTCGTAAATCTCGCCGAGATCTGGCGTTAAGATTATTTCGGTACGCCGGTTCTTTGATCTTGCCTCGTCGGTATCTTCCGTTTCAATCGGTAAATACTGCGAGCGTCCAGATGCTATAATCCTCTCGGGCGAAAGACCGTCGTCCCCAGTCATATATTTAGCTACTTCAGTGGCACGGAGAACTGAAAGTTCCCAGTTGTCTTTGAATCTATATCCACCTCGAACAGCTTTATCATCTGTATGCCCTTCAACCAGTACATTGATATCTCTGGTATCCTTCAGAACGCCTACCAAGCTTTTAAGTGCCTCTTTACCGTTATCGTTTATCTCAATAGATCCGGAAGGAAAAAGCAGCTGGTTGGAAAGAGAGACATATACCCTACCGTTCTTGATTTCAAGGCTAAGGCCAGAATCTTCAAAACCGAGTAAAGACTGCTTTAGTTTTTGCATTAAAGAGTTGATTTTGTCGTCTCTTTGCTTGAGTAGGTTCTTGATTCTATCGGTTTCGGTCTGTAGAGAGACTTTTTCCTTTTGCAGTCTTTCAATATCAGCCAGTAAGGACTGGGTAGTCTGGTTTGCGGAGTTTTTAGCTGTTTGGTATAGCTTATTCAGATCGTTTAACTCATTTTGCAATTGCTGAATTTTGCGAGAGTTAACTTCAGCTTGCGATTCCAATCCAGCGATATCGGCGTTATTGGCATAAATGATTTTCTCGAGGCTGTCATTAGCGGTTTGCAGAGAATCTATTTGGCCTAAAGCTGCTTCATATTTTGAACTGGAAACACATGAAGAAGCAATCAAAGCCAGCCCGAAAAACGATGGAAGGATTATATTTTTCACTACTGATCCGTCTTTAGTGATATCTGAATGGTAAGTGGAAATTTAATTGTGGCAAACAGCCACTTATAAAATATCAAGTTATGAAAAAGGTATCAGAACTAAATGATTTTCAACTCAGGAACAAAACACTTTTCCTGAAGTGGCTTATTTTTGCTGTGATAGTTATTGCTGTTGCGGTATCGGCCTTTGTTTATATGTATACAAACAGTCTTAAAATAGCTGCAGTAATACCGATTATACTCATACCGGCGGTCAATCTACCTGTATCCTTAAAACTGATAAGGCTTGATGAAGAACGCCGCCGCCGTATTGAAAAATACGAACAGCTCTATACCGTGGCCTCGAGGGAAAGCGATATGCATCTGATGAACTGAAAGATGCATTTTTATTCCGAAACTGCCTGCCTCGAAGGCACAGCCAGACTATAACCCTATCTTCCCGAGTGCATGTCATATTCAGCCTGTCGCTTCTGAGATTCTTCGGTCGCTATGCTCTCTCTGAATGACGAAAAGCTTAACAAGTCCTTCCACCTGAGGGGAAGGATTTAGGATGGGGTGATCTTTAACAAGGGGTTACAACCCCTTGTTGCATAATATATATGACAGATTGTATATTGAGATTCTTCGCTCTTGTCTGTATTTTGACAGGCACTCGGGCAGGCTCAGTGTCACACTCAATATGATAAGTAAGTATTTCGCTCCCTCCGAATTACGAATACACCTAAGTGGTAAGGAATAGTTAGTCCTATATCAGAATGTTATCCACAAAATATCATCACCTCTTGCATATTAGGTAGCAAATGATGCATTTTAGTGTATAATGCGTATTATACCCGCTAAATTTTGATATGAACAACGATACTCTTAGGTAGCTTTATGCTTGAAACCCCGTCAGTACATATTATATACCATAAGATTCTCTCGAAGATGACGATTCCGCTATTGGCGGCTTCGGTACCGGCGGGCTTCCCCTCCCCAGCACAGGACCATCTGGATATAGCTATCGATCTGCACCGGGATCTTATCGATAATCCCTCCTCTACATTTTATGGGCGTGTAAGCGGTGACTCGATGAAGGACGAGGGTATCGGCGATGGGGATCTGATGATCATAGACCGGAGTATCGACCCAAAAACGGGACATATAGCCGTGTGTTCGGTCGATGGGGATTTCACGCTGAAAAAAATCAAGATCGAAAGTGACGGCTGTTGGCTGATCCCGGCGAATCCCAAGTATAAAAAGATCAAAGTTACCGAAGAGAGCGACTTCAAGATCTGGGGTATAGTAAAGCACGTAATAAAAAGTTTCTGACTTATCTGATTCTAAATGATAGCCCTGGTCGATTGTAATAATTTCTACGCCTCATGCGAGAGGACTTTCCGTCCCGATCTCGCCGATACCCCTATCGTTGTGCTTTCCAACAACGACGGGTGCGTGATAGCACGGTGCAACCTCGCCAAAAAAATGGGTATCCCGATGGGTGCGCCCGAATTTAAGTACCGTGTCGAGTTCAAACGGCAAGGTATATCCGTATTCTCCTCCAACTATGCCCTCTATGGGGATATGAGTTCCCGCGTAATGAGTATTCTCGGTGATATGGCGCCCGGCATAGAAGTATATTCCATCGACGAATGCTTTCTGGATCTGAAGGGTATCAGCCCGGAGAACCTGGAATCACTAGCCGTAGAGATGAAAGAGCGTGTCGAGAGATGGACTGGCATCCCCATCAGTATAGGTATCGGCAAAACAAAAGCCTTAGCAAAGGCCGCCAATAGATATGCCAAGAAAAACAAGCATATCATACCCGAGGGCATTTATATAATCGATAGTGAGAGCAAAAGAAAAAACGTTCTGGAGTGGCTTCCCCTGCCCGATGTATGGGGTATCGGGCGGCAGCAGTTCAAAAAACTCGACAGGCTGGGTATCAAGAACGCATATATGCTTTCCAAGCTGGACGAGCAGTTCGTAAAGAAGAAGTTTACCGTTGTGGGATTGCGACTTGTAAAGGAGCTGAAAGGTATCTCCAGTATAGAGTGGGAGTTCGAGCCGCCCGACAAAAAAGCGACCGCCGTTACGCGTTCTTTTGCCAAAGCACTCTACGATATCGAGCCGATACTTGAGAATATATCAATATATGCCTCCGTGTGTGGCGAAAAACTGAGGGCACAGCAAAGCGACTGCCTGATGCTGCAGGTATTTTTGCGGACCAGCCGTTTCAAGAACCCGCTGGAGCAGCTATATGTTCAGCGTATCGTAAAAATGCCGTACCCGACAAATTCCAGTATCGACCTCTCAGATATGGCCCAAAAAGTAATGAGGACACTCTATAAGCCTGGCTTTGGCTATGCTAAGGCTGGTGTGGTAGCAATGATGCTTACCCCTACGGAAAACCGCCAGAAGAACCTTTTTGCCAATGAGGATCCCCGCCACAAAGCTATCATGGCAGCTATGGACAAGCACAACCAGCGGGATCGGCGTGATCTGATCCGCATAGCGGCCAATGGTACAGGTCGCCGCTGGCGAATGAAGCAGGAACTGCTTTCCCCGCGTTACACCACCCGCCTATCCGATATCATAAAAGTCAAAGCCACAGCATAAGTATGGCAGGTATTAAAGCAAGGGTGTAGCTCGACACCACAAAAAAGAGCCCCGAAGCTAGAATTTAGCAACAGGGCTTATCATTTTGAATACGGTAAGTAGTATCTGAGTGGTATCTAGCTGACAGTTACAGAAGTTCGTCCTCATCCATTTCATCTACTAAAGTGATGCTTTCCATCATCTCTTCGAATTTCTCAGTATATTCAGCTACAGCAGCCTTTGGCCCAACCATTTTGAAAGTGTAGATACTTTCCCGGCCTGGTAGGAAACCGCCCAGCATCATATAATCATCGTAAGAAGTAGCATTACCAGTCGCCATATCAGTATGTGTGTACATACCATCGGTTGCATACATAACAGCACCGGAGTCAAAGTTCTTGTCCATAGTCTCTTCAGCACCGCTGAACTCTGCCTTCCACTTGTCCATAATAACGGAAGGATCGCTCATATCACCCATCATGCCGTTCTTTGGCAGTTTGGTAACATACATCGATACTTCGTCATTGTTCGGTATCTTGTACTGTGCCACTCGCATACCGTTAGCCGGTTTTTCGCCGATCCACTCTTTTGGTACAACTACGTTGTATTCACCGAGCTCGAGTAAGCCGTCGTTTTCATACTCGCTTTCAACTTCCAGGCCTAGCTGGTTCTCAATACCGTCGATCTCGTTCATTACTTCGGCAGCATCACCGTCGTTATCCTCGCCGCAAGATGTAATCAAAGTACCTGAGCCAAACAAGCCAATCGCCATTAGCGATAAAAAGATTCTATTCATTTTGTTATATGGTTTATGATTAACAATTGGATGCAAGATAAGGATAATATAAAATCAAACAATAGTGTTTTGAAGATTAGTAGCGGTATATAGTAAACAGTATTATTAAATAGATAAGGTAGATACTTCAATACCATTCTAAATCAATAATATTCCCAATAGAATCTTTATCATTTTCAACGAAAGTTTCAACTGCCTTGGTAAGATTACCATCAATATCGAATTCATAATCATAAGTTATAGTAGCAACAGGCATAGATATCCCATTATATTTTATGGGTTCCACACGATCTAATAATCTGTTATGAAAAAGCATTGGGCTAAAAGCAGTTAAAAAACTAAAAGGCATAAAATCAAGCTGATGTAGTGGATTCAGTTCAGGTCTCAATACAAAGGAATATAGTATATAGATTTCCTGCGATTCCTCATTAGAGAAAGTACTAATCCATCTGTTATCATTATCGAAGTCGAAAGTATGATTGACAATAGCGCGTCTATTCCATATGTAATCTCTGTTAAACTCTATCTCCGTAGTATCGGAATTATTATATCGCACAAAATAATGCTCAAGAGGTTGATCTGATTCATATAGCCCTGAACCTAAAATCTCTACTACCTTTGTACTTCCTTCCCAATATTTTTTTGTTTCAGAGTCATAAAAACCACTTAAATATAGGTTGTCTATCAGAATCCTGGTTCTATAAAATGTGTCCACATCTTGATAGTCAACAAATATCTCTTGAATATGATCTCCGATTCGGGCATATATAGTATCAATAATATCTGACTCGTCGTATTTGAAATCAATACTATGAAAGTCTTCATGTTGAAAGGTGATTTTTCTTAATAAAGGAATGTTCTGCTTATCATCAGTTAGTATATTATCCCTGTCATCGCAGGCTACTAAAATTGAAATTGCTATTAGAGAACAAACAATAAACCTTATGTTATTTGATATAATCGATATCATTTTACAGTATCTATTGATGAAGCATTTTTTATATCATCCCATTCTAAGTTAATAATTGTTTTAGGCAACGAGTTACCATTTACATACTCATTTATCGTTATGGGATATCCATCTCTATCATACTTATAATCGTAAGAATATTCTTTTTCTATCCACCCATTATTTTGGTATGGCTTAATAGTGAAGTTTTCTAGCAACTCATCAAAAACGAATATAGGAGATATATTTAAGAAGTGGCTCCCGAGAAAGTATAGATCTTTAAAAGGTGTAGGCTTTTTTTTAGAAACATAACTCGCCGAGTATTCATATTTAGTTTGCGGATTATCCAAAACGGTGGATATAATATTTATTTCATTTGTTGTAAGATCAAAATTATAATCGTGAGCTAAAAGTGTATCAGAGATAATAAGATCAATTACTATATTTTCGATATATTCTATTTCTATATTGGAGTATTCTCTTGTAAGACCTGTTTCATTTATGCCATCAACAAAAGAATAAATCTTTCGATTTGGATTGGTAACTTCTTTCACAAAAATAGATTTCATTTGATTTTCAGGGCCATAGTCAACTAACTTGTCAAATTGTCTGATATTTTCATGGTTACTCCAAGTGATATATTCCCTGATGTTAGGATTAATCCCAAAGTATTTTATATACGCTGAGTTCATATCTCCTTTTTGATTATAACTTAAAGATATAAAGTCAATATGGGATTCCACAAATGAGATTCTTGTAAGCTTCTTTTCATATTCATTTCTACCTGAAACGATATCGTTATCATCACATGAAATAAGAAAAGAAACTATGATAACCATTATTATGCTTATTGAGTACTTCATTTTATATTAGAACAATACGACAACCTAATTAGTTACAGAACTAATGTTTTTTTAAATAAATTTCTTGAATTTTAAAGACTATATAATTAATTGAAATGATGATAATCTGCTTTTCTATGTATTTATATCCTTCCTTTTAAAATAAAGTACTGTACCAGTTGCGATTATAAGCGTATGTGCCATCAGAACCGCAATAGACTCCCAAACTAGTGAGTAATCTACATCAAGCTCAAAAAGCAGTCGCCAAGATACCATGTGCGTCGTAAATAGGTAAGGAGATATATCTTCCAAAAAGCCTATACCCAGAACACCGATTATAGAAAAAACAATGATTATCGCCATAGTCGAGAAAATAGGACCAATGGCGTTCTCTACTATAGCGGAAAACATATAAGTTATCGTATATACAGTCCACATAGCTATAAAAGCCAGCCCGAAAGCCGCCCAGAACCTCCAAGGTACATCCACTTCTGGCAGTATGGTAATCTTTTGGCCAACTACTAGCATATCACCCGTACCGTGAATCAGCAGCCCTATACCGAGTGTAAGAACCGCAAGCCAGGCAACCAAAAGGAAAACATATATCAAGCCTGCGATATATTTGGCTACAGCTATCTGAGTTCTGGAGGCAGGCCTTACAAGCAACAGGCGATAAGTACCAGAAGTGGCCTCTCCGGCAAGCAAGTCCCCAGCTACAAGGGTTATCAGCAGCGGTATATTTACATATAAGGTCTGCAGTATTATTCTCGCAACAACATAACCGTTCAGAAGCTCCCCGTTGAACTCGAATATCTCTTCTAAAGAATTAGTGATAAAACCGATGTATGTTTCACCCTCAATATACATGGCAGCATGTATAAGCGGTACTAAAACACCAACAGCTATAAAACCGATATATGTACGCCATTTACTGAAAATCTTTAAAAGCTCTAGCCTGACTAGTTTTGCTATCATTCCGTACCCCCTATGGCTAGTTTTCCGCTTGCGATTTCCTGATCGTATTTTCCTTTTGTTACATCTAAGAAATAAGCCTCCAGGGAGCGTGATGATTTGATCTCATAGATATCTATATTGTGCATTCTCAATAAATCCACTACATAAGATATATCCCCTTTAGGAATCAGTAATTGAAGATAATCCTCATGCAAACCAAATTTATCGGATTCCAACCTACTACCTTGCAAGGCCTCGATTGATTCCGGCAGACTCGATACACGCATCAGGATTTTATTGCTACCCCTATCCAGAAGGGATTGTACTTTTCCCTGAACAAGTGTTTTACCTTTGTTGATGATAGCCATAGAAGAAGCTATCGATTCAACCTCTGCCAGGATATGGGAGGATAAGAAAACGGTTTTGCCGTGGTCTCGAGAAAGGCTTTTGATTAGCTCCCTCATTTCGTGCATACCTTGCGGGTCGAGCCCGTTTGTAGGTTCATCGAGTATGATAAATTCTGGGTCGTGAAGAAGAGCCTGAGCTATCCCAAGCCTCTGCTTCATCCCTAAGGAATATGTCTTTACCTTATCTTTCTCTCTACCTTCCAACCCAACTGTTTTTAACTGCCTGAATAGATTTTCTTTAGAAACATCCGCATTTGAGATAGCACCGAAAAACTCAAGGTTCCGGAATGCTGGTAGATAATTATAGAAATCCGGACGTTCAACCAAAGCACCGATCTTTCCGAAAGGATCTCTATCCCCCCAGCGGAGTTTTTTACCGAAAAGTGCTATACTGCCTGAAGTCGGCTTAATAAGTGAGAGTATAATACGGATTGAAGTGCTTTTGCCAGCTCCGTTCGGGCCGAGGAAGCCATATATCTCCCCCTTTTCTACCGATAATGAAAGATTATCGACTGCCTTCAGGTTTCGGAACTCTTTTACAAGATTATCGATCTCTAATACGGGCATACTTGAAGTAATTAATGTGTTGCGGATAAAACCGACTTGGGAATAGTCTCAGATAAGTTAATTTTGCCATGCAGGCGTTTAACCGAGTAGGCATATTGACGCATGAAATACACTGTATTGCTTTGCCGACTGTAAACATGCATACATTAGATAAATAAAAGATTGACAGATGAACTTAGTAGCGATAGTAGGTAGGCCAAACGTAGGAAAATCCACACTCTTTAACAGGCTTGTTGGTAACAGAGAAGCCATAGTGGAGGATACGCCTGGAGTAACACGAGACAGGATCTACGGTAAATCAGATTGGAACGGAATCTATTTTGACCTTATCGATACTGGCGGTTTTATACCCGGAAGCGAAACCGTAATGGAAAAAGCCATTCGAGAGCAGGCTGAACTCGCCATCGAAGAAGCTGATGCTATAATATTCGTAGTAGATGCTCGGGACGGAGTCACTAAGTTCGATGAGGACATAGCCCAGATACTCCGCCAAAGCAACAAGCCCGTGGTGATGGCTGTGAACAAAGCCGATAACGCCAACCAGGATAATTTCGCATACGAGTTCTACTCTCTTGGGCTTGGTGATCCTTATGCTATGTCCGCCATGAACGGGCGAAGCACTGGCGAATTTATGGATAAATTAGTATCTGGGCTGGAGGCTAACCCAGAAGACGAAGTTGACGATAGATTAAAACTGGCAGTAGTCGGCAGACCCAACGCAGGAAAATCTTCGCTTATCAATGCATTTCTTGGGTATGATAGGCTAATTGTCACAGATGTAGCCGGCACTACTCGCGATGCGATAGATACCGCCGTAGAATATGAAGGTGAAGAACTTGTCCTTATCGATACTGCAGGCCTAAGAAAAAGGGCGCAAGTTAAAGAGAACATCGAGCTTTATAGCGTACTGAGAACACAGCGTGCGATAGAACGATGTGACATAGGCATCGTGATGATTGACGCGACCCGTGGCTTAGAAGATCAAGATAAAAAGATAATCAACCAGCTCGAAGAAGCCCGAAAAGGTATCATCATCGTTTACAACAAGTGGGATATAATCGAAAAAGATGACAAAACCGCTGATACCCTAAGAAAGAACTTTGCTGAGGAAATGAGAACGATCAGCTATGCGCCCGTTTTATTTGCCTCTGCCCTTACAAAACAGAGGATTCACAAAATACTTGAGATGGCTAAAACAGTTCAAGCCAATAGGAAGCTTCGCATCAAAACACATGAACTAAATGAGCAAATACTTCCTATTGTTGAAGTTACTCCCCCACCTGCAATAAGGGGCCGTGATATGCGGATCAACTTTGTAACCCAAGTTGGAACAGAGCCACCAGTATTCGCTCTGTTCTTAAACTACCCTTCTGATCTTACCGAGAATTACAAACGTTTCCTTGAACGTAAGATTAGAGAGCTTTACGGGTTCGAAGGTACACCTATCTCTTTGATTTTCAGACGCAAAAACACAAAGTGGGAAGATCGCCCAGAGAAATAGAAACATATATCATTCCGATCACATAGCATATTTAGTGTTGCACTGTACTTGTCTATATTTCAATAGCCACAATATGACAAGTAAGTATGACAATACATAGTAACCGTCATTCCGAGTGCCGATAGGCCGAGGAATCCAGAAACTTTAGCATATTGAATCTTGCAATGCTCTTGTCTATATTTCGACAGGCACTCGGGCAGGCTCAGTGTGACACTCAAGTATGACACTCGACTATGGCGCTACTTCTAATTAATGGCTATGAGATATTGCAGACAAGTGTATCAAAACAAGAAAAGCAAAACCTATGAAGGTTTTGCTTTTTTACTTTGTACCCAGAGCGGGACTCGAACCCGCACGATATTGCTATCATTGGATTTTGAATCCAACGCGTCTACCAGTTCCGCCATCCGGGCTGATACTTGTAACTATATAAAAGAAAAGCAAGGTCAACTAAGAGCCTTGCTTTAATTATGTATCGTGGTGGGCGATGAGAGACTCGAACTCCCGACCCTCTGCTTGTAAGGCAGATGCTCTGAACCAACTGAGCTAATCGCCCCTTTCTACTTTTATCGAGCAACAACTTTTGCCGTCATCTCTTTCAAAAGAGAGACAAATTTAAGGAAGATTAAGTTAATCTGCAAGCAGAAAATAAAAAAAGCCAGACTATTTTTTATAGCTGGCTTCTAACTCATCTCGTTTCTATTAATCATCAGATAATACAACTTGTGCATCAACTGCTGATGTAAGAGTACCAGGTTGAGTGTAAATATCACTTTCTGGATCGATAATGGAACTTCTTACACCAAAAGGCATAAAATTAGTTTGCACTAGCCCGTAATCTTCACTAAACCACATTTCATAGCGCGTGCTTCCTGTTATTGTCCCAGCTGGTTGGCCTAAAAATGTTCCTTCGCCATTTAGCTCGAAACTGATTTCTTGTTTTATAACTGGGAACTCAGCTCCGTTTAATGTGAAGTTATCTGTACCGAGATTTCTTGCTTTTAGCGATAAGGTACCATTACTAATAGATGCTTCTCCAAAACCCTCTAATGGCACAGTAAAGTCTTGGAGGTTGACTGTTTGAAGAGTCCATTCACCATTCGCACCTATATCTCTTATCTGAAGCCATCCGTCAGGGATAGATAGGTCTAAATCCTCAAATTCATCAATCGATAGGCGAGAATTTATCACATCACTATACACCCATATATTCCCTTCTTCTTCTGAGTAATAATCGATAGCGGTCGGATCGGCGGGATATGAACCGTCAGCGTTCATTTCATAAGTATTATACTTGGTAGCTGTTCTTTGGGCGAAAAGCAGTTTCACATCAACTACAGTGGAATCTCTTGTAGTCTCTCCTATCTGGGGGTTCTCATCATCATATTCATTGCTTTCGTATATCCAGTAACTACCGGCGTCGAATGTAACGTAGGTTACGGTCGGGTCGGTATTATCTATCGGATTGATCGGTCCGTCATCATCATCGTCGCAAGCTGTGAACATCGCAGTTGAAAGCAACAATACGCTAGAGAGTTTGAGTAATTTTTTCATATCTGTTCCTATTTATTAGTTAGTTTTCTTTATTATAAATAACATCAATCAATAATAAGACGCATATTCACGCTATTTCATTTTTTCAAGATAAGCAATTACCGCATTTTCAAGACCTAAAAAAAGCGAATCCGCAACCAGTGCATGCCCAATTGAAAGCTCATCTATATCCTTGATCGCTGAAATAGGCGAAATGTTATCAAGAGTGATACCGTGCCCCGCCGCAACTTCTAGGCCAAGAGATTTTGCGAGTTTAGCCGCGGACTTAAAACCGCCGACCATATATTCACACTTTGAGTCCCAGCCGTTTTTTATGTGGTGATCGGAGTAATGGCCTGTGTGGAGCTCTACCATATCGGCTTTTAGCTCTGTGGCTTGCCGTATTGCATATTCATCAGGTTCTACAAATAGTGATACTCTAATCCCGGCTTCATGGAATCTTGGTATGATTGATTTTAGTTTTTCCGCGGTTGTCTGCATGTTCATGCCACCTTCGGTTGTCAGCTCTTCCCTCTTTTCGGGTACTAGTGTAACAAGATCGGGTCTTGTGGCAATAGCTATATCAAGTATCTCAGGATCGAGGGATATCTCGAAGTCAAACTGGCCTTTTACGGACTCTTTCAATCTCTTTACATCATCATCTTTAATATGCCGCCTATCTTCTCTCAAATGGCAGACGATACCACTAGCACCAGCCGCTTCCGCGATATCCGCAGCCTTTACAGGATCGGGGAAGTGATATCCACGCGCGTTGCGAAGTGTGGCAAAATGATCAATATTGACGTTGAGTTTCATACTTCAAATAGTTTTTTCAAAACAGTTATGACGAAAAAAGACAATCATAGTTTTTTTAGAGTTAAAGACTGACAAAAAGCTTATATTTGATGTTACGGCAATTAAAAGAAATAAATAATCATTAAGGTAACCAATGAAAATTACTACACTACTTTTATCACTACTGGCTACGGCTGCCATTGCTTTAGGACAGTTTCCTGTATATCAATATAATGAAATCGAAGTTGGCTTAGGCCCCGCAAAGATAATTGGTAATATCGAAGATATACTTGATAATGAGTTTTCTGAACCATTTTATATTATATGTATCGGGGATGATGTAGAATTTGATGGTGTATATGACGAAGGAACAGATACGAAAGCATCAATCTGGAAGTATGAATGGGGATCAATTCCTGAACAAGTAGCAGAAATAGATGGTTATTTTCCAAAATTTCCAGTCAATGTATTTGGTATTGGGGATAATTCTTTCATTCCTATGACTGACGGTAATGTCTATATGTTTGATTATGCTACTCAAACATTAGAATCTGAGCCTACTTTTGAGATTGATACAGATGCTATCTTCTATTTGCAAGATGAAGAAGATGGCGAAGTGAATACTATTGAAATGCTCTTAACCAGTAATGCTGTAGGAGATTCAGAAGTAAGTGTTTTTGTTAATGGTTTTCAGATCAATTTAGACGCTGGGAAATACGCAACAAATATGAATATTGTTGGTGGGGACGACAGCGGTGAATTATATATCGCTACACTAAATCATGATGGTACATTTCAAAATTGGACTGTGCAAGTAGGCAAAATCACCTTTGGCTTAGTAAGCACGTGGGATTATGTATCTATTCCGGTAGGCAATACCCCAAACTCAATAGTATTAGCCCCCGAAAACGATAATGATGAGGCTGAATTTTATGTTATCGGCAACGGTTCACACGAAATATATAGAATAAACTCTGTTACAGGTGAATTGGTTCAGACCATTCAAACAGATACGGAAGGTTTTGGGGGGCCAAGGGATGCATGGCTAATTAATGAGAACATGTTGGTTGTATCAACTTATTCAAAGAAAACACTTGTTATAGATACTGAGAGCGAAGTTTCTGTAGAATTTCAAGCGGATCACTTTGGTGAGGGACTAATCGGGAATTTCTTCAATTTAGCTATGGCAATGCCGTTTAATGAAGATTATTCTAAAAACAATACTATTGCCATTTATAGTTATCCTATAAGTGTACAAACAGAAACCCAATATGATTTCAGTATTTCGCCTAACTTTTTGGATACACAGGCTTCAATAGTATCTGAGGACAAACAGGCTACCGGATATCAGGTATATTCGATTACTGGAGAATTAGTTACTGAAGGTGTAATGATTAACGGAGAAGGCGTAATCAACCGCAGTTCTTTTAGCACACCAGGCCTTTATAGAGTAATTATCGGCGGCAACTCTGAATGGTTAGCTGTGCAGTAATTCTTGGATTAAGTATTCTAGAAAACAAATGCAAAAAAGGCTTCCCTTCGGATGAAAGGAAGCCTTTTTTGTACCCAGAGCGGGAACGCTATTAATGTTGAGTGAATTAAAAATAGTTGAGCAACATATAAATGTCCGTTATTGTGCGAGATATAAGATAGGAACAAATTTATTATGACCCGTTCCTAATCTTTATACATACATTTTACGGATACTCTGGACAATCCGCTGCACAAGGTGCAGGCCTGTCTTTACAATCCACGTCAGTACCAGGATCACAATTAGTTACAGAATAAGTATTATATGCATATGAATATACCCATTTGCTGCTAAAGGTATCAAAGCTTGAAGTGATTGTCACTTCCAATCTACAACATTTTACACCACAATCCACCCACCGAGTAGCAACTCTATAATCTACTCCACTTATTCTTTCAAATAAAGCATCTTTTTCAGCTTGTGATTTAGAAGGACAACATTCTTCGTCTTATGTTTGTGCTCTCGTATAATATGCCCTTACAAGTTTTCGACATACTGTTTCGAAATAGAAATTTACAGTTCCGGATCCAGAAGTCAATGAATATGCAATACTACTAATAAGACCATCTTTCACAAGTTGATCACTAATCCAACCACCTATACTAGTATTGTTTAGTGTAAACCAGTCAATAATAACATTAGTACCTGAAAATTTGTAATCAACTGTAGAATAGATATTGTTTGTCATATAACCATCGTTATCATATGATGCTGTCCCATTTGTCCATTGTGGATTTCCCGGTACACAATCTTCAGCTTGCGATAAAGCTATGTTTTGAATACTAAATGATATTATTAATAAGAAAATTAGTTTTTTCATTTTAGTCCTTTTTTGAAAATTTGAATGATTGAAATTGAGGTGTATTGAAAGACTTCATCACGATATATGTACCGACCGGATATGGTGACATATCTATCGATTCAGTATTTGCCTGTATTTCCATCAACAGCTTACCGTTTATGTCGAATAGATAGGCTTCGGTTTCTATCATTTTCTTGAAGTGTAGTACACCTTTAGAATAATATGCCTCCAAGCGATTCTGTGAGTTTTCCGACACAACCGACGTTAATGGTTTGATAGCACTGGTCTCAAACTCATAGAATGCATAATCTCCAATAAAGTAAACCATCCCGCCCATCTGGAAAAGTCCCTTCATCTTGCCTACTGATATATCGGCAATATCCCCGCTGATATCAATTTCTGTATATTCCGATTCATTTCTGAATGGATATACCGTTATAAGCTTGTCGATATCGATCTGAATATTCTTAACCGATCGGCCTACTATCGTGTACAGGGTATTGTAGTTTATTCCGTATATCTTGTCATCTACAGAGTACATATTCGAGAACCCTGGTTCTAAATATATTGAAGGCAAAGCAGACCAGTCGTTAATAATATCCTGTTCGTAAGTATCAAGATCGAACGTAGTTATCATCTTGTCAAGAAAGATATTGGTCAAACTAGCATTGTCGTCTGAAGGTATCTGAACCACTGGTTTTCTATGATTAAAATAGAGAGTGTTGTTTGCCTTTTTTACATTAGTAATAGAAGATGCAGTTACAGGTACACTATCAGGAAAGTTTAAAGTCCTAAAGCTTTCTTTGATTCCATCTCTGTCTAATATAAAGAGATTATCCTCGAACAGATTCTCGACCGTACCGAGTGCCATTGAGTCCATAACGGGAGAAACGGCTTCATAATAGATTCTAGTGCCTTCAATAAATCTTGGGAATCTTATAATATTTTCATCATTAATATCTACACCCAGATGGCTGTCTGGGTAATAGAGCAATTCCTCGTTTTTAAATCTTGCTATTTCCATAGATACGATAATTGGGATATTAGTACCCTGGGAATTAATGAAATATGCCTCAGATAACTCTAGGATGGGGTCATTGTCATCATCAAATCCAAGTACATCGATAGAGGGTGCAGGAAGGTCAAATCTAAATGGATAACTAACCCAGGAGTTATCATCAAAGCGGTATAGGCTGTCTTTTAAAGTAGCATATAGATCTCCTGAAGGGGAAATAGAGAAATCTAACATGAAATCATCTGTTTCTTGTAAATACATTGGACAATCCACACTGACTAGATTATCGATATCTTTACCAAAATAGAAATTTTCAGGAGTGGGGTCATTCTTATCGAGTACCATAATATATCCGTTCTCATTCACTACTAATCTGTTTTTTACAAAAAATTCATCAGTATCATAAGATAAACTGCAATAGTACATCCCTATAAATAGCAGCATAATTGAAAATGATCTCATTAACTACCCCCTTTTACATAATCACAGCTAGGACTTACACATTCATAAGGTTCACCAGTAAGACAATCTGTTTCTGCCGGAGGCTCACAAAATGAAGAGTACTGATAAGAGTTCAGAATTTGTATATTATCAACAATTATGCTACCTTGCCCTGGTTTAAATGTTACTGGTGTAACGCAGCACACGTATCCACAGGTTCCTCCTTCACTCACGAAAGATAATATTCTATTGGTATTACCCTCTATCCAAATTGGAGGATCGCCAAATCCAGGATCAACACAGTCGGTTGTTGCATTTCTTTCAAATTCTAAATAACATACCTCATTATAGGTACAAAACTTCTTCTCAAAAAAATTGACTGTGTATGTCAAACTAGGATCTTTATTGTCTATATGATCTCGATAGAATGCTTCGAGAAATTTAAAAGTCAACAGACCCTTGACATCTTCAAAGGAATATTGCTTACCGTTTATGCTATACGGATTAAATCCTGGCCAATCAAGCTCTAGATTATAAACACACGTTTCAGCATCAAATGATCCAACAACATCGATACTCCCGTATATTAGAAAGTCATCTGCTTGAATTGGATAATCGTCCAAATCGATAGTGATGGGTTCAGGAATACACACAGCAGGTGTTTGTGCGTAGATAGTTGTTACACCTACTACTAAAATAAGTGATACAAAAAACTTTAATCTCATATGAGACCTCCTAATTATATTGCAAAAGCAATAGAAAAAAAAACACATCAACTTTTGATGTTTCCATAAATATATCTATAATCTGTTTTAGTTAATCATAAAATAAAAAAAAAATAAGACTTTAGAAGATGCATAAATATCTTTTATACTATTTAGTCTGGTAATGAGTTTTTAATTCTATTTATGTACTCATTAATCTGTTATTCATCTTTTTGTATGAATAACTAATAATAAATTATCCAGTATATAATTATAATGATTGTGGAATAACTAAGGGATATTTGCACTGAATGCATTTTAGATGATTAATTTAAACTGATCTTGGACTAATATAAACGTATCGAAACAAATAAAAATTCCAATTAATAGCGATAAAAGAACAGGGAGTTAAACATTAAACATCAGACCCTAAAATAAAAGGGGAAACCTCTGTTTAAAAGCTTCCCCTTTTTTTGTACCCAGAGCGGGAATCGAACCCGCACGATGTTGCCATCACAGGATTTTAAGTCCTGAGCGTCTACCAATTCCGCCATCCGGGCACTTTCCGATCGTGTGGCAAACGGAATAGCTACAAATATAAGGAAAATACGATTTGTATCAAACTTGTTTTCTCTTTCTGTGCATCTGTAACCATTTTATCTCTCGGTTTGTCTATTTAATATGAACAATAAGTAATCATTGAGGAATATTATGGACGGCAATAGATTTTTACCACAAAACCTTATGCCCTATGGCGGGCCATCTCAGAACAGAGAAAGCTGGAAGCAGCAATTAAAAGCCTTTATTATTACATTCGGCACTTCTGCATTAATCGGACTTTTTGCTAACTGGTTAGCTCCTAATGAGCAGATATACCCGACAGATAGTGCATTCGACAAAAAGGTTGAACCTATCAAGATTTTTATGGAGGATATAAAAGAGCTGATAAAGCCGGATGCTGGTGGCAGCAAAAAGAGTACTGCCCCTATTGAAAATTCTATAAATAACAGTATGCCTACACAAATTACGACAGTGAATGATATACCGACTATCGATATTGTTGTACCCGATGATGGTCTGGATAATGATCTGAATGAGCTAATAGATGAAATGAATACATTAATGGGCAGCGATGGGAATAACACGCTTGATGGACTTACTGCAAACGGTTTGGGGACAGGCGGTTTTGGAGACGGTAATGGTAACGGCATCGGGAATGGTAATAAGGACGGCATCAATGTTATCGAGATACCTGACGAGACCGTTTTTGTAGCTTATGACAAGGAGCCAGGAGTTGATATGGGCAAACTAAGCAGATCTATAATCTATCCACAGATAGCTAAGAAGGCAGGGCTTGAAGGGCGAGTAGTAGTTCGCGTATTAGTCGGTCCGGATGGTGAGGTACTGAGAGCTGATGTAATGAATGGTAAAGAAATTTTTCATATATCGGCATTGGAGGCGGTGAAGGCAGCTGACTTTCAACCAGCTATACTGGATGGCAGACCCGTAATATCTTGGATTAGGATACCGATCACATATAAATTGGACTAACGAAAGAAACGGCGGGCAAAAAAAAGCTTCGGAGGTCTTTGTGACTGCCCGAAGCTGTGTGCAAGTGGAGAGTTATAGAAATTTAGTTCATAAGAACTGTTTGCATATTAATATACGACGCTAACCAAAAAAAAGTTTTATCAGTTAGGAAGTACAGATACTGTCATTTTGTTGTTGCGGGTTTTACGGAACTTTACATTACCTTCAATAAGAGAGAAAATAGTGTAATCCTTACCTAGGCCAACATTTTCGCCTGGGTGGAATTTAGTGCCGTTCTGGCGTACAAGAATATTACCCGGTATAACAAGCTCACCGCCGAATCTTTTCACGCCATGGCGGTTAGCATTAGAATCTCTACCGTTCCTGGAGGAACCTTGACCTTTTTTGTGTGCCATTTTAGCTTACCTTTATAAGATATTTAATTTCTTTGGAAAATCGGGAGCTTAAGCTACCGAAGTGATTTCGATAGTAGTATAATGCTGGCGGTGTCCGTTAAGCTTACGGTAACCTTTTCTTCTCTTCTTGTGGAAGACAAGAACTTTATCGGCACGCCCGTGCTCTATTACTTTCGCTTTTACCGCCCCACCTGTAAATGGTGAGCCGATAGTTGTATTGCTACCGTCATTGGCTACAAGTACATTATCGAAAGTAACTTCTTCGCCAGGTTTAGCGCTAAGCTTATCAACTGTGATAGTCTGGTTGTTGGTAACCTGATATTGGTTGCCTGCTATATCTACTACTGCGTACATTTCTATCTAACCAAAAATAGTGGTTTGTGTTTTAATAAGACTACAAATATAATAAGGTAGTTAGTAAAATGCAAGCTTAATATGGCTTGATGTAAATTGTGGGTAAATATTGAGGATTTTTCTGCCTATCGGCATTCGAAATTACAGTTACTATGTCTTGTCATATATACTATGCAACAGGGGTTGCAACCCCTTGTTATAGAACACCCCATCCTAAACCCTTCCCCCCAAGGGAAGGAATTGAAGAGCTGTATATGTCATTCAGAGGGAAGCATAGTAGAGATCTAAAAATCGCAGAAATGTTCTGAATAGTATTTGGCTGTGAGGTTCTCTCCAGTAGCATTTTCAACTAACTGATCCCAACGGAGTGATTTACCTGGTTTGAATACTTTTTCAGTTAGATACTCACCTACTTTTTTATCACCTTTCCAGTTTCCAGGGTTCTTATCATTGCTGATGTTCTTGGTAATATAGGCTTGCAGTTGGCTCGCCATTATCTCTCCTAATAGGTAGTTGTGATAATAACACGGTACGGTAGCGATATGGATTTTCGATGCCCAGTCATTCTCACTATCTCGGCCTATGGGCATGGTAATACCTTGATATTTACTTACCAAATCCCACCAAATTTTCTGTAAATCCTGCTTGGGATCGGCATACATATCTTTTTCAAATCGGTACATCACCTGTGCCCATCGGCTGAATACGATCTGTGCCATTGCTGCTTCTTTATGGCTATGTCCGTTATCGTTATATTTTTCGGCATTAGGGACATTGTTCCTTATCCATTCGGCGTTTCCGGCAAGTCTGCCAAAAAGCATAGCTATTGCTTCAGTTGTGAAGATGTGGGAGGGTGTCATCAACGCCCATGGCAGTTCCCTATTCATATAATAGTCATAAACTCCGTGCCCAAATTCATGGAGATCGGTATCCATCCACCTGTGTGAAGGCACGATATTACACAGGATACGGATATCTCCTATTTCCCTGTCTATATCTATGCAGAAAGCGTGCTGGTTCTTACCCTCTTTCTCGTAGAGATCAGAATTTGAAGACATCTCATCTATATTTAGCCCAATAGAGTCGTAAAATGCTTTTGTGATATCGTGTATAGGGGCTTCTTTATATACTGTGTCAAGTCCGCTATCGTATATTGCTGGGGCTTCCTGAAAATAACGATTGCCATAATGCCAAGGCTTTAGATCATTAGATTCAACACCGAATTTTTTTGCTATGAAACTATCGATTTCGGTTTTCATTTCTTCAAAAGCTGGGCGTGTGAGTTCATCTAATTCATCAAAGATATTTTCTAGCCAAGTTGGGTCTATCTCATTTAGCTGTAATTGCATGGAGTGATAATTATCATAGCCTAACTCTTTTGCACTTGCATTCCTGAGATGAACCAGTTCTAATACTTCACTTGAAACCTGATTTCCTATTTCTTTTGATGACTTCCAAAATGCTTCGACTACTTTACTGTCGTTGCTGTCTGATAGTGTATTTTCAATCTCGTTGTCGGTATAATTTCTATCATCTATCTCCGCCCTGAATGATGTGAACTTCTTTTCAATCTCGGTTTGGAGATCGATCATTTTTTTAAGATCGGGCTCATTTATCTGTTTTGCTTCCGATTCATTCAGCAGGACTTTGGCCGTTCTCCTATCAATATCAGATGTAGTTTCTTCTGTTGTGGCTAAATCTTTTAATTTTTGATATGTTCCTTTATCAGCCAATACCTTTTCATATTCAAACTGAGCTTTACTGCTTGCTTCAAATAGAGTATCATCACCGGAAATTGAGGCTTCATAGTAATTCTTTGTGATATCTATATATAGCTGTGATAGTTTAGTCTGGAGATCTTTTAAATATTTAATATTGTTCATTTCTTGATTTGATTTAAGGGAATAAAAAAAAGCCGACCCTAAAAGGTTCGGCTTATTGAGTTTTAGACAATTTAAGTAAGGATTTATTTGTAAGCTCTAAGGAACTCTAACCTATCTTGTAGTCTTTCCATAGGAACTAGAAGCTCTTCTTTGCCGAGTATTGCATCTTGCTGGCTTGTGAATACGAGGTCGTAATCCTTACTCATAACAATAGCTTCCTCCGGGCATACTTCTTCGCAAAGCGCACAGAATATGCAGCGAAGCATATTGATTTCGAATTTGACTGGATAGCGCTCTTTATGTCGAGGTGTCTCATCGGCTTGTACTTCAATAGCAAGTGCAGGGCAAACCCTAGAACAAAGCCCACAAGCAACGCATCGTTCTTGGCCATTTTCTTCCACCAGTACAGGCCTGCCGCGATAAGATCCCGTAGGTTCAAATCTTTCCTCCGGGTATTGCCTAGTAAACTTCGGCTTGAACATCTGCTTGAGGGTTATGCCCAATCCCTTTGCTATCTCGGGGATGTAGAGCTTTTCCCAAAAGGACATTCTCTCTGCTTCGGTATTCTTAGTATTATTCATTTTATAAGCCTTTCAACTGCAAATTTTGCGATTTTAACTGTCAAGTAATAGGACGAGTACAGCAGTAATTATTACATTGACTATTGATAACGGTAGGAGTACTTTCCAACCAAGGTTCATTAGCTGATCATATCTGAAACGAGGTATAGACCATCTTACCCAAATAAAGAACAGAATGAAGAACATTAGTTTGGCGAAGAACCATACAAACTGTGCCAGACCTATAATCCAAGAATTACCTGGAATCCCGAACCACTCGCCGTTATCGTATCTGATTATCTCACCGGCTGAATCCATTATCGGGATAAGATCGTGGAATGGAAGCGTCCATCCTCCAAAGTATAGTATCGCCAAGAAAGCAGATGCCGTAGCCATGTTCGCATACTCGGCCAAGAAGAACATACCGAACTTCATACCAGAATACTCTGTATTGAATCCACCTACAAGCTCTGGCTCTGCCTCGGGTAGATCGAAAGGTGCACGGTTTGTCTCAGCGAAAGCCGATACCAGAAATATTATGAAACCCAGTGGCTGAAGTATAACATTCCAACGGAAACCGCCCCATGCCGACTGCTCAATCACGATCTGATTCATGCTTAATGAACCTGATATAATGATAACGGCTACAAGCGCCAGACCCATAGCAAGTTCATAGGAAATCATCTGTGCGGCCGAACGCAATCCACCGAGAAGTGAATATTTGGAATTGGATGCCCACCCGGCTATCGTAATCCCATAAACACCGACTGAAGTCATAGCTAAGATGAACAGAGCACCAACGTTGATATTTGGCGCCAGACCCATATATACTCGCCTGATAGTATCACCTACTTCAAACTCCAGATAATGGCCATAAGGGATCACCGCGTAAACACCTACAGCAACAGCAAGAGAGAGCATCGGTGCCAGAAGGTGAAAGCCTTGATGTGCCGCCTTCGGGACTACATCCTCTTTGAAGAATAGTTTTACAACATCGGCTATGGGCTGTAATAAGCCTAATGGCCCTACCCTATTGGGGCCGATACGGTTTTGTATCCAAGCGGATATTTTTCTTTCTAGATAAACCTCGCCTGAGGCGAGAGCAAGAATGATGTTGACGACTACAAAAGCCTTAACACCGGTTTCAAGCAAGAGAAAATTTAGATCAGACATTTTTGGGTTAGTCCCTTTTTATCCAATTAATCTGTTTAGTACGGTTTCATCGAGTGGCTGACATAATTCATTACCTTTGGATCGGGTTCGGACTGCTTGCCCATAACCAGACCTTGGTAATGCTTAATTGTCTTATACTCCATACCACCGAAATTTTCGTTTGAAGCTGCGATCTCATCAAATACATGAGATGAATTCTTGTAGCTCCATTCAAAGCCAGCAAGTGCTGCTATCTTTTGCAATGATCTCCAAAGCTGACGGCAGTTCCTTTGCTCATGCTGAGTCCATCTGTCATTAGGGGCACCGAATTTATCCCATCGGGACATTTTCATACCCATGAACCTGAAATTCTCTTTAGTTGTCATAGCCGGGCCGAAATGCTGTACTCTTCCTTCAAAGTTGGTATAAGTACCTTCAGATTCGGCATAAGTGGAAGAAGGAAGTACTATCTCGGATACTGCGGTTACAGGGCCCTCGTTTTGAGCGAATGCAATAATGGGTACACCGGATGCAGTCACATAAGATCCTAAATCTCTGTGGTTCGCGAAATCCTCATCCACCACAATGATAAGCCCAGCACCATTCAAGGCATCTTCAAAAGCCTCTTTACCTTCTTTATACCCAAGCGCGTTTGCACCTTTTGCGTTAGGCCTTCTTTCTTTTACACCTTTGACTAATTTGTCATCCTGCGATTCATCGAAGAAGTTAAGATAAACCAGGTTCTCTGTGTTCAATACTTCGGAGGAAAAACGCTTGAGAGCAAAAAGATCTTCGTTGGATGATTTTGCCGAACCGATAACTGCGATTTTGCCTTGTGTCTGGCTTATCAGTTTATAGGTTGACGCGTAAGCCTCATCCCAACTTGTTTCCCGCATCACACCGTCGATCTTGATCATTGGCTCTGTGATACGGTCTTCATTCAATTTATCTATGTGATTCAGTCTTTGGTCATCGCTTAGCCAGTACTCGTTTACGTACATATTAGTACGCGGCTGGATTCTAAGAACTTCATTGTTCCTGACACCGATTCTGATATTTGCACCGCTTGCATCAGCGTTCGTAATAGATTCGCTGAAGGACATTTCCCAAACTCTGGACTTGAACCTGAAGTCATCAGAAGTTAGAGCTCCTACTGGGCAAAGCTCGATAACGTTCATAGAATAAGGGCTGTCGAATACAGTGTCTTCGAAGAGCTCTATAGTAACGTGATCACCGCGTTGAACAAAAGTCAAAACACTTTGCTCGGCTATCTCGTCAGCATATCTGATACAACGGGAACAAGATATACACCTTTCCGCATCAAATACCACGTTCGGGCCCCAAACCTGACGTTTGGGTTTATGGTTCTTCTGCTCATCAAAACGGCTTTCGCCAGTTGAGTGCTTAAGCCCGTATTCCTGGAGTTTACACTCACCGGCTTCATCGCATATAGGGCAATCAAGTGGGTGATTGATAAGCAAAAACTCCATTACGGCTTCCTGTGCTTCAATTGCCTTGTCGGAAGCGGTCTTGATGACCATTCCATCTGAGACTTGGGTAGCACAAGCGATCTGAAGTTTGGGAATAAATGATATCACGGGCTCGCCGTTCTCATCGGTTTCAACATTCCCTTCTCTGTCTCGCTTTGGGGTTCCAGTTTCTACAAGGCACATCCGGCAGTTCCCCGCAACAGTTAACTCGGGGTGCCAGCAGAAATGCGGTATTTTCATGCCATTGTCGTAAGCCGCCTGAATGACGGTCTGACCTGGCTTGGTTTCAATCTTATTACCATCTATAGTGATAGTAGGCATTAATATACTCCGATCAATATTATTTCCATTGAAATAATCGAACTGCAAAATACCATTTTTAAGAGCTATTCACAACCACATGGTTATAAATGATAAAAACTTTTTGGATAATGAAGTTTTTTCAGCCGTCTAATACGGTTGATATCTCTTTTTCACCGGCACCGCTGTCGATTTCGCCCTCTATATTTCTCCAGATTGCTTGGCAAGGGAATGAATTATCATAGAGAGGCTTTCCTATTATACACGAATCTATTCCGCTAGAAGTATAAGAAGCGGATAGC
Source organism: uncultured Hyphomicrobiales bacterium (assembly GCA_964462685.1). Taxonomy (GTDB): domain Bacteria; phylum Bacteroidota; class Ignavibacteria; order Kapaibacteriales; family UBA2268; genus CAYWYR01. The sequence continues at coordinate 111,766 of CAYWYR010000001.1, read as the reverse complement.
TTTAGTGAGATATGGTCCGATATCCCACCGTATAAAGTAATTCTAGTGTTTGATGCTTTAGTCTCTATAATTTTTTTTAGAGTTTCATGATCCCAGTTAGCCTTTTCATTGAGTATACTGAACCTCTCACATTCGATTTTATCTAAAAGGAACAGGTTTTCAGAATCTATAATTGGATATATAGAAAAATCAGGGAAACTATTTCGAATACCAACATAGTGTTCCATACTTTTGGGGTCAACGTATAGATTAAGCCTTTTAATACCAGTCGACATTAACTGATCTACTATATCTTTATCTATAGCCGAAGCCGAAGTATTAAACTGGGTAGTGATATCCAAACATGAAACTAGTTTCTCCAAAACTTCAGCACTGTTTCCGCCAATATTGTCAAACTCCGATACACAGATTGATTTGGCGTTTTCCCTGCGCAAAAGCCTCGCCAAATCGGCTGGGTTGGATATCATATTCTCGTAATATCCGTCTATTCTGCTATCGCTGGATACACTATCGCTGCAAAGCCCGGCAGTTAGTCTTATTTCTGGAATTATCAAAAACATAAGCCTGAATCTAGCCCATAGAGTTTTTAAGTGCGGTCTTGATCAGTTCCTCAACCGAGGGGGAGTCCAAAGACTTCAATGCTCTGGAGACAGATTTTTCGGCTCCTGCCTTCGGGAACCCAAGAGAGACAAGTGCCGCAGTAGCCTCGGTCTCTATCTGGCTTACAGATGATCCAGAGCTTTCGGTATCACCTATAGTACTGTCGATTTTCAGTTTACCGGCAAGCTCGAGTGCCATCCTCTCTGCTGTCTTCTTCCCTATTCCTGGTAGTTTTGATAGAGCCGCTATATCCGCATCGTTTATTCTTCTGGCAAGGTCTTCTGGCGTAGTACCGCTTATAATGCCCAAGGCGGTTTTGGGGCCAATACCTGAGACTTTAAGCAAGCGGTCAAAAGTATCGCGTTCGGCCAAAGACGAAAAGCCGAAGAGCAACTGTTCGTTCTCTCTGTAAATAGCCCGCGTATGAACTGTCTTAAGCTCACCAACTTTAAGGCTATCATATAAAGACATAGTTATATGAGGAGCATAACCTACCCCTCCACATAGAAAAACGGCTTTAACTGGGCTTGCCTCGATTACTTTGCCCTCGAGAAGTTCAATCATAAAAGTTCTTGGTTGATTATCAGTCGGCTTGTTTTATAAATGTATAAAGAGTCTGAGACTCGCCGCTGCCCAATACAATATAATACTGGCCAGTAAGAAGAGGCTGAATCGCGATCTTTGCTGTATTATCGGTCGTGAAGACTTTTCCTTCACCTACCAACTGCCCACTGTTACTGAATATCTTATATTGCTCGTTCTGACGATCGAACTTACCTTCAAGGATTATTTCCTCGACCGCGGGATTAGGATATGATTTTCCCTGGGATATATTACTTTCCCAAATAACTGAGGTTATAATAATAGGCACAGGCTCACTGCGTTCAGTAGAACAGCCTTCCCCGGTCAATACTTCAACTGAGTATTCACCTGTCAGCAATACTTCAATAGTATTGTCATCACCCTCAGAAATCAGCGTTCCATCCCTTAGCCATCTATAGCTTTCACCTACAGTTGTAGTAGATATAACCGCTACAGTATCATTTATAGATAATACTTTTACAACAGGCCTTTCAGGCACTTCATATTTATCGACACTTATTGAGCTTGATCTAGATATACAGCCATTAGGGTTATCAATTTCCACAGTGTAATCCCCCCCTTCTTTAACCCATATTCTCCTTCCCGTCATCCCGTTGGACCATCTATAATTATCGAAACCGGCAGTAGCATTTAGCTGTACCGAATCAGCTCCGCAGATAGTTCTCCTGAAAGCAGTAATTGAAATACTGGCAACTTCATTGTGTTCGATAACAATCGGGGATGAATAATCAGCACAATAGTCATTGCTTGCTGCAACGCTATATCTGCCTTCTTCTCTTAGATATCTTGTATTGCCTTCAAATCCATCTGACCAAATCAATGTTCCCGGGAAATCTATATCCACAAATATTGAATCTGTAGGACAGATATTTATAATATCTTGATCTAGTATCGTAAGGGTTTGATTAGGAACACAATTTTCAAGAAGCGGTATGCTCCATATTCCAGTACCATAAGTCGCAGCATATAGCAATCTGTCATTTTTATGGATTTCCAGTTCCGATACTACTGTATTAAGCATATTGCCACCGTATCTTGACCAGATACCAGATCTGCCGTAGGAAGTAAATACACCTATATCATTACCCACATATATCCTCTGAGGATCTTCAGGATCGAATACTATAGCATTGACCGGAACATTGGGCAGATTGCCGCTTATATTTATCACTTCGCCATTATCAACGATATAAACCTTATCGTTTTCGCTGAAACCACTATAAGCAAGGCCTACTATCAGAGAGTCGGTAGGATGAACAGCAATATCCATAAGCTCTTGCCCTCTGGAAAAAACCGACTGCCAGTTTGAACCGTCATCCGGCGATACGATTAAAGCACCACCCCGAGCTGCGTAAAGCAAGTTACCGTTATCAGGTATTGCGAGATCGTTGAACTCTTGGCTTACATTAAAATCACTTATTCTTCTCCAAGACCCATCGGCACCTCTGTCATCACTTCTCCAAACTTGTGTCATCGCTATGAAGATAGTATTTGGGCTTTTCGGGTCTATAATAAACGGAGTTGTCCATGGGCCGTCTTCCTCGTAGCCATATTCCCGTTCAGCTATAGTAGGGCTGAACATAGTTTCCCATCGCTGGCCAGCGTTAAGTGTGATATCAAACCTTCCGAACTGGATTGACCTGTACCTTATATCAGGATTTGACGGATCGATCGCGGTTTCCATTCCATCAGCACCTCCGATCCTGAACCAATTATCTTGATCATGTAGGAAAGTCCCGTTATCCTGGGTTCCACCAGAGAATAAACCAGATTCAGATTGAGAGACTCCGATTTTGTAAAACTGAGTTATAGGCAGGCCAAATGCAAGGTTCTCGTAAGTATCGGTACTCTCGTTGTACCTTCTCAATCCGCCGTCATTGGCAACTAAGTAATACAGCCCATCTTTGGAATAAACAATATCATGCTGATCGGCATGGATATCAGGCCTGTCATATCCGCCGTTGTAGTGGGTTTCAAGTTCGAAAGACTGCCCGCTATTATTGGATTTCCATAGATTGACACCGCCAATCACTACCTGGTTAGTCATAACAGGGTCAACGTCAATTGACAGATCATACCAACCTTGGCCTCTGTTATCGTCACCGTCTCGCCATCCAAGATAGTTGTTCTCACCATCAGCTTCTTCTAACTGTACCCAGTTCTCACCGAAATCCTCAGAGTACCATGTAGAATGGTAAGCGTTGGAACCCTGCTCGGCAACTATAGCCCATACTTTATTTGGCTGAGCCGGTGACACCGCAAGTTCCGCCCTAACCGCACCTGAAACTGCCTGGCGGCCAGTCCATGTTACTCCATTATCACTAGAAGTGAAAAAGGATATACCACCACCGTTACTTCTGTTGAAGGTAGTTGCTATAATTCTATTAGGATTGTTCGGTACAAACTCCATATCACGGAAGTTACCCGATGTAACAACATGTTCGAAAGTCTCCGCACCGTTGGTTGATCTGAAAATACCGTGGTCGGTTGATACTATAAGTACGTCTTCATCTCTGGGATCAACAAGCACGGTACTGATTAGATTTAGCTCTTCTTGTTCGTATTGGATATAAGTCGGCTCCCAAGTCTGTCCGCTGTCTGTGGATTTCATTAGCCCGATAGTGTATTTTACGAAATTACCTGTACCAGAACCGTTATCATCACCTGTAGCCAGATAAACAGTATTGGGATTGCTCGGGGCAAAAGCAATATCGGATATACCGAGCGTTAAGAAATTGGTATTGGGCAGCATTTGCCAGTCTCTTCCGCCGTTGAAGCTTCTCCAAGCGCCGCCGCCTGCCGAACCGATCCAGTATTCATTGAATCTGGTCGGATGTTGGCGTATAACATTAATCCTACCTACCCCATGGGTTTCACCTGTCGGGCCGAACGGACCTTCTCTTTCCCATACGAGACCGTCTTCGTTTTTAGTGTCTGATATTTTTTTGGAATCGTCTGTGATATACTTGTTGTATAGCTCTATGGGATTAGGCAGATATCCTTCGCCCTGGAGCCTAGGCTCCCAAAAAGCCTTAAATCTTTCTATCTGTTTCCAGCTTTTTTTGTCTTTATCATCTAACTGACTATTCTTATCATTGACAGGTTTGAAGTCAACCTCAAGCATACGCTCAAAATTAGCTCTCGCCTGGGCCACGCTTTGCTTTGGGTAAGGCTTGATAGCATTATTTTGATTACTATCATTTGTGCTATCCTGAGCAAAAAGAAAGCATGGTATGAATATGGATAGGATTATTTGTAATTTAAACTTCATAGATATGGTTTTATTGACTTTGATTAATGACGCCATATTATAATAACACTTATTATGGCGTTATGGATACAGGCAGATGTTGTTTAGATAGAATACCCGCAAGCTTATCTTTATATTGACACATAAAACGTATCAAAGGTTTCAATATACTGATAGATAAGGGTTATTGACAATAAACTATTGTATATCGATTATTTTGCTTTATGAAAATAAAAAAGTTTATAGCACGGAGTTTTCAGGCCGGCAAGATACAAATTGCATCAGAACTCGGCGATGACGCGGTAATATTATCTTCTAGGACTTCCCGTGGCCCTGAAGGAGATTCCATAATTGAGATAGTAGCTGCAGTCGATGAGAATAAATCAGAAAAAGGCGGGTCGGCTACTCCAGCTAAAAGGCCGCTTAAAGACAAAATAGCTAATATCGAAAATATTCTGTCTGGCGTTGTAAAGAATGATGATACCCAAGATGAGTCTAAACCGGTAAGAGCATATAAAGATCTTCAATCTTCTGATATTATCTTGAGAAAAGTAGAAAGTATAGAAAGAAGCGTTCAGGAAATAAACGATACCTTAAAGTATAAACACTCCGCCGATCTTCATCCCGTACTATCTGAACTTTATAAAAAGCTTATCGATAGTGAGTTTGAAGAAAATGAAGTGCTGGAAGCGATTACTAAGATCAGATTCAACGCTTCCGACCCCGACCCTGATAAAGCCGAGAACAATATTTACCGTGAATTATTAAAACATATATCCATAGGAAAGCCACTTACCAAAAAAGATAACGGCACATCAACAGTGGTAGCTGTAGTTGGCACAACAGGAAACGGAAAAACATCCACTCTTGTAAAACTGGCCTTGGTAAGTAAATTAGTAGAAGACGCTAACTGTTTACTCGTATCTGCGGACAAGCACAAAGTCGGAGGAACAGACCAACTGAGAACTTACGCCTCTATTGCTGATATGGATTTCAGGACTGCATATACTTCAGAAGAAGTAAGGCATGTTTTAATGGAGAAGAACAAATATGACTACGTGTTCTTTGATACCTCCGGCAAGAGCCAGAACGACAACAAGAGTATGCTTGAGATATCGGATATGATAAAAGCTATATCCCCTGACAGAACATTACTGGTGCTGAGCACGGGGCTTAGCAAGCATACAGCCGAAGATATAATAAGTAAATACAGTATAGTTCCCTTGACTGATATAGTGCTGACGAAGCTTGATGAAGCCAGCAGGCTTGGCGGGCCGGTAACAGCACTGAAAAAAGCCAATGCCCCGCTTACTTATATAAGCTACGGGCAATCAATACCTGACGATATTTACCCGGCTTCAACCAATGCCTTGAACAGACTGCTGGCAAAGGCCGGAAAGACGATAAGGGATTACGAAGAAATTTTTGAAGGCAGCGATAATTGAGCAGGCCGTCAAAAATATATAACGCACCAGAGCCAGCTGCCACAGACAAGTCAGTCAATGTTCTGGATGTTGAACAGAACTTAACCATCCAGAAGGAAGAACCGTTTGTTCTTGCAGTGTGCAGCGGAAAAGCAGGAGTCGGTAAATCAGTGTTGGTCGCGAATCTGGGATGTATGTTATCTGAAAACGGATTAAAAGTACTTGTGTGGGATTCCGATGAGTACCTTCCGAACCTACACCTACTTTTCGGGGTTGAACCGCCTGTAAGGATTCCAGATATCATAGATAAAGAAATACCCATTACAAAAGCTATATGCGGGATATCCGAGAATTTATTCATACTGAGTGGGCGATCCGAGCAAAATAGTGAAGATGGCGACAGTCCGGACTCTGTAATGGCTATATATGAACAATTGTTGATACACACTGATTTCGACTTAATACTGATCGATACACCGGCTGGTGCCAGCGAAACAGTTCTAAAATGCTGTAATATAGCTGATACAACGGCTTTAGTGGTAACTGATGAACCCGCCTCTCTAGTCGATGCTTATGTTTTGGTAAAGCTTTTGCTACCATATATCCAAAGCGACTATATCAAGGTAATCGTAAACAACTGTATAGATCAGGAAGATGCCGATGATATAATCGAAAAGATAAATCTCGCAACAGGTAAGTTTTTAGGATCGATATTCGACCCCATAGCCACTATCCCTTATGACAGACTCGTGAGGCAATCGATTCTACAGCAGAAACCTTTCATGCTGGAATCTGAAAATATTGAACCTGAAAGCGATATAAAAGAGCAAATGATGAGTTTTCGCGATAACTTACTCACGATCTCTGGCAGAGGCGTGAAAAGTTAATTAATGTTTTTTAATTTTACATTTTAAAAGCCTACAAATTACAAGGATGTAACTGGCGATATGGCTAAAAAGCAAACAGAAGAACCGGAACTTTCCCCAGAAGAGCAGAAAGAGCAAGAAGAACTCAAGAAGCGATTCGAAGAGAAAGAGAAGAAGAAGAAAGAAAAGGAGAAGCTTCTCAAGAAAAAAGAGAAGGCAGAGATCAAAAGAATCAAGTCTAAGATCAATTTTCCGTATAAACTCTTACTTCTTATTAGCCTATTTATTACTTTATTTGCATTTATAATACTGTACTTCGGTGCCGAACTTATTTTTCTGGACTCTCTGTATTATACGTTTATGGTGTTTACCGCCTCATATCTTGGCGGGGGAGCCATAATGATGCTCTTGTTCTACATAGTATCTGAAGAAAAGCTGATACAGGTTGAAAATGAAAAAGCAGAGAAAGAAAGATTAAAACAAGAAGAGATCAAGAAAGAAGAAGAGGAGTTCGCTCAGCTGGTACAAGCTGAAAAAGACTTCGCAAAACAAAAATCCAAATTACAGGAAGAAAGGAAAATTGAATTAGAAAGATCAGGTGAAGAGATCAAGGAACATATTCTTGACTTTGAAGAAGACATCCCGGAAGAAAAGCCGCAACTCCAATCTGATAACAAGAAGAAGCCTAAGATCGACCATACAAATCTGCCGGAAGTCAATCTAGAAGGGCTAGATCTCGGATTTACCGACTACAATGACAGAGATATAGAATCGATCAACAGGGATAAGAAACAAACCCCCGCAATAGCGCCACAGGCTGAGCAGGAATATTCCCTGGACGATCTTGATTTTGATTTTGACGCATTAGATAACGAAGAAGCTGCTGCTCTGGAAGTAAACCAGTAGTAGAAGCGTTTAACCGGTCCCCGCCAGTTGCTTCATGCCGCAGGTAGGTGATAAGGATGCTGAATATGACACTAAGACAACATATGAACGGGAACCCTGGGGCAGAAGCAACAGCACCTTTAACTGCTGATGCGCTTTGGGATAACTATACCGCTATGCCGAATGAAGAGAAGAAGCAAAAGCTTGTTCTGCATTACCTATGGCTGGTTAAGTTCGTCATCAAGAAAATGACAATGCCCAGGAACTCACTTCTTACAGAAGATGATTTCGTGAGCGTCGGCATTCTCGGCCTGAGTGAATCAATAGACAGGTTCTCTACCGAAAGAGGGGTCAAGTTCGAGACTTACGCTATTACCCGAATCAAAGGAATCATTCAGGATGAGATGAGGAAACTCGACTGGATGAGCAGGACAGCCAGGAAGAAAGCATCTGATTTTATTACCGCACACGATAAACTTACCGTAGAAAGCGGCCAGACAGCATCTCAGCGTGAGATTATGGAACAGCTTGATATAACGCCTGAACAATACAGAAAGTATGTGGCAGCTGCGGCATCAGCTAAATATGCGCTTACGATGAACGAATCCGCTATGAGCAGAAACGAGAGCGAAGACTCCAGCATACTGGAGAATATGCCCCAGGATGATGAGGATTCTTTTGAAAACGTAATGGAAATGAAGGAGAGGAATGAACTGATAAAAGAGTTTATTTCTCAGCAAAAGGAAAAACCACGACTCGTTTTATCACTTTATTACTTTGAAGAGCTTACTTTTAAAGAAATAGGCACGGTTTTGAATGTTAGCGAGAGTAGAATATGCCAGATACATTCACAGGTAATAAAAGACCTCAGAAAGCAGATAACCAAGTTCCATTATGATAAGCGGTAAATTAAAATCACGATTAGAAAGAACGCTGGATCTGCCAGCAATGCCCTTCATCATATCCGAACTGCTAAAAGCCTTAGACAATCCTGATATAAGAGCAAGCAGGTTGGCCGAACTGATCGAGAAAGATCAAAGCCTTACCGCTAAGGTACTTAAGGTAGCCAATTCCCCGTTTTATGGTTTTTCACGTGAGATAGCTACAGTTGAGCTCGCTATTGTGATAATGGGGCTGAATTCAATCAAAGAAATCGTAATAAGCTTAATTGTCAAAAAGCTTTTCTCCCGCGATATCGCTCACCTTCAAGTAAAAGAATTTTGGGAGTACTCACTTTTCTGTGGTGCTGCCGCTCGGCATATTGCGCGTAAAATCGGCTACTCCCTATCCGGTGAGGCGTTTGTTGCTGGCTTAGTGCATGACATAGGTATCCTGGTCATCGCTAAATTCCTTCCTTCAGAAGCTACTCAGATATGGAATGTTGCAAAAGATAAAAACCTATCTATAACCGAAGCAGAGAAATATGTATTAGGCGACACGCATTCTGAAATCGGTGCTTGGATAGCTGATAGATGGAGATTGCCTAAAAGAATATCGGAAGCCATTTCTGTTCATCATACTCCATTCGATAAGTCGGGTGACAGATCTGATTCTGTTTCCCCGTTGGCCTCGATCGTTTCTCTTAGTGAATGGTTCTCATTCCAGATGGATTTCGCCAAATGGCATGTAAATCTACCAGAACCTTCTTTTTATCTTAAAGGCGATATACTTTCTTCTTTGGCAGAAGATACCAATATGACAAATCGAGGTCTGCTTGAAAGTCTCAAACAAGAGATCTTAACTGAATTTGAAAGGGCAAAAGCTTTTAACAGTATATCCGCAGGTTCCTCCCTTTACAAAAAAAGAACCGCATAAAATCCTAACCATTCCAACCGGCGGTAGATATGAAGGAAGAAAACCATAATGAGTATATAACTACTTTAGAGAACTCAATAGCTTTTCTCGAAAAAGAAATAGAATCTTTAAAGTCCGATATCTCAAATCGCGAAGAAAGCGAAATCGAAGCTTTTCCTATAAATATGTATCCCGAGCCTAAGCTCATGCTTTGCAATAGTAAGCCAGAGGCTGAAGCCATAACTTTTGAATATCTATCAAATATCTACAGTATTCTGGAATGCCTACTGATAAAAACAGGCAGCTTAGAAAAACCTACGTGCGTAGCATTTGAAAGCTATAACGTAAGTATGCTTGATGCATTCGTTAGTTTGGAGGAAAGCGGCGTAATCAACTGGCTATATTCCAAAAGCGATCCCTTAGTAATACCAAACCTTAAGGATGAAAACTCTTCCAAACCTACTTTTTTGATACTGGTACCTTTATTGGTGAAGAGCGAAAGGTATTTATTCATTGCTAAAACCACTGTGCGAGCCAACAGTATAAGTGAGAAAGATCTGAGTACAGTATCAAATATCTCTTATAACCTATTGGTCTGGATTCTGTTTAACACTACCGGTAATGAAGATTCAGAAAGTTTACGGAGTGAACTGAAATCACAGAACAAACTTCCGCTACAGATTGATACGAAGCTTGAATTAAATCTGAAAGCCGGGCTAAAATCCATATTCAATAACTCCCAGTTAATAGAGAAAGGTATAGGAGATAGATCCCAAAGATTGGAACATATCCAGCAGATAACCAGATCTATTTTATCACTATTGGAATCCAAACAAAAAGCTAATGACCTTGGTTCCATAATAGAGCTTTGGAAAGAACTTTTAGTAAATGAAGGCATAGTAATTGAACTCGATATCAACAGTTACTTCTCAGAACAGTTGAAAACGTCTGTTTTAACCGGTTTAATTGATAATATCATTGCTTTTGCCAGCAGTAGATATGACAGCCAAAGTAAGGTTTATCTCTTTATAGATAAAGCTTCCGGGCATGAGAGAATCGTCGTTAAATGTGATATGCTCCACTTAGGGCTTATCGATGAGGTAAACAAAGCTAACTATAATACGCTTGATTTGCCGGAAAATTTGGTGACAATATTCGACACAATTTATCCATCTGGTTATTATCTGACAATTTCTGAAGGCTCTGGAAAGACGGTTTTCAGTATATCCCAGGATAGTGATGATGTTGAAAAATAATCTTACAGCTTTTTTCTTGATTCTTATAGCTTTAGGGTCTGCACAAGCACAGAATCTCCAGTCTGTTATCTATGATAAAGACAATATATTGATACTTTCATTTGATGACTCATCTGTTGTTGATCCTGAAATGTTCACCACTAAGCTTTCTGATGATAAAACATCGCTTAGCTTGGATCTGGCAGGTGTGGATTACGATAATAGCAGAGATAATATATCAAGGGTCGGCAAAATAAACGGAATATATTTTACCGATAATGATTCCAGGCTCAAACTGGATATAAAATTCAATGACAGTTACGGTTACACTTGCACCCCTCAGCCATTATCTGCATCGCTTGTAATAAGTGTTTTCAAGTGGAATGAGCTAGACCCAGGTGAAGATCATTACCGTTCGGCACAGTTGGCATTGGAAAGCGGACTGATTGGAGAGGCTAAATCAAGTTTAGTCGATGCTATAGACAACGGCTCCAAAGAGGGAGAACTGCTTTTGGCATTTATGAAGGCCCAGGAAGAGGGTTATGATTCTGCATCACTTGTAGAAAACTTCAAAACCAAGAACCCTATCCATACCTCATTGCCTGATGTAGTTTTCAAGGCGGGTGAGGTACTTTCCTTTAACGGTGAGGATGAAGCGGCGATAGTATGGTTGGAGCGTTATGAAGAACTGACAGGATCTGATGACATGAGCGGCGGATCCCCTACCACGATTATAGAAGATCTTGTGGAATCCCCCGAGGAAATAACAAATTCTGATACCGAAAAATCTGATATCGGTAAGCTTGATACCGCTGAAGCAGCTATATCAAAAAATAAGACAATTGAGGATTTTGGAGTACTTTTGGCGGTTTCATTATCTTGCATAGCTGTATGCACACTAGGCTTGGTGTTTATGCAAAAGAAAAGAAAAGAGAAACTTACATTGCTGGCTTCTCAGGATCCCAAGCCAGTAATATCTGATGAAGATGATATCGATTTTGACAAACAACTGGAAAATGCAAAATTAAAAAGACAAAGAGAGCTTTATAAGGGGCAGAACAAAAACCCTGTCGAAATGATATCGCATATCGCCAATAATCATGTCCACAAAAAAGACAGCTCTAGCAATCTGCTCAATAAAGTTATTGACGGTAAAGATCAAACTAATGATGCTTATTCTACAGATGAAGAAATTATTGAAGAAGAAACCGGTAACAAGAATGTATCTGTAAAAAGTGAAAAAAGAGATATAGAAAGCTTCTTGGCTACATTTATCCCAGAAAAAAGAGCTGCGGAAACAGAAAGCCAAGGGCTTGAGAATACTATAAGGGATGTTGTAAGACAAGTTGAGCTTGATAACTCTTACAACCCCAACTCCCAGCAATCAGCGGAAATGGAGCTGGCACTGCGAATCGCGGAAAAAGAAAACAACAGCCGCCAAAGCAAATTAAGGCAACTCGATCTATCGAAAATGGAGAACAACTCCAGATTGGATAAGCTTAGCAAGCAACTAAATATTGACACAAGTGCTTTGAGCGCAAAGAAAAGAGTATATGATCTACACTCAGATAAGAGAAAGCTATCGAAACTATCCCAGAGGTTTGACGTTAATTAACCATCACATAGCTATACCTATTTAGATGAAAAAAAACAGAACAACACATAAGTTTATTAAAAAGGGGAACGGCAACAACTGTTCTCTTTTTTTTGGTTATAATGCAGTGAACTTAACGTGTATTTTTCTGTTTTTCTCTTCATTTACTCTATTTTCTTCTCCTAAAAACACCGATGGCACAAGGTTTGCATATCCAGTCAATGTATCCTCTGCAAGTACCGAACAGGACACAACCCCTACTAAAAGTGGTTTTGTTCTGGATTATCTAGAAGATAACGATACTTATGTAATTGAGATATTTGTAAAAACTGGGCAATCCATATCCTCCCTTGCAATATATAACATGCTTGGGAAGGAAGTCGAAAGAGTGCGTCTCTCATCTCGGACAGTAAAAAGCGAGAATTCTGAAGGGCGAACCTATGTTTATAGGATTAATATTTCCCTTTTCACGCCAGCGATGTATATCGTAGCGCTTGAAGGAACCGACTTCAAAGATGTGGTGCGCTTCGTTAAATCGAGGTAAACCATGGCCGAATATCTACAAAAATCAAATTTATGGGTTAATATACTCATTCTGAGCATCGCATCTTTATGGCTGGTTACTCCATCGATCTCTCAGTCTGTATCCTCTTCATATTCAGCGGCGGCAGTTTATCGCCCCCAAGGGGCTAGGCCGATTGGTATGGCGGGGGCATTTACAGCTATTTCCAACGATCCCATGACTCTCTACTATAATCCCGCTGGGTTATCATACATAGGGAGCGATCCTATAATAGTGGCTTCATATTCTAATTTAGGGCTTGCCAGGAATAACGCGAACTTGGCTTATGCCGAGCAGTTGGATGAAAACTGGGGCATAGGTATCGGAATAACAGGTGCTAGCTCCGATCAGTTTCAGGGTATCGATCAGTTTGGCACTCCGACTAACACCCTAAGGGATCTGCAGTCTAATATCACGATTGGTATGTCTTACGCTTTAAGTGATTTTTCTTTCGGTGTAGCGGGTAAATATATCAGAAACGATCTTATCGGTGGGCAGGCTGCTGCCCAGGGTTTTGCTTTGGACCTAGGCGCTAAATTCAATGTATTAGATTACTTTACAGTAGGTGCCGCGGTTCAGAATATCGGCGGTTATATGATATGGAATTCTGATATTGATAATCTTGAGCATTTACCTTTTACAGTACGTTTTGGTACCGCTATGGAGTTTGGGCTGAATGATGATTCTTATGTTACTAGATCAACTAAAAGCGGAGAGCTGCAAACAGTTTACACCCCTGCGACAAGATACGTACTTGTTTCACTTGAGGGGGTTGTGAACCAGTTCGACTATAACCCTAATATTATACTTGGAACAGAAGCTGTGCTTCATGAATTATTCGCACTACGCGGGGGTATAGCATTATACGGTAGCAAGGATACCGAGGGCGTTTTCCTCCCCATGAATATCTGGGCCGGCGGGCTATCGATTCGCCCACAGATAATGGATATGGACTATGAGTTCCAGTTTGATTATTCTATTTCCAATGATTATATCAACACAACCGGTATTAATCATAATATTTCAATCCAGATGCTTTTCTGAAAGATCAATACGTTTTTTTAATTGATTACAAAGGTCTTATGTTTATCGTAAGGCCTTTTTTTATAGTTTAGTGATAGCTGGTGAACACCTCAATACTATAACAACTTTATCGGTTTAGATGAAATATATATCAACTTGTATTTTTATACTTTTCTTAAGCTTTTCAACCGCAGTAGCCCAAGAATGGATTAAGTCGTTTAAAGAAGCACAGTCACTTCTCAAGCAAAAGCAATACGAAGAAGCGATTTCCAAGACCAAACAGCATCTGGATGAGGTGACTCAGCAGTTCGGTGAATCATCAAAATACCACTCCGGCGGGTATAATCTTCTGGGAAAGATCTATTACCTGAAAGGTGATTACGATAATGCGATCAACAGCTATGAAAAGCAAAAAAACGCAATACTCAATAGCGAAGGCGTATCGCATCAGTCTTACGCACAAGCATTAAACAATATCAGTGTAGTTTACCAAGCCACGGGGAAATTAGATAAGATAGAACCTCTGCTTTTAGAAGCTATTGATGCCAAGAAGAAAGCTGGTAACACCAGAGACTCATCTTACGCAAAATACCTTAACAATCTCGCCCAATACTATTACTCTATCGGCCGCTATCCAGAGGCAGAAGGCTTATACGATACTTCTCTTGAGATTAAATCCGATGCTCTGGGCAGCAACACATTCAGCTATGGCATAACACAATATAATTCTGCACTACTTAAAAAAGCGGTCGGTAAGGATGAAGAAGCACTGGAGCTACTGGAAAGCTCTCACAGAATACTCACAGCCTCTGGTAAAAACTCCCCGGAAGCTGTATCGGCAGCCGTTCAGCTATCGCTTCTTTATATGGATGCAGGAGAGAAAGGCAAAGCCGAGAAATTAATGGCCGAAGCCGAGTCCGCATTATCCAGTGGAGCATCATTTAATACTGGTACAGCCAAGGCGATGTACGATATCGCACAGGCTAAGATCAAAGCAGAAGATAATTCTGGCGGTATCAAAGTTCTAAACCAATTAGCACCTGCTATTGAGACAAATCTCGGCAACGCCCACCCCCTTTATCAGAAAACTATGAATCTATTGGGGATAGCACATTGGAAAAGCGGAAATATTGAGGATGCATATAACTATCTCAACAATTCCCTTGTGATAACTCAGATGTTATATGGCGAAAACCATATTGAATATGCTAAAGCACTGCAAGGCTTTGCGGGTATAATAAAAGAGACTGGAGATATTGATCAAGCTGCTCAGTTATACAAGCAAAGCTTTGAGATCTATACCGATCAAATTCAGGAATATTTCCCTCACTATACCGAGAACGAGAAGCTACGCTTTTACTCGACATTGAAAGAGCGGTTTGAAATGTATAATAACTTTGTGGCAGTGAATCATGCCGCATATCCTGATCTGGTTTCCGATATGTATGATTTTCATCTGGCTACCAAAGGTCTGGTACTGGAATATGCCAAAGGTTTATCCGATAAAATTATAGCAACTGGAGATAATTCGCTTATTGCTAAATCGCAAATATGGAAGGAGCTTAAAAAACAGGAAGCGTTCTTATCGGGGCTCACTCTACAAGAGGCCCAGGCAAAAGGTTTAGATATGGCCAGTATCAAAACACAGGCTGATAAACTTGAAAAAGAACTTTCCAAGGCCATTGGGGAGAACACTGCTACAAAAGTAAAATGGACTGATATCAAATCAATTCTCAAGCCGGATGAAGCAGCTATCGAAATAGTTAGATTCAAGTATTTCAGCCGCGGCTGGAGCGACAGTACTTTCTATGCAGCTATGATTATAGATAATTCAACAGTCACCAATCCTAAATTCGTTCTTTTTGATGACGGGCACAGAATGGATGGTTTCCATTATCAGACCTATAAGAATATGGTAAAATCAAAGTTCCCAGATAGAAAATCATATAAGGTTTTTTGGGAGGAAATCGCTGATAAGATACCTGCGAATATCAACACGGTTTATTTATCATTGGATGGCGTTTATAATAATATCTCTATAAACTCTCTGCGAAAACCAGATGGCTCTTATGTTATTGATGATTACTCGATAAGAATAATAGGTAATACAAAACAGTTGACCGATAGCGAACAAAGACCTACATTGCCCAAACAGGCAGTGCTCGTAGGCAATCCCGAATACAAAAAATCAGGGGATGGTGTCGCGATCGATTCTAGAGAAAGCTTAGATGATTTACTGTTGGCCGATAATCAAATAATTATCTCCCCCCTACCCGGCACCCAAAAAGAGGTTGATCTGATAAGTGAAAAGCTATCAGGTAACGGCTGGACAACGAATCTGAGCATGGGCAGTTCAGCAACGGAAAGAACCTTCAAGAACGTGAGCAATCCAGGTCTTCTTCATATCGCCACACACGGATATTTTCTGGATGATATAGAGGAGCTGGAGGGCGGCAAGTCATTTGGGATCGAGTTAGACCAAGCCTACCAGAATCCTTTGCTGCGTTCGGGGCTGCTGTTGGCAGGTGCAAGCGATTACCTAAACTTCAACGGTTCCAGTTACTATGATGACGAAAACGGAATCCTGACCGCTTACGAAGCTGTCAATCTAGACTTAAAAGATACAGAACTGGTAGTACTCTCGGCATGTGAAACCGGACTTGGTAAGATAATGAACGGCGAAGGGGTTTTCGGCCTGCAGAGAGCGTTTCAGATTGCTGGGGCAGAGAATATCATAATGTCCCTATGGACGGTAAATGATGAGACAACTCAGATGCTGATGAACGCTTTCTATACTGAATGGCTTTCAGGTAAGGATGTACCTACAGCTTTTCGCGCGGCTCAACAGCAAATAAAGGAGGAATTTCCGGCCCCATATTACTGGGCTCCTTTTGTATTGCTCGGTAAAGGTTAAGCCAAATCTACCTACCGCATTCGATGATGATCAGTTTATGAATTATAATGTATAATTTTGCATTCCAATAAATGATCATAATTCGGTATAAATGTCAAAGCAAAAAGTAGTTCTAAAGTTCGGCGGCACATCTGTAGGAGATGCCGATAGCATAAAGCGTGTAGTCGAAATCATAGATAATCATCCCGCTGAAATCAAACTTGTTGTGGTATCGGCATTCGCTGGAATAACCAACAAGTTATACAAAGCATGGGCCAGCCGACTTGAACGAGATACAGATACATTTGACAGTCTGATAAAATCAATAAAGGAACAATCCTTTGATATATGCGATAGCCTGGGGCTTAACAATACCAAAGAAAAAATTGAAAAGATCTTCTCTGTACTAGATGATAGTACTTTGATAGCTGAGCAGCTATACGGGCTAGGCGAGAGAATAAGCTCCACTGTGATATTTGATTATATCAATAACAAAGTAATTGCCGACTCGGAATGGATAGATAGTTCAGAGTATATTTATACGAAAGGTGGTTCTAAGGATTACGAGCTCGAAGAAAGCTATACCTACAAGCAGCTTGAGAAATTAAAAGCCAAACTTGAGAGTAAAGGAAATCATACTTACGTAATGCCAGGTTTTGTATCCACAGACTCTTATAGTAGACCTTCGATATTGGGAAGGGGCGGTAGCGATTTTACCGCTGCGGTATTATCTGCAGGTATTTCCGCCAACCAACTAGAGATATGGACGGACGTTTCGGGAATGTTATCAGCCGATCCGAAGAGGATTGACAATCCTATAAATATCTCCACCCTAACGTATAAAGAGGCATCGGAACTTGCATATTTTGGTGCAAAAGTGTTACATCCAAAAACGATACTGCCCGTCATTAACAGAAATATCCCTGTTATAATAAAAAACACCAACAAGCCCGAGGCCAAAGGTACGCTTATAACGGCTACCAAAAGCGATACGGAAGCAAAAGTGAAGGCGGTATCAAGTAGAGGCGGGGTAACCATTGTAAACCTGGTATCCAACAGAATGCTTGGAGCATACGGTTTCATGAAAAAGGTTTTCGAGGTTTTTGATAAATACAGAACCCCTGTGGACTTAGTTACCACAACTGAAGTATCAGTATCCTTGACGATTGATGACACAGAGTTTCTCTCGCATATCGAAGAGGAGCTTTCCAAGTTTTCAAACGTAAGTATAGACAGAGAAAACTCTAGTATATCGATTATAGGTGAAGGGCTGGGATTGACCGCTGGTATTGCGGCTAAAGCATTTTCCGCCCTGCACGGCATAAACGTAAAAATGGTATCGTTCGGCGCCAGCGAGATAAACCTCTCATTGGTAGTGGATGATTCATCACGGGACGAAGCTGTAAAGCTCTTGCACAGAGAACTTATCGAAAAACAAAACTGATAATTTATAGATTATCCGAAAGAAGGCGAATTGAATAAAATAGCAGATATCGACGTAAAAGAATTAGCTGATGAGTATGGGACTCCGGTGTATGTTTATGATGCCGAAGGTTTTCGTAATAATTACCAAAAGCTGAAGAATGCTTTTGATAAATATTACGAGAACAATGAGATTCACTTTTCTGTTAAAGCCAACAGTAATGTTCATGTACTGAGAATCTTCAAAGAGTTAGGCTGCTCGGCTGATACCTCATCTCCATTAGAGTATGAGTTGGCTAAAATCGCTGGTTTCGATCCAAAAGATATATTATATACTGGCAATTACGAGCATCCGAGTGATTTCCGAGGGCCAATCGGAGATAATGCTATGCTCAATCTTGATGATATGAGCTCTCTGGATAGAGCTTTGGAGATAGGATTGCCCGAAAGAGTATCATACCGTATCAATCCAGGAATAGGGCGTGGCGGGTTTGAAGGTATAACAACAGCCGGTAGCGACGCAAAATTCGGGATCCCTTATGAGAAGGCTGGAGAAGCCTACAAAAGAGCAATGGATGCCGGTATCAAGAGGTTCGGTATCCACATGATGACGGGTTCTAATAATCTGGAGCCATACTATTTTGCTGAAGTTGTTGATAAGCTACTTATGATTGCCCGAGATATATTTCATCCACTCGGGATAACACCAGAATATTTCGATATCGGCGGTGGCCAGGGTGTTCCCTACTATGATCACGAGCCTGAGTTAAATGTTGATCTGATGGCGAAACTCATAGCAGAAGTATTTACCGAAAAATGCGATAAATACGGCTTCGGAAGGCCTCAGCTCGTGCTAGAACCAGGCCGCTACCTTGCTGCAAATGCAGGGTATCTGATAGGAAAGGTCACTGGCATAAAACGGGGTTACAAAACCTTTGTAGGCCTGGATGCTGGTATGGGAACGCTGGTTAGGCCATCACTTTACGGTGCCTATCATAGAACTTCAGTTTACGGAAAAGACCAAAACACACAAACAGTAAATCTGTGCGGGCAGATATGCGAGAATTCAGATATTTTCTTTAAGAATATGCCTTTCCCAGATGTAGAAGAAGGCGATCTGGTTGTTTTCAGGGAATGCGGTGCTTATGGTTATGTAATGGCGAGCCAATATAATAATAGGTTGCGCCCGGCGGAAGTACTTATAGATAACGGACATCATAGACTGATTAAACGGCGGGAAACGTTTGAAGATGTAATGAATCTGTACCCTGAGGATATTCTGGTAACAGCCTGAAACAACACATAGTTACATAACAGCAAGCTTATTATCTATGGCTGTAAGAATAATTATATTTTTACAGCCATATTATTATTCAGAATGTCAAAAAGAATATGAAACAAGAAACTGAATATCAGCTATTATCTTTCTATAAGTTCGTAGATATAGCAAACCCAAAAGATATAGTTGCTGATATGTATCACTTTTGCCGTGACACAGGAATGAAAGGAAGGGTATTTATCGGGGAAGAAGGTATTAACGCTACGCTGAGTGTAAATACAGGCCAGTATAAAGCTTTAAGGTTGTACTTAGATTCGATAAAGTATTTTCAGGATATTCCATATATCGAAGATAAAGCACAAACAGTAGAAGGGCATTCTTTCCCTAAGATGATCGTACGGTATAGAGAAGAAATCGTCGCCTTGGGGGTAAAGTACACCCAAAAAGAAATCGAAGAACACAGATATAAAATCTCACCTGATGAGTTCAAGGAAAAGATTGATAAGGATCCGGACTCTATAGCTATTCTTGATCTGAGAAATAATTACGAATACAAACTCGGTCATTTTAGAGGTGCATTGCCCGCTGCTACTATCAACTTTAGAGATACGGCGGAATTTTTAGATAAATATAAAAAGCATCTTGAAGGTAAAGAGATCGTAATGTATTGCACAGGTGGTATTAGGTGCGAGAAAGCAAGTAAACTACTGGTAGATGCCGGAATAGATAAGCCGCTCCAATTAGAAGGGGGCGTAGTAAACTACGTGAATAGATTCGACGATGGGAATTGGCTGGGAAATCTTTATACTTTTGATGGGAGAATTTCTACGGAAGTAGTCTCCCCTGAAAAAAAGACAGTTATCTCCAAGTGCCATTATACAGGAGTGCCGGCGGAGGATTATTACAATTGTAGATACGGCAAGTGTAACGCCCAGATTATAGCACTACCAAGCGAATATAAAAAGCACATGGGGTTTTGCAGTAAGCAGTGTGTAGATAAAGGGATTGATACGATTCAGATAAAAGATATAGAATTTGATCCCATAAACTACAAAGAGTTAAGAATCGATGTAAAGCTTGGTAATATTACAATTGATGAAGCGAGATCAGATGCTGAAGAGCATATCAGGAAACAAATGAGAAATGTAGAGTTCAACCACACTACTCCGCCTGATATGGAGAAGGAAGTTGAAATTTATGTCGAAGAATATTTCCCGGACTAATAAGCTATAATACAATAATACCTGCTTTATAGCAGGTATTATTAATAGAAATATTTATTATTAGGATTTTAGCCGAGCTTGTTCCACTTTTGGATACCGCCTTCCATATTATATACTTTCCCAAAACCTTTATTAGCCATAATGCCTGCCGCAACGGCAGATCTTCCGCCAGCCCTGCAGTAAACTACATAGCTTTTATCTTTATCGAGCTGATCAATTTTCTCACCGAAATCCCCTGAGTTTAAATTGATAAGTCTATGCCCTTCAATCTTCCCTTCGGAATATTCAGCTTCTGACCTGACATCTATAATCTCAACGTTACCTTCGTCAATCATTTTCTTAGCGTCATCAGCACTGATATTTTCGAAACCTCTACTCATAATTCCTTGTAATTTTTTTTTGAAGAATCCCATCTATATCGGGTTATATTTTATTTGTTGTAGATGTTTTGCAAAGCTTCTTTAAGCTCTGAGTATTGGAACTGGTATCCATCATTAATGGCTTGCTTTGGTATAGCGTTTTGGCCTTTAAGTACCGTTACTGCAGCTTCGCCCAATATCAATTTTATTACAAAGGCAGGTACGTGTGCCCAAGAAGCCCCACCTAAAACGCCAGCCAGCTTTTTACAGAAATCCTTCATGCGCTCTGGGTTAGGTGCGGTGATGTTAACCGCCTTATTGTTATCAAGCTCAAGGTAATGCAGATATAAACCCACCGCATCATCTATATGTATCCAGGGGTAATACTGATTACCATCACCTAAGTGGCCGCCAGTCCTGAATTTAAACGGAATTGCGATTTTGGCAAGCGCTCCTTCGTCTTTATCTAATACTAGCCCCGTACGCATCAAATTAACCGATGTACTACCTGATATTGCTGCATTCGCTGAATCTTCCCAGGCGATACAGAGCTTAGCAAGGAAGTCATCACCTGCGATATAGTCCTCATCAACTTGGGCATCCCCAGTAGGTCCATAATATCCTACTCCAGATGCAGATAGTAGCTTTTTGGGGGGGTGATCGCATTTACTTATTGCTTGTGCAATTGCATCGGTTGTTTCGATACGGCTATCCCAAAGAACTTTCTTACGTTCATCAGACCACCTTTTATCAACAACCCCAGCTCCGGTGAGATTGATCACACCGTAAGCCCCCTCAAATATATTTTTGAGTGAGTCAGAATCAGTTGAATGCATTTCATAGCTATCTGCGATTCCTGTATCTCTGTACTTATCAGGGTTTCGTGTAAGTATAGATACAGAATACCCTTGACTCTGTAGAGCTGTGGTAAGGTTAGTACCTATAAAACCAGTACCACCACTGATGACTATTTTTTTCTTACCGGCCATTCTGATTTGATTTGAGAGAATTCTAAGGGTACAACCTACTTGTTTTCCAACTGTTATTTTCAAGTGAGTAAGTTATCCTATCATGCAGTCTGTTCCTGCGTCCCTGCCAAAACTCAAAGTATGTCGGTTTTAATCTATAACCACCCCAATAATCTGGTAATGGAGGTTTAATAGGATGTTTGGCAACTTCTTTAGCTACCTCTGCGGCCAACTTTGCCCTGCTTGATAGCTCTTTGCTTTGCATACTGGCTCTAGCACCTATGCGGCTGTCGTAAGGCCTGCTGTTATAGTATTGCCTGCTTTCTTCATGAGATGTTTTCTCCAGACGGCCCTCTATACGAACCTGTCTTTCTAATTTATCCCAATAGAAAAGAAGCGAGGCATAAGGGTTCTCATTTATCTGATCGGACTTCCTGCTTTCATAATTCGTGTAAAACACGAACCCATTCGCATCAAAACCCTTCAGCAGAACCATCCTGCTGGATGGCTTTCCTTGCCTATCGGCTGTGGATATGCACATTGCATTTGGATCTTTGAAGCCTGCTGTCATAGCATCTTCAAACCAAAGTGCAAACTGCTCAAAAGGATCTGCCTGAGTTTCACTTTCGGAAAGCTCACCCTGATCATATTCCTGCCTCATATCGGCAAGATTATCAGCTAAATTCTCTTTTTTGCTCATAAGCTAAAAACTCAGAAAGAGGCTATTAAGATGAGAAGTCTGTTTTCAATGTAATCGGCACAGATGAAAGAGCTTTAGATATCGGACAGTTCTCTTTTGCTACCTCAGCTAATTCCTCAAATTTATCTTGGCTTATACCAGGTACTTTGGCTTTTAAATGGAGATTGATTCCTGAAAGGAAGAAATGCTCGCCAGAAGTATCCATTTCAACCTCGGCAATTGTATGCAGTTCCTCCGGTGGGCTTCCCGCACCAGTGAGTTGGAACGCTAAAGCCATGTTAAAACAACCAGCGTGGGCACCGGCGATTAGTTCCTCAGGGTTGGTTCCTTCTTTACCGTCTTCATTCTTGAATCTTGTAGTGAATGAATATGGTTGCTCATTAAATACATGGCTTTGTGTCGTAAGATTCCCTTTACCTTCTAAACCGTTACCTTTCCAGTTAGCTTCTGCAGATCTTTTCATTTATGACAATTGGTGGTTTTATTTGTAAAATAGTTAGTACATAAACCGATTATACCCGGGATTTGTTGTCTATACATCCGTGTTAAAAATCTTATCAAAAAATTTTAGCTCAATAGCTATAAAAAAAAACCGAACAAGCCTTAATGACTTATTCGGTTTAATGCTTGAATCCACAGTCTATCTATACCAGCCTAAACAACTCTTTGAATTGTTTGGTAGTGTAATACATGTTTTCTAATCCTGTCTCAACTTTATAGATTTTACTAATGGATTTTCTAAACTCGTATTTGTCCAAAAGATTTTTCCACTCCTCGGAATCAACATCTTCCTTATTTAGCACTGTATAAGGTTTCATTTGGGAGTTGTCGACAGCATAAGAATCACCATCTTCTGTAAATTTGTTTTTCTTCAAAAATACAGGCCTTTCTCCTGATACCAGATATTTTGGGTTTATAGAGTATTTATCTCTAATCGCTATCAAGGTTCTACCGCCTAATTCTTTACCCTGAGATTTATAAGAGGAAAAATAACTTGGGCTTTTACCCATGTCCACAGCCATTGCACTGATTGATCCGAACATTGATTTGGCTATATCCTCTAGCCTGTCCAGCATTCTTTTATCACTATTCATCAGATGATATTTTATATTTATTAAATTAAATTAACAGAATGCAAAAGTAAGGCTTATTTTTGTAACATTCAAGTTTATAGTTTGGTTGTCAAATATGAAAGAGATATAATAGCTATTTATACTTCAAAATGATACTATTTTATAATTTATGCAATCGTTACTATTAAATAGCAATTATATTAAATTGTTTTTATTGCCGGTTATTCAGGATCAAAATCTGTAAGGAACTCGTCTGTATCTATTTGTCTTATGAAAAGTGTTATCCTTCTATTACTTTTATCGAAGGGATTCTCAGGTATGCGAAGCATCCTATCAGCATATCCAGTGACTCGAAGGATCTGGCCTTCCCATAATCCGTATCTATCAAGAACCCTACGGCTAGCATTCGCTCTTTCAGTTGATAATTCCCAATTACTGTAACCACCCTTGCCGCTACCAAACCCTCTGGAGTCTGTATGTCCTTCAATTTCAAGTTGATTCGGAAGCTTTCCGATTTCTACAGCCAGCTTTTTCAGAATACCTACCGCTTCGGATTTAAGGTTTGCCGATCCTACTTGAAAAAACACATCATCCTCACTTTCTATTAACTCTATTCTTAACCCGTCGTCGAAGAGTTGTATTTCAATTGAATTTATAAGTTCTGTAAAATCCGGATTTTCCTCTGCAAGCTCATCAAAAACTTTTCTTATTTTTGTTGCCGTTGAAGCAACTCTCATAGCAGCGTCAACAGAATCCTGAAAAGCCTGCTCATTTTGATAATCATTGACTTTTTGAGCTAGATCATCCATCTGTTCGGGGTTCAGAGTTGCTTCAAACTGTGCATCTCTCGCACCAACACCGTCCCCTTTATCATCACCGGAGTTCTTCCCAGGTGAAGGCGTTAGCCCCAGATCAACAGGTATCGTGGGTTTACCGGAAAGAAATTCAAAAGCACCGGGGTCTTGAAAATAAGCTGTTATAGATTCCTGGGTAGATTCAGAGGATGAAACTATCCACATGACTATAAAAAAAGCCATCATGGCAGTTACGAAATCAGCATAGGCTACCTTCCAGGCGCCACCATGATGACCATGACCGCCCTTGACGATTTTTTTGATGATAATCGGCTGTTCTTTCAGCTTCTTATTATCTTGATTGCCTTGTTGATTGCCTTCTGCCATAAAGCTTTATCTTGTCTGTTTAGAAGCTTCTTCTGCTTCCTGGAAAGTAGGCCTGTGAGCAGGATCAATTGATCTACGGCCATACTCTACAGCTACGGCTGCCGGAGCCCCTTTTGCAAATGACAACAGTCCGGATTTTATGCACTGTAGATATTTATCGTGTAGGCTATGGTGTATATCCATGTTTCTGACAATAGGCCCGACAACACCGTAAGAAAGCAGAATACCCAAAAAAGTACCTACAAGGGCAGCCGCAACATTCGCTCCTACAGTTTCAGCACCAGCACTTATAGATCCCATTGTGATTATTACCCCCAGCACCGCTGCTACGATCCCTATACCCGGAAACGCGTCTGATACTGTATTGAGAGACATAATAACGGTATGCTCTTCTTCGTTCATCGCTTCTATATCCTTGTCCATCAGTTCTTCAAGGTCGTGCGCGGGCACTCCGCCTGATAGGATGACTTTAAGAGTATCAGTCATAAAGGTGATAGCGCCCTCATTTTTAAGTACTCCAGGGTATTTACCGATTATTGAACTCTGGCTTGGGTTTTCCACATGAGGTTCAAGCGCTATGAGGCCTTCCCTTTTCGCGAACTGAAACAGTTCATACTGCATTTTCAGTAGTTCTAGGTAATCCTCTTTACTATAAGTATGGTTTTTAAGAGTACCCAAAGCCCCTGCGAATATTTTCTTGAGCATGAACATAGGGTTTGCAACAAGCATTGATCCCAGGGCTACACCACCGATAATGATAAATTCATTTACCTGTATCAGAACCCTGATATCACCGTGGTGCATTACGTAGCCGATCAGCATCGAGGCGAAAACTACTACTATACCTATTATTACGAGCATGGGAATAAACTCAGATTATGTACTGATAACTTTATTATCGGTCAAATGCCGTACCATATTTAGCATTTCTTATAGGTTTCGGAATAAAGAAGATATACAGAAGGGTAGATATCAGTTGATATTGATTATTTTATCCTCTAAACCCTTTCTGTTGGGATCAAGAGCGAGCGATTGATGATAATACAAGAGAGCTTTATCATTTTCTTCCATGGCAGCATATACATCACCAAGATGCTCCAAAACTTCGGCACTAGGAGAACCAATATTTACGGCTTTTTCTAAATTCTCTAAAGCTACATTATAATTACCAAGCTTGTAATGTATCCATCCATAGGTATCAAGATATGATATATTCTCAGGGTCTCTGGAAAGAGCATAACGGGACATTCTTTCGGCACGGTCCAGATCCCCACCGTTTACCGCTAAGTGATAAGCAAAATTATTGTTGAGTAAAGGGTTATCGGGATCGATTCCGTAAGCTCGTTCATAGAAAGTAACGGTTTTCTCAGAATCCCCTCGCTTATCGTAAACAAGCCCAAGATTTGTAAGAACCTCAACATTGGTGCTGTCCAGTCTATGTGCATTTAAAAGTACTTCCTCAGCTTTCTCCAGTTCATTTCTCTCACTGTATATCACACCACTGAAAAACAAAAAACGTTCGTCTTCCGGAAACTTTTCAGAATAACGGCTGAATATCTCGAGTGCCTTGTTATCTCTATCCTTATCTATGAAGAAAAGACCCACTTGCAAAGGAAGATCAGATACTGTATCATTGCCAGTGAGAACCTTATCAAAAAAATACTCGGCTTTATCTATATCGTTTATCTTGCCGGATAACAAACCACCTAAATAATCAAGTCTCCATACTTGATCATGCTGGCTTTCAATAAGTTCGATAAACTCTGTTTCAGCATTCAGTGATGAATCAATCTCGGTTCTGTAGAGGTTATCCCCATATACAATGTAAAGCTCAACAAGATCCTCCTGTTTAAAGTCATCGGAAATACTTTCTAGAAACTCGTTGCCTTCTTTATACTGCTCGTTCACAAAGTAATGCTGAAGCATATCCTGTGCGTAGGTGATATTACCTTTATTCTTTGAATATAGGGTCTGTATCGTTTCTAGATAATCATCCTCCATATCCAGTTCTTTGTATAGGGAGAGGAGTTTGCTGACTATGAAAGGTCCTGACTCTTCATCTTCGATCAATTCTCTGTAAAGCTGCACAGCTTTTGTTTTATCTGTATATTCATAAATCGAAGCTATCATATACTTACGCTGAATGTTCGGTTCGATCTGGTAAGCAAGTTCGGCAAGTTTTATCGCCTCCTGCATCTCACCTTTGAACATCAACAGCTCAGCAAGAGATTCCAAGGGAAGGACATATTCTGGATCGAGCTCAATAGCTTTCTGATAAGCTGATGCTGCTAGCCCCTGCCTGTTAAGCCTTTTATAGGACTCGCCTAAGGAATATAAAATGGCCGCGGCAGAATCCGCTTCTAATGCTAACCTAAAATCAATCACTGCATTTCCGTGTTGGCCTTTTTGTTGCATTGTCAGGCCGTCGATATAATGAGCTTTAGCTTTAGAAAGACCTTCAAGTTGATTGTATCTATCAGGCCCGTCCTGCAATATCTGGGTATAATCTCTTTCAAGCAATACTTTATCAGAACCGCATGAAAGGGCAAAAAGGTTTAGTAGAAGAAAAACAAGGTATTTAAAAATTGATCTCAAAGACAAGGAAACGTTTATTGAGTTATGATCTATATATAACAGACGCTATATATGCCTTATATGTTATACAAGGCTTGCCTAAAAACTTTGTAAAACAAAAAACCCCACCTAAAAAAGGTAGGGTCAGATAATTATCGCTACGTAAATGAAAAAGCAATCTAAAGCAGATATTACTTGTTCATTTCCTTAAGCATTGCTTTAAGGCCTTTCTTATCCAAAGTCTTTAAAGCTTTGGTAGATATTTTCATGGTTACATATCTATCTTCTTCTGGGATGTAGATTCTTTTCTTTTGAAGATTAGGTAGGAATCTACGTCTCGTTTTCTTATTTGAGTGGGATACGTTGTTACCTGTAAGAGGACGTTTACCTGTCAATTCACAAACGTTTGCCATTGTTCTGTCGCTTTTATATTTTTCTGATTTTAATAAGACTACAAATATAGGATATCTAGCATTACAAACAAAACACTTATCTCTATGAGAGTTATATTTTTTATTTAGATAGGCAAAACCATATATTTATTGATAAACTTATTAAATTTGAACACTATACGTACGTCAATAGCGATATTAGTATATATGACAGACGTTAACAAGCAACTGAAATAACAGCAGATGAAAGTACCAAAGACACCAAAGCAAGATATACTCAATGCTATAGGCAAAATTACAAGCGACCATTCCGTTTATGAATTCAGAGATCAGCTTTCAGTAAACGTACCAAAAGAAACAGTAGTTGAAGTTCTTAAGGCACTCAAAGAAGACAGTAATCTACAATTCAACAATCTTGTAGATATCACCGCTGTTGACTGGTATAAAGAAGAAGGCCGCTTTGAAGTAGTTTATATGCTCTATTCAATACCAAAGAAATGGCGTGTCAGAATAAAAGCAGTAGTAGAAAATGACGACTGTCGTATCCCGACAGTTACACCCGTATTTGAATGTGCGGATTGGTACGAGCGTGAGACCTACGATATGTACGGTATTACTTTTGACAACCACCCTGATATGCGTAGGCTTTATATGCCAGAGGACTTCGAAGATCCCGAGACAAACGAACCACTATACCCTTTAAGGAAAGATTTCCCACTTATGGGTATTCCCGGTTCGCTTCCGCTACCGCCATACCCAGAAAAATATGGCGAGCCGAATTAAAATATTGATTTATGCATAAAATAGAAAAGCCATCTATAAAGATGGCTTTTTTTTTAGAGTTGCATATCTAAAAAAGGAAATCAATAAAGAGCTTCTTCATCTTCTGACTCTGGGGACTGTTCAATCCCCCATTCCTCCATCACATCTTCAACCTCATCGAAGAAATCGTACAGCTCATCAATTTTGGATATTCTCATTAGCGATAGGATCATATCGTTTACGCCCACTAGTGCCAAAGGTATCCCATATTCCTTTAACTGGCGGTTTGCAAGAAGCAAAGCACCAAGGCCGGAACTATCCATCATCTCTACGGCTTTCAGATCGATAATCAATCCTTCTATATCCGGCTGGGCTGTAATCAAAATCTCAGCTTTTAATTTTGCTGATGTCTCGCCTTCCACTCTTTGGTTATGAATGGAAAGAATTGTTATTTCGTCTCTGTGTTCAGTTGTATATCTCATTAACTTATTTCTCAACGGAATTTAATTGAAGTTTTATATCCTAGTCAGATTGAGCTCACTCGGCGATATAGTACTCGCAAGCGGGTTACCCAGCCGTATAAAACAAAACGAGCCTGACTCCAAAGTAGTATTTGTGAGGGGCAAAATGTTCAACGGAATATTCGATTACAATCCGCACGTGGATATAGAAGTAAGTTACGAAAAAGAAAACAGGCAGACCCAACCTAGTTTATCGGAGCTAGCAAAAAATATATGCGAAATGGCAGATGGTACTGAGAAAATCGAGATACATTTTGCCGACCTGCAAAACAATAAACGAAGCTATGCCCTACTATATACTCTAAAACAGCACCTACGTAATGAGATCATCGAATCCGATCTCTATCTCTCCCATTTAGAGCTGGAAAAGTACCGTGGTGCCAAGGTTTCTATGGTCTGGGGTAAATACCTCCCGTTATCATTAAGTAAGCTGTTCGGCACAACCAAAAAACCGAACAATTACAGTTCTATTGATAATGACTCTCAGGATACGAAAAAAATCAGAGCGCTTAAGATCAGAAATATGCTAAGGCTACCTTATGTGGCGTTCCGCTATTTTGATACCATATATGGTAAAGGAACCGCTAAGCGTATGATGCAGAAAGGCGGATACGTAAAAGCAAAACCAGAGATATGGACAGAAAACGACTATCAGAAAAATTATTACCTTCCTCTGGATAAAATGATTTCAGATAGTCCGACTACAGAAGAGTTAGGATCTGGAACGGATTTATCAAACATTGATGGTATACGATACAAATCTGTCGCGCTATGCCCGGGAGCGGCTCATAAAACAAAAAAATGGCCAAAGGACTACTGGATAAATCTTGCTGCTAAACTAATTGAAAAGAGTATAAATGTAGTAGTTATAGGCGGGCCCGGTGACAGAACAGCGGTTGAGGATATTGCTTCAGCAGTGGATAATCCGAATGTAGAAACTTTCATATCAAAAGGCTCGATAAAGGATACGGTAATCAAGATATCTGAGTGTGATGCAATTATTACCGGTGATACATCGATGGCTCACATCGCCTATGCCAGAAGGGTAAAATCATTTGTCATATTCGGCTCAACTGTACCAGAGCTGGGTTTCGCGCCGAAATCATCACTCTTCCGAGTTATTCAGGATAATAGTGTGGAATGCAGACCCTGTACACATATCGGCAGGGATAAATGCCCTAGAGGACACTTTAAGTGTATGCAAAACATCAAACCTGATAACATAATGGAATACTTGCGATCAGGTAGATAAAATGCAAAAACCCTGATACTTTGTATCAGGGTTTTTGCAATAGTAATTATTTATTGATGGCGAGGTATTTATTGCTCGTTTAGGATTTCCTGAACAGTCTCATCATCGTTTTCGAGCGGAGTCTCATCACCTTCTACTGGGTTTTGCTCAGCATCTACAACCGCATCGTCAGCGTCTTCAGGCGCTTCTGGTGTAGATGGGGCGTCGCCAAGGTTCTCTTTTACTGAAGATGTCAGATATTCTACAACTGCGTTAGCTTCATCGGGATTCAGACCTGGGTTCGCCATACCGCCTGGGTACTCTGCAGGGTTAACTGGGTAAGGATTGAGAATAAACTTGATTAGAGCGGTTTGGTCTTCGTAGTATTTTGGTACTACGTTATTGTATGCAGGCCCAACGAGCTTCTTATCGAATCTGTGGCAAGATGAACATTTTTGATTGAACACGAGTTCACCGTCAATAGCTACCACAGGTATATCTGAGCGCTCTGCGATAAGTTCTGCTTCCATCAATTCATATTCGTGTGCTAGGGTGGTGATATTAATCTGGTTTACTTCACTGAAAGCTTGATGTTCGGAACTTGCTACAAAAACAAAGACCAACAGTATCAACCAATATCCACCTATCGCATATCTGGATTCACCTGTTTTAAGTAATGCGTAACTATAATGCCCGCCTATTACAAGTAGCACAAACGCCAAAGCCGCTAATAGATAAACCCAGTTTGATGCAGAAGCAATCGGCATAGTCGCCATACTCAAACCGATAAGAACCGGAGTCATGATAGTGAACCAAAGAGCGAGTTTGCCAGATTCGTATTTAGCGAATGCCTGATATCCGATATCCCCGAGTTCCTCTGGATCGTTGGCATTATAACGGAGATAAAGGAAACCTAATGCTGCGAGACCTGTACCACCGATGGTAAGCATAGAGAATTTAATCTGAGTCGCCCATGAGAAGAGCGGAACCAGGATGCTTCCGCCCCACCATTCCGGGTGGTAAGCCAAGACAACGCCTGCTATCGTGATCCACATAGAAACAAGGATGAAGAATACCGCCCAACCGCCATAGTTACCGCTGAGCAGAGTGGAATCGTGGACTTTGGCTTTAGAGTTATCATCTGTGTATTGCTCTGGTTTTAGGCTTAACTGAGTCCAACCAGTTTTCACTGATTCCTTATAAACCCAAGCCATAGCAAGCGATGCTACATAAACAACAAACCCAACGGTAAGCAAGAACACGACTTGGTTATCTGCCTGGCCAGTCATCAACTGTAGGAACGATAATATAACAGCGATGTAAGGTACAACACCACAGGCGAACCAGATTACAGGGTAATCCGCAACGTGCGATACATAATCTCTGGCCATCTTGTACCAGCGAAGTTCGCCGGTTTTTTCATATTTGCTTTTCTTGCTTGACGATATCATGAGCGCACCTGATAGGTATGTCATAAATACCAGTAGCACGGTTAGTGCTACCAAAAGCAGAAAATCCAAAAGTAAAAGATGGGACCCAGATACGGGTAATGCCAATCCAGAATGTTCCATTTCCCAAGTGACCTTAATTGTAGTTTTTAGAAATTAAGATATACTCTTTCCATCGCCATTGCGAAAAGAAGAAGTATAACGTAAATGTTAAGTGACAAGAACCATTTCTTGCCGTCCACTTTTTCTACCCCAGTCTTAAAGTATCCGATACTTTTAACGACCATCCAGATAGATATCGATACATTGAAAATGAATGCAGGCAATGTAAGGCCCAAACCGAATATCGGCATAACCAAACCAAGGCCTACAAGCGAAAGAGTCCATATAAATATCATTACGAAAAGCTGATCTTTGGATACCTTTTCGGTAAGAACCGGGAATCCGGCACTTTGATATTCTTTATCATATTTAAGGAGCAACATCCAAAAATGAGGTATTTGCCAAATAAACAAGAAAAACCCCACATAAAGTATATCCATAGCGAACGGATCTCCGCCACCGGCGGTATATCCGATTGCTGGAGGTAAGGCACCGACAATAGATCCAGGAACAATCGCCAGAGCGGTTTTCCTTTTCAGAGGTGTATAGACCGCATTATAAGATACCACGCTTAGCATGCCCAATACCAAAGGCCAGCCTTCCCCATAGGGAGATAAGGCTAATATTCCCAGGCCTGCGAGTATCGTGAAGAGTGCAAAGAACAATACCGTCCTTGGGGATAAATCCCCGCGTGGTATAGGCCTGTTCATTGTCCTCGGCATCAGCTTATCGTAATCGTATTCCTGATATTGGTTCAGTGCAGAGGCGCCTGTTGCCAATATCAGTGTGCCCAAAAGAGGAAGTACCATCTCCAGACCGAGCGATCCGGTTGCCATCATATAACCGAAAGCCGCGGTTACAGTAATAGCCGCTCCTATCCTGATCTTGGAAAGGTGCATCATCGCTGTCATCCCATAGTCATTCGACTTAGAGACGTTAACAGCTATTGATTGCTGACTTTTATGGTTGATGTTATTTTGCAATTCTTATCTGAATAAAACCAGGTTTTAGAAAGTTATTATCGATCTATCGGTGTCAAGCCCAGCTTCTCTGTTTTCGTAGTAGTTTTGTATAGGTACTTTAACAGGGTAGTTCTTGCTTTCTAGAACTTCCCTTATGTACATATCTTTGCTTTGGCCGAGCCACAGAGCGTATTCATCCTGTGTTACCACTCTCATTTGTTTGTACATCTTCCAGTGATACTGGCCGCAATACTCTGTACAAGCTATATCGAAAATACCTGTTCTGTTAGGTGTGATGATGTATGAATTGATCTTACCAGGTACAGCATCTTCTTTAATCCTAAATGCAGGAAGATAGAAAGAGTGCAGCACGTCGGTAGAAGTTATATCAAAACGGACAGTTCTTCCTAGAGGGACAACAACTTCATCGAACACATAGGTAGAATCAGCCGCAGGATAACCAAAATCCCAGTCCCATTTCTTGGCAGTAACATTTATCAGTACATCGTACTCTTCGTTCTCGGCCAGAACTTTATAGTCCATGTAACCATAGAAGAACATAGAGATAACGATAACGGTCGGTATAGTAACCCAAGTAAGCTCAACCCAAACGTTACCGTGGGTCTGGATAGGTTTAGGGTGTTTTTTATGGTGATATTTGTACACGAAGTACAGCATCACCACTGTGATACCGAGAAGCAGGAATATACTGATCCCGGTGATATAAATCATAGCACCGTCAACAGTATCAGCATAAAAGGATGGTCTATCGTACATTTTTCTTTATCCTCTGAATAAGATATCAAATCCTAAGAAAACGAAGACAACAAGCACGATAAAACCGCACGAGATAAGAATGCCTTTGAAAACCCAGTCATCGAATTTGATATGCATGAATATATTTATAACGAGCAGTGCCTTGATTGAGGCAACTAGCATCGCAACAAAGAAAGTATAGGATCCGAGATCAATACCGGCTACAGATACAGTTAAAGCTGTAAGCGCCAGTAATGCTAAGTACACCACTATATTATCCGCGTAATTCGGAACGTGGTGTTCTTCGTGATTATCGTTATGTCCGCCCATATTAGGTATTGATTTTTTAGTTATTGATTTCGTTCTTGTTCATATCCGTTCATATCTGTTCATATATTTGGAAGAGATTCCCAAAATATTAATGTAGCAGATAGAAAAGCGGGAACAGGAATATCCAAATAAGATCGACAAGGTGCCAGTAAAGGCCACCGTTTTCCAAGTGTGTATAGTATTTATGGTGGAGAGTGCCTCTTGCTATCATCGCTGTAAGAGCTGAAAGCAGGATAACACCTACTATAACGTGGAAAGTGTGAAGACCTGTCATCAAGTAATACAAACCAAAGAACGTATCGATACCTTCAGCTTGGAGGTGTGCCGGCATTTCATCAGAACCTGGGTATATACCGTGGTGGATTTTAGCACTCCACTCGAAGTATTTATTGATCAGGAATGTAAACGCACAGGCTATCGTCACTATCATATAGAATATGGATACTTTCTTACTTTGCCGTTGAAGTGCAACTATAGCAAGCACCATCGTAAGCGAACTGGTAAGCAGCACTATAGTGTTGACTGTACCGAGGACTACAGACAACTCCATAGCACCATCATGAAACTGCTGAGGATATTCAATCCTGTAACCATAGTACAAGAACAGAAGCCCGCCGAACAGTAAAACCTCGGTAAAGAGGAAGAGCCACATACCGAATTTAGAACCATAGTGATCCTTGAATTCGTGTACGTACAGTTCCTGATTGTCACCGTAACCGTGGCCGGCGTGATTGCCGTGATCATCATGGTGGTCATCTTGCCCACCATCGTGATAACCGTAATCCACACCTACAAGTCTATCGCCGTGCTGGTCATCCATCTGCTGGGGATCGACCCCGCCAACAGGCTTCGGAAGAATGTTATCGTCTCTTTCAGCCATTGTTAATTACTGTTTTTGAGTTTGTCATCTGTTAATTCGTCCTTCTCCTCAAGACTGGATTCCTTGAAATCAGGATAGTCATAAGGTCCGCCCGTTACTACAGGTAGTTTCTCGAAGTTCAGTAGCGGCGGCGGTGAAGGAACAGTCCATTCAAGAGTCAAAGCTCCCCATGGGTTTCTTGTATTCAGTTTCTTTTTGCGTTTTGCCCCTACTGCCAGGTTGGCAAGCATTAGCACTATTGAGCCAATCAGTACCCATGAACCTACTGTGGTGATCATGTGATACATTTCATATTCAGGTAGATAATCATAGTATCTACGCGGCATACCTTGATAACCCATGATGAACATCGGGAAATAAACCACATTTACACCTATGAAATACAGAAGCACTCCAACGTTGGCTACTTTCTCATTGTACATTCTGTTAGTCATCTTAGGGAACCAGTAGTGAAGCGCGGCCAGGAACATTGAAACGATACCGCCGAGTATCACATAGTGGAAGTGACCTACGACAAAATAAGTATCGTGAAGGTGAATATCAGTAGATAAAGCGCCAAGCACTAAACCTGTAAGCCCACCTATGGAGAACAAGAAAATAAACGATAGTGCGAACAGCATTGGAGTTCTCAGAATTATCGAGCCTCTCCAGAGTGTAGCAACCCAGTTGAATATCTTAACCCCTGTAGGCACAGCCACAAGGAACGTGAAGAATGAGAAGACGGCCCTTGAGGTCTCGCTCATACCGGATGTGAACATGTGGTGAGCCCATACCATATAACCAACAAGTGCGATGGCCATTGTTGAATATGCCATAATCTTATAGCCGTAAATCGTTCTCCTGGAGAATGTTGCGATTATATCAGATGCCACACCGAAAGCCGGAAGTACCATTATATAAACCGCAGGGTGTGAGTAAATCCAGAAAAGGTGTTGCATAAGTATCGGGTCTCCACCTCTTGCTGGATCGAAGATACCAAATCCCATATATCTTTCGAGCAGTACAAGTACTATCGTAATACCGATTACAGGAGTAGCGATTATCTGAATCCACGCAGTGGAGTATAGTGACCAGCAGAACAGTGGCATCTGGAAGAAGCCCATGCCTTTTGCTCTCATCCTGTGCATTGTAGTCACAAAGTTGAGCCCTGTTAAGATTGAGGAGAATCCGAGGATAAACGCTGCCAAGAGCGGGATCGTAATATTAGTCGCTGTGGATAGAGAGTACGGCACATAGAAAGTCCAACCGGTATCAATCCATTGCTGATCAATAAAGCCTGAAACAAATGAGTAAAGTGCTAAAAGCCCACCGATTATATACAGGTGGTAAGAAAGAAGGTTGAGCCGCGGGAAGGAGACATCTTCTGCACCGAGCTGAATAGGCAAGAAATAGTTACCGAATACCGCTGGAATCCCTGGTACTATAAACAGGAACACCATTATAATACCGTGCATAGTAAACATGGCATTATATACTTGGGCATCAACGATAGTTGGCCCAGGGGTCCACATCTCCAGCCTCATCAAAAAGGCAAGCGTAAGACCGATCAAGAAGAAAAACGTCATCGAATAGAGATACATCATC
Organism: uncultured Hyphomicrobiales bacterium; assembly: GCA_964462685.1. Taxonomy (GTDB): domain Bacteria; phylum Bacteroidota; class Ignavibacteria; order Kapaibacteriales; family UBA2268; genus CAYWYR01. The sequence continues at coordinate 75,290 of CAYWYR010000001.1, read as the reverse complement.
CCTATTCTTTTGTGGTCGGTTGTCAAGAGCCAAGCAAGCAGCCCTTTATACTGGGTTTTGACATCTAAGAAAGAAGTATATCCATCTTTTTTCCAAGTGTCTTTTTCATTTATAGGCTCGTAGGAGACGGGTCTCAGCCGCTCTTTGGCCTCAGGTGTTCTGAGTTCTTCCATAATATCGCCTTTCAGTCTTTATTTTTTTTATCTTTTTTTGATGACACCACTAGATAGGTTATGAATACACCTAAAGTAAGCAGCATTATCGTGCCGAGCACGGGCAATAAATCAAAAACGTAAGTTCGTCCTTCCGGATCATACTTGAAGCATAGATCCAGTACCGTATTTATAGTAGGCTGTGGGGTACCGTTTTTGGTTTCCACCACTGCCATTTTCACGTTAAAGGGCAAAAACTCAACAGTTTTATCTACATCGTCTTCGTTCGCGTTAAGATAACGCGTTATAAGACCATCCTCGCCGATGAAGATAAGTGCACCTGCGTGCAAAAAGTCCCTACGTCCTGTCTGCCATTCTTGTGTTTGATAGTAAAACCCGACTGAATCGGTTATGCTTTTAAGAGCACTGCTATCGGCTGTGGCAAACAACCAGTCATCTCTGTCGATTTTTCTCTGGAACTGAGTCAGGTAAGTATTTTTCTTGCCAAGTGCAAGATCGCTTCCTTCTGTGTGGTCAAAGCTCAGAGAAAGAACTTGATAATCCTCTCCCGGTTCAAGATCGACTCTTTCGATCAAATCAACTAGCCCGTTAAGCAGACCGTTGCATATACCAGGACATCTAAAATATACAAGCGTTAGGATTGTTGGCTTGTCCAAAACATCTCTGAGCTGCAGTGTCTCACCTGTATCGAGAGTAATCTCAGTATCCAGATCAACATACCCGCCAAGATTTTCCTCTATTCCTACTTTTTCAGTTGGATCCGGCCTTTGAGAACCGCCCTCCTGAGAGTATAAGTTTAGAGACGAAAAGAGTACTGCTATTAATATATAGACAGTTTTATTCATCAAAAATCGCTTCTTCTTTTGTAGTGAATTTGTAATCAGAAGGCTCCATCGGTACATTATCTTCAGCCTCTATAATATTCTGAGGAACAACAGTCATGTAATCTCTAAGAACTGTGTGAAGCCTCATTCTGTCATCGAGTTTTAGTTTGCTGTAACCTGACCCAAAGCCGTTTCTTCCCATATCCGGGCGTATATAATCCTCAAAAGCAGTAAGAGAACCTCTCCATCCACCGTCTCTTGCAAGCATACCTAATGCCTGCCGCTGGTTGGTGAACGAAGTATTGAAAATACGTTTTACATCTTCATCAGCCATAGTATTGATTCTTCTCATCGCGGAAGAAACCGAAAGGTTTGAAGTTGTATTCTCTTCAGCTATGATTCTCATAGCTTTTTCTAGGGGAATCTGATTATTCGTTGTTTTACCTTCTGAAAGGCCGTAGGCGAGATCTAGGTTTTGAAGATCGGAATCAGTGTCCATCGGAGGGGCTTCCATCAGGGAGCGAATAAAATGAGCTAGAGCGAACCTATCTTCTACCGGAAGATAATCATAGGCGGACATTCCATTTTCTATAATACCTTCTTCTAAAGTTTTGTAGATATCTGAAATTTTACGTCCATTAGTCCATCCATCCTCAACGTGAAAGTTACGTGGAGGAGGGTTTAGGGCAGCACCTGCAGCACCATCGCCTTTTCCTTCGTTTCCGTGGCACGAGGTGCAGTATTCCGAATATACTTCTTGACCTCTCAGAATATCCTCATCTGAAGGCACAGCTGCGGCCATTACATCAACACCGGCCAAGGTAACCGATCTTTTTTGTTCGATAAGTTCCTGCTCATATACAGGAATAATGACAGTATCATCATACTTGTTGATGCCTATCCAGGAAAGATTATCCAGATAAGCGAGACCGGCTATGATAATACCTATCACAACCATAAGATAAAACACACCAAAGGTACGGTGGGAAGATTTGAATACCTGCCCGAAATTTACTTCTTCTTCGTACTTATTGTTTTCGAAGAAGTTGAATTCGTTGTTTTTGTTGTCAGTTTTCATACTAGCCTACAAAACATGGTAAGTCTATTTATAACGAGGTTACTTACCATAGATGTTTCAAATATTTATAAATGGAAGTCCATTCCTCTCTGTAGCTTCGGATCCCTGATAGCTATCAGGTTCTTATCCTTGGCGAACATAAAGAATCCCGAGATAAGCACACCTATCGCAAGGGCTAAGAACCCTAGTTCCTGCAATCCGAAAAACGGGCCTGCGTAAACGTGTTTATCACCTGGGTCGGTAGTCATAATCCTTGAGAAAGTCGGGTATATAACCCAGTAAAGATCGTAAAGGTGTGCCAATAAGAACCACATACCCATAAACTTCAATCTGGAAGGGTTCTGCTTGGAAGGTCTTTGGATCATCATCGCAAAAGGTATCACGAAGTGGACGAATATCAGACCTATCGATACATAACCCCAGCCTGAGCTAAGATCCATTCTCGGAAGAAACCAAAAGGTTTCCTCTGGTATATTGGCATAAGCAATCAGCATGAACTGGGAGAAAGCTATGTACCCCCAGAAAGCGGTGAAAGCAAACATAAGTGCGCCGACAGAGTAGTAATGGTTCTGGTTTATACCTGGGATCAACAAACCGTCTTTGTTCAGATATACAGAGAAAATCGCGATCGCTGCCATAGTACAGAAGAACGTTCCTGCGAAATAGTAAACACCGAACATGGTAGAGAACCAGTGAGGCTCCAGTGACATCATGTAATCGATGGCGATGAGTGTTATGCCTAACGCGAATACGAACATGAATGCCGCAGAGAGTTTTACGTTTGTTCTTGAAAGTTTTGCGTCGCCGGTTTCATCTTGTTTCTGCGAGTTCCTGATAATAAGGAATCTGAAGATCATGAACAGGCTGAGTATAACTACAGTTCTTCCGAGGAAGAAAGTAGGATTAAGATACGGTGCTTTTTGTGACAAGAAGGGATCATTCGCGACTACTTCTACGTGGGTCCACTCGAACATATCGGTATGGCCGAATACACCAATCATAAGTGCAGGTATAGCGAATATAGGGGCAATGTATAGTAGGCCCGAAAGGTATTCTGCAATCCTTCTGAAAGGAACGCTCCAAACAGCGCCGGTAAGGTATTCCAAAGCTACGAAGAACAATGAGCCGAGCCCAATGCTAAGTAGGAACATGAACACCCAAGTGCTAGCGAAAGCACCTCTGACGGGATCAAAGAAAAGTACGAGACCTGCTGCTATAAGCCCTGCAAGCAATAGGATATTACCTACTTTTTTTGCGGAAGCCGGAAGCGTTTTACGCTCGTATAAAGCTGCGTAGTTTACTGTTGTGCTGCTCATTGTAGATCGCTCTCCTCAGCGTCGAACGCCCTTTGTAGTGCTCTGACATAGTTTACTATAGCCCATCTTTCCTCTGGGGTGATCTGGCCTGCATAAGACTGCATTATATTCTGCCCTGCGGTTATAACGTGATAAATCTCACCGTCCGACCATTCTTTTACTTTGTTGCTGTGAAGGCTCGGCGGGTTACCGATGTATGCGTCTGTCAGTCTCATTTGTCCGTCGGCATTGTAACCGTGGCACATAGAGCAGAATATATCATACTTGATCTTACCCATTGCCAAATTTGCTGAGTCGGCTATGAAAGGATTCCTTAGAGCCGATGACCCCTGCGGATCATTAGTGTACTTGTAAGGCATAAAGCCTCTTGGTACAGTTGTTTTTAGCGGCTCCACCATTCCAGCGTTGTTCGAAAAGAAAGGATTGGGTTCTTGCGCGTCGATTCTCGGCTGCTCCATCATCCAGTCGAAAGGAGGAAGATAAAGTAGCTTGTTCATGTGCATATAAACAGAGAAGGATGTAAAGAGAGCTAAGAAAACCAGACCGCCCACAAATTTCTTATCGAAAAGTTTAGGTCTGAAATTAACCTCTTCAGGATCCAGATAGATCATATCTATAGAAGTAGCACCTAGTTTTTCATATAAAGCCTTTATCTCAGCTTCATTAAAATTAGGGTCTCTTGCTTCTATCGCTATCCCGAAAGTATCCGAAGATATTTTCTTCATGTAATTGGTATCATGAAGCGGGTGTGCGTTGTTCGGGAATTTGAAAAGGAACGTTATCATCATAAGTACCGAAAGCACGGCACCAGACAGTATCGTAATCTCAAAAAGTACCGGTACGTAAGCCGGAAGGAAGAAGAAAGGCTTACCACCGATTACCTGAGGGTAGTCAATAGTATTAACCCACCAGATGAACAATAGGAAAAGAGACATAAACGTAAAACCGATGGCAATCGTAAAATAACCGATTTTAGATGGCCTCAGACCCATTGCGTCATCCATACCGTGAACTGGGTATGGAGTGTGGACGTCGTAATTTTTATAACCAGCGTTCTGAACCGTTTCCGCTGCGTGCATTATCGCGTCGGGGGTATCGAAGGTGGCTACTAAAGCGTGTGCTTTACTCATGATTTTTTACCCTCCTCTCCCAGCTCTCCGCCGTAGGAGTATCTAGCTTGGTCGGGATGAATATCGTGATTGTGATGTGAAGGCTGAGCGCCTTGTTTAACAGCTTTTATCTCGGCGATGGCTACAGCCGGAAGTGTTCTTACAAATAGAAGTACTAAAGTAAAGAACAGACCGAAGGAGCCGACAAGTATACCGAAATCGGTAAGTGTTGGCTGGTAGTATGCCCAGCTTGAAGGCAGGAAGTCACGGGAGAGCGAAGTTACCGTGATAACGAATCTCTCGAACCACATACCAACGTTTACGAATACCGCTATGATAAACATTGGAACGATTGATGTTCTGATCTTTTTGAACCAGAATAGCTGAGGTATGAACACGTTACAAGAGAACATTATCCAGTATGCCCAAGCATAAGGACCAAAAGCTCTGTTTACAAAAGCGAAAGTTTCTGGTTGGTTACCTGAATACCATGCAATGAAAAACTCCATAGAGTATGCATATCCAACCATAAGGCCAGTAAGCATTATAATTCTGTTCATAAGCTCCAGAGTTCTCATCGGTATCAAATCTTTCATGTTGAAGATCTTACGGATAAAGATAAGAGCGTTCTGTACCATGGCAAAGCCCGAGAATATCGCCCCCGCTACGAAGTAAGGCGGGAAGATAGTGGTGTGCCAGCCTGGTAGTTGAGACACGGCAAAGTCAAACGATACGATCGTGTGTACCGATAGTACGAGTGGAGTCGCCATCCCCGCTAAGATAAGGTACATCATCTCATAATGTTGCCAGTGACGGTTGGAGAATCTCCAGCCGAGTGAAAGTGCTGAATATATAACTTTTTTGACTTTACCAGCCGCTCTGTCTCGCATTACAGCGAAATCGGGTATCAAGCCGAGGTACCAGAATACGAATGATACCGTGAAGTATGTAGAAACGGCAAATACGTCCCACAATAACGGGGATGTAAAGTTAACCCACAAGTGGTGCTGGTTTGGATAAGGCAATAGGTAAACAGCGGCTATCCAAGGGCGGCCAGTGTGAATAAGCGGAAAAACGAGCGCAGTAATAACGGCGAAAATTGTCATTGCTTCGGCGAAACGGGCAATACCGTTTCTCCATCTCTGCCTTAGAAGGAAGAGTATGGCTGAGATAAGTGTACCGGCGTGACCGATACCTACCCAGAATACGAAGTTCACAATCGGGAAAGCCCATGCAACCGGGTTGTTATTACCCCACAGACCTGTACCATACCAGAATGAAAGTGCTAAAGATACACCACCTACTAATAATAGAGTAAGCGTAAACCCTAACCATATAAAATATGTTTTGTTGGGTATTCTATCAAGCGGATCGATAATGGCATTATCAATCTGCTTAAAGGTTCTGTTACCCGTAACAATATGGGGCTCTTTGGTGTAATCCGTAGTCCCGTTGGGGTTCAGGTGATGGTCGACCTTTGCTTCTTCATTGGTCTCAACCATGCTGTACCTCCTCTGATGAATGTGTTTCGTGATTATCATGATCGCCATCGTGAGTGCCGTGGCCTTTGTCAGGCTCTTCCTCGGTATTTCTCAGTCTTGCGATATAAGTAACATTTGGCCTAACCGCCAGCATATCAAGTACTCCATAGCCAAGTGGATTTTGAGTCTTCTCTCGGATTACCGATCCTTCCTCATTATAGTCACCAAAATAGATAGCTTCCGCTGGGCATGCGTCCTGGCAGGCAGTGGTAACTTCGCTGCCTCTGAACGTTCTGCCTTCCGAAAGTGCTTCGGTTTGTTTTTCTTTGATTCTCTGAACGCAGAAAGTACATTTTTCAACGACACCTCTGGAGCGAACCGTAACTTCAGGGTTCATCATCAGCTCCATAGATTCTGCGTAATAATAACCTTTAGCCAGATTATCCCTGAAATCATAGAAGTTGAATCTTCTAACTTTGTAAGGGCAGTTGTTCATGCAATAACGAGTACCGACACAGCGGTTGTAAACCATTTGGTTTAGGCCGTCCGGCGAGTGAGTGGTAGCCACAACCGGGCAAACGTTCTCACAAGGTGCGTTATCACAGTGCTGGCAGAGCATAGGCTGCTGAGAGACTTCAGGGTTCTCAGGTGTGCCGCTATAGTAACGGTCAATCCTAATCCAACTCATCTCACGGCCGTTGCCAACTTCTTCTTTACCTACAACAGGAATATTATTTTCAACATAGCAAGCGAGCACGCAGGCCGTACAGCCCGTACACTTGTTCATATCAATAGCCATCTGCCATTTATGGCCGAGGTACTGATGCTCTTCTGTTATTGAGAAAGGATCATGGGCATGCGGGTTTAGGTAATGTTTGATAGCCTCACGGCCGTCCATCCTCACCTCATCATACCCTTTTACAGTTCCTTCCTGAACGATATTTCTTATTTTGTGGAACTCCCTTACGTCAAGGGACGCGTTGGAAGTATCGTCAAGCTGATTTTGTTCTTGCGTAGAAACAAGCTTGTACTCATTGCCTGTAGGTGCTACTTTAGCACCAGTGTATAGGAACGGTGTAACACCATCATCACCCATGAGCACCTGAGCGTTAAAGCCAGCTTCATCGGTAATAGGGCCTGAATACTGTCTTCCCCACCCCATTTCTATCGCGATTAGCTTATCTGCCATACCGGGCTGGATTACAACGGGAAGCTCGAGAGTCCTGCCGTTTACCTCAACCATTATCATATCGCCGTATTCCACGCCAAGCTCTATAGCCGATGGCTGTGAGATGGCTGCGTAGTTGTCCCATGATACTTTAGATATCGGGTGCGGCACTTCTGCAAGAAAACCATTGGTTGCATAACGGCCATCACCTATGCTAAAGCCTGGCAATAACTGAACTGTATAACCATCGGTAAAGCGACTTTCAGGAAGGTATGCGTTACCAACGAACATATCCATCGGTCTTTCTTGCTCTTCCTGATAATTGAAGCCATCGTGTAGGCTGGTATTCCAAAAATCATCGTAATCAGTAACACCTGAAGCTGGGAAGCGAGTAGCGCTCCAGTTCTTTTTGATGTAATCCATATACTGATCTAGAGTATCTTTACCGGAAACAAGACTGACAAAAAACTCTTCTTTCTGCCTTGTCGCAGGCCATAACGGTTTGATGATCGGTTGTTGGGTCAGGGTTATCCCGCCTCCAACGCTGTGATCGCCCCAAGACTCTAGATAATGGGTTGTCGGGAGAATGTATGTATCTACACCGGATTCGAAGAAATAATGAGTAGTCTCATTATCTTCCATGGTAAGAGCAACAAGGAGCTCAGTCTTTTTCAGATCCTCGGCGATGTTGAAGCCGGTCAGGTGGTACATCATATCTGTATCAACTGAGATAACGGCACCGATTCTACCCGCTGCCAGGTCGTCCCTAAAGTCTTTCATATTGTTGCTGAAAGATTTAGGAGTGGTATCTTGAGGGGCTGATCTTCTGTTATATATAGCCGAGCCACCTATTACATCGTTTAGCTGAGCTATCGCGTATTGCGTATCAGCCGGAAGGTGAGACCCACCTACTACGATGGCTTTTCCGCGGTTGGTGATCAAATCGTCGATAAGATGTTCGGCGTTGGTCCAGTTGTACTTCTCAACTATCTCAGCAAGTCTTCTTTTGCTGGATACAGTGAAGTTGGACTGGCTCCCACCTTTATTTTGGATTTCAGCCGCTATAGCGTTTGCAAAATCTTTGATATCGGCAGGATTGATTCTCATTCTGTAATCAGCCTGAGTACCTGTAAGAGTTAGAGCACCTTCTGCTACATACAATCTTGAAAAATTCTCTATATCATCGATATTTCTTGTTTTAGAAAACTTATAAGTGTTTTCAACTGCATTAGGATCAGTACCCAAGAAATCACTATCGAGTGATACTATCAGTTTTGCTTTATCAAAATCGATCTTTGGGGCGCCGGCCATGTTATATGCTGCTGACCAAGCCTGATCGCTTTCCAGGCCTTTACCTAACTCATAAGAATAGACGCGGGCTGTGCTGTATTTATCTGTGAACTCATCCAAGGCTCGAACAAAAGAAGGCGATGTGATAGTGTTTGTCACTATCGCGATTTCTTTTCCAGAAGCAGCTACAGAGGAAAGCTTAGTCTCTAATTCTTTATAGATTTTCTGCCAAGCCGCAGGGTCGTTTTTATCTCTATCAAGCCTTAGGTTACCAGTAGTATATGGTCTTTTCAGTCTTCCAGGGCTATACAGATCGAGTATAGAAGCCTGAGCGGTAGCACTTATCTTGCCTACCCCACTTGGGGAGTCTGGGTTACCCTGGATCATTATCGGGCGGCCTTCTCTCACTTTTACTAAAATGCTTTCAACTACGCCATTGTGTGCGAATGTAGAAGCATAATAATACGGTATTCCAGGCTCGGCGTATTCAGGCTTTTGATTGTAGGGAACAACATAACCTTTGTCACGGTAATCGGTACATGCCGTGATTGCGAAGGCTCCGCCAGCAGTCATCAGTGCAAGGAATTTCCTTCGGCTTTTCTCTGGCATGTTATCAAGATCGATGGCTTGATCAGCACCGTCCTTAAATTCCTGTCTCTTGCTTGCGACAACCTCTGGTGAGGATTCATCCTGACCTAAAGTATTAAGACCTAACCAGTATTTTTTGAGCTTGGATTCTTTTTTGTTTGCCGACTTATTTTTAGTATCGGCTTCATTCTGGACTTGTTGTCCCTCAGCATTATCGTTGAAGTCGATCTGAACTAATTTTGGATTGAAATTAGGTTTAGTCATTATTTTCTCCTCCTGGCAACTGCTCTGTCGTTAAGCGATAGCTGCAATCTACCTTTCTGGGGGGTTTGTTTTTGGCTTGCTTTTTCAGATTTGAGACTATTTGAGATAGCAGATACCGGCTTTATCAGCAATGCCAGACCCGCCGCAGCGATACCGCCTTTTACGAATTGCCTTTTAGGTGATAGCTGTTCTTTCAAATTACTGGCTGATGTATCTTTTTTCATCAGTTCTGCCTTTGTTTCATTCGAGTTATTTGATATGAGAGACATAAAATTTCCTTATTTAAGAATAAGTGGTACAGGATAATGGTACAGACATATTATCTGTGGCAGGCCCAACAGTTATCAGGTCCTTCATTAACCGTCTCTGCGTTCAGATAAGGAATATTTTCGTGCGGGTTTCTGTGACAGGTAAGACAAGCCCCCATTGAGAAAGACCTGACCTGTTCTACTACCTCCATCTTAGCGATATCTCCATGGCAGTTTTTACAGTCAATACCTTTGTTCACATGGGCTGCATGGTTGAAATATGCATAATCCGGGACTTTGTGTATTCTTTTCCAGAATATAGGTTCACCTGCTTCGTATTTAGCAGTAAGCTCTTGAATGTAAGGGCTATCGGTTTTAGCGGCTACGTGACAGTTCATACAAGTGGAGGCGGCAGGTACGTTTGCGTGCCTCCCTTTTGTGACACCTGTGTGGCAGTACTGGCAATCAATACCCATTTCACCTGCGTGAAGCTTGTGTGAGAAAGGGATTGGCTGGTCTGGGCCATAGCCTATACCGTCTCTTTCTGGCCTTGAAATAAAATATGTCAGCGCGAAAGCACCCAGTATTACAAATATCGTAACAGGGAGTTTTACTTTAAAAGCATGGTCAAGAGCTACTTTTTTCACTCGGCTTCCTTTTTCTCGGCTGGCTCATTTCCCTGTGTAACTATCGCTTGTAGGATAATTACCGAGAAGGAAAAGTTTGCTTATATCTGTTAACAATGCCAGCGGTTCAACATATTGTGTCTCATAATTATATCTATGGACACTCTGTAGTAATACAAAAATAATCATTCAGCGGCATAGAAAACAAGTTTTGTAATCAAAAAGTGATTAATTCTTATCCACTTGCTTACAATTCGTTTATATCTACATTATTTAGTATGTAAGCATAAATTTCAATCCAAAGTGAGACCTTTTTCAGTCTTAAGTGTTATTTTAATTACAATGAGACCAGTATTGAAAAATATATATCGCACATTTGCTAAAGTAGCTGTGCTTATCATAGTTTTGGCCATGATGAACGTGACTGCGGAAAGCGATGATATACCCTCTGTTTACGGGCAGACAAGCTGGGGTACGGAGTTCTTTTTGACTGTTCCGCCGAACGACGGTCTGATAAGTGTAAAAAACGAAAGCTTTGTTATGCTTGAGATCACTACTCTGGAGCAGAACAATGTCACTGTATCGGTTCCCTATTACAATTATACACGGAATTACTCTTTAGGAGAAAACAGTACGCAGCGGCTTACTGTTCCAGCTGAGGCTATACAGCCCTTCGCAAAGGAAATCTCCGGTGATCTTTCATCTCTGCCCACAAACGGTGTCTATAGGAACGGGCGTGCTTTAGAAGTTACCGCCCAAAGGCCAGTTACGATATCGGTCGTCTCTTCATTTAGATCCAACAGTGATTCCTATCTAGCGCTGCCGACCCATGTATTGGGAGATAGATACAGCGTTTCTACATATTCCACACCAGAGACTGAATATGATTTCACGAACAATCTGCCAGCGGTTGTCTCAATAATAGCGGTTGAGGATCTGACCGTAGTATCATTTTATCTGAACGGGTCATCCAACAGCGAGACTACGTCGGAGACTGTAATGGGTGGCTTTGCCTCAAGAAACCTCAATAAAGGTGATATATGGGTCATAGCCAGTAAAGATATAAATTCAGATATCGGCGGTTCAATCATCAAATCGAACAAACCGGTAGCAGTTATTACGGGCAACCAGTGTACCGAAGTACCATTGGGCAACCCCTTCTGTGATTTTGCGATGAATATGGAGATTCCCTCCCATGCTTGGGGAAGTCAGTATGTGACCATACCATCGCCGGGTAGAAAACATGGAAACATCGTTCGTACTTTCCCACTTTTTGACAATACAAGTATCTTGAGGAATGGAGCGGTTGTATGGAATTACTCAGAGGCGAACCCCGAATTAGCTTCTAAACCATTTGAGCTACCGAGAGATTACAGTGTTACACAACCTGTATTGATAAGTTCAGATAAGAGATTTTACGCGATAGAGCACGGTACTGGCACAAGTGAGGACAACAGACCGAACATTCACGGGGGGCCTAGCACGCAGGCTCTGATGCCGATAGGCAATGATGTAACGAACGCATACTTTACGAGCTCATCAAATATGGGTGATATAAACAGCGATAGCTACCTTCGGATTGTTTACAGAAAAGGTGATTCTCTCGGAGAGCTGCCATTTATTATTCAGAGAATGCCGGCTCTGAGTACTGAGCTTGACCTATCGGATAACCAGACGGTTATAGGTAACGGTGATATCGATGGGACTGATTATGGTTTTATTATTATAAAGCTGCCTGCCGGCGGCAGTTTCAAGTTATCAGGTGAGGGCATTAAAAGCATACAGAAGCTTGTCAATAGTGGCAGAACCAGTTCAGCCCAGCCCATTTACCTGACGATGGAGACGATGGAAGCTTTGAAAGATACATTGCCCCCTGTTGTAGAATACAGCCAGCAGTGTGACGGAACTATTTTCGGCTTTGCCGAGGATATGCCAAAAGATCCCGCGGTGAGGAGCAATATGGGCGCTAATCTGATGCAGAATGACAGTAATTTCGTCTTTGTGCCCGAATCAAGAAACAACGTACCGAGAAAATCCTGGACTCTCAAACCAATTGATGGAAGCAAAGACGCTTATGCCGAACTGATTTTTTGGGATATGAGAGGCAACAGAGCTATTTACCCTATTTATTATTCGGCCCCTAAGATCGACGTATCAAAAGAAATTATCGATTTTGGAAGAAACCTGTTCGGTAGCGAGCTGCTTGATACGGTTCGGGTAACAAATCTTTCAGCAAGTGTCGAAATAGAATACAAATCTATTAGCCTGGCTAACGGGGAACATTTCAGTATCAGGGAGATAGATAAAAAACCTCTTGTAAACTCCAGGCTACAGCCAGGCAATGATCTGAATATTGAGATCGAGCATAATCCTACATCCGCGGGGCTATACTTAGATACATTAATCCTTGATAAGGGTTGCGGAACAAAAGTATTAGCTTTAATAAAATCGCTATCAGGTAATTCATATATCAATGTAAGTGACAGAAGACTCGGCGATATTCCACAGGATCAAGAAAAGTATTTCGACATTACCGTACAGAATGATTCTGAATATGAACTAAATCTGTTCGGCACATATTTTAAGAAAGGATCCCCGTTCAGAATAACTGGCAACTCCCCTGATATAAATAATATCTGGACATTGCCGCCGAATACCAAAAGAACCTTGGAGCTTAGTGTAAACACTGATATGGCCGGTGAATATATCGACACATTAATAGTTATGAGCGATGCCCAAGAAGGTGACTCACTAGGTATAATTGAAGTTGACATTAAGCCGCCGGGGCTTGTTGTAAACTCCTATGATTTTGGCCGTAGAGCTATCATATCCAATCAAGGGGAAGGTTATGTGGCTTCGGCAGGCGGTATCCGCTTATCGAACAGAGCATCTAGGCCTTTGACGGTATCAGATGTGGAATTACCAAGCAACAGTTTCCTACTTGAGGAGGATCTTCAGGGTATGAGAATCGAAGCAGGAGAAATAATTGATCTGCCGATAATATTTTCTCCTGAAACGCCAGACCGGTATATTTCCACGCTTGAGATAACGGATAATTTGGGCCAGAGTACCGTATCTGAGCTTACGGGGATAGGTACTTGCCCTTCTATATCTTTTGATATTCAAACTGAAAATCTGACTGTTTTCGGTGATACGCTGTTTACCAGCATAAAAATCAACAATGCTTCTTTAGCAGATTGGGAATTTGCTGACTCCATACTGATCGAAGATGTTTATTCATCAGATAACGATATTGTTATCGACAGATCGAATCTGCCTATATGGCTTTATGAGGGTGGAAGTACTGAAGTGGGTATTATATTCTATCCTGATACAAATCCAGGTAGCTATGACCGTGAGATAGTGGTTGTGCGAAACAGTTGCGATAGTGATAATCCCGTTCTTTCAGGTGCATTCGTAGAATACAATTCTGAGATTTCATTAGCGGGTGAATTAACTACCGCTTGCGTGAATATGCCTGCCTACGGTTCTGTAATAATCAAGAACCTATCAAATCACGAGGTGGATTACAGCGGTTTGGCTTTTTCCCCAGCGTTACCACAGTTTGACTTATTAAACCCGCTATTGAACTCCTTTACATTGCAATCCAAGGAAGAGATTGAGATCGGATTCGAGTTTTTCGCTACGACGGAAGGCGATTACTCGACTAAGCTTGTTATTGATGAAGGCTATGATAACAAGCTGTCTCAAAACATCGATATTGAAGCAGAATCTTTTTTGCGGCAGATATACGCAAGCGAAGACGATCTGAGCCCCACTGTCGGAGATACTACCGGTCAATCGTATATGCTATCTAGTTCAACCGGGGAATCGTTGGCGATAGACAAAGCATCTTTTATCCTTACTTATGACGCTACTTTTATGGATCCTGTCAATGGCAGTCTGTCGCTATCGGACGAGTTAACTGATGCAGGGTTTTCTTTGTCGAACATTATCTATACCGATGGTTCTGTGTCTTTCGGTATCCATTCTGATTTTCCTGCTGCTATTGCTAACAGGGATATAGAAATAGTGAATATACTTTACAAATATTATTTACCGAACGATGATTCTGATTACAAGGTTATGTTAGAATCGACCTTCCCTGCGGGTTGCACGAACATTACTTCCAGAAAGGACAGTATAAAACTGAAAGGTTGCGGTATAGATCTAAGGCAGGTTACAAGCAGTAACTTCGACAATAATATCTCAGCCTTTTTCGACGGTGATAACGTAAACGTTAGCGGCTCGGTAAAGCACGGCGGGCCACTTTTACTTGAGATCTATGACATTTCCGGCAGTCTTGTCGGTACGGTCTTCGATGGCAAGATCGAATCCGGAGGCTTTGATTTCGTATTTGACGGTTTCGCCCTGAACAGCGGCCAGTATTTCGTTTCGCTAAAAACGAACCAACTCTACCTAAACGAGAAAGTATCGATTCTTAGATAGTTTGAAAACAGTTCTGAGCTTTCTTTGCTATTGATACAACGCAGAAAATCATAGCCTTTAGCTGTACATGAACTGCATCCAATCCTCATTGCTGGTTCCGAGGTAATTTCTCAGATACATAAAGTAATCCGGTTTGGAAGGCCTACTAAAAAGAGGCATTCCAGCTTCGCTGGGTAGCCTGTTACCTTTTCTATTATTGCAGCTTATACATGCTACGACAAGATTTTCCCAAGTATCCTGCCCACCCCTTGATCTTGGAAGTACATGATCTAAAGTGAGGCTTTTTTTACTACCGCAATACTGGCAAGTATGGTTATCTCTTTTGAGGATGTTTTTTCTGGAAAGATCTATAGACTGAAAAGGAACCTTGACATATCTGACAAGTTTTATAACTGAGGGAAATCTAAAGGTTTCCGATACAGACCTTATTTGTTTAGAATCATCGGAAATAACTATCTCCGCTTTCTGCAGGTATATCAGTACTATCGCTTTTCTGATGTCGCAAACAGTCAACGGCTGATAACTCTGGTTGAGAACCAGCACTCTACCGCTTAAACCACCGCTATAAGTATCGCTTATATTATTGTCAATTGAATGATCGAAGTTTGCTACTCCTTATGGTTTTGATCTAAATTGGAACAGAATATTGTGATTAAGTGGCATCTATGCCTATTTTTGTGTAGTAATAGCAAGTTAAGTTTTTTTCTTATTCGATACAAATAATATCTGAAACTTAACTGTAAACACATATTAAAAAGATTTATATGAATGAATTGAAAGCGGGAGTATTAGGAGTACTCGGTGGTGGGCAGCTGGCGAAAATGCTAGGAAGCGAGGCTTACAGGCTTGGGCTTGAGCTTGCGATTATCGAAAACGGTTCGGGTTCCCCAGCAGGAAAAATGACTAAGCTAGACTTTGGGAAAGGCTGGACTGACAGACAAGAGCTTGACCGTTTTATCAGTAACAGTACTTTTATTACGCTGGAAAACGAATTCATAGATCCTGATATCATATCATACATTGAGAAGGTAAGGCCTGTCTATCCATCCTCGGCAACGATGAGGTTGGTACGTGATAAATTCATCCAGAAGGAAACATTCCGAAAACGTGGGCTTGGGGTAACAGAGTATGAGGAAATAGCAAATGAAAGCGATGCAAAGGCTTTTGGCTTAAAGTATGGATTTCCATTCGTGTTAAAATCAAGGGAGATGGGCTATGATGGTTATGGCAACTATACTGTAAAAAACGAAGAAGAAATAAATAAAGGGCTTGATTACTTCAGAAGTAAAAAGCCAGGCATAGGCCTTATGGCAGAGGCTTTCGTAAAATTCTCGAAAGAACTTGCAGTTATGGCAGTTCGCTCTTCGAAGGGCGAAGAAGCTGTATATCCTTGTGTAGAGACAATCCAGAAAAACCATATATGCCATACAGTAATAGCACCTGCACAGATCAATGATGCTCAAGCTGAAAAAGCACAAGAAATGGCGAAAGAATGCGTGCGAGCTATTGATGGTATAGGTATATTCGGTGTAGAGTTTTTCTTAGATGAATCAGGCCGTCTGTTAGTTAACGAGATAGCACCTCGCCCCCACAATTCAGGACATTATACGATTGAGGGTTGCTACACATCTCAATTTGAAAATGCGATCCGAGCTATAACAGGGCAACCATTAGGGAGCACGGCGATGAGGGAGCAGGCCTCTGTTATGGTCAATCTATTAGGAGATGCCGAAGGCGGCCCCATACCTAAGAATATCGAGAAAGTGCTTGGTGACGGAAAAGTAAAACTACATCTATACGGTAAATCAAAATCACGTATAGGAAGAAAAATGGGACATATTACCGTTACCGGAGCTACAATTGACGAATGTTTAAATAGTTCAAAAATTGCCATGAATTCAATAACATGGGCATATAAATCGTAAAGCCAGCTATATTTAGAAGCAGAGTTATTAATCGTTGTTAAATAATATAATTGGTTAAGTTAACTAATCTATATAATTTAGCGTCCGTTAAATTTATGCTGAAATAAATTAATCCTGAGAAAGTATGATCGATAGATACACAGTTCTCTTAGTGGATGATGAAACCACTAACAATATGATAATCAAGCGTTTCCTTGAAAAGGAAGGCTATGAAGTTGACGTATGTTTGGATGGCTTAGAAGCTGTTGCAGCCCTTGAAAAAAGACCTTACGATGTTATTGTAAGCGACTGGATGATGCCGAAGATGGACGGTATCGAGCTAATAAGGAAAGTCAGGGAAAGTATTGACTCCCCGCCTTATATCATTATGCTGACCGCACTTGTCTCAGAAGAAGCAAAAGAACATTCTTTGGACGCTGGTGCCGATTATTATCTCGGGAAACCAGTTGATAATGAGGAGCTAGTTGAGGTTATCCACCAAGGTACTCAGATATTGGATAATCAAAAGCGTAATGATCTACCTGCAAGTAATAAGATAATACAGGTTACTAAAACGCCTATGTTAGCACCATTTGTAGCTGTAGGGATTACAGCTTCGACTGGCGGGCCTCCGACAATTACAAATATTTTAAAGAATATTGACCCAGACACTGAAGCTGCTTTTTTTGTAATACAGCACGGTCCGGAATGGATGCTTGATACATTCGCTCGAAGGCTGAGCGGAGAGCTCGGGATGAACGTAACTCTTGCTAAACAGGGAGATATTATAAAACCGAAGACTATTTATATTCCGCCTGGGGACTATAATATGTCGATATCTCATGACTTTAAAGTGCATCTGGAGCAAAGCCCAAAAGAGAATTTTGTAAGGCCTGCAGCCGATCCTACATTCCGTAGTATGGCACAGAGATTTGGTGCTTATTCTGTGGCAGTAGTGCTTACAGGCTTAGGTAAGGACGGTGGTTCCGGTATCGAAAACGTCAATGAGTTCGGTGGCAGGATCATTGTTCAAGAACCAAGTGAGGCAATAGCCAAAGCAATGCCGAGCAATGCCCTTTCCTTAAGGATTAAGAACGTAAGAGTAGAAGAATCAAAAAATATCGCTGCGGCCATAGAGGAAAACGTTTTTTCTTTGAATGCCAGACTTAAGTCAATCAGAAGAGAGCTAGAGGAAAATGAATCATAATTGATACTTAATTATGACTATCTTCTATTAAATGCCAAAGTAATTAAACCTTGGCATTTTTTTTGTGTCTAAATAATAGATTGTAAATGAAAAAGGAAAGGAAAATGAAAAAATTAATGGCGGTAAAACTATCTGCGATGTCGCTTCTATTGGCCTCATGTGCCAATAGTGTGAAGTTTTCAGATAGTGTAGAACCAGTAGATGACTATAAAGCAAAAACCGAAATGGTTCTCCAGCAGACTGAATCTGATTCTATCGAAGGTAAGGCCTCATATTATCATGATAAGTTTGACGGCAGGATGACAGCGAACGGTGAGAAATTCGATCAAAAAGCCCTTACGGCGGCACATAAGACTTTGCCGTTCGGTACAGTTCTTCAGGTTACGAACATGGATAACGGTAAAACAGTAAAGGTTCGGATAAACGACCGTGGCCCATACGTTGGCGATAGGGTGATAGACTTATCCAAAGCCGCGGCACAACAGCTCGGTATGATGGGTAATGGCCTTGCCAACGTACAGATACAGATTTTATAAAAACTAGAAATTTATAGATATAAGCCCGCTTAGTATAAATTGCTAATCGGGCTTTTTACGTATTAATCGAAAGTGAGGCTTTCCTGTAATTTTCTACGATAAGGGGAGTTTTTCAGCCAAGATATATTCTTACCCGTTTCCAGAATTTTTTTCATATATTCCAGAATTAGGGTTGTATGTGATTCCACACCGCTGAGCCTATAACCGATAATCGGCTCATCATGAGGGGTGTGATAGTAATTTTGGGAGTAGTATAAAGCTTTTCTCGCTATGCTGGAGCGGCTCTGGCCTACATAATCCAGCCCGTCAACTATCTGAACAGAGGGGATTCCCGCTATTGCGAAAGCAAACTGATCGGAGTATCTGAAAAAATCATCCTTCCCATAAATTTCATCTATTTCATCTCTATATTTACCGTTATCGCCAAGCACTTCATCAGCATATTCACCAAGCCAAGAGTAATTACCCCCTAGTACGTAGTAGCCGTTCGGTTCTCCGAAAGCAGCTATACCATCTATATTTACATTGGCTATGACTTTTTCGTACGGGACTGGAAGATTATCCGTGAAGAATCTTGAGCCTAAAAGCCCTTTTTCCTCTCCTGTAGTGAGCAAGAAGATAATGCCTCTGGTATTTTGCATATCAAACCAATTTTCGGCCAGCTCCTCAGCTATTGAAAGGAGCGAGGCAACCCCCATAGCGTTGTCATAAAACCCATTGTATATCTGATCACCTATTAGATTGCTATCAATACCCAAATGATCGTAATGAGCGGACAGCACTACATAGTCACTGCTATTACCTTTGGGGTGAAGAACACCGACTATGTTTCTGTCGTTCAATTTCCGTTCTTTTGTTGTTAAACGTGTAGTTATTTTGGGATTTACAGTAGTGTAGAAACCTTTGGGAGATTTTTCTCCCTTTATAATCCCAGTAGTATATTCTTTAGAATGATAGAAAGCATATTGTTTTAATGATATACCGAATTTTCCGAGAGAAAAAGGATTCCATATATACATATCCTTTCTCGAGGCCTTCTCATATTGTGCGTAGTTCAGCCTCATTGAGGACGAACTGAGTTCCTCATCCATAGCAATCCATTGGGCTAGGTCTTCTATCAGCGGTACCAGGATAACCGAACTCGCACCTAAAGTGTAAGCTAAGTTGGCCTTATTGGAAATATGATATTCGTAAAGGTCTAATTCTAATGACTGGGGTTTACCCTCCAGTATCATGACTGTTTTGCCTTTCACATCTGTACTTGAATAATCATCCCAGCCGTATCTATCGAGCTGTAACCCAAAACCCAGATATACTACCTCGCTATCGGTTAAGTCTGGAAGATTGCACTTACCAGACATCAGAAAATCTCTATGATATTCAGCTTTAACTATATATGAATCAATATTAATATCTATCGAAGAACCATTATCAGCAACACATTCCTGAAATTCTATTTTCTGGGAATAAGAACGAAGTACCCCAAAACTATCAAGCTTCATTTCTCGAAAGCGATCGGAAAGATACTCACCTGCGAGCTGCCCCCCAGCCTGCCCGGTACCTCTGCCCAAAAGCTTATCGGAGGCAAGGTACAGAGCGTCCTTTTCCCACTTATCAATATCAATAGAGTGAGATACGGTAATGCCGAGAAGCATGATAATATGTAAAAATAGGATTCTCACATTTATAAGAACGGATGAAAGGAAGTTTTGTTAAGTTTGTGTTAAGATTTGGTTAATATTACTTTACAATATAAACAAAAAACACATATTGTTACGCCAAAGTGATTAGCAAAGCCTATAGATAACATTGATTGGTTCTGCACGTCTTAAAAGATTATCTTTGTAAATGTTATGCATAAAGGTAATGCTGGAGCTGATCCTACATTACTTATAAACAATGATCTTTTTTTTTCTAATGAAAGTATAAATGAATAGAGTTAGGTTCGTCGATAGAAGCCAAACAGAATTTTTCAGAGTTCTGAAATCCAGAATCAACGGTTACTTTACAGATAATAATATACCCAAGACCGCGGACTACAGGATGGTACTCAAAACCATCATTTTGATAGGTTCGTATCTTGGGGTATATGCTATATTATTTACTATGCCAATGAATTGGCCACTTTTGATTCTACTTGGTATCATAGGTGGTTTTTTCTATTCGGGTATAGGTATGTCGGTAATGCATGATGCCAATCACGGAGCATACTCGAACTCTGCGTTTTGGAATAGGCTACTTGGCGGCAGTATATATCTGCTTGGAGCCAATAGGTATAACTGGAAGCAAAAACATAATGTAAAGCACCACACCTTCACCAATATCGAAGGGATGGATGACGATCTTGATAACGGCGGCTTGGTAAGGCTATCGGATGAACAGCCAATGCACAAGGCACACAGATTCCAGTATATATATGCCTGGTTCCTTTATAGTTTGATCACAATAGCCTGGGTTACGAACAAGGATTTCGTTCAGCTCAAAACGCTTAAGAAATCCGGTTTCGGGCCTAAGACAGATAAGGCGATGAGAATCGAGTACAGCAAGATAATCATCGGCAAGATATTCTATTACAGCTACGCATTTGTGTTACCACTGATAATTACTGATCTGAGTATATGGCAGTTGCTCGTATTCCATCTAGCGCTGCATTTTACCTCTGGGATGATCCTGAGTATTATATTCCAGTTAGCACATATAGTTGAACCTATCGACTACCCGGTGCCGAATGACAAAGGGCATATCGAGAACTCATGGGCCATACACCAGCTTGCCACAACAGCGGATTTTTCTCGTAATTCCCGTTTCCTGAACTGGTATTGCGGCGGGCTCAATTATCAGGTGGAACACCATCTGTTCCCGAATATATGCCATATCCATTACAATAAGCTAAGCTATATAGTTGAAGAAACAGCTCACGAATATGGGGTTCCTTACAACGGTCTCGGGACATTTACTCAAGCTGTTGCTTCACATTACCGGCAACTAAAAAGGCTCTCGAAGCCTGATTCGGTAGCTGTGAAGAAAGATGTAGATAAAGATAAGAAAGAGCCCGTATTGGTTTGATCTTGAGAAGATATGTAAACAAATTAAAAAGGAACTGGTTATTAATCAGTTCCTTTTTTTTATGGTTTTAGTTTTCTTTACACGATATACTATCAACCTGGAAGCCAGCCGAGCATAGCATCCTCTATTATATGTCTGGGTATCGTTTTGATGTTACCGTTACTGTCCTCAAAGATTATATCTTTCAGTTCTAAATCAAGATTAAAATGATCGAAACCATTAAAGTCATCTTTATCATATAATTTGATTGAAATAGCCCCTGATTTAGCGTTCCATGTATTAGTAAGTAAAGGCTGCCTGACAGGTACAATATCACTTTCAAAGTAACCATTGTCAACAGGGATATCATACCGTGATATACTGACTTCTATATGCGGATGAGGAAGCTCAAAGATATTGATAGTGTCATCTAAGCTTATTGAGTCCTTACTGTTACCGATAATAGCAAGTGCAACATTACTCAGCTCACCAGATATGGTTTGATAAAGATAGAAGTCCCCAAAGCTTTGAACTTTACCATCAGGGAATATCTGTTCAGGAAGAGACTCACTATCGGTGATATTGTCTTCGCAGGATACCGATAGTATTGCCGCAAAACAAAGAATCGGTTTGGCAAATCTTAACATGGCTAATATGTTGTTATAATTATTTGAACCTATACATATAATGGTACCATCATATAAGATTTAGTTTCAGGAACTTGAAACTTTTCAATATCAACCAGTATCAACTGTATCCGCTTAGATCGAATCCTTCGCCTTTCATCGATAGCACTTCTCCGCTTACAGGGCTAAAGTAGATACTCATTCTCTTACCGATCATACCCTCGAAATCGGCTACTTTGCCGAATGCCATGCTCGGCATATAAAACATACGCCCGGAATCCAGCACAAGCAATACCTTGGATTTGAGCGGGTTGTCGTTCAGCTCGGCCGAATCAACGGTAGCTGTTACGATCTCCATTTCACCGTTGGCTATGTCTTTAGTGTACTTGTTATATACAAAGTACCCTAGAATAGCTGAAAGGGCAAGAAATGCGATCGACCCCCATAGGATGAGCTCATATTCGGGGATAAGGACTTGGGTAACGATATAGAATAGTACGGCAAGCCCCATTATCCCGAAGAATATACTTTTAGCAACAGTTCTTCTTTTCAGAAGTATCTCTTTTATACTGCTATCAATAGGCAGGGTTCTTATTTCGGATTCATCGAGACTTTTCCGAAATTTCTGGAAATTGTATATTGTATTTTCCTGGACGAACATTACAAATCACCCGGCTATAATGTTTATCAATTTATCTTGAACGTAAATGACTTTTCTGATAGTTCTGCCTTCCAGGTTTTTCTGAACAGACTCGTCATTTACGGCAAGCTGTTTAGCCTCTTCTTCGCTCAGGCCTTTTTTGGCTTCTACTTTTGCCCGTATCTTACTAGATACCTGTATCACAAGCTCGAATGTATTTTTGACGGTTTTTTCCTCGTCGTATTCAGGCCAAGGCTCTTTGGTCAGAACACTGGACTCCCCTATTCTTTCCCACATTTCATCGGCTATATGGGGAGCGAAAGGAGCAAGTAGCTTAATAAAGGCTTTGATAGACTGTTTAGGTTTAGTCTCCAGTGACAATGTCTCATTTACATATATCATCATCTGGGATATAGCGGTATTGAAAGACAGATTCTCTATATCCTCTCCGACTTTTTTAATAGTAGTATGAAGGATATAGTTTTCTTCGTCGGTCATATTGCGTTCTTCGAGAACAGTTTCGTTCTGTTCATCCCCGATAATCATTCTCCAAGCACGATCCAAGAAGCGGAATACGCCGTCAATACCTTTTGTATTCCAGGGCTTGCTCTGCTCCAGCGGGCCTAAGAACATCTCGTATAGACGCAAGGAGTCCGCACCGTATTCGGCAACGATATCATCAGGGTTTACGACATTTCCGAGTGATTTTGACATTTTTCTTCCATCCTCACCCATTATCAGGCCTTGATGGAAAAGTTTTTTCACCGGCTCTTGGGTTGTTACAACACCCAGATCATAAAGGAATTTATGCCAAAACCTTGCGTAAAGGAGGTGAAGGACAGCGTGTTCCGCCCCACCGATATACAGATCCACTCCTGTATCGCCCATCCAGTATTTCTCTTTTTCAAGATCTACTGGCTTGTCGTTGTTTTTGGGATCGATGTAGCGAAGGTAATACCAACAAGAACCTGCCCATTGCGGCATTGTATTAGTTTCTAAATGTCCTTTTTTACCGGTTTTAGGGTCATGATAATTTACCCACTCATCAACCGTTGCCAGAGGGGATTCGCCTGTTCCTGCTGGTTTATATTCTTTCACATCGGGTAGCCTAAGGGGAAGTTCGTCTAAATCCATAGCCCGTTTTGTGCCATCCTCAAAATGTATGATCGGCATAGGCTCGCCCCAGTATCTTTGGCGGGAGAAAAGCCAGTCTCGCAATCTGAAATTGATTTTTGGCTTACCCTTGCTATTATCAATCAGCCAGCCAACAACTGCTTTTTTAGCGTCCTTTGTTTTCATTCCGTTTATATCAAGCATATCGGATGAAGAGTTTACCGCTTTCCCATTGCCTGCGTATGCCTCTTTGCTCAGGTCGGCGTCTTTCGGGTTGTTAGGTTCAACAACTTGGATGATCTCCATATCGAGTGCTGTAGCGAAATCATAATCACGCTGATCGTGGCCGGGAACTGCCATTACCGCTCCAGTACCATAGCCCATCAGTACATAATCGGCGATAAGTATAGGTAGTTTTTTGCCGCTGATCGGATTTATAGCGTAGCTTCCTGTAAATACCCCAGTCTTGTCTTTAGCTATCTCCCCTCTTTCGAGATCTGTTTTTAAGGCTGCCTGTTCGCGGTATTTGGCAACACGGGTTTTTTGCCCACCGATGGTAATCATATCCACGAGAGGATGTTCAGGAGCAAGAACCATATAAGTAACCCCGAAAAGTGTGTCAGGTCTAGTAGTAAATACCTTAATCTGATCATCAAAGCCTTCTATATCGAAGATAACTTCTGCACCTGTACTTTTACCGATCCAGTTTTTTTGCATATCGAGAGTAGAGTTCGGCCAGTCAAGCTCTTCCATACCTTTTAACAATCTATCGGCATACTCCGTTATCCTAATCATCCACTGGCGCATAGGTTTCCGCTCAACGGAATATCCTTTGCTTCTCCAATCCTCTACTTCTTCGTTTGCTAATACAGTACCAAGTTCCGCACACCAGTTAACCGGCATCATAGATACATAGGCTAATCTATGGTCGTCTTTATATTTTTCAGCTTCATCGCCAGTTATACCTTCTGGTATATCCAATTCTTTTATCGGGCGTGCTTGTTTTTTCTCATGGTCGTAATAATGCCCGTATATCTGTAGGAACATCCACTGAGTCCACTTATAGTATTCGGGATCGGTGGTATTGATTTCTCTATCCCAGTCATAGGCGAAACCTAATGAGGTAAGTTGTTCCTTGAAATTATTGATATTTTTATCGGTGGCTTCAGCAGGGTGGATACCAGTCTTCATCGAATAGCGTTCGGTTGGCAATCCGAAAGCGTCAAAACCCATCGGGTGAAGTACGTTAAAGCCTTTCGCTCTTTTATACCTTCCCATGATATCGGTTGCCGTATAACCTTCCGGGTGGCCAATATGAAGGCCAGAACCCGATGGATACGGGAACATATCGAGAACATAGTATTTAGGTTTATCCGATGGGAAATCAGCTGCGAATCTATTGTCGGATTTCCATTTATTCTGCCATTTTTTTTCAATATCACTAAAAGGGTATGCCATAGCCTGAGGATGTTATATTTTTGCTTTATACTTTTCGAATCACAAAGTTAACTATATCATAGATAAGGCATCGAATAAAGAAAGGCTTCATTTTATCGACATGGCTAAAGGCTATGCGATTATCATGATGCTGCAAGGCCATACCATTGATTCAGTACTGCTCCCTGAGCTAAGAACCGATGATAGTATGCTCTATAATATATGGACTTATTTGCGGGGAATAACAGCTCCCCTATTTTTGGTATGCTCCGGTTTGCTGATAGGGCATATATATAACTCTAAATCTAAAGACCTGACTTCTGATAAGGCTGGCAATCGTTTTTTAACCCTCACAGCAAAAAGAGGGGCTCAGCTGGTTCTTGTTGGATATTTACTGAGACTGAATCTCCGTGCTATATATTCCTTCGGAGATATGAGCGATCCAGCCTTCACCTATTTTCTGACTATCCATATCCTGCATGTGATAGGTGTATCACTTTTATTATGCTCATTATATCTGAGGCTAACCCGTGAGATATCTCAAATTGCAAAAGCTGCTTTGACCATTCTTCTCGGCACTTTGTTTTTTATGCTTGAACCTGCCTTTCAGGAATTGGATTATACATCATGGCCTGAGGCTATCGCCAACTATTTTACAAAGTCCAACGGTTCTGTTTTCAAACTGGTACCTTGGACTGGCTATATGTTTTTCGGATTGGGTTTAGGCATCATGAGTAAAAGAATTATATCTCGTAGAAAATTTTTTATTTCCATAGGGGTCGTTTTTATATCACTCGGGTATGTTATGGGCATATTCACAACTGAAGCTTATTTTTGGGGCTTGAAAATTGACTTATTCAGTTATAGATTTATATGGCTGGGGTGGGTATTAGTGGTATTGGCACTATCTCTTTTTGTTTATCACTCATACGGTAAGATCAAATTTTTAACTTGGATGGGTAAGAACACTTTTATACTATATTTCTTGCATGAGGTATTTCTTTTCGGCGCGTTGACAGGTATAGGATTAGCAAAAGTTTTTAATGAATCCTTATCGTGGTTTGAATCCATGTTGTTAGCTATTTTTACAATTCTAATAGTAACTCTATCAACTGTTATGTTAAAGAGGTTTTATATTAATCTAATTACTAAATAAAAGATAAGTAATATAGTTTTCAATTAAATGTTAACTATCGACAATATAACTTTCGTTGTACGTTATAATCGTTATATAATGCATAGTGTCACAATATACTATATAATTGCGATCTAAACTATGCCAATGCAATTGTCGCTATCAACTAAACGAATATGTTACTATGCAAAACTTAAATAACCGCGAAGCAGTTGAACTTCCTGTTGAATTTAAATTCAAGAATCATGAAGCAGTAATGTCAATACTGTGGACAGCAAGCGTACTGAAGAAAAACTCGAAGCATATCTTTTCTAACCACTTAGCTTCGGACGCCCAGTTCAATATTCTCTCTTTGCTCAGAGACAGTGAAGATCAGCTATCGCAGAATGATCTTTCCAGACTTTTATTAGTTGATAAATCCAATATTACTGGACTGATCGACAGGCTGGAAAAGATGAAGTTGATAGAGAGAATGAAAGTTGACGGCGACAGAAGAAAGTATCACATAGCACTTACTCCCAAAGGAAAAAGCGTTGTTGACGAGCTTGATGAAATGTATATGGAAAAAATACATACTGTTACCAAAGATTTTGAAGATGGCGAATTTGAAAAGCTTATCGACCTAACACGAAAATTACGTGTGGGTTTGACGAAAATAGGTGATTGATAAACAATTGAATAATCTACAATTAGAATATTTTCATATATTTGGGGGAACGGAATCGTTTCCCCATTGTTTTTTAATAAATACTCTGTTCGATAAGATATAAATAGGTATTTATGTTATCCATAGTGTTAGTATTCTTTATCGCCTTGATCAAAGCGGATCAGAAGGTGGGGGGTCTTAAGAGATTCCTGAGGTTCATCCTTGGATGGAAGTATGAGTTATATACTGTCGATAAAAGCAATATCCCGGAAAAAGGTGGTATCCTACTGTTGGGCAATCACCAGAGCTTTATAGACTGGGCGTTTGTCATCCTCGCAATGGATAGGCCTGTAAAGTTTGTAATCGCTGAACAGTATTATAAGATTCCTGTATTAAAGCAGATATTCCAGTGGGCAGGCTTAGTACCCATATCTATAACGAGCAGTAAAAAAGCGATAGACAAAGTCGTGGAAACACTCAACGCTGGGGAAGCTATTGCGATGTTCCCAGAAGGGCAGCTTACCCGTAACGGTCATATCGGGCAGATAAAGCGAGGATTCGAGATTATAGGCAAAAGTGCTGACTGCCAGATAGTCCCATTTTATCTCCATGGGCTTTGGGGATCTTTCTTTTCGCACTGCAATCCTTACTTTAGGATGACATCCAAGAAAAATTTCAGGCGTAAAGTCTATATCGGTTTTGGTAAGCCTATGGATAGGCATACTTCTTCCAGGGCTCTAAAGCAGAGAATTTATCAAATCAGTACTTTAGTATTAGAAAGAGCCACCAGCGATCTGAACCCCGTGCCTATCTCATGGATTAAAAATGCCAAAAGAACACCTACCCAGACTGCACTTGTAAACTTTGACGGTAAAAAGTATACGAATACAAAACTTATAGTAGCCGTTCTACTTTTCACGGAGTTTATCCAGAAGCAAGATAGAGGGAACAAAAGGATCGGTATACTATTGCCTTCAAGTTCGGGATCGGCCATTACTAACCTAGCTGGTATGGCGGTGAACAAGACGGTTGTTAACCTGAATTATACTTCATCGGTGGAGCTTATACAATACAGTATAAATGACTCGGGTATCAAAACGGTATATACGTCCAGGGTTTTCTTGGAGCGGCTTAAGCAACGTGGGCTTGATACAGATAAAGCATTAACGGGTTGCAAGGTAGTAATTCTTGAGGATATCTCTAAAGGTACGGATAAAAAGACATTGCTTAAAATGGTTGCCAAAGTACTTACGACACCAACAGGCAGCCTTATTGACAAATATTTTGACGTTCCGCTTATGGGCAGTGAGGCAGCTATACTTTATTCTTCGGGAAGTGAGGGCAAGCCCAAAGGTGTTGTGCTTACCCACAGGAATATCGCAGCAAATATAAACCAAATAGCATTAGTATTTGCCCAGAGAAAGTCCGATTGTTTCCTTAACTCTCTACCTCCATTCCATGCGTTCGGGCTTACAGCGACGACTCTGACCCCACTTGTGGAAGGGATAAAGCAGGTATGCGCCCCAGACCCTACCGATCCGCAAGCTGTAGGCAAATTAGTCTCGGCTAACAAGTGCACAATTCTATTCGCTACATCTACTTTTGCTAATATCTACGCTAGAAGTCCGAAAATAAAAGCTGAAGATTTTTCAACTTTGAGATACGTAGTTCTCGGTGCCGAAAAACTAAGGGAAGAAGTACGCACTGCATTTGAATCTAAGTTCATGAAAACAATGTATGAGGGATATGGTACCACAGAATGCTCTCCTGTGGTAAGCGTTAACTTGCCGGACTTTATGAACAGGAAAGAAGGTGTTATACAGAAGAGCAATATTTACGGCAGTGTAGGCCAATGCCTGCCAGGGACATGTGCAATGGTTATAGACCCTGATACAGAGGAGAACCTGGGATTTGATCAAGACGGTTTATTGATTGTAACCGGCCCGCAGATAATGAAAGGCTATTATAACTTAGATGAAAAGACAGCCCAGGTACTTTTTGAAAAAGACGGGCAGACTTGGTATAAAACCGGAGATAAAGCCAGGATCAGTGGAGAAGGTTTTATAAAGATAGTAGATAGATATTCCCGCTTTGCAAAGATCGGCGGGGAGATGATAAGCCTGGCGATGGTAGAAGATCATTTGCTACAGTTAATAGGAGATGCGGAGCTAGAATTATCTGCTGTGGCCTTACCTGACGCTAATAGAGGTGAGATAATAGCACTGTTAGTATCCAATCTGAAAGCCGAAGTTGAGGAGTTAACCTCGAAAATACAGCATAGCGATTTACATGCTATGTACCGGCCACGTAAAATCCTCAAAGTATCCGAAATACCGAAACTCGGCAGCGGTAAAACCGATTTCACCGCCACTAAAAGACTTGCCCAGTCGATGATGCATGCCTGATTAAATAAGACTTTTAAGAAAAACCTTTTTTTTAAGAACTACCTTAAGGAAACGCGATAGCTTTTGCTTCATCAGCTGAGTCAACAGGAATTATTTCAAGATCATACTTTACCGCTTTTGGTATCTCATCAAGATCCCTTTCATTGTCCTTGGGTATGATAACAATTTTAATACCCAGCTTTTTAGCAGCGAGCAGCTTTTCTTTCAGACCGCCTATCGGCAGCACGTTACCCCTTAGGGTTATCTCGCCAGTCATAGCTACATCACCTCTGAGCTCTTTTTCCGTTACCGCTGATAGCAATGCCATAGTCATAGTAATTCCTGCGGAAGGGCCGTCTTTACCGATAGCACCTTCAGGAACATGGATGTGGACTTCCTTTTTCACAAAAGCATCTTTGTCGATGCCATAATGATCCTGATTGGCTCTTAGGTATGAGAGTGCAGCTGTAGCTGACTCCTTCATTACATCGCCGAGCTTACCTGTAAGGGTGAGTTTCTCTGAAGAGGAGGGCATGATATTGACTTCTACCGGAAGAGTATCCCCCCCTGTGGGAGTCCAAGCTAGCCCCATTGCAACACCTACCTTAGGTTCAAGATCATCTCTTTTCGTTCTGAAAATAGGATTTTTCAGATACTTTTTAATTTCTTTATCAGTTATTACTATTTTTTGGCTTGTAGCAAAGTCAATGAATTTCTTGTTCTTGCCCAGTAATACAAAATCCTCTTTTGCTTCTTCATTCTTTAGGTTAGTCTTTGTATCTGCTGAGTAGGATTCCAAGAGTTTGCGTGATATTTTTCTGAGTAGGGATGATAGCTGCCTCTCCAAGTTTCGGACACCTGCTTCCTTTGTGTAGCCTGTAATGATCTCCATTATAGCTTTATCTTTAATGATAAGATTGATGCTATCCAGGCCGAACTCCTTGAGTAATTTAGGAAGTATATAGTTTTTTGCTATCTCAAGCTTATCCGGATCGAGGTAGGAGTTTATATCTATAACCTCCATTCTATCGAGCAACGGGCCAGGGATATTATACTTCACGTTGGCAGTAGTGATAAACATAACATTGGAAAGATCATAGTCCACTTCAAGATGGTGATCGTTGAAGTTGACATTCTGCTCGGGGTCTAACACCTCAAGAAGGGCTGAAGCTGGGTCACCTCTGAAGTCTGAAGCCATTTTGTCAACCTCATCGAGCAGTATTACAGGGTTTACGGTTCCGGCTTTTTTCATCGCCTGTATTATCTTGCCAGGCATCGAGCCGATGTAGGTTCTTCTATGCCCGCGTATCTCCGCTTCGTCCCTCATGCCGCCGAGTGATATCCTGACATACTCCCTACCGATACTTTTCGCAATAGACTTAGCCAGGGATGTTTTGCCGACACCAGGAGGGCCTGAAAGACAAAGTATCTGTCTTTTCAGGTTTCCCGATAGAGAGAGAACAGAGATAAACTCCAAGATTCTGTCTTTAGGTTTTTCTAGGTCATAGTGATCTTCGTCAAGAATTTTCTTAGCTGCTTTGATATCGAGAACGTCATCGGTTTTCTTGTGCCACGGCAGTTTTGTAAGCAGTTCTAGGTAGTTCCTGTTAATGGGGAACTCGGGGGACATAGCTGGTGTTTTTTTAAGCCTAGCGAGCTCTTCATCAGCTTTTTCCTGAACATGCTGTGGCAGCTTAGCTTCAACAAGGTTTTTTTCGAGATCGACGATATCCGGGTTGCCGCCGTTCTCATCACCCAGCTCTTTCTGGAGAGCCCTTATCTGTTCTTGTATATAGAATTTCTTTTGTGTTTTTTGAATACTCTCATTTACCTTGCTGTCAATCTCGGTTTCTAATTTCAGCAGTTCAAGTTCGCTTTCAAGAACAGCCGATAATTCGTAATAAGCTTTTTTAAGATATATCTGAGACAGGATTTTTTGCTTTTTAGGAAGTTCCGAACTTATGTTGGAAGCTGCATAGAAAAGCTTTCTGATGGGGTCTTCTATGTTATTGAAAGCATTTATAATGTCTGGCGGTAGATTGCCGCTGCTTTTTACATATCCATCAAACTGATCGGTTGTATGTTTGATCAACGCTTTTAGTTCTTTATCACCCTTTTTATATTTAAGCTCGATAGGATCAACAATGGCTTCCATACAGTCATCTCTGTTTTCAAACTGTTTGAGCTTGCCCGGGATTATACCTTCAACAAGTACTTTAAGAAGATTGTTAGGCAACCGCATAACCTGCATAATCTTGACAATAGTTCCCTGTTTGTACAAATCTTTTTGTGCGGGCTCTTCTATCTCAGCACTTTTCTGGGCCGATACGAACATATACTTGTTCCGCTCTACAGCTTCGGCCACTGCTTTTAGTGACTGTGCCCTACCGATCAAAACCGGGAAAATCATATTGGGGAAAATGATGACATCCCTGAGGGGCAATACTGTGAGCTTTTCAGGTATATCGCTTTTGCCGATATCACTATCGGTAATGGAACTGAGTAATTCTTCTTTTGGATCAATATTCATAATATCTGGGATTCTCTTTGCTGTGACGACTGCAAAGTTAAACAAATTAATCAATCAGAATGCGTGCTGAAGGCCGAGATTAAACTGCAGCTGACTGAACGGTGCTACTTCACTGATCCATTGGTATTCAGTTTCAATAGGGCCGTAAACCGGGAAAGCCAAGTCCACCCTGACAGGGCCGAACGGGGTGAAGTATCTAAATCCAAGACCTGATGAAATAGCAAGATTTCTGAATATCTCACCGATAGTCAGACTATAGTTATTGATATTCCTATCTATCAGCCAGCCGTAACTATTTCCTACATCGGCAAATACGACAATACCGAAGTCCTTTAGGAAGTCCGAATAAGAGGGCGGGAGACTTTTAATCTCATGGAATCTATACCTATATTCCAAGCTGGTTTCTATAACAGATGCGTTACCCACGAAATCCTGAAGGAAATTAAACTGCTGGGGTGTTAGCTCGAGTTCGTTTTCAACTTCTGCCGGAGAGTAAGACTGATATCTTAACCTTCTCGGTTCCCATCCTCTGTTACTGTTAGGGCCGCCGGCAAAGAACTGCCTAGCGGTAGAAATGTAGTTGTTATTCTGATTACCGTAGAAGAAAATCTGGCCGAGCCTCAACTTACCAGCAAGTACAGATCCCCATCCTATATCAAGATAAGCTGTAGCGTTGATCTGGGCCCGGATATATTCGGTAAGGCTGAAAGGCAGCGTAGCATCTATTTGGGAGGATAATTGAACCCCGCTTGTGGGGTCGAATAAATCATTCCGGGTATCATGGAACATACTTGTGGTAAGTACAAATGCTGTCGGTGCGAATCTGTTTTCGCTGTTAAATTCCTCAGCCTGCTCAAAATACTGTGCGTTGATGAAAACGTTATCGGTTTCCTCGATTCGCGTATTTGTTATAGGTCTTTGTTTTTCGGCATAGACTTCCAAGGTGAGATTATCTACCCATAGCCCATCGGCAAAATCGATGGGGAACTTAACACCACCGGAAAGGGTGTTTACTTCCAACTGGCTCTGGCCGCCGAATCCCGCGTTTCTCGCAGAGAAATTACCGACAACATTCAGGCCTACTCTGTTCTGGCCGAATTTGAAGAGTATCGGCTGGTAGTAGTTGAGGAATCCGAGCTGCCCCTCCCACTCAAAAAAGTCACTTGAGAATCCAGAGTTGATCCACCTGTTGATATCACGAATATCGCCAATTACATTTGCGCCGTAAGTCTGGGCGCCACCGAAAATATTCAGATCTCTAAAATTGGCCCTACCCCTGATATTGACGAATTCGTAACCCTCGACTTTCTCTACCAAACCCGCGTCAAAACCGAGTTCAATCTGTGGCTTGTAGGACATATAAACCAGGAAAGGCAATACAGTATCTAAGGGTTCGTAGCCATCGACTTGTAATGTATCGATATTTAAGAGCTCGAAAGTCTGTAGCGAAAGCAGATTTCCTTCCGAGTTATCAATAGCGCGTTTATTATAATAATCACCCTCTTCAAACTCTAAGAGCTTATTTACTAAAGCATTTGATACCTTTGTTTGATCATTCAGCTGATGTTTGAATGTAACCTCACCGATGCGCACCCTCGGGCCGAAGTGCATATCGACTATTACGCTATCGGTTTTGTCGATAGAGTCCCTGATTACTTTCGGTACATTAAAATAAACTGAATAATAGCCGTTGTTAAGGAGTACTTCTTTTACCCCGAGTACTTCTTCCAACACGTCATCTTCATTATAAACATTCCCGAGTTCGAGAGTTCTGGCTTTTGATATCTCCTTTCTGACGAGTGTATCAAGAAGGCTTATATTGGTGTAAACAACCGTATCTAGATAATAAGGCGGCCCTTCGGTTATATCGAATACCAGAACATTCTCTTCTTCAATAGTATCTGCAAAGAAATAAATATCTACGGATGACTCCTGATAGCCCTGCATCTTATAAAATGTAGTGATAGAGCTAGAATCTTTTTTCGTAGCGCTTTCCGAATAAAAGCCGTAGTCTATATCCAGTTCATTGTAGGTTTTTGTGAGCATTCTCTCATAAGTCCTGCCGAGATGACCGTTTTCTTCGGCCAATTCCAGATACATGATCACAAAATCCTCTGTAATTCCGCTGGTAGTAGGGCGAAGAGATACGTAACTCAAAATCATATCATCTGTAAAGACTTCGTTGCCTATCAGCTCTATCCTACCTATCTCATATCTTAGGGGATCTTTACGAGATTCGTAGAGGCGCGGGGGCTGAACGCCAGTGCTATCGCCCGTTACCTGGGCCATCGCATTCTGATCGAAGGTAAATAGGAACAAGAAGATAGCTAAAAGCGGCGTATATAAAAGTTGGTGTCTGATTTGGTACCGGAAACAGTCTGTTATGTAATAAAACAAAAAAAGGTGACACTGCATATTAAGCAATGCAGTACCACCCCAATATAACGTTGAGCAGCAACAGTTATTTAATAATACTGTTCCTCTTCATCATCATTATAAAAATATTCCTCGGAAGCCATATCCTCGTACTCGTTCCATAAATCCTCCATACCCTCGATTAGCTCATCAGTATCATCTAATTCATAGAGATTTTCAAGTACCTGATACGGTGAACCGTTACGGTTCGCAAAATCAATAAGCTCTTCTTTGGTAGCTGGAAATGGAGCCTCTTCCAAAAATTTAGCTAATTCAGGTGTCCAAAACATTATTTGATCCCTCTCTTTCGGGTTTGATATTCTTGGCAGTCAGTTTCTCTTTCTGCCGTCGTACTTATCGAAATTCTATTTTATCGCTTTCGGAAGTTGGCGAAAATAACAATTCCCACTTACTTAACAAACATATTTCGTGCCGATAGGTTTCAAAAAAATGCTTATAAACAAAAAAAGCTCAGCTACTGCAGTGTAACTAAGCTAAAGAGTATCTGGCATAAAGGCAAGTAAAGTAAATTACTTTACTTCTTTATGGACAGTATGCTTTCTGAGGAAAGGATTATATTTTTTCAGTTCCAGCCTTTCCGGGTGGTTCTGCTTGTTTTTGGTAGTAGTGTATCTTGATGCAGGCTTGCCTTCTGCTTTAGCTTCAGTACACTCCAAAGTTATCTGTACTCTGTGACCTTTCTTTGCCATTTTTTATACCTAAGATTAGGGTTTTCTTATAATGCTTATTGTAGAACAGCAAATATATGTTTATTTAATATGAAAACAAAATGTTAATCATTGGTATGTAAAACCAGCTGACATATAAAAGCTTCTTGGTTCCGCCGGAATAATTCCTGGGCCTGGATACCCTGTGGCACGCCTTGTAAAATAAATATTATTAAAAACATTTGTTATACCACCAGTTAAAAACCAGTCATCAAAGTCATATCTCAAAGATATATCAAATATATCATAAGGCAGTATAAGCCCCGATACAGCGTAGGGTGAATATCTTGCATTTGTGGCATCTGTAAACTGTTCGGATGTATAGGAGTATTGCAAAGACGCGCTAAGTTTAAAGTACTGAACACTTAAACCAGTACGGAAGATTATCATAGGTGCGTTCTCAAGCATATTACCATCGAATTCGCTTCTACTTTCCGCAATATACTGCGAATTGATAAAAGAGAAGTTTATGAAGTACGGTAATTTAAGCAATGATGTACCGAGTATATTAGCCATATCATATTCAAGGAACGATTCTAGGCCAAATGTCCTCGCATCAGCTATATTTGTTCTAAACCTGTATAGATTGAACAGCATCGTATCCTGTCTAAGATCAAACCCTATTTTATCGTTATAATTGATATTGAACAAACTAATATCAAAATCAAAACTTGAGCCTATATTTCCACGGAACCCTAAATCGATACTGTAACCCGATTCATCCTGCAAATCGGGATCTATCCTGAAATTTGGATTCACTACTCTCAGATCGTTGAAATTGACAGCCCTATAATTCTGGCTGATATTACCGTATAATTCTAAGTTCTGATCTAAATAGCAAGATAGTCCCAGACCGAATAACATAAACGATCTTTCTAATTTTTTTGAGTCATACACCTGCTCTTCAAAAAGCAAGTTATCAGCCAAGTCAAAAGCACGGGAAAAGTAATATCCCTCAGATTCGGTATTGATATACTCAGCCCTAAAGCCAGGTGTGATAGATAACTTTTCGCTTAACCTGAAAACGTTTTCGGCAAATAGTGCTATATTGGTGCTAGGAAATAGAAAATCATTTTCGCTGGGTAAACTTTCATTTTCATACCTAAAATCAGCTCCTATACCAATGCTTCCCTCACCTTGTCTTTGTTTAGTATTCCCAAAGTATAATCTAGAACCTACAAGCAAAGTAGATAACTCATCAAATAAAGTGTAATGATGAATAATCCTGGTTTCATTACCGATATTATTAAATTCACCTCTGAGAAGGTCGAGGTTTCCTTCGGGCTCTACACGCCCAATGATTCCTAAAAAACCTAATGCTTCTCGCTTTGCAAACAATGAAAATGTCCGGTTATTGAGAGTCGTACTTTCACCAAGCTCTATATCAGCGTTTAACGCTAGGATATGCCAATCTACAGAGAACCAATTCCTATTTCTGACTGATTGTTGCGGGTCATTATCAAATTGAAGATCAGTTAACCCTCCAGGTTGTTTTGCCAGATAATCCAGTACACTATAATCAAACTGCAACCGGGATCTCTCTGAAAAATTATAACCCAGACTAAAGAAAAGATTACGTGAATGGAACTGGCTGTTTTCTCTCCATCCGTCCCCTTCTTTATACTGTAACATTGCTACATAATCAAAATCACCTATAGTCCCGTTTACGTTAAGGAAGGAGTTGAACAGCCCAAAACTACCCACAGATTGCTCAGTTTTAATTTGGAGTTTTTCTTTAGATGGTTTACTGGTAGAATAACCTACAAAACCACCGAATTGAGTACCATATTGTAAAGCCGCTGCCCCCCTTACTATAGCTATTCTTTCAATCATCTGTACATTGGGGATATAATAGCTCTCAGGATAGCCTAAAGCATCCGCAGATATATCATAACCATTTTGCCTAGTATTGAAATTACTCACCCGTGAAGGGGATAAGCCTCTTCCCCCGATACCTAGCTGCAAGCCTCCTGGATCATTTTCCCAAATATTGAGACCCGCTACTTTTGCATATAGTTGGCGTGAATTATTAGTGGCAGAATTGAAGCTCAGCTCTTGTGGTGAGATAACTTCAGATTTTCTACCGGAATATATGCCAAAGCCATCTACTTCATTGAGTTTGTCAAAAGATTTATCTTTCCTTCCGATTACCTCAATATCTCTACTGTCATACTCAACTGTAGTTGAATCTTTTAACTGATTTGCTGATATACTGTCTTGGCTTTGCACAGTGACATTTAAAGCGACACAGTCCCACATACCAGCAATCATGAACATGAATATAAAAAGTAATATTGATATCAATTTACTCATAATCTGATATCCACTTTTTATTGCTCCATGTATCTTCCAATTCCAGAAGATTCGCATCTGGGTCTATAAGCAGCTTCATCGGCCCGCCATTCATAGTTGCATAGCACTCGCAGGTAATAGTACTTATATCATACTTATCACTATACTCTTCTTCTATTATATCTGCGAACTGTAGGATAAGATCCGGCTGAGTCACAAGTTCTTTCTCTTGATTGCGGGTCAGTAGTTCAGAAGGTAATACCTCAAAAACCTTATTCGATTCTGTAGTTACATAAAAGGTAGCATAGCCAGCTTTTTCAGCAAGCATAACTCTCCAACCAAAACGATAACCTTGTTCATGCCAGAACAAATTACCAGGATAAACTATGTACCTCATTGGAAATATTATTATAAATGCAAAGACCAATAACAGGACAATTACTTTAGGCTTGCTTATTACATAGTTCTTTGAATGGTTAGTGAGTTGCCAACTGGAAATTCTCTCACTTTTAAATAAACCTAATATCCTCTCATGGAAATCAGATGAGAAGAATATCAGTGTAAGCAGAGGCATTATATAGGGAAATATACCAATCTGAAAAAGAGCTGCGGTGGATAAATGAAATATTACCACAAAAAAGTAAGCATAAGGTCTTGTTTTCTTATATAGTAAAAAGAAAAAGACCGAGAGATCGAATACCATGCCTATCCATGAAAAAAGGTAAGCAGTATATTCTTTTGTAAGTAATGAACCTATAACCGGAAGATGAGAATTAGCTGGAAGCCAAAGTTTCAGAGGTAAAGCCTCAAAAAGCCAATCATAATTGATTTTAGCAATACCTGCGAAAAAATACAGAGCACCTATGAAAATCTTTGGGGCTAATAGTGTCCATCTGGGACACCAATAGTTTTTTACCTTAAACAATTTTGAGTCGATACTGAATCTACCGTTAGCAGGAAGGAAGATCATCAAAGCGGAAATAAGGCTAACAAAATAATAATGATTAAGATAAAGTGATATATCAATAAGCTCTACCCAAGTAAAAGATATGAAAAATAATATTATTGCTACCCTGTAAAAAAAACCCGCCGCTACCATCAAAGCGGATAATGCTATAATCCCAAATAAAAGATATATCCCGAAATCCCCAGGGTATGACACCCATGAAAATCCGTAATAATAGAAAAAATGATCAGGTTCAATGTATAAAGTCTCTATCCAACCCTTTGACCAGAATCTTACGGCACCGAAAAACATTATGATTCCAAATAAAAACCGGAAAACAATCAATGGAGCATTATTTTCCGGTGCCGATAGATATCTTTGAATGCGATTCGGTTTCAATCAATCGCCGTCGTTATCTTGATATGTAATCATAATACCCAATGCTGATGGTATATTAGATTTGAAATGAACAACGAGTTTTTTTGCTGAGGTATATGTATCGTTCAACAGTGGATCATTTTTAGTAGAAAGATATCCAATATCAGAAGAAAGGTTTTCAGAATTTGATATAAGTTCGGAGGTTGCCTGTAAAATCTCATCTGGCAGATTACCGCTTTGATATCTGTCTCCGATATCTGAAAGCATACCGTAAAGGCCTTTTCCGGTATTATCCAGTTCGCTTGCCAGATAAAAAGTACGGATCGCTTTGGCACCCTCTTGCAGCAGATCATTTGAAAATCCCGAATAATAAGCCTCTGCTTTACCTGGCATCGGCGTCCCCCCTGTTTTGAACCCAAGAGGTATTGCGAGTTTACCATTTCTGAAATCACGTTCAAGATACATATTGAAAGCATTTAGCATTATGCCCAGTGAGCTTCCTACGTCGTTACCGTCTCTTTCAATAAAAGTGTTATAATAATCACCATTCCACTTATTGACAACCTTAGCCGAAATGGCTTTCATATCTTGTGCTATTGAAAGAGCATGGTTCAACTCGTTTTCAGTTAAGGTTTCCTCATTGAATAACAAATAATCAAGTGCCGGAAAACCTTTAGCATCATAATTTGAGACACTGGAAAGTTTATAAATACCAGCAGATACATTACTGTTTATTTTTGCCGTATCAGTTGGGAAAGTATTTGTCTGCGCAAGTATATTGTTTTCTAGTGCTGGCCCGAAGTTGTATAAAGCAGCTTTTTGCCAATCTATATAAGCACTTTTAAAACTTCCTCTGGCCGCTTCTATGTCAAAATTCTCGAACTGTACTGATAGATCAGATACCAGACTATTTAATTTTGAGTCATAGCTGTTGTAAGCCGGCTGAATTATGTTTTCAGCGTAATACTCCAGATAAGTACTTCTGTCAAATGCATCCTCTGTACCAACACCTTGCTGGCCATCTTCGCATGCACTCAATAAAATAGAGATAGAAATGAAAAATAGAAAGAGGTTTTTCATATTTTTACCGATTGTGAGAGGTAAATGGATTTATATTAGTAAATAGCTTTGATTTTTACAGACTATCTGCTATATCACTCAAACCCAGAGCATTTGCGATAATCGTTCTTGCTTCAATAAGGTCATCTGTAGATACATTGTTTAAATCATCGCCAATTAACTCAATAGCTCTGTCGATATCCTGAGTTACTATACTTTTCCCATCATTGAATTTCAAAGCACGTATAAAAGCTATTGCCTCAGATAGAGCATGGTTTCTCAGGGCAGCATCAGTGATATTAGTCATTGCGGAATTGATATAATAGATACCTGTACCACCCATAGCCTTTTCAAGTTCAGAAATAACTATCTCAGCTTGGATGTCTTTTTCTTGCATATCATTTTCGGTAATCGCGAACCTACCAGCTATGATAGCATTCATAATCTTAGTACCAGACTGCATCAATGGCTCTCTAGCATGGATATATTTACCTAAAAAACGAACATCTTCAGTATTTGTAGGATAATCCTCAGGAAGGCCAAGATAACCAAATGCTTCATCCCAGTGATGTTCCATATCAGTACCTTTACCCGGTATAACATTCGTATTATCCACAGAAGGCCCTATCTTGCTATCGGTAAGATATACCGAAGTAATCTGGTGGTATAATAAAGAGCCCATCAACCCTTTTTCTATAAGCTGAATATGCTCCATACCATTTTCATCAAAAAAGTATTGCTTGGTACCGCCTTCACTTAATATGACACCCGGTGAACCTGGCTGTACAAAATCTTCTGGGGCAAGTGATGTTGCAATTGCAAAATCAACCATAAGGTTTTCAATATTAGCTTGATCAAGAAAGTTTGTCTTATCCCTGATCTGTTTATCGGAATTGTTTAGTTCTTCATCTTGGAAAGGGTTGTTCTCGTTGATAAACATATCAACCATAATCGGAGCACTTACAATTGTGCCCGGAGTATTAGCGGTTTTCATGTAGTCAGTTAGCTCAGCAAGCATATCTTGGCGTATAGTCTGCCCTGAATAATCAACATTATCAAATAGATATGTTTGGGGTGCGGTTGGCCGAGGAGTATTTACAGCATCATCCTCACAACCAAACAAAAAAGTAAATAGGAAAGCGAAAATTATCGGCTTTCCAGGAAATCTAGCGACAATTGACATGATATAAGATAGATTTATATTTGAACAATAAGATTGAGTACAAATATAAATAGAGTGCCTACCGTTATCTTTTAGGATTGGATTATGTAACAAAGTGTGTGTTTGATCAGAATCACACGCAGTAGCTGATATATTATATCAGTGGCACTTAAAGTAATCGAAAGGTGTGCCGCAGTTTTCGCAGTGATACAGTGATTTGCAGGCGGTAGATCCGAACTCGCTTTCGAGCCTTGTGTTTTCACTTTCGCAATACGGGCATTTCACTACCCTATCTGATGTG
Organism: uncultured Hyphomicrobiales bacterium; assembly: GCA_964462685.1. Classification (GTDB taxonomy): domain Bacteria; phylum Bacteroidota; class Ignavibacteria; order Kapaibacteriales; family UBA2268; genus CAYWYR01. The sequence goes on along the minus strand of CAYWYR010000001.1, from coordinate 34,192 downwards.
ATTATCTCAAAAGGATCTTCGTTGTCTTCTGAACTGCCTTGAGGGGGCGCAATACCTGATTTTTTAAGCTTTGCCTTTGCTTCATCGCTCATCCAATCGGTAGTCCAGGCTGGGGAAAGAACGGTGACTACTCTTACATCCGGAGCGCCTTTGTCAGTCAGATGTCGCTTTATGGCATCTTCTATCTCTCTCATTGCGGGGCAGCCCGAATATGTGGGAGTTATGAATACCATAGTACGCCCGTCCTTGATGGCGACGTTGCGTACTATAGCCATATCTATAACAGACATTATAGGGATTTCGGGATCCTTAACGTCTTCTAAAAGACGGTATATCTCTTCCTTGGTGAACTCTTTGGTTATAGTAATATCGCTCATATAACTTATAACGATGAAAGAGCTGATTCTGTTTAATTCAGTTTACTAATAGCCTTAGCATTTCTTTATTATGATATCTCATCAAAGCCGGTGAAAGGCCGCAATACTTCTGGGACGATGATTTTTTCACCGTCAAAGAACGTTTCGATTATCGCTACTAGTATTCTAGGGGTCGCAAGGCCTGATCCGTTTAGAGTATGAACATGTTCTGGCTTTTCGTCGGCAGCTCTTTTGAACCTGATGTTAGCACGCCTTGCCTGAAAATCCCTAAAGTCGGAACATGATGATACCTCAAGCCAGCTTTTCTCGCCTGGGGTCCAGACTTCGAGATCATAAGTTTTGGCTGAAGCGAAAGATGTATCGCCCTCACATAAAAGCAGTACCCTGTATGGCAGATCAAGCTTCTTCAAGAGACTTTCCGCATCTGAAGTAAGCGATTCTAGCTCTTGAGGTGAATCTTCAGGCTTGCTGAATTTCAGGAGCTCTACTTTATTGAACTGATGCACCCTTAGCAGTCCGTGAACGTCCTTCCCGTGGCTACCGGCTTCTCGCCTGAAACACGGAGAGTAACCACAGTACTTTATAGTCAGCTCCTTAGGGTTAAGCATCTCATCACGGTGGAAGTTGGTCAGAGGGACTTCGGCGGTCGGTATAAGGTAAAGATTATCCTCAGGAGCATGATACATATCCTCTTCCATTTTGGGCAACTGGCCTGTACCTCTCATAGAGTCTTCGTTGACTATAAACGGAGACCAGACTTCCTCATAGCCATTTTTGGTATGTTCAGATAAGAACCAGTTAATAAGCGCTCGTTCGAGTGCTGCTCCTCTACCTTTGTAGTACACAAAGCCTGCTCCAGAAACTTTCGCTCCCCTTTCAAAATCAAGGATCCCGAGCTTTTTGCCTATTTCTATATGATTGAGACCAGATTTGCTTTCAGTGGGCTGGCCGTTTTCTCGGATAGTCTTATTGTCGTTTTCGGTGCGGCCTTTAGGTACATCCTCTTCCATAAGATTAGGAATGCAAAGGATATGGTTCTGCATCTGCTGCTCGATTTCTTTAAGCTTATCATCGAGAGATTTGATTTGCTCGCCGATTTTTTTTGTAGCGGCAATCGCTTCCGAAGCGTCTTCTTTACGCTTTTTGGCCTCCCCGATAGCACGGCTGGCTTCATTACGCTGTGCTTTTAGCTGCTCAACTTCCTGAATGTTCTGACGGCGAGCCTCATCCAGGTTTAGAATTGAATCAATATCTACTTTGGTATTTTTAGCTTGTGAGTTAGCCTTATATAAATCAGGATTTTCTCGGAGGTGTTTGATATCGATCATAATAGTAGATACAGTTTGATTTTTGTGTATATTTTAATAAACAAAGATAAGTATAGAAATCACGTTTTCAGTATTGATGGGTTATTATGAGATCATTAAGAGATAAAATTTATTATGACTTTTCAAGGATATTGAAGCTAAAGAGCTCAGCAACAATCATCGCATTCTATTCCTTTTATTTTGTCGAAGCTTTCCTTGCCTTCCTTAATTGAGTAATATGCTAAAGCAATAGCAGCTATACTATCAACATACATAAGCCCGAATGCCCAGTATAAGAAGCTGCTTATCAGAAGAATATATGACATATAAAGACACACCTTTGTACATTTCGCATCTGCTATAATAGGTTTAGAACCCAGCTTTTCGCCTGTTGACAGCTTCTGCTTGTAGATAATGAGCATAGTTAAAATCGAGAGTATCGATATCACTAGGCCAGCGGTAGTATTTTCAGGTGTAGCACCGGAATAGATATTGTAAATCCCTGTAACTATAAGACCAGCACCAAGTAAATAAAAGGCTACCCCCGTAATTCTGAGAGCGGTTTTCTCAAATGGGCTTTTATCTGAGCTCGGATTTTTGGTAATCCTTCGGATCATATAAAGTATGCCCGCACCCGATATCACTTCGATAAAACTATCCAAGCCAAACCCGAAAAGGGCAAGACTTTCATCTTCCGCACCCATAATAGTGGAAACAAGGCCTTCAATTATATTATAACCGATAGTTATTACCGCTAGCCACCATGCTTTCTTATAAAGTGAGTTATGCCCATCGGCCGCTTCGATAGTTTTTGTTTGTATTTCCTGATTCATATAATCTGCCCTACCAGTTTATCAGCTCTATAAGTTTGTCTTCCAACTGATTATCCGCAAGATATATTTTTTCTAAGTTTTTTGAGAAAGGTACAGGCATATCCGGCGCACCAAGCCTCATCACTGGTGCATCCAAGTGTTTGAAGAGCTTTTCACCTACCAAAGCTGCAAGTTCGGCTCCATACCCACCAGTCGTGGTAGCTTCATGAAGAACCAGACATCTGTTAGTCTTGATGATTGATTTTAGAATAGTTTCCCAGTCGAGTGGCACTAACGTTCTCAAATCTATTATCTCGCAATTCAGATTTTTCTCATTGTTTAGTTTTTTTGCCCAATGCACGCCGAGTCCATAAGTCAGGATAGTAGCTTTTTCACCTTCGGTCTCTATCTTAGCTTTACCAATAGGTAAGGTATAATAACCCTTAGGTACATCGTTTTTGATTGATCTGTAAAGATATTTATGCTCAAAGAATAGAACGGGGTTAGGGTCATTGAAAGCCTCGCAAAGCAGACCTTTGGCATCTTCAGGGGTTGAAGGGTAAATAATTTTCAGGCCGGGTACGTGAGTGAACCAACCTTCGGTTGTCTGGCTATGGAAAGGCCCCGCACCTACCCCAGCACCCGAAGGCATTCTAATAACAACATCAGCATTTTCACCCCATCTGTAATGTAGCTTTGCAAGATTGTTTACTATTTGATTGAAGCCACAGGTTACAAAATCACTGAACTGCATTTCTACCATGGCTTTATAGCCTTGCATCGATAGACCGAGAGCCGAGCCGATTATAGCGGATTCGCAAAGCGGGGTATTTCGTATCCTATCTCTTCCGAATTTATCTACGAATCCATCTGTTACTTTGAACACGCCACCATAGTCAGCAATATCCTGCCCCATCAGTATCAGATTATCATGTTTGATGAGGGCTTGCTCCAGTCCATCAGATATGGCATCAACAAAACGCATTTCTTGCGTTTCTGAACTTTGCTGATGTACTACATATTCATAGTCTGAGAAGATATCTTGCAACTCGGCTTTAAGGTCGCCTTTTGGCTCAGTACCTTCAAATCCTTTCTCGATATCAGCATCGATCTCTACCGAAAATGCAGCACGGATATTAATGGTATTTGCTTTTGTGAGCGTCTTTTCTTGGATGAGGTGCTCTTCAAAGTTGGCAAGGGGATCGAGCCGAGCCCATTTCTCCATCTGTTCTTTTGGTATATACTTGGTACCGCTGGATTCTTCATGCCCGCGCATCCTGAATGTATTGCACTCTAAGATGTAAGGTTTTCCGGTTTCTTTGATATTTTGCTTAGCTTTATTGATGGCATTTACCATATCAAGGATATTATTGCCATCTACACTTGCCCCACTGATACCGTAGCCGTTGCATTTATCTGTGAAAGATGCCATGGAGAACTGTTCGCTGCTGGGGGTAGATAGACCATAACCGTTGTTTTCTATCAGAAATATAACCGGCAGCCCCCAAACCGAAGCCACATTTACAGCTTCATGGAAGTCTCCTTCGCTCGTTCCGCCGTCTCCTGTTATGCCGAGTACTATTTTGCCGGTATTTTTAAGCTTTTCAGCAAGGGCCAGGCCATCTGCAATGCCGAGTTGTGGGCCGAGATGACTTATCATACCTACTGTTTTTTTAGGTAAATACCCAAAGTGGAATGATCTATCCCTACCTTTTGTATATCCTTCCAGCTTTCCCTGCCACTGAGCCACAAGCCTGTCCAAAGGAAAACCACGGCCAGTGAATATGCCTAGATTCCTATGCATTGGCAGGACAAACTCATCAGCTTCCATAGCGTAGGCTACGGCAGCGCTTATGGCTTCCTGCCCAATACCTGAAAACCATTTGGAGATTTTGTTCTGCCGAAGAAGCGAAAGCATTCGTTCTTCTATCATTCGGGGATATAATATTCTTTTGTAAAGATCTATGAGTTCATCTTTATCAAAACCATTGGTATCAAACTGGATTGCTGGCATTAACCTTTTTGCTTTTTTATATGCTTGTACAGATTGCTAAGATACGATAAGTACATATATATTATATTCGTATCGCAGATAAAAACTAAAAGTAAAGGCAGATGAAAAACGAAATTATAGTAAACGAGCTGTATTTTAAGATAGCAAAGGAAAATGACGGTCTATCGGCGTATTGTGACCACATAGACGTCGGAACAAAAGGTAAAGACTTTGAACAGATCAAAGAAGGCGTGAGAAAAGCTATTACCGAGTTTTACAAAGACTATCCTAAGGATGAGACTACGCAGATAACTATCAAATTTAAATGGCCAGCCGATCTGGTGGACCACAATCCTAATCGCCAGCAGATACGGCTAGCATAAAAGGTGATGAAATGATACTCATAGATCAGAATATTCCGAGACTGAAAGAGGCATTAAAATGTATCGAGGGCTTAGATATAGATACATTCTCAGGCAGAGAGCTAACTAACAAAACTCTCAAGGACAAGTTTTGTAAGTATCTTTTTGTCAGATCGACAACAAAGGTAGACGAAGAGCTACTGGCTGGTACACAGGTAGAGTTTGTAGCCACCGCTACTGCGGGTACGGATCACTTTGACTGGGACTATCTTGAAAGAACTAATATTAAAGCAGTATCCGCGGGGGGGGCAAACTCAAACTCCGTAGCTGAGTATCCTGTTTACGCCGCTTTGAAATACGCCAAAAGCAAAGGCCTTGATTTAAGAAACCTAAAGTCCGGGGTAATAGGTTTTGGATATATCGGCTCCAAAGTAGCAAAGTATTTCAGCGATCTCGGTATGGAGGTGTTAGTCAATGACTCTCTTTTGAAGGCTGAGGGCTATGAGTTCCCAAACTATGTAAAATATGGTAAAGTAGAAGATATTTTTGGTTCATGTGATATTATAACCAACCATATACCCTTATCCACAGATGCTGATCACCCTACGGCTGGATGGTTCGATAGTGACTGGCTGGGCAAGATTAAAAAAGGGTCACTATTCATACATTCTTCGCGCGGAAAAATACTAGATGAAGCTGCCGCATTGGAATCATTAAGGAAAAACGATATTGTTTTCGCCATTGATGTTTGGGAGAACGAACCAGATTTCCATCCCGAACTGGCAAGGGAATGTATGCTATCCACGGCACATATCGGCGCTTACTCAGCACAGGGGAAAGTTGGCGGCGCCAAGGCCGTGGCCGAACTCTTTCAGGAGCATTCATCTTACCAGCCAGATTTTAGCGCGTTTGATTTGGAAAACGCACCAGAAGTAATAGCTATCAATAACTTTGATTCGCACGATGAGCTATTCACTGTGCTTGAGGAAAGAAGGAAATTCGATACAGACTCACAGAATCTTCTATCGCTAAGCAATCTGGAACCAGAGGAAAGGAAGAAAGGATTTGATCGATTGAGAAAAGAGTATCCTATTCGATATGAAAGCCTTATCCCCTAGATAGATATCTAAGCTGGATATAATATTAAGCAAGAAGGGGCGGGCGACTAGCCCGCCTTTTGCTTTATGAATGATAAGCTTTTATTTGCCTGAGACCTGGAATTTTGTTTGGCCTATAATTCCGGTGTCAGAATAAACAGACACCATATAAACCCCGCTTATCAGTTCTTGAATATCGATTAGAGAGTTTTTCGATCTGAGAACCTCTTCACCTTTCATATTCAATATCACAATCTCAGAGAAACCTTCTATACCAGTTATTGATATCGAAGTTGTTGCGGGATTAGGGTACAGCTCAATATCATTATTTATTTCCAGGGCAACCGATGAAGTGATCGCGCTTCCTTCGGCATGTATTATCGACTCTGGCTGATAAAGTACGATATCAGCGTTTTCTCCGCTTAAGATGCTATTGGCTGAATTAATCTTTATATTTTTCTCAGAGTTTTCCGATACGTCATAAAGCTTAAAGTCTAGCACTTCTCCCGGCAAAGCCCCATCGACAGAAACAGACTCAGGGTTGTCTCCCCATACAGTAATAGCTGCTTTACCAGCACTTACAACTGACCTACCGCAGATTATATCGCCATACATAACCGCTACCTCATCGCCGGCGGAAATATCATCGGATCGGAAAATTATCACGGATGATGAGCCAGTGGCTTCGGCAGCTAAATCAAAATACCATTCATCCTCGCCAGACTCATCAAAAGCCTCTCCACCGCTAATAAGTTCCGCATTGAACGGATACTGGAAGTTATTGATATCCTGGCTTGAGATTATTTGATATCCATTGCCTGGAGACATGTTAGTTATATTATTGATACCTTCAGCTGGGTAGTATATATTCCCATCGGTATCTTTTACCATAATCAGAGAGCTGATCGGAGCCAGAGCTTGTGATATCGGCATCTCTTGCTGAGGAAGATATCCGATGAAATACCATTTCATAGCATCGAAATCATAACTATAATCGCGTACCACAGCGGGAACGCCTTCTATTGTAAGGGTTCTTGTACTCCATAGGTAAATCATATACGCTTCTTGCATATCCCACACTTCGATATCATTGATATCTATTGCCGGATAATAGAAAGCGCCGTCTTGATCTTTGGCAAAGGATAAGAAAGTTCTTACAGGACTCAATATATTGGCAATGGAATCAACAGGAGGAACGATATTGCTCGAAACGAGCTGCCATCTATTGGAAGTGATCGGTATAGTGAGCCTGCGATTAGTGGTCAGTGCTGTGATATTTGAAACAGAGTTGGTTGTAAAGGTACTGTTTCCGTTCCATGTGGCAGTACCAAAATACTCTCTTGCCGCTGAAGCGTCCCAAACCCTTACTTCGATATCTTCACGTATTCCGAAACCGTCTTTAGCAGATGTAAGTGTATTATCGCCCCATAAATTTATAGCGAGATTGGAATTATCCCACTTCCCATAGCCACCGCATTTAGCTATTCCGTTATCGTAGTAGAAAAATCCTATTGCATCGCCTACTTCAATAGTATCACCTGCTACGATCGGGAATACATCAGACTCTATAATAACAGTGGATGAAAGTCCCGTTTGGGAGATAACATCCCAATTGGCTGGCACATCGAAACCGCTACCCCCTGTAACAGCGAAGAAATTATCAGAAGTATCAGCAACTATCGGGCTTTTTATATCAAAAGCTCTTACAAGATATTTCAAAGTTGAACTAGAAGGTAAAGTCCAGTTATATGACAGATCAGAAGCTGCGACTGTATCAATCATAGTCCACATCCTACCACCGTCATATGTGTATGCAAGTGCAATAGAATCTACGTTTCTGCTAGACCATGTAATCTGTTGGGTCGATCCGCTCGGCCATGATTCGCCGCCGTTAGGGGTTGCTATAACTATACCATCACCCACGATGGAAAACGGATTATCGCTTCTGTCACTCATTTGGCTGCCACCGAGAAGTGTAACCCTTACTATGGCATTTTCAGATGCGTTTTCGGGTATATCCCAAGAATAAGTTGACGGCGTTCCTGGAAGGTCGGCAACTATAATTCGCCAGTTGTTCCCACCATCAACAGAATAATCAAGTTTAACCCGGCTATTATCGGAAAGATTCCATGTGATGTTCCGGTCTGTCCCTATCAGCCATCTTTCGCCGCCGTTTGGCGATAAAAGTGATACGCCCGTAATCTCAAATGACTGCGAAATGCTTTCGACGTTAGAATCCTCTGTCTGCCAGATACGTAATTTTGTTTGAGTGCCAGGGCTATTTGGTACCATCCAGTTATAGAAACCGACAGATGAAGGGTAGTTCTGGGCGATAGATATCCAATTAGTACCGTTATCGATAGAATATTCGATATTGATATTCCCTGATTCAACGGCTATCCATCTAAGTGTCTCTCTGCTTCCTACGAGTACTTTTTCACCCGTATTCTCAAAACTGGTAAGTTTGATACCCGCAAGCTTTAGCGGAGCGTCGGTAGTATCGTATATGCCCGGCTTATCGGAATCTTTAATTATTAAGGATACTTCTTCTCCAGGGGTGTTAGGTACTATCCAGTTCATGCCCGAAGGTACTACTGGCTGCCTTGTTGCGATGCTGAAAGTATCAGCTCTATTGCCGTTTCTGGTAATGTATTCGATATCAACAAATGAGGCGCTATTGGCATCCCAACTTATTAGATGTCTCTCACTGGGAAAGAAAAGCTCTCCCCCGTTAGGAGTAAGAACAGTGATTTTCTCATCGGTAATGGTAAACACATTGTCGCTTTCATCGAGAAGCTGCCCGTTCTGGGTATTATATATTCGGAATACCACACTGTTTGAAAGAACTGTCGGGACTGTCCAGTCAAAAGTGCCGTTCGCGGGATCAATATCTGCAGCTATGACGTATTCATTAGTCCCATCAAAATATTTGAGATCGACTTTTTCGGTGAATTCGCTAGAGAATCTCAATCTTTCTATTCTACCTTGGCCTAGATACTCACCGCCATTCGGGTATATAACTTCAGCTACAGGCACCCCAATACGAACATTCGAAGTGGATTGGATAGTACTGTCAAGAGTTGAAAAGACCTTTATGCTTATTTCCTCAGTAGTAACATTCGTAAAAGTTGCTGCTACTGTGTTAGCTGCGGGCAGATTGCTGGCGATTACCGTTCTGCCGGCTGTTGCATCCATGACCACGTTTACATTATCGACCCCTATACTTTCCCAGTTTATTGATAGATAAAAAGGATCTTGATCTTTAATGATCAGTTTTCCATCTACTGGGTCTATTATCCTGATGCCTGATACAGATGCGTTATTATCCGAAATATCCAGATTGAGAGAATCATTTGAGTTTCGTATTCTGACTTTGAGCGAACCGGTTATTATCTCAGGAACAGACCAATTGAATGTTCCTGAAGAAGCCGAAACATTATCGGCTATGGTTTGCCACCTGTTTCCGTTATCAATAGAATATGCTATATCAATGCTTTGTATGAAAGATGAAGTCCAAGTGATAGGGAAATCGGTACCGCTTTTTATCACTTCCCCACCATTGGGAGAAGTAAGATTGATCGGGAATCTATTGATCGTAAATTCAGAAGATACAGATCTGATAGTTGGATTAAGTGTGTCGGTCAGTCTTATTTTAGCGTTATTTGTCGGCATGTTCGGAACAGTCCAGCTAAAAGTATTATTTGAGGCAGCAACTGCAGGGGCAATAGTCTGCCAATTTGTACCGCCATCTACACTATACTCTATTTTCAGTCTGTTTACGCTAACCGAATTCCAAGATATATTTCGAGTTTCTCCAGCACTCCACGATTCAGATGCTACTGGTGTGAGGATATTGATTTCTGGCCCTACAACTGTAAAGCTGGCATCAGACATATCATTTCGCTGGCTATTATCGCTGCTGGAAATCCTGATTCTACCATCGGAGGTTCCGGCAAGCGGCAGTGTAACCGTTGTATTACCCTGAGCCGCGGGAATACTGTTGCCTAGGATATTCCAAGAAGTCCCGTTATCGGTTGAGAACTCGATATTTATATTGCTGATATTATCTGAAAGCCATGATACTTGAGCATTCGCACCGCCCGGGAGTGACTCGCCGCCATTGGGCGTTACAAGAGTCAGCCTGTATTCTTTAATTATAAATCTGCCTGATATAGCATTCCGTGTGGAATCTACAGTTGAGCTTAGTTTGATTCTAGCGTTTTCGTTATCGGCAACAGGTACTGTCCAGTTATGTATCCCTTGAGATGCCCTGACTTTTGCTACGCGAGCCCAGCTCGCACCGTCATCCAAAGAGTAGCTGATATGAAGCGAATCTATATTCTGAGAGCTCCATCGGATCGGGAGTGACTTGTTAGAAACCAAATACTGACCTGTTATAGGAGCTATTATGCTTACAAGCCCTGGAGGTTGACCGTTTCCGGTGGCTATTATACTGCCGCCCGCACCTACGGCAATACCGTTTTGGCTATCGGCGAATGATACTGAATTAAGTCTGGATGTGGTTGATGTTGTCGAAACGGTCCAGCTTGAACCAGCGTCGGTAGTTCTCAATATGCTACCGTTGGATAGAGTGGCAGTTGCTGTACGCCTTGCCCTATCAATTGATAAAGATGTTATATCCTGTGTAGTACCGCTTGATATGACAGACCAAGACGTTCCGCCGTTGATTGTTCTTATAAGTGTACCGCTAGCACCGACCGCTATACCGATGTTGGCGTCGAAAAACCCTATATCCCTAAGGGCGTTGGTTGTAACAGATTGAACTGTGAACCAGTTAGCACCTCCGTTGATCGACCTGATTAGTCTTCCGTTATTACCGACTATATAACCGTTCTCACCAAAATAACCGATATTGTACAGCTCATCGGAAGTATTGGAGGCTAATGGAGTAAAATTAGCACCGCTATCATAAGAGATTGCCAGGTAGCCATCGTTACCAGCAAAAACAACAGTATCTGCACCTTTGGAATGGACCGCATTTAGTCTTTTATTTGTCTGGGAGTTTAGAACAGTCCAGGTCTGGCCTTGGTCATTGGTTGTCCTAAGCAAGCCGTTATCACCCACAATATATCCTCTGTTACCCGCAGAAAGAGATACATCGTTTATATTATTGATGGTGTTGGACTGTATCGCACTCCAAGTGGCACCATAGTCATCACTTCGTGCGATAGTGCCAGAGGAGCCGACCGCAACAAATACGTTATTGTCCCTGACGCTGCTAACACTGAGTAAGTTCTGCGTCACGCCTGAGGAAACATTTGCCCATGTATTCGCTACAGCTTCATTTAACGGCGATAATATAAACGCCATCAATATGATAAAACTGAGTGCGGTATTTTTCAGTGATCCATTCATTACCGTCAATCCTTTGATATTTCTAAACCAATCCCGATAATTATCGGCAATTTTTTTAACTGACAGATTTCTCGCTAAGGGTCAACCTGTCAATTACTCCGCGTGCGAGTCTATCGCCGCTAAGGGTAATTCTATAAGAGCCCTTTTTCAATATACTTTCCCATTCTATCGGCTTAATGCTATCTTCAAGCTTTAGCTTAACCAGTGAGTCATCGCTGAGTTCATAGTGGAGAGTACTATATCCGTCACTTATATTACCCCGACTAATTCTCTGGTCTCCGTAACCGAGCCTTGTTACTTTAACCGATAGTCTATCGTTTCCGATAAAGAACGAAAAAGGCATTTCAGCTATATCCTCGGCAATTATTTCATTCCCGATGTTTCTGAGGCTTTCCAGTTCTTTATCTATCTCAGATTGCATCAGTCTCTGTGTTTTCCTTAGATTATTCATATCCCACTTCTACATCCATGTATTACAATGATTTTTATTGAATCATTATCGGATCATAAGCTGAAAACTGAATGTTTTTTTAGTTGCTATCACTCACATTTTGCTAATGGCAGATAGATAGATCTGGGATACTCCGTCCGTAATTTGATGAAGAGTTTACTTGCTTCAGCGGGCTGTGACTCCAAACATTTTATCTGACCCATTCTGATCAGCGTTTTCTCTCTGGCAATACCCCTATCGCCAGACTGCATTATCTCTGAGAATATCCGGGAGGCGGCGGCAAGATCGTTTTTTGCTACCCTGCATTCTCCCATATAAAAGCGAGCTTCCCATTTTTCCTCTGAATCGCTATCTAAAGAATTATATAGAACTTCTGCTAAATTACAAGCTTGGTCAATAAATCCGTTGTTCAATAAATCAGATATATCATCCAACTGGCCGGCGATCGATTCTTCATCCGACATATCATCATATTTTGTAACCAGTGGTTCTAAGACAATAATATTGGTATCGGGTATATCGATATCATCCACATAGGTGATTAAAGTATTACTCTCAGAATCATAAGTGCCAAAATCATCTACTAACAAAGTATCCGATACTTCCATATCTTTAGCCGATAGAAGTCCATTATCTATATCCCTATCAACATTTCCTGATCTTACTGGAGAGCATGAAACTATAATAAGCCCTACAATTAATACCAGTATTATATTTGAAAACATCGGTTTCATATTAAGCACCTCGGCAAAGATATGCCACAGCAAAAAGTTGTAATATAGTTGAAAAATCGAATTATATGCCTAAGATTGGCTACTATAAGCCATACCATTGGTAATTCGCTATTCATACTCAATTGTACAATATCCAAGCCAAACAAAAAAGGCCGCCATTTGGCAGCCTTATTTATAGATGCAGTAAATATATTTTAATTTAGTTTAGCGGCTATCTCTCCTTTGACTCCGCTATAGCTTTTCAGTTCAGCCCCAACAAAACCTATTGGGATCTCCGTGCCTACTTTCACTGGTATTTTTTTCTCATCGTCGGTTAGCCATAAAACTATACTGCCCTCGCTTTTGAAAAGGCCGCCTTCCGCTACCATAGGTTCAATCACCATGGTCTTAAAAGTCCCAGCATCGACTTCTATAGTTTCACGTCCTAAAAATTTAACCCCGAGACTGTATGTGGTATCACCATAAAAGTTTTGCAACTCAATGATATCACCTTTTCTATACTTTTTTAGATTCATCGTCCTGATATAATAAAGTGCAGAGACTATGTCGTGGGTAAAGGGCTCAATAGGGTATGATTTATCTTTTACAGTGGCTACTTTTTTCTCATGATCGAACTCAGCCTTAAAGTCTCTTTTGAAGTCCCCCTCCCGGAGTATCTGCTGAAATTCATAAGGGTAGATACCGTTCATATCCACAACGCTTCTGTATTTGTCCTTTACCTTATAAATCCATTCCAGGGATGGAAGTGATCTTACTTGAAAGCGTATATCGAATGCTCTGTTGCCCCCCCTATATACAGGATTGTCGAGAACTTTGAACGTTGCCGTTCCCGCATCTATAAATCTGTAACCTACACTATAGTTAAGCTGCTCACCAAAAGTAAAGGCCTTGTTGCTCTCATACCTTAGAGGTTTTGTTTCTGCCGGGTAAGCCGCGACAAATAAAATCAACCCTAATAAATATAGTATAGTTTTATGTAAAGATTTCATAAGCATTCCTGTTCCTGATCGTTGTAGTGTTTAGACGCAAAACAATAGATATCGTTTAATGCGTACTTATTTCCACTATTTCTGTAATATAAATACTTAAAAGTCTTGAAAAAGTTCACCATAGCCGACGCGCACTGCGATACAATAACCAAATACCCAGATAACCCATATCATACCGATGAAGCTATGTGGACAAAAGACAGCTTTAGAAATGTGGGTGGTGATTTTCAGATATTCGCGATATTTACCCCGCCCAATAAGCACGGCAGCGAAGCTACATCCTTTGCCGTTAAGCACTGCGGGCTATTTAGCCGGACTCACGGTAATGAACAAATCACGTTTGTAAAAGATGCAGATAGCTTAGAAACTTCTGGTATGAAGATTATGCTATCTATTGAAGGGGCAACACCTATTCAGGATGATATCGACCTTTTGTATTCATTCTACGACTTAGGCGTAAGGGCTATGGGCCTTACTTGGAACCACAGAAATATGCTTGCCGACGGCATCGATAATGATTACGGGCTGACAGGTTTCGGCAAAGAGGTAGTAAAGGAAATGGAAAAGCTGGGAATGATGATTGACGTTTCCCACTTGAATATCGCAGGCTTTAAAGATGTTTTCGATACGGTATCATGCCCTATAGCCGCTACCCATAGTAATGCCAGATCGATGAGAGAACACAAAAGAAATCTCGAGGATTGGCAGATAAAAGAGATAATAGACAGAAAAGGGTTCATGGGGCTGAATTTCTACACAGAGTTCGTTAACGGGGTTGAACTTGCAGAGCATAGAAATATAGAAAAAGCTAAGCAGGAATCCGTGGAAACACTGGTAAAGCATACCGAACATATATTGAATCTGGGCGGTGAGAATATATTAGGGTTCGGGGCTGATTATGACGGCATCAGAGACGGGACTTATGAAAGCCCGCAAGGTTACGTGGATTTTCTGGAGATACTACAAAAAAAGATAGGCTTATCAGATATTCAGTTAGAGAAGATATCCCATATAAATCTGAAAAATATGGTGAAAAGGGTTATATAATTATCCCAATTCTACACATCTATACTGAGTCTCTGGATATCCAGATATGGCCAGCTATGGGATCGAACTTTGTGTGAGATACGAGCAGATCGATAACATGCTGATCGATTTTTCTGCCAGCGGGGAGTAGCTTTAGCCCTGTTGTTGTAACAACATCTTTAGCGGTTACCATTCCAGGCTCAAGCTCTAGCAGGTGCGTTTCTACTGGGTAATTCTTTTCAGTATCTATATATTTTTGAATATACTCGTGCAGTACGCCTGTAAATCTTTTATCATATAGCCTGTTGGAGGATTTTTCTACTAAGTGAAGTGACTCCTTCGGAGATGAGCCTTGCCTGATGTTCTCGTAAAAATCAGAAGCCACTTTAAGGGCGCGGGAGGGCAAGGGTATTTCCCAAGATCTTTTGCCAGCAGGGAATCCGCTGCCGTCGAAATTTTCGAAAACCGACTCCAATATCATTTTCGTTGCTTTTAGGTCATAAGCTTCATCTAATATAAGGTTAGAAAAATGCGGGAGCTGATTCATCTGATCAGATGTGGCCAAACCGTCCCTAACGGCTAATTGGTCTTTCTTGCTATCTGGTAGGAACAGTCTGTTGGCATAATATAATCTAGCAGCCTTATCCAGGCTGTCAAGCTCTCCACTGCTTACTCCATCATCTATTGACCGCAGAAGCCATTTGGCCAGTTTGGCGATATCCCGGCTGAAGCTTACACTCCCTTTAACCTTTGCCGATATCATAGTTTCTACCACAGAGAAAGGGATATTTTCAGATTTAAAATCGCTTTGGCTATTTAATTCCCTCATGAAGGTAAGCAGGATGAGCCTTAGGCGGGAAGTAACTATATCATTGTTCTCGGAAATATAAATGAAGTCCTCAAAACCATCCTTAATAGCATTGCTTACCAGTTTGTAATCTGGCTTGGACTGCATTAAAACAAGATATATTTTAGGCTTTTTGGACAATGTACCGATTGTGCTTCTATTACTGTTACTTAAATATTCCAGATCATGCAGGAGAACAATACGGTTTGCTGATTCAATATTCAAAGACAGGTATTCTTTTAGGCTGCTGTATTCACACAGATATCTTTTAGGATAATGCGATGCAATAAGAGAGAATACCTCTCTTGAAAGATCATAATCACCTGAAATTATATCTATATATATTTTGTTCTTCATCTGTATATCAAAATAAGATTATAATCACGCCCTATCCAGTAATCACCATTTTGAGCATTGAATTGTTATTGATAAGTACAAAGTATATTCCAGGGGGTAGATTCTCAAATATTATACCTCCTGAATTATATAAATCAGTTGTACTGTGATGAACAATAGCCCCAAGTAGGTTAAACACTTTGATGGAATTGATCGACTGCCAGCTTTCACAGATTAGATAATCACCTGATATAAAGCAATCAGTACTATTACTACTGCTGACTGTTTGTAAGCTAGAAGAAGAGGGTGTTGATCTCTCGTAGGAAAAGCCACCCCCGAAGCCTGTTCCGCTTCCACCCCCGCCGGAAGTCCAGGATGTGAACATCACATCTATATAAATATCCTCTTTTATGACATGGAGTACTTTTCGGAGGCCGACCTCGCCTTTGCTCTGCCCGGTTTTGGTGCTAGTCCAGTCAGTAAATTCCAGATTCTCGATACCATAGGATAAGCTGCCGTTGGCCCATCTGGTACCGGCGGGGCTGGTTCTGTCATCCCTATCGAAACCGCTTTCCAAAACGGGGTTAAAAATCCCCATATTATTATCTCTGGTTATGCTTACCGATTCAGTAATGCTATCTTGATTGGCTTTTAGATCAGGGTTGGCATAATCAACTTTAGAGAAAAGCACCGGCGGGCCCAGCCAGAGAGTCTGAGAATAAACAGAGGTATATTCAGCAAACATTAAAAACACACCAATCAATAATATCAGCTTTAACATTATTCTTTGTAAGTCGTTGCCATAAATATCAACCAAGAGGCCAGCCGTGAACCACAAACGCAATATAATTCAAATCCTAATAGGAAGCATGATAGTCAGTATATTTCTGTTTATACTGGACTTGAATGACTATCAGCCAGGATTAACCGACAATCTAAGAGATATACTATTAATGACTGGGATATTTTTCATTATAGGTCTTTCAGGATATACCGTAAAGAGCACGATTAATAAGTTAAGGGCTTAGAATTATTTATAAGTGAAATTCTATTATGGCTATTTCTTTATCCCTAGTTTATATCCGATTAAAGCCATAGGAATGTATGCGAGCAATAAATCGAGAACAGTAAACCATACTGGCCCGCCCACCATTATCGCCACTAAAATACCACCGATCATAAATACAGCACCAATGGTAATAGCTATTATTTTTTTATGTGTGGCAGCGATTTTTGTTGCAATAAATGCACCTACGAGTGTACCTAAAGCATGGGCTAAAAACGGAAAAATAAAGTACTCGTATCCAAGATTCGGCAATGCTTCGGCTAAAGCTTCCATATCATTCGGATCCAAGCCCTCGATAGGGTAAACTGAATAGCCCAACTGTATTAGTGACATATTTACTACCGAACCTAAAAGCCACCCTATTATAACCGCTAAACTATTCCTGAAAATACTTTTCATTTATATCTCGAATTATGATTGTTCTACTATGGATGTTATTTAGTTTAGGATCAAGGCTTTTATGATTCAGTACAATATAGCAAAAAGCCCTTAACATCAGTTTTCATTGCTAAGGGCTTTTTTCAGATCAGATATATAGTTTTATATCAATGGCCGCAGGTACAGCCTTGATGGGATTTGCCGAAATTCAGGATAGTGCTGGTGCTACCTTCCTGAGCCCACCAGAACTGGCCAGCTTTTTTAGCACCGTGTCCAATCTCGGTCATCGTATCGGATTCAAACAATCGGCCGTCCACCATAGTATATACAACGGATTCCGTATTCATAATATCATCAAGTGGGTTATCTTCGAGAACGATGATATCGGCCAGCTTTCCTTTTTCGATAGATCCGATCTGGTGGCCAAGGCCGAGATAATCAGCACCGTTCATAGTAGATGCCTTAATAACCTCCATAGGCGTCATCCCGCCTTGCCCGAGCATCCACATTTCCCAGTGCGCGCCTATACCCTGAATCTGACCGTGTGAACCCATATTGACTTTCACACCCCTATCATTAAGTTTTTTCAGTGATTTAGATACTAGAATGTGACCGTTTTCATACTCTTCATCTGGTATCATTGTTCTGTGCCTTGAGCGGGAATCAATTATATCTCGAGGGGTAAATCTCAAAAGCCTTTCCTTTTCCCATACGTTCGTATTCTGATACCAATAGTATTCACCTGTTACCGAACCGTAGCTTACTATCAGAGTAGGCGTATTATGAGTTTCAGTTGCTTCCCAAAGGTTAAGCACATCATCATAAAGAGGGGCTACAGGTATATTGTGTTCGATACCTGTGTGGCCGTCCAGTATCATACTCATATTGTGGAAGAAATGAGAGCCGCCTTCTGGCACAACCATCATTTCCTCCAGCCTGGCGGCTACCATTACCATTTGTCGTTGATTTCTTCGCGGCTGGTTGTAGCTTTTAACCGAAAAAGCTCCAAATGCTTTGGTTCTTCTCAAGTGGGATCTGGCATCTTCAAGTGAATTTACTACAGCTTTGAAATCACCCTCAGCTCCGTAGAGTATAGTACCTGTGGAGAATATGCGAGGACCTACCATTTCTCCCGCTTTAATCATTTCGCTATTTGCGAATATCATTTCAGAATTAGATGAGGGGTCATGAGTTGTTGTAATGCCATAAGCCAATGAAGCATAATAAGGCCAATGTTTTTCTGGAGACAAACCATATCTAAAAGTACCCTGATGGGCATGTACATCAACCAAACCCGGCATAAGGGTTTTACCAGCGCAATCTATAATCTTAGTACCTTCCGGAATATCTACGTTAGCTCCTATTCCGACTATTTTATTGTCTTTTACGAGAACTGTGGCATTATCCAAGACATCATTATTCTCGTTTACCGTGATTACTTTCGCATTGGTAAACGCTGTATATCCTTCGGGGGTATATCGATCTATTTCCAGACCAATAGCAATAGGTTTTACTTCAAGATCAGCTTCTTTACCCTGGGAAATCCCGGCGTAAATTTCAGTTATATTACTTGAATAATATTCATTACCGAGCATCCAGTGAACGTTCATGCCCCCACCGGACCAATGAAGATTATATCCAGCATCTTTAGATACTTTTACCACAGGAACGCTTTTTGTGTTCTGGCTAAGATCAATTGCTTTGCCCAGCTTAGGTATAGGAGCTATATAGGCATTATGCAGATCGTTGAACGCAATATACTTTCCATCGGGAGATGGCACGAACCTATTGGTATATTTTGATGTGAAGTGTGTTCTTTTGTCTTCACCGTTCAGATTAACAGAATGAAATCCTTTTTCCAGGGCGCCGAACAGATATCCACCGGTCTGGTAATAAATCCTTTCGCTATCCTCTGAAAAATAAGGATATTCGCCTTCCTTTGAAATCCGTTCAATACTGTTGTTCTTCAGATTCAATAAATATATACCCGGCTCCATACTCCAATCAAAACCCTGATAATCGTTACCTGGTTCTTGGCTATATACTACTTTAGACCCATCCGGAGAATAACGTGGCGTTCTATAGATACCTTTACCATCGGAGAGTGTGCTGATTTTTTTTGTAGTAAGATCAATCTCTTTAATAGTGCCGTAATCATCATCTTTCCATGTTACATATACAATTTTCCTACCGTCCGAAGAAAAGGACGGTTCGTACTCAAGTTCATCGGAACCAGTAAGAAGTTCTGGTTTGCCATTGGGTGTTTTCTTGATATATAGTTTACCAACGCTACTGAAAACAATCTGTTTGCCGTCAGGGGAGGTCTCAGTGCCTCTTATAACCTTCGGTTTGAATTTATCGAAGTCAATATCCTGCTTGAAGAACACCGCATCGGCGATACTTTGGTTCACAGCTGCTTCAAAAGGTATTACTTGGCCCGATTTTGCATCGACATTTACGTTCCAGATTTTTCCGCCCTTACCGTAAACGATAATGTTATTGTCATCAGGTGTCCAAGCAAATGAAGGGAAGCTACCGAAGATAGCCCACGCCTCGGTCTGATCTTTTTCCAATTGATCAAATATCTCGGTTTCTTTTCCAGAATTCAAATCTTTGACAAATAACTTAGTCTTTGATCTGATACGGCGGGCAAAAGCTAATTTTTGGCCATCATTGCTTACCACTGGCCTAAATGCTGAACCGCTACCACCAGTTATATTTTCTATCTCGCCTGTTTCCATATCAAGTCTGCGAATCACATAAATCTGGTTGTTAGGATCTTTGTTATACTGGAAGAATCCCCCAGGATACATATCCTCATCAAAATAGAGATACTTACCGTCTGGTGACAAGTTTGGGGAGTTAACGTCCTGCTGATCATTCTTTCTTTCAGTTAGCTGGATCCCCTCTTTACCGTTCAGGTGATACATCCACATCTCGCCGGCACCTGCAGAACGAGTTGAGGTAAAATGTTTGCGGGCTATGATATACTCGCCGTCATTACTCCAGATAGCATTGTTTAGAAGCCTGAAATCTTCTTTGGTGATCTGCTTGGCTTCAGAACCGTCAATAGAAGAAACCCAGATATTATCCGCACCGTCTCTATCGGACGTGTAAAGTATCTGCTTGCCGTCGGGTGAAAAGCTTGGTTGGCATTCCCAGGCCAGTCCGGTATGGATAGGTTTGGCTTTACCGCCGGTGATCGGCATGGTATATATATCACCCAGCATATCGAAAGCTATCTGCTTACCGTCTGGGCTGACATCCACATTTAGCCATGTGCCGTTATCAACTGTGAAAGATACTTGCTTGCTGTTACCTTTATGCTGCGTAACGTCCCACTTTTCGGGTTCCTCGGAATAAGCGTTTCCCAATGAGACAAATAGCAATATCAATAGTGTGTAAACTTTCATTATATCTATATTTATAAAACAAACTGTCCTTCTATATACGATGAGAATCGTAAAATGTGGATATACAAACGATCTAGCATTATCCTTCGGATTATAATTGTCCGGATTAGGGCAACAAAAGATATATACATTGATTCGTCTGTTTTTTTATGAAGTACGAAGAAAGAATAGTTGTGCCTAAATTCGTTGCAGAGAACGGGTTTTCAACTACCCCTGAGCGTTCTTACAATATGTCCCGAATTAAAGCCAAAGATACAAAACCCGAGCTCGCTTTGAGGAAAGCTTTATTCGCAAGGGGTTTGCGGTATAGGGTTCACCCAAAACATATCCCAGGTAAACCAGATATTTACTCAAAGAAGTATAAGCTCGCTATATTTGTGGACGGCGAATTCTGGCATGGCAAGGATTGGATAAACAGAAAGAAATCTCTGAAAAAGAACAGAGACTTCTGGATTGCCAAAATCGAAAGAAATATGCAGCGGGATAGAGAGATAAATGCTATTTTAGCCGATAAAGGATTAAAGGTGATGCGTTTTTGGGATAGCGAAATCAAAAAAGAGCTGCCCCGCACACTTGATAAGATTTTCGATTACATAAATAAAACTAAATTAAAATGAAAAATATAGAATATTACATACCTCTGACTATTTTGATAGCCTCATTGCTGTCATCATGTTCCTTGTTCGAAGAAAAAGTTGAGGCATCGGGTGAGATGATCACCGAGGAATTAGAAATGCAAGATATCGGCAAAATATCCATAGCAGACGGTTTTGATGTTGTTTATATCCACCAGAAAGGAAAGCGGTACTTATCACTTACAACTGATAAAGCATATAGGGAGTATATTAATACAGATGTTGACGGCAGCGGCGGTATATCTATAAGCAAAGCTTCTGAGATATCATTTAGTGATGATGAGCTGACCACTATCACGATTTATAGAGATTCACTTAGCTCGCTTACGGTAACCGGCGGTAGTGAGATTATGGCGGACAGTATTTTCAGCACTGATTTGGCGATCAAGCTTTCCGGTGGCAGCACCTTGGAGGCTACATGTAAAACTATCAAACTGGATATCTACCTATCCGGCGGTAGTGATGCAGAACTCGCTGGTAAAGCAAGAAACGCAAGCCTGGAACTAAACGGCGGATCCGAATTGGAAGCAGAGGATCTTATTTGTAGAAATGTAAGCGGATCGCTATCCGGCGGTAGTGAAGCACTGATCACCGTTAACGATTCTT
Organism: uncultured Hyphomicrobiales bacterium; assembly: GCA_964462685.1. Lineage (GTDB taxonomy): Bacteria > Bacteroidota > Ignavibacteria > Kapaibacteriales > UBA2268 > CAYWYR01. The sequence goes on along the minus strand of CAYWYR010000001.1, from coordinate 12,387 downwards.
TGGATATACAAGCCAGTGGCGGATCTACCTTCAGGTATGAAGGCAATCCGAAAGAACTAAAACAATCGGTTAACGGCGGCTCAACAGTTGAGAAAAACTAATATCCTTATAGCTGATCGGTAAGATATTAGTTATTCGCCATATCTTCATTAATGAGTTTTTCCGCCATAACCAAAGCCCCTTGCAAAGCATTCCCTTTGGGATCGACCAAGTTCAGTTTTTTGTTTTTCTGGATCTCTGTTTTAAGTAGTCCGGCAAGCATGGTTTCATTATCTATAATGCCGCCCATAAGTGCTACATCTACAGTATCAGTGTCGAATTCTTTGGCCAGTGTTGAAGGCAGTTCCGATAGGTGGGTTGCTGATCTTTTGATAATATTCAAGCAGACCTCATCGCCTTCTTCTGCGCATTTCATAACGCTCGGGGTAAGCATCGGGTACTTGAAAGAACCTTCAGCATAAGCTTTAACTATTGTTCTAGGTTTGTTGATATCTATACTCGGTATCATATCATCTATTACATTCGCTAATTTAGTTGGTTTGCCGCGGCCGTCAAGCCCCCTGACTACTCCTGTAAGCCCTTCCCTACCGATCCAGGCGCCAGAACCTTCATCATCCAGTTCTATCCCCCAGCCACCGCAGCGCACAAGTTCTGTTTTGTTTTTAGGATTGCCAAGGCCTATGGAGCCGGTACCGACAATAGTAATGATACCGCTGTCACCCTGAAAAGCGCCTTCCAAAGCAAGCTCGGCATCGGAGGTAACCATCATATTATCAAATTTGAAATCGTGGCCTCTGCCGAGAGTCCTAAGTAAGGCAGCCGATCTTTTCTTTTCTTCTTCAAGCCATACGCCTGCCAGCCCAATAACTACTCCATCGATTTCCGTGAAATCGGCGTCGGCTTGCTCGCACAGGTCAAGTATTACGTTAAGAGTTCTTTCGCAAGATTCACCTACACCTACCGCACCTATACGTGTGGTACCTGCACGGCTGGATGCAGCAATGCGGCCATCTCTGTAAAGTATGCCGCGCGTATGAGTACCGCCGCCGTCTATTCCTATAAGTGTATGCTTTGAATTGAATTCCATTCTGCTTTTGATTATGGGGTATTGGACTTTATTAAATATTTGGAATATAAATCAATTAACGTGCCATGGATACAATCAATATTTAAATAACAATCTTAACTAAAGATTAACAATATATTAACACAACAGACGTGAACCGAAAGAACTCTATTATTAACTATGGTATAAAATATGAAACTACTCACTTCGAAACTTTACACGCTACTATTTGCATCCGTGATGCTTTTCACAGTCTCTTGTGATGACGATGACGATAACCCAATCGACCCGAACGCGCCTACGACAGTCGAAACATGGACACTGGAACTATCACCAGACGCAGAAATACCAATGGTTGAAAATAGAGAAGAAACAGGGATTGTAACCCTTACTCTTCTATCAGATAATACGCTTACCTATACAATTGATGTAGACAACCTATTGGCGGGCGATGTGCTGACCATGGCGCATATACATACGGGTATGCCAACTGAAAACGGCGATGTTGTAAAAGGCTTAATATCGGCAGCTACAGAATTTGATGCAGAAAACAGAGCAAACGGTGTAATATCACTTACCGAAGCCGAAGTAGATGCTATTCAAGAAACTAATACACACTATGTTAATGTTCATTCAGAGCAGGTGCCGTCAGGTCTATTAAGGGCTAATATAGGTCCGGATATCGATTGGGCAATGGATGTTGATTTGGATGTTGATGCAGAAAACAACGGTGCAATGGGTATGACTTACCTAAGGAAGTCAGGTGATCTGCTCTTCTACCATATAAATGTAGAAGGTATTGGCACTAACGATACACTTGAAGCAGCCCACATTCATGAAGGCGCCGCAGGGGTCAACGGATCTGTTATCATACCTTTATACTCTACCAGTGAGTTTATGCCAGAAATGCTGGAACTGAACGATGCACAAATCAATACTCTACTCACAGATCCTACCTATGTAAATGTACATACTAAAGACTACCCGACGGGTATAGTTAGAGGCCAAATCAGATGATTTCTGAGTAAACTATAATTTTATAAAGCCGCCATTATATGGTGGCTTTTTTTTTATCACCAGCACTTTATTAAATTAAACCACTGTTTAGTTCTAAAGATAGCATGTAAGTAGCTGATCCTATAGCCACTGGCAGTTCTATATTTCGTAATTTTGGAGTTACTCAAAAGATGAAATTCAAGAGACTGCTGGGTTATAGGAAGATGATACATTATAAAGACAAAGACCAGATAGAACTGATGCGTCAGAGCGCGTTATTGGTATCCAAAACGCTTGCCATGTTAGCCGAGGAAATCGATGAAGGCATACAGACAATTAAACTTGATGATTTAGCAGAACAGTTTATTTATGATAACGGCGGCAAGCCCGGCTTTAAAGGTTTATATGAATGTAAGAATACCGCCCTCACTTCGGTAAACGATCAGGTTGTGCACGGTGTACCTGACAAGTATGAGCTTAGAGAAGGCGATATAGTATCGATCGATGTAGGCGTAAAAATGAACGGCTACTATGGTGATCACGCATATACATTCGCAATTGGTGATCCTACTGCTGATAACGAACATCTGATGCGGGTAACAAAAGAGTGTCTTTATTTAGGGATTGAAGAAACGCGTGTAGGCAACAGAATTGGCGATATCAGCTATGCAGTACAGAGCTATGCTGAATCTAACGGAATGGGTGTTGTAAAGCAACTAGTAGGCCACGGTCTCGGCAAAAAACTTCACGAAGAACCGAATGTACCTAATTTCGGAAAGCCAGGGCGCGGTAAAATGATAAAGAATGGACTTGTAATAGCAATCGAACCAATGATCAACCTTGGCAAAGGAGACGTGCTAACGGCTCAAGATGGGTTTACCATCATAACAAAAGATGGCAAGAACTCCGCTCACTACGAGCATGATGTAGCTGTTTGGAACAATGAGCCTGTTATTCTTTCTGATTATCAGCCGATAGAAACAGTACTGGAAAAACGCGGTATGTTTTACGTAAAGGGCAATACACTCGAAGAATTCAAAAACATGCCCGAATCATCATTATCTCAGGGAGCCAGGGTTTGAAGCAAGTGCTCCAATATCAAAAGAACGGGAAGATTGAAGTGGTTGACGTTCCCCCGCCGGAATGCCCGAAAGAAGGTGTGCTCGTTCGTACAGCCTGGTCTCTAATTTCCGCCGGTACAGAAAAAACATCTGTAGATAATGCCAAAGGAAGTTTAGTCGATCGAGCTAGGAAACAGCCCGATCAGGTTAAACTTGTAATGGATACCGTTAAAAAACAGGGCGTTAAAGAAACTGTAAGGCGTGTACAAGCAAAGCTTGATTCATATAAACAGCTTGGATATTCCGCTTCAGGCACTGTCGTAGAGAGCAGATGCAGAGATTTTGCCGTTGGTGATAAAGTGGCAGTAGGTGGTGCAGGGCTTGCCAATCACGCCGAATATGTTGCCATACCTAAGAATTTAGCTGTAAAAGTACCAGAAGGCATTAGCCTTGAAGATGCTTCTTACGCTACTGTAGGGTCAATCGCGATGCAGGGGTTCCGGCAGGCAAACCCTTCGCTGGGTGATACAGTTGCAGTAATCGGGCTAGGGCTTATAGGGCAGATGACAGTTCAATATCTACGCGCTGCGGGATGCAGGGTGATAGGTTTGGATATCGATAAATCCTTATTCGAGCAGGCAAAAAAATCAGGATGCGAATTAGTGTTAGAAAGTGATAAAAATGCGGTTTCTACTATTTTATCAGCTACTGACAGCTATGGATGTGACTCGGTGATCATCACCGCGGGAACCTCCTCAAGCGAACCATTGAATATGTCGATGGAGATATGCCGAAAGCGTGGAACGGTAGTTATAGTCGGTGCAGTCGGCATGGACCTGAACAGGCATCCTTTCTACAAAAAAGAAATCAATCTTACGATATCCGCCAGCTACGGGCCGGGCCGGTACGACCCTGAATATGAAGAGCGCGGTATTGACTATCCATTACACTACGTCAGATGGACTGAAAACCGAAACATGAAAGCGGTTCTCGATCTGATCAGTCAAGGGAGACTGGATGTCAACATACTGACTACACACCGGTACTCGATCGGTAATGCAGAGGACGCATATAAGCTAGTATCCGGCGATACTGATGAAAAATATCTCGGGATATTATTGGAATATCCAAGCTCAGAGCATAGATCTAAACCTGATAAAGTTATATCTATTCCTATAAGGAAGAAAATTGAAGGCGATATCGGTTTGGGAGTGATAGGTGCTGGCCAGTTCGCCCAGAATTATCTTCTGCCACCGCTTAAAGAACTGAAAACAAAACCGGTTATCCTATCCACTACCACCCCTGCAAATGCTAACTCACTGGGGGGGCATTTCGGATTTGCTAAAACCACAACCAGTGGCAGCGAGGTTATCGCTGATAAAGACGTGTCGCTTGTTGTATGCGCTACTAGGCACGACAGCCACGCCCAGTATGTTTTAGAAAGCATTAAAGCCGGAAAAGATGTATTCTGCGAAAAACCCTTATGTGTAAACGAAGAGGAGCTGCAGGAAATAATAGAAGCCAAAAACGGCTCACCCTCACGACTGATGGTTGGCTTTAACAGAAGGTTTTCCAAGCCTTTTATCGATATAAAAGAGTTTATCTCGAAAAGCTCCCAACCCCTTAATATTATCTACAGGGTGAATGCGGGCGCTATACCATCCGAACACTGGACTCAGCAGGTGGATCAAGGCGGTAGGATCATAGGAGAAGGCTGTCATTTTATCGATACTATGGTTTATCTTACAGGTAGCCTTCCGCAAAGCGTAGTATCTATTGCTATGCATGGAAGCGATAAGAACCAGCCAGGAGATAACAATGTGTCTGTATCGATTAAATTCGCTGACGGTTCGGTAGGTACTCTGCACTATATATCCTCGGGTGATAAATCAGTACCAAAAGAATATTGCGAAATACATAGCGGCGGGCTAAGCGCCGTAATGGATAATTTCGAGAAAATAACTTTATATCAAGCTGGCAAGCAGACAGATAAAACGTATAATGGGGAAAAAGGAATCAAAGCGGAGCTTGAAGCACTTATCAAGTCAATCCGCAACGGTCAGCCTTCACCTATAAGTTTTGATGAGATAATCAGCGTTACGAAAGCTACAATCGCAGCGGTGGAATCAATCAAATCTCAATCACTAATAAGCATAAAGTAACCAGAATAATATCCCCACCCCATGATAACCTTATCTAATCTCGCTGTCCAGTTCGGCGGCCATTTTTTATTTGAGAATGTAAATATAGCTATTAAGCCGAATGACCGCATAGGTCTGATAGGTAGGAACGGTAACGGTAAATCTACTTTATTACGCCTAATCTCAGGCGAACAGACACCTGAAAGCGGTACAATATCAATCCCGAGGTCAATAAAGATAGGTTATCTAAAGCAGGAAATAGATAACGAGTCGGACAGGTCGGTATGGGATGAAGCATATTCAGCACTTGAAGAAATACTTTCCATCGAGAAAAGGATTGACGAAATCACAAAAGAGATTTCCTCAAGAACCGATTATGAAAGCGATGCATATACAAAACTTATAGAAGAGCTTACCAACAAAAGCGAGATGCTTGCACATACCGATGCCAGCAAAGCCGAAAAAAACATTGAGACAATACTTCGCGGGCTGGGTTTCAAAAGAAAAGACTTTGCCAGGCCGATTAGTGAGTTTTCAGGCGGGTGGCAGATGAGGGTGGAGCTCGCAAAAATCCTGCTCAGAAAGCCAGACTGCCTTCTTATGGATGAGCCGACAAACCACCTTGACATCGAATCGATAATTTGGCTAGAAGGTTTTTTGAAGGATTTTTCAGGTAATCTTTTGGTAGTATCCCACGATAGGCGCTTTTTGGATGCGGTAACCAATAGAACAATCGAAATATCTCGGGGGCATGTTTACGATACCAATCTCCCCTACTCAAAATTTGTAGTTTACCGTGAAGAAGTAAGAGAAACCCAGATAGCACAGCGCCGAAACCAAGAAAAGCAGATAGCCGAAACAGAAAGATACATCGAGAGGTTTAAGGCTAAAGCGAGATTCGCTTCGCGTGCGCAGTCCAAAGCGAAGATGGTTGAGAAGATTGAGCTTATCGATGTGGACGAGGTCGATATCAAATCGATGAAGTTCAGATTCCCTGAGCCGCCGAGATCAGGTAGGCTTGTTGTAGAGACAAAAGACCTACAGAAATCCTATGGCAAAACAGACGTGCTGAAGGATATAGACTTTGCTATGGAACGAGGTGACCGAGTAGCGTTTGTTGGTAAAAACGGCGAAGGCAAGACTACCCTATCAAAAATCATCGCCGGGGCAGAAGGTTATGAAGGCAAACTTGAGCTAGGGCATAATGTATCTATCGGGTATTTCGCTCAGCATCAGGCGGAGTTACTTAGGGATGACGCTACGGTATTCGAGGTTATTGACAATGTTGCCACAGGCGAACTTAGAAGTAAAGTACGAACCCTACTTGGCGCTTTTCTCTTTTCTGGTGATGCGGTCTATAAAAAGGTAAAGGTTCTATCGGGTGGCGAAAGGGCAAGGCTGGCGCTGGCGAAGCTTATGCTTGAACCGGTCAACTTCCTGATAATGGATGAGCCGACAAACCACCTTGATATGCTTGCCAAAGACGTGCTTAAGCAAGCACTTATGGAATACGAAGGCACGCTTCTGGTAGTATCACACGATAGGGAGTTTTTGGAGGGGCTTACAAGCAAGACCTTTGAATTCCGAAACAGGCAGATACATGAACATCTCGGCGATATAAAAGACTTTCTCAAAAACCGTTCGGTTGATGATTTCTTTGAATATGACAGCGATAAGGATTTACCTGAAAAGTCAAAAGCCTCCAACACACAAAGCAAGAGCCAGCCAAACCGAAAGGATCAGAAACAGAACGATAGAGACAGAAGTAAACTCGAAAAGGAGCTATCCAAAGTTGAGTCTGAAATAGAAGAGTTGGAAACAGATAAGAAGAAGTACGATTCTAAATTCGCAGAACCAGAATTTTATATGTCGCCGGATTACCAGTCCTCTCAGGATGAGTACGAGAAGCTTACCGCCAAACTTAATTCTGCCAATAAGAGATGGGAGCAGCTAAGCGAAGAATTGATTGAGTTGGAGTAGAACAACTTTCCCAATTCCATCTATAAATCAACCTAATCGCTCTCCACATTACTTGGCGGCTTGATAAGCAGGGCGATAAGTGCGAATACGGCTGTATATCCCGTGTAGTACATTCCTTTTTCTATCACAAAGTCATAGAAGTCTATTGTGCTGGGGGTGAAACGGAAGAAAAAGTAAATAATATTATGTATAAAGGTTCCAATAATAGTTACAAGTAAAAACTTAAAGCGAGTATAGAACCGGCCTTCCCTGGTTGAATACATAACAATAGTAGATGCGATAAACGCGGTGATTGTTTTCGCAAAAGCGTTTGTTCCCCAAATATCACTGGACAGCACATCGAACATAAAGCCGATTATAAAGGCCATCAACGTAGCGGTAAGCCTGCTTTCCGCAAATGATATCCATATCACTAGTATTACCAAAAGCATTGGTGTAATACCCATTACAGAAATAGACTCACTGAATATGATCATAAAATAACCTATCAGCAGAGCCATTACTATGTAAGTTACGAACCTCCAAGCGCTATGAGTTCTGCTTATTTCAGGTAATTTTAAGGGCATTAATCTTTTATGGTATTAGTTTTTGGCGAGTCTTTTTTCAATTTCTTCCACAAGCTTCATTCTTGTAGGGTCGGGCACAAATCTGACTACGAATACTTCATTCAGCGTAGCAAAGTCAACATAGGCTTTAACGGTTACATCTAAAAAGATAGTACCTTGGGGTTTGGCTACCTCGCTTACTTCACCAACCGGAATATTGTCAGGATATTTATTGCTGAAATTTGAGGTATAGACTATATCTCCTTCCCTGACATCGTAGGAGTCCGGTATATTTTTTATCTTGAATACCTCGCCGCCCTCCCATGTCATTATGCCGTCAATTGTTGATCGCTGTATCTGTGTGGCAACCCTTACGTTGCGGTTTGTAAGAAGCTCCACTAGGGAATAGTTTGCATCGGTAGATATGATGCTGCCAACCAAACCCTGTGGTGTTCTTACGGGCATGCCGCGGTATATGCTATCGCTTGTGCCACGGTTGAGAGTGATATAATTTCTCATCTCCACAGATGACTTACCTACAACTTCGGCGGATACAATAGGGATTTCCGTCGCTTGTTTGAAATCAAGCATTTTTCTCATTCGCTCGTTCTCGACAATAGCTTTACGGCTCTTGGTAACCTCGGAAGAGAGGTACATGTTAAGCTCTCTTAGGGCGCGGTTTTCCTTCTTTAGGGCAAGGGGGTTCGGGATCCATGAGAACTGGCTTTGGATCCAGCCAACAGAACCTACCACAAAGCCTTTATAGCCTCCGATTTTTTCGGAATCGGTCATAGAGATCAGTGCGAGACTTATAATTGCTAGTAAAACCAGAACTATATAATCTTTTAACCTGTCGAGTATTTCAAGTATCTGATACATAAATAATCAGCTTAATTGTGCTTGAATCAGAATCTTGAAGTTTTAAGTAAGACTTTCTTGTATTCGCTGAAATTATCGAGTACTTTACCAGTACCCCGGGCTACGGCTTCTAGCGGATTGTCTGGTATATGGACAGGAAGGTTCGTGACTTCCATAATTTTTTTATCAAGCCCTTTCAGTAATGCACCGCCGCCTGATAGCATTATACCGCGGTCGAATATATCGGCAGATAGTTCGGGCGGTGTTCTTTCAAGCAATTTGAGAATAGCTTCTACTATTGTGTTCACAGATTCGGAAAGAGCCTGCCTGATATCAGCTGAGGACACTCTTATCATTCTAGGCACACCGCCTAAAAGATCTCGGCCTTTAACCTCAATTTCAAGCTCTTCTTCTAGCGGGATTGCAGAACCTACCGAGCACTTGATCAGTTCCGCGGTTCTATCACCTATCAGAATATTATGCTGCCTTCTGAACCACATAGCAACGGCATTGTTCATCTGGTCGCCGGCCGTTTTGATGGATTCGTCCACAACTATACCGGATAGAGCTATTACGGCTATCTCAGTGGTACCGCCGCCTATATCAACTATCAAATTACCCAGAGAATCATTTACATCGATACCAATCCCTATAGCAGCGGACATAGGCTCAGGTATCAAGTGAACTTCTTTAGCGCCGGCCTGCTCGCAGGAATCCCGTACAGCTCTTTTTTCCACAGGTGTGATACCTGAAGGAACTGATACGATGATTCTTTGCGCGGGCTGCCAGCTTGTTGCTACTTTTCTGATAAAAGCGCGAAGCATACCCTCAGTTATTTCGAAATCGGCTATGACACCATCCCTTATCGGGCGAGTAACAGTAATATCGCGGTGGGTTTTCCCAACCATTGCTTGGGCTTCATCCCCGATTGCTATTATCTGTTTACTGTCTTTGCTGTATGCTACGATCGATGGCTCATTGAGTACGATCCCTTTACCCTTGACCCAGATCAAAGTGTTGGCTGTTCCGAGATCTATTGCGACCTCGCTGGAAAAAAAATTAAAAAGACCCATTTATCAGTTCAGAATTGGAATGTTTTGTAGTAATATAGGTAACACTGATTATGCAAAGATATATTTTTTTAGATGACAAAATTGGATTTTATAAACTTGTCCTTAATAATAGGTAACATTGTGCGTACATATCACAGATCAAATCTGAAACCGCAATAACCAATACCGCTAAACCCAAGCTTATGCAACCTCCCAAAGCAAAAAAAATATCCAAAGTACTCGAAAAACACGGCCACGAGAGAATCGACGATTATTTCTGGATGAATAAAAGAGATGCCACAGAAGTTATCAGCTATCTGAAGGAGGAAAATGAATATGTTGACCATGTTCTTGAGCCTATATCAGTGCTAAAGCAGGAACTGTTTGAGGAAATGAAAGACAGAGTGATACCCGATGAAATGTCGGTACCGTACAAATTGAGAGGTTACTGGTACTGGTCGGCTTACCAGAGCGGGCTTGAATATCCCACATATTACAGGGCGACATTTGACGACCTATCCGACCCGAGTGTTCTTTTGAACGCAAATTTACTTGCCGAAGGGCATGAATACTTTGCTTTGGGTACAAAACAGGTATCACCAGACTCCAAACTACTTGCATATTCGACAGATACGGTTTCCCGAAGACTTTATGATCTGAAAATAAAGGATATTGAGCATGATACTGACCTCGGTATCAAAATACCCAACACCGCGGGCTGTGCCTGGGCCGATGACAACAGAACACTTTTTATCACCCTTAAAGACACAACTACATTAAGATCAAACAAAGTAGTCAGGATAGATATCTCAAAAGCATTAGAGGAAGGTATTGACGCTTCATCGACAAATGATGACGGCATCCCTTTGGATCTCAACCCAACAACTGTTTACAGAGAAGATGACGATACGTTTGTAGCTTACTGCTATAGATCAAAATCCGGGAAAGTGATCTTTTTCGGATCGGATTCTACCTTGACGACAGAATACAGTTATATCAAAACCGATCAACCTAAAGCAGAGCCGAAGGTAATAATACCAAGGAAAAGAGGGCATGAATATCAGCCCGATCATAAAGATGAATTCTTCTATATCAGAAGTAATCAAGATCACAAGAACTTTTCCATATACAGGATGCAGATGGAGGAGAGCTCTATCGCTGGCTCAGACCCATTGATTAAAGGAAATGATAATATATTTATAGATGATTTCGATCTTTTCGCTACAAGACTTGTCGTAGAGGAGCGGGAAGATGGACTTTCGCATTTATCTGTTTATAAGCTAAACGCCGGGGAATTTGAATACAGGGTTAAATTTGATGATCCGGCCTATGTGGCTTACCTTGAAGTAAATACCGATATCGACAGCGACCAGATGCGTTATGGATATCAGTCACTGACCACTCCCCCATCAGTATATCAAACCGATCTGCTTACACAGACAACCGAAACACTGAAAGAAAAGGAAATAGGCGGCGTATTCAATAAAGAAGATTATATTTCCAAAAGATTTATGGCCGTAGCCAGGGACGGAACCAAGATACCCATTTCCTACGTGGTGAAAAAAGAGTTCGACAATCCTGATCTGCCAGTACTGCTATACGCTTATGGATCATATGGATATAGCATGTCGCCTTACTTTTCAGCTTCTCGGCTATCCTTGCTGAACCGCGGCTTCGGTTATGCTATCGCTCACATCCGTGGCGGCGGCGATATGGGCCGGCAGTGGTATGAAGACGGCAAACTCCTTAAGAAAATGAATACTTTCACCGATTTTATTGACTGCGGTAAATATCTAAAGAAAACCCAGGTAGCGGCCAGCAGTGAACTTTATGCCATGGGCGGTAGCGCGGGCGGCTTGCTGATGGGTGCGGTTGCAAACATCGCCCCGCAGGACTTCCGGGGGATGATAGCCGCCGTACCATTTGTAGATGTCGTTACCACTATGCTGGATGATTCCATCCCGCTCACCACAGGCGAATACGACGAATGGGGGAACCCGAATGTAGAGGAGTTCTATAGGTATATGCTTTCCTACTCGCCTTACGATCAGGTCTCCGCGCAGGAATATCCGAACATTCTGATAACCACCGGCTACCACGATAGCCAGGTACAGTATTGGGAACCCGCAAAATGGACAGCGAAACTGAGAGAACACAACACCGGTGAGAGCCTGATCCTTTTCAAAACCGAGATGGAAGCAGGGCACGGTGGCCAGTCCGGTAGATATAAGCAGTTTGAGGACGTTGCCCTGAACTATGCTTTTTTAATAGGGATAAGAAAAGGTTCGATTAAGTAAGGGGGGAGCGGATTAAAAGTGGGAAATGCTGCTACCAACCCTTCCGAAGGGTAAATTGTCTTCAAGTCCTTCCCTTGGGTGGAAGGATTTAGGATGGGGTGTCTCAGCGAACTCTGAATAACTAGGAGAGAAGTTGTCCTCTCGAGCTTGTAGAGAAATCACAAATATAAATCAACAAGGGGTTGCAACCCATTGTTAGATAGAACCTGAGTTAATTGATTAATCGGAGTTAAGAAACCTCCCTCGCTCGGCTCTCAAAATCGAAGACTCTTTGTGCCGAGCGGTCCCTAGGTGAGGGACAATAGAAGAGCCCATCAATATGCTAATTGTCCCTCATGGAGGGACCGTTTTGTAAGGTGAGTCATCGAGCCTTCTACAAAACGAGGGAGGT